>NZ_LUUG01000070.1 GCF_001644035.1 Methylomonas methanica
GATTTATGCAACAAAGCCCTTATTTTATAGATCTTCATCTTGGGATTATTGAACAACTTTTGCAGCTCTTCGGGTTTCATGGCCCATTGTTTGTTGATGGCGTCGGCACGTTCGCCGCGATAAATAGCGCCATCAACACTTAAGGACGGAAAGCCTTGGTCTTTGTAATGAACAGCAGCCCAGTTTAAAAAAAGCTGATACAGGCTCGATAAGTTGACTTGAAGGTCTTTTCCGAAATCGTCGGCCCAGTATTGGCTTCAATGACTTTTCGAATTGGCAGCCGTTGAAATTCTTTTGTGTCCCGTCTTACTGGCAATCGTTGGACGTCGTCAAAAAACAGATTGATGTCGGCTTGTAATATTTCGTTTACTGACTTGTTAGTTATCAGCTCAACAAAAATGGGCAAGGTAGCATTTAGCTTGCCTAGCATTGCCTTGTTTTCTTGATCGTAACGTTTCAGGAAGTCGTCAACAACGGCTGACAATAGCGGCGCTTTTCGGGTTTTTATTGCTGGTGGGGTAGGGGCAGCGACTGTCTCTAGCTGCTTTGGCGTTTCTTGTGTGTTGCTTTTCGCGGAAATAAGGTCGAGCGAATCAAAACAGATTGTTGAGCTTGTCTTGCCTGTTTTTAGGTCGTGTAAAAGCGATTTGAAATGAGCCGCAAGCTTTAACGCTCGGCGCGTTGCTTCGTCGCTGTCTTCGGTTTTAAGACTTTTGACGATTTCGCGAAGTGCAACGGGAACGCCGAGACGAAAATAAAAGACATTTTTTCGTCTTACTAGATAGGGGATTTTTGCCATGATAGCAAGCCTCTTTGTAGCATCGTTTTGTAGCAAACGTCGCTCATTGAGGCTTTAAAACAAAAAAGGCCTTGATTTACAAGGCCTTTTCAGTAATATGGCGGAGAGCTAGGGATTCGAACCCCAGGAAGGGATAAACCTTCAACGGTTTTCAAGACCGCCGCTTTCGACCGCTCAGCCAGCTCTCCAACAGCCGCGTATTATTACAGAAAATATTTTAAAATCCAGCGTTTTTTGCCAATCCAGCTTAACATCGCAGTCGAATGCAATCTCCCTTTATCCCTAAGTGCTTGTTAGTGATTGCCAAATCGGCACGAATGCTGGTGCAAATGTGCATCGATTCCGGGTGCGAAGTGGTGGCTATCGATTGCTTTGTCGATAGCGATACTCGGCAAATGGCAAAGCAGACATATCAGGTGTCGTCACTGGCATGGGATGATATTAGCGCTACTGTGGCAGCGGTTCGGGAGATTTATGGCTTAACTGAATTGTTATACGGCAGTGGTTTGGAAACATACCCGGAAACCTTGAGCTGTCTGGAAAAGGATTGGCAGATTATCGGGAATTCGGCCGCTACTTTTCACCGCATCCAAGATAAGCGCGATTTTTTTGCTCGGCTCGATTCATTGTCAATTCCCCATCCAGAGGTTGTTTTCACAAAGCCTGACGATGGCTTTGACTGGTTGTTTAAACCGTGGCGCGGCGAGGGCGGCTTGGGCATAAGGCGTTGTAATAGCCGAGCCGATTTTGCCGACGGCTATTGGCAGAAATATATCGAAGGTCGTTCGATGTCGGTGTTGTTTGCAGCGAGTCGCAATGGGGTTGAGCTGATCGGTTTTAACGAGCAATGGACTGTAAAGCCGGATGACGGGCAGTCGTTCCTATTTGCCGGGATTGCCAGTCATGCCAAGGTTTCTATGTCTATCCAGGCTGAAATTGCGGATTGCTTAGGCAAGCTTGTAGAGGCTTATCAGTTGCGAGGTTTAAATAGCATGGATTTTATGCTGCAAGACGGCACCTGTTATGTATTGGAGATCAATGCGCGGATTTCCGCTAGCGCTCAGCTTTATGGCAAATCGCTGTTATTGAAACATTTGCAAGGCTTTGAAAACTGCCTGGACGATAGTGTCGAATTATTGATAGGGCCGAGTGCTTATCAGGTAGTTTATGCGAGAGAAAAAGTGACGATACCTGAACGACTGGCATGGCCGATATGGGCAGTGGATAGGCCGAATCCCGGCGCAATTGTTGCCACAGGCGAGCCGATATGCAGTATTATTGCCACCGGAAAAAACTCGGGGCAGGTGCTGGATAATCTGCATCGCCAACAACGCATCCTTGCAAATCTTTTGGAAACAGGTCTTTAAAACTCATGCAATACCAGGCAAGCGTCAATAAATTTTCCCAGCCCTTGGTTCAACAACTGCTGGATAACGCGGATAAATTACGGTTGGGTATCGAAAAGCTGGAAAACGGCTGCACTGTTATCGATGCGGGTATCAAAGTGCCGGGCGGTCTGGAAGCAGGACGGATTATCACTGAAATCTGCATGGGCGGTTTGGGTACCGCGACGATCTCGCAAAGTCCGTACACCACCAATTGGCCGCTGACCATTAACGTTCACGCCAGCAATCCGGTATTGTCTTGCCTGGGTAGCCAATATGCCGGGTGGAGTTTGTCGCATGGTAAATATTATGCTTTGGGTTCCGGGCCGGCACGGGCGATGGCGACCAAATTAAAAGAAGGGGTCGTCGAGCCTGTCGAAGAGCTTTATAAAGAACTGGAATACCGCGACAGCGCGGCGCAAACCGCATTGGTCATCGAAAACGATGCATTGCCGCCGGTGGAAATCGTCGAGAAAGTCGCGGCGGCTTGCGGCGTTTCGCCGGCTAATTTGACGATTATTGTCACGCCTACCAGCAGTTTGGCGGGTGGTGTACAAGTAGTCGGTCGGGTGTTGGAAGTAGCGATGCACAAAGCCCACGCGCTGCATTTTCCATTGGAAAACATTATCGACGGTTCCGGCAGTGCGCCGATTTGCCCTCCACATCCTAACTTTGTTAAAGCCATGGGCCGCACTAACGATGCTATTTTGTTTGCCGGCCAAGTGCATTTGTTTGTGAAAGGCAGCGACGAAGCAGCGGAAAAATTGGCCAAGGAGTTGCCAAGTTCGACATCAAAAGATTACGGTAAACCGTTTGCCGATATTTTCAAAGCCTACGAATACGATTTCTTCAAAGTCGATGCGATGTTGTTCAGCCCGGCCAGCGTTATCGTCACCGCAGTAGAATCAGGTAAAAGTTTCCGCGCCGGCAAATTGGATAATGCTTTGCTCGATCTTTCGTTCGGGGCTTAATCCGCTCTAAATCTCTTCGACAGCTAACTGGCCTTGCCGCGCAAGGTCGGTTAGCTTGTATCGCTAACTTCATTCGTAACACATTCCCTTGCGCCGAATTGCAATTATCACCGACGATCCCGGTTGGCATGGCAAGCAGTTGTGCTTGGCTTTTGCCGAGCGCGGTTATGCCGCCGACTATGTATCGCTGACTGCCTGCAAATTGCAGTTAACGATCACCGAACTGCCCATTATTATTCCCGGTTTTGAGCAAGAATTGCCGGCGGCGGTTTTCGTGCGGGGCGTGCCCGGCGGTTCACTGGAAGAGGTGGTGTTTTATTTGGATGTCTTGCACGCCTTAAAGATACTGGGGGTGCCGGTATATAACGATGCCGGCGCGATCGAGCGTAGCGTCGATAAGGGCATGACCAGTTTTTTATTGCGGCATGCCGGCTTGCCGACTGCGATGACCTGGGTGTTACGCGATCGTGACGCAGCATTGGCGATTGCCGAGCAACAGTTACGCGAGGGCTATTATCTAATCAGCAAGCCTTTGTTCGGTTCTCAAGGCGAAGGCATTCGGCGTATCGAAAAATCCACCGATTTGTTGTGGTTGACCAGCAGTCGCGGTATTTATTATTTGCAGCGCTTTGTGGAATGTGCAGGCGATGGTTATTCGGATGTGCGCGTGTTCGTGATCAACGGCAGAGCGGTTGCTGCGATGCGGCGGCGCGGTATTTCTTGGCTGAATAATGTGGCCAGAGGCGCGTCTTGTGAATGCATTGAGCTGGAGCCTGACTTAGCAGAGTTGGCGATTGCCGCTGTCAATGCGTTAAAAATGGATTACGCCGGTGTGGATGTCATTCAGGATGAGGACGGCTGTTATCGCATCATCGAAGTAAACAGCGTGCCGGCCTGGAAAGGCTTGCAAAGTGTTTGCGAGATCAACATCGCCGAATACCTGGTGGCCGATTTGCTCGATCGTTATTGCGTAAAGGAAAAAGTATGCTGAGCAGGCAGCAATTGATAGACGTTTATCTGCAAGCTTGCGAAACCGAGTTGCAAGCCTTTAAGCCCGGCAATGTCAGCGTCTACAGCGCTGCCGACGATATGACGGTTGAGGATTTTCGTGTCAGCGCTCGGGTTAGCAGCGAGCCGATCACTAATCCCGATTACAGCTTGGGCGAGAAAATTTACTATGCGGTCAAGGCTACCCGCGAGGCGGTGGCTTGCAATACCAATCTGGGTATTATTCTGCTTTGCGCGCCTTTGTTGCAGGCGGTGGCTAGGTTGGCGAAAGGTGAAAACTTGCGCGATGGTTTACGACTATTGCTGGAAAAAACTACTCGCGAGGATGCCGATTGGGTTTTCAAGGCCGTGACCTTGGCCGCTCCGGCGGGCTTGGGCGAATCCGCGCAACACGACGTACAAAAGCCGGCGGATGTGAACCTGACCGAGGCTATGGTTTTTGCCGCTGACAAGGACAGAATTGCGTTGCAATACGCAACAATTTTTAAAGACGTTTTTGATTTCGGCGTTTTACGATATAATCGTGCTTTCGTTTTGTCTGGCGATTGTGCTTGGGCTGCGTTAGCGGTTTTTGCCGCAATGTTGGCTCAATATCCCGATAGTCATATTGAGCGGAAGTATGGAGAGCGGTATTCAGAGTGGATCAAGGCTGAGATGCATAAGCTCGATAGAGCGATGCAAACAGCTTGTGAGCCTAAAGAGCTTTTGCCAGTATTGTATGATCTGGACAAAGCTTTTAAGGCACAAAGGATCAATCCGGGTACAACAGCTGACATAACTGTAGCGACAGTACTGGTGGTGCTTCTGGAACAACTTATCGGTGAAGAAACCGGTGGGTTATAGAGGGAACTAAGCAGAAACTACAATCTTGAGACACTAACGTGTCTATTTTTTTGGTTCAATCTTATCTTTAGGGGATAAATTTAAAATGGCAAAAATCAATAACTTGCGTGTTGGCGAATCTTTGGTTGGTGAAGGCAACGAAATTGCTCACATCGATTTGATCATCGGCCCACGCGGCTCAGCAGCTGAAACTGCTTTCGCAAATGCTTTGACAAACAACAAAGACGGTTTCTCTACTCTGTTGGCTGTTGTTGCTCCTAACCTGTTGGTTAAACCTGCAACCATCCTGTTCAACAAAGTAACCATCAAAGGCGCAAAACAAGCTGTTCAAATGTTTGGACCAGCTCAACGCGCTGTTGCTATGGCTGTTGCTGATTCCGTTGAAGACGGCACTATCCCTGCTGACGAAGCTGACGATTTGTTCATTTCTGTTGGTGTTTTCATCCACTGGTTGGCTGAAGACGATGCAAAAATCGAAGAATTCAACTACAAAGCTACCAAAGAAGCAATCGCTCGCGCTGTTGCCGGTACTCCAACTGCTAAAGAAGTAGTTGCTGCTAAATCTGGTGCAAAACACCCATTTGCTGCTAACAACGTTTAAGTTTTTAGTTTCAAAGGCTGTCGAAGATACCCCGGCTTGCCGGGGTATTTTTTTGCCTAAAATTTTTCCATCATGGCGGCGTCGATACTGCCGTTATGCAAAGCGCTGGCCAGCAACACGGCATCAATGCCGATGGTTTTCAGTTGCATGAGATCGTTAATATCGCGCACACCGCCAGCCGCGACAAAACGTTTGTCTGGATGTTCCTTGCAAAGCTTGCTTAGTTTTTCAAAGTCCGGGCCCTTATTGCTGCCGACCAAATCCAAGGTCATCACCACTACAGTTTCCGGCCACAGTTCCAGGCTTTCCAACCATCCAGGATGACCCAAAGCCTGGTTATGTTTAAAATCCAGGGATAGGATGAGACCGGCGTTTTTTAAAGATACGGGTAGTTGTTGCGATTCGGTGCCGATGACCGGCTTACAGTTACTTGGACGAGTGGTCGTAGTTAGAGCTTGATAGCTGCTGCCGTTATCCAGCCAAAATTCCTGGTTTGTATATTGGCTAAGCAAGTCATCGATGGCCACGTCGTGATTGCCGTTGCCGCCGATAGCGTCGAGGTCTGCAATGTAAAATGTTTGAAATGGATACAGCTTTAAAAAACGGGCTACCACGTAGTTTATCTCGCTGCTATCGCACAGTGACGAAGTGTGATGTACGGGTTGATAGCGACTGCGGTCGCCGCCTGCGGCATGGACCACTTGGCCGCCTTTTAAATCAATGACTGGAATAATCTGCATAGGCCAAGCGAGTTTTAGAATTGAGAATTCTGGTATTTGAATATATTACCGGCGGCGGTTTGGTCGGGCAGGCATTGCCTGCTTCGTTGGCGACGGAAGGCGAGATGATGTTACAGACTTTAATCGTCGAGCTGAAGTGTCTGGACGATATTCAGCTATGCGTACCGCTGGACGAGCGTTGCGCCAGATCGGATATGTTGTCGCAATCGGAAATTGTAACGGTAAGCGCCGCTTGCGACATCTTTGCACTGTTGCGGGATTTACTAACTGAAGCCGATTTGTTTTGGCCAATCGCGCCGGAAAGCAATGGCATTTTGCAAAGCTTGGCTGAGCTGGCTATTGCCGCGAATGTCGAGGTTTTGTTATCAAACTCCGCCGCCTTGGCTGTTTGCGCCAACAAGTATGCGACTTATCAAGCTTTGAAAAAATGCGCGATTCCATTGGTGGAGACTCGCTTGCTCGATCAATGGGTGGATGGCTTAGGCGATAATATCGTCATAAAAATTGCCGACGGCGTCGGGTGCCTCGATAGTTTGCAAATCGATGCCAAACAACTGCCGGCCGCTATTGCCGAATTAAACGATCCGCAAAGCTATGTCTTGCAACCCTATATCCATGGACAGGCCGCCAGTTTGTCTTGCTTGTTCAAACACGGCCAAGCTTGGCTTATTTGCTATAACCACCAGCAAATCGTTTTGGAAAATGGCCGATTCAGTTTGCAAGGCTGTTTAGTCAATATGCCAACCGATAAGCTGGATTTTTATCGAAACCTGGTAAATGAAATCGCCGAAGCGATGCCCGGCTTATGGGGTTATGTTGGTATTGATGTTATAGAGAACGCCGAATTAGGTCCGTTGGTAGTGGAAATCAATCCGCGTCTGACGAGTTCTTACGTCGGTATCCAACAAGCGACCGGCATCAACGTGGCAGAGCAGGTATTGCGCCTGCGGCATGCAGACCCGGTTTTTCGGGTCAGTAGAAATGAAACGGTCCAAATCAGTATCAATTAAAAAGGGATATGAATACACAGATAGCAGGTTGGGATATTGGCGGTGCGCACGTCAAATTGGCCTTGTTGGATGGCTCCGGGCATGTCCGGACAGTTGCTCAGCAGGCTTGTCCGCTATGGAAGGGCGTGGATTTCTTGCATAGCACCCTGGCCGATTTGGCCGGCCAGTTCGATTTGCAGGATTGCCAGCATGCCGTGACAATGACCGGCGAACTGGTGGATTGCTTTACCAGTCGCGAGCAAGGCGTCAATGCCATCGTCCAGGCTGTTTGCGAACAATTCAACGCCGAGCAGGTATCGGTATTTGCCGGCTCGCGCGGCTTTTTGCCGGCAGCGCAAATTCAGCCGGCCGATTGCATGGAGATCGCCTCCGCTAACTGGCTGGCCAGCTTGTTAATGGTAGAAAAACGCCTGCCGAACGTCTTATTTGTGGATATAGGCAGTACCACAAGCGATATTTTGCTTGTCGAAAACCACCAGCTTAAAGTGCAAGGCTTTACCGACTATCAGCGCTTGGTCTCCGGCGAATTGGTGTATACCGGCATTGTCCGCACGGCGGTAATGGCGATTGCCCAAGAGGCAGAGTTCAACGGCCAGCAAATGGGCTTGATGGCCGAATATTTCGCGACGATGGCCGATGTGTATCGCCTGACCGGCGACTTGAACGAAGCGCACGATCAAAGCGATACCGCCGATGGCGCGGAAAAGTCGATTTCGGCCAGTGCCCGCCGCTTGTCGCGGTTGACCGGTTACGAGTTCAGCGAGAGCGATCACGCACTCTGGTTGGCATTTGCAGAGCAACTAAAAACCAAGCAAATACAAAAAATTAGTCTGGCTTGTGTCAGGCAATTGCAAAGAGCGGAAACCCGCTCGGCGATTAAATTAGTCGGTGCCGGCGTCGGCCGGTTTTTGGTACGGGACATTGCCAGGGATTTAGGGGTTGATTATCTGGACTTTACCGAGTTGCTGCCAGCAACCGATAAAACCCAGGCTATCGACGCAGCCGACTGCGCGCCGGCCGCTGCCGTGGCTTATCTTGCCGGCGGGTTTGGTTAAAGCCGGCGGCTGGGGTAAAATCGGTAGATTGCAAATCATGTCTTCGCGGCACATTCCGGCCGTTTATTAGCACCCCTTAATGCCTTTAGCAAAACCCATCAAACATTCTCTGCCTTATTTTCAGGACAGTTCCGCATTATTCGCCCCGCTGGCGCAGCAGCCTTGGGCGGTATTTCTGGATAGCGCCCAGCCTTACAGCACGCAGGATAGGTTTGACATTATCGCCTACGCTCCAGTCGTAACCTTGCAAACGCGCGGCAATATCACTCGCATCGAACGCGATGGTATGGTGACTGAAAGCACGGAAGACCCCTTTCAGGTACTGAAGCAGCAGTTGGGCACGCCATTAGCTGGTATTGAGGGCTTGCCGTTCAATGGTGGTGCCATCGGTTATTTTTCTTACGATCTGGCCAGACGCATTGAGCGATTGCCTGAAATAGCAGGCGATGCCGAACAACTGCCGGAAATGGCGGTGGGCATTTATCGCTGGGCGGTGATTGTCGATCATCAGCGTCGGCAAAGCTGGTTGGTCGGTTATGACCTACCGGAATGTGAGCAGCAAAGACTTATCGCCGAATTCAGCACAATTACTACCCCAGTAGAAACTGCGGAATTTAAAGTTCTGCAAGCCCCGCGCGCCAACATGGATCGAGAGGCCTACGCTACGGCATTTCAACGTATCAAGCACTATCTGAAAGAGGGCGATTGCTATCAAATCAATTTGACCCAACGCTTCGAGAGCCCTTGCCAAGGCGAGCCGTGGCAAGCCTATCAAGTGCTGCGGCAGATCAACGCCGCACCCTTTAGCGCCTATTTGAATTTCCCGGATGTGCAGGTCTTAAGTTCTTCGCCGGAACGCTTTTTAAAAGTAACGGAGGGAGCGGTAGAAACCAAACCCATCAAGGGTACCCGTCCGCGCCGGAGCGACTGGGAAGACGATCAGGCGCAGATCGAAGACTTGGTATCCAGCACCAAGGATAGAGCCGAGAACGTGATGATCGTCGATCTGTTACGCAACGATTTGGGCAAGAGTTGCCGGAAAGGCTCGGTGTGGGTGCCAAGCCTATTTTCTGTAGAAAGCTATGCCACCGTACATCATTTGGTCAGTACTGTGACGGGTCAGCTAGCGGCCGGCCAACATGCCATCGATTTATTGCGCAGCTGCTTTCCGGGCGGCTCGATTACCGGCGCGCCTAAGATCCGAGCGATGGAAATCATCGAGGAACTGGAACCGCACCGGCGTGGCATTTATTGCGGGGCGATTGGGTATATAGGCTTCGACGGCAATATGGATACCAATATCGCCATTCGCACTCTGGTCCACAATCACGGCACGGTACGCTTTTGGGCGGGTGGCGGCATCGTCAATGACTCGGTGCTGGACGAGGAATATCAGGAATGCTTCGACAAGGCCGCCGCCTTATTGCAGTTGCTCAAACAATTTAGCGTATGACTTGTGTGATCAAGCTGGGCGGTAGCTTGCTGGAAACGGCTGCTTTACCCGCTTGCTTGGCGGCCATTGCAAATCGAGCCGGCCCAATCGTAATCGTGCCCGGCGGCGGACCGTTCGCCGAACAAGTGCGCATCGCGCAAAGGCGGTGGCATTTTGATGATGTTGCCGCGCACCGGATGGCTATTCTGGCGATGCAGCAAATGGCCTTGTTGATGCACAGCCTAATGCCCGAATTTGCAATCGTCGTCGATGCGGATAGTTTATGCTCCGCGTGGCAAGTCAAACCTGTGCTGATCTGGTCTCCGCAAGTCGAGCAACTGGATAAGGCTGAGATTGTCGCCAGTTGGGATATTACTTCCGATAGTTTGGCGGCCTGGTTGGCTGGCTATATCGAAGCCGACGAGCTAATTGTTGTTAAATCGGCGCCAATTTCGGAGCAAGCGAGTTTGCCTGACTTGCAGCGACAAGGCATCCTGGATGCTGCTTTTCAACGCTTCACCACCCAGGTTAACTACAAAATCAAAGTGATTAATAAAGACCGTTTCCTGTCCCACCATGATTAATTTTATCAAAGCCATTCTGAACAAGCGCTTGCGCAAGGCTTACTACCAAAGTCGCGAATCCTTGCTGGGTCATCAAAAACGCGACATCGTGGTGATGCAGGTCGGGCAGGCTTGCGAGAGTTTGAAAGAAAGCCGGGATCAGTTCGTCGATGCGCTGGATAAATTCAAAAGCATCGTCAACTTGCAGGATAGTTCGCTGGAACAACGCTATCAGCAACTCAAACGCCGCTATGACCTATGCAAGGGTAAGGCGGATCAAGTTAGTCAAAGAATTCAGGCGGTCGAAGAGATTAGTGAAGCTCTATTCAACGAATGGGAAGCCGAGCTGGCTTTATACAGCAACCGGGCCTTGAAGGCGCGCAGCCAGCAGCAGTTGAAAAAGTCACGGCAGCAATACGCCCGTTTGTTAAAAGCCTTGCAGACCGCGGAAACCCGCATGCATCCAGTGTTGGCGGCGTTCCAAGATCAGGTATTGTTTTTAAAGCACAACTTGAATGCGCATGCGATAGCTGCATTGCGGCACGAGTTTATGGAAATTGGTGTGGATATTTCGAGATTGATCGAGGTGATGGAAAAAACCATCAGCGAGGCCAGTCAGTTTGTCGCGGTTCTGGTGGAACAGAAACAACTGCCGGCCCCGGTGCGCAAATAAATTACATGGAATGCATTTTGTAATCGACCCGTGCCGGTGGGTTTTTATCACGTTGGTCAGGGGTTTTCTTGCGGTTTTGATCAATACGTTCTTGCGAATATTGTGAAATCATTTGGTCCCAGTTGGCGTATTTTTCATAGTCTTTGCTGCCGGCTGCTTTGCGTTTGGCAAACAGCTCTTTGCCGGCTTCTACCAATTGTTCCGGTGTCTTGCCATCGATAGCGTCCAAAAACTCCTTGTTATTGCGGATTTCATCGCGTAAGGTCCAGAAAGACACTTCAAACTCGATGCGTTGGTCCAGCGGCAATTTTTCCTTGATTTGACTGATTGATCGATTGACCGTTTTTAAACTGCTACCGTTGATTTGATTGCTTTTATTGCAACCGGCCAAAAATGCGCAGATTAAAAAAACCAAAACAGTTGACGCTTTTTTCATGATGTAGCCCCCCAGTGGCTAAATAAACAAACCCGAATTTTGTATTTATAATGGTTGCAACGCGGGTTACCAAACAAACCAAATTACTCGGTAATTAAAAACACAAGCTTACCACATGCTGGAATTTATCCAACTTCTCAAACAGCGTTACCAAACTGTGCTACAGCAGCTGGATAAAAAAAATCCCCAGTACCTGGATTATCAGCAACGTATAGAGCAATTGTTGCACGGCGAAGCCTTTATTCGCAAAGGTGAGCTGCTGGACAACAACCCCGGATTTCCGCTGCAAATCGCCGTGATCGGGCCGACGCAGGCCGGTAAAAGTTCTGTCGTCAACCTGCTGTTAAGTGCCAATGCCGCCGGTGTGAGTCCGCTGGCCGGTTACACGGTACAGGCCCAGGGTTTTTGCCACAGCCTGACCCCCGATGATTGCGATGGCATGCAACATTATTTCGGCCGCTTTCAACGTTTGGAGCAAACTGAGCTGCGGCCGGGAAGATACGATTGCTATTCCTTGAGTCCAAGCCCCGGCGCCTCGGCCTTGTTGCCGGCTTGCGTCTGCTGGGATACGCCTGATTTCGATTCAATAGACGCCGCTGATTATCGGGAAGGCGTGATCCGCACCATCGCGCTGGCGGACATCGTGGTACTGGTGGTGAGTAAAGAAAAATACGCCGATCAATCGGTTTGGGAAATGATGAAAGCCATCGAGGTTTTCCAGCAGCCTACCTTGATTTGCGTGAATAAACTTAACGAAGGCAGCGAGCCGGTGATTCTGGATTCGTTGCGGCAAAAATGGCTACAGACCCGGCAAGATCCATTGCCAAACGTGGTGCCTTTGTTATTCCAAAAAGCCCCGGCCGTGCCGAGCTGGCCGCAGTCGGCTACGCACGCATTTGCCGATCTGGCGAAAAAGGTCACCCGCCACAAACATGCTGCTCGCCAACAGCAATTACTTAGCCGTTATTGGCTGGACTGGCTGCAACCGGTGTTTGCCGAACACCATGCGCAGCATCATTGGCAAACCCTGGTCGATCAAGCTTTGGCGCAGGCGGTTAAGGAGTACCAGCGCGATTATCTTAACCATCCGCATCATTACGAAACCTTTCAAAACGCCTTATTAAATCTGCTCACCTTGCTGGAAATCCCCGGTATCGCCAAAGCGCTAGGCAAGACCCGAAGGGCCATGACCTGGCCGTTTCGTAAATTATTTGCCTTGGGCGGCGGCAATGCTGCCGTCAACCCGAATCAGGAGCTCGGCGTGTTGAATCAGTTAGGCGAGCATCTGTTGATTCAAATTGCCGACCGCTTGCTGGAGAAAACCGAAACCGAGCCCGCCGATAGTCGCTGGTGGAAAGAAACCGCGATGGCGCTGAGACAGAAACGCGGCGATTTATTACAGATTTATCGCCAGGCGGTGACGGACTATCACAGCGATTTTCAGCAGGATGTGGAAGCCTCGGCGCAGCGCTTATACGTAAAGCTGCAAGAGCAGCCGATGGTTTTGAACAGTCTGCGTGCCACCCGTGTCACGACCGACGCCGGTGCCTTATTGCTGGCGATCCAGGCCGGCGGTATCGGTATCCATGATTTGGTGATCACGCCGTTGATGCTGACCATTACTTCCTTATTAGCCGAAAGCGCTATCGGCAGTTATATGCATAAGGTCGAAGCCGAATTAAAACAGCATCAGCTCAACACCGTGAAAACCGCGCTGTTCGAGGCCTGCCTGAAACAGCGCTTGTATTTGTTGCCGCAAGGCGTGCTGTCGCCCACCCGCTTTAATATCTCCGAACAACAATGCCACGCCGCGGAGCAGGCGCTGAAAGAGAAGAAACATGGCTTACGATTACTCTGAATTGCTGACCCAAGCCCGGCAATGGGCCGCAACGGCGCAAGCCGAAGGCCGTTTAAGCGCGGAACGGGCGCAATTATTGACCACGATAGACGCGCGCAGCACGGAAAGCCTGTTTGCCGCGAGTCAAACCGATCCGGATAGCAGGCCGTTGATTGTGGCGTTCATGGGCGGCACCGGTGTTGGTAAAAGCAGCTTACTGAATCGTTTGGCGGGGCAGGCGATTGCCCGGGCCGGCATCGAGCGGCCGACCTCGCGGGAAGTGACTTTGTATTACCATCAAAGTCTGGCAATTAATAAGTTACCGGCCGGCCTGCCGCTGGACAGCATCAAGATCAGCCAGCACAGCGAAGTTGCAAACAGCCATATCGTTTGGATCGACATGCCGGATTTCGATAGCGTCGAGCTCAGCAATAAGCGTTTGGTGCTGGAGTGGCTGCCGCATATCGATGTGCTGTTATATGTAGTCAGTCCCGAGCGCTACCGCGACAACAAAGCCTGGCAATTGCTGCTGGCGGAAGGTGCAAAACACGCCTGGCTGTTTGTGATGAATCAATGGGATCGTGGTCAGTTGGTGCAATACGACGATTTTAAACAGCAGCTGGGTAAGGCCGGTTTTACTGATCCCTTAATTTTTTGCACCAGTTGCAGCGAACCGGACGGCGACGAATTTGCCGCCTTGCTGGAGCAGTTGCGGCAACTTTCTGGACAGCATAGCGTCGCCCAATTGGAGCAGCGCGGCGAGCAATTGCGCCGCCAGCATCTAAAGCAGACCTTGCAACAACTGGCCGACGATTTTTCCACGCAAGACTACGCGCAATTACAGCAGAATTTCGATGCGCTCTGGCAGCATACCGAAGCCAGCTTGCAACAAGGTCTGGCTTGGCCGATCAAGCAACTCGCACAATTCTGGGCGGAAAACCTGGGCCAAGCAGCAGACATCAAGCTGTGGGACGACTGGGCGCAGAACCGCCTGAACGATTTGCTGGACGAATTGGTGTTGCAAGCCGCGCAAGCCAACATCCCCAGCAAACCCTTGAAAAGCGCCTTGCAAAATGTGCGCGAGCAAACCGAGAAAAACCTCAGCGCTCAAACCGAGCTGGCTGGCCGGCAGGCGTTATTGCAGCCAGGTAACGGCGCTCAGCGTTTCCTGCTGAGATTCACCGCGATCTGTGAGACTGTTTTGCCGCTGGCGGCGATGGGGGCGGTGGGATATCAAGTGTTCTCCGGCTACTACCACAGCGCCGCCGACGCCACTGCTTACTTGGGTACCGACTTCGCGGTTCATAGCGTGCTGTTGATCGGTCTCAGTTGGCTGATCCCGTTTTTCCTGCACAAAAAAATCCAGCCATCCTTGCAAAAGGCCGCTTTGAAAGGCTTGCAGAAAGGCTATCAACAAGCATTGGCGACGGTTAGGGCTGAAGTCGAGCAAATATTGCTGGCCGAGCAGCAACGCAATGAATGCTTACAGCAGGAATTACAAATCATACTGGCCAAGTGCGGCGCCGGGCCGGTCGCTGCGATAGAGCAGGGGAGTTTGTTGGGTCGGGTTTTGTTGGCGGGTTGAAGCCATGACGGTTTGCAGCTAATTTCGCCAACGTTCCACTTCCGCACGAGAACGTTGCAGTTATGTTGTCCAATGCTCAAGCCCAGAGCGGCAATGATCGAGAAATTTTCTTGAATAATCGAGCTTAAAGCTCGAATGACCGAGAAATTTTCTCCAACGTTTCAGTTCCAACCCAGAACATTGCAGTTATTTTGTCCAATGCTCGAGCTCTGAACTGCAACGGCCAAGAAAAAAGCTCGGTCTCCGCGGAAAATGAGTGGAATAGATAGCGATCAGTCAAAAGCTGACCTTGATTTTTCAAAGCCCGTAACCCCAAAACAGCGTCATATGTCTTTGGTATAGCATAAGTTTAAACTCGGCTCTTCTCCTTGATAAACTGTGGAACCCAAAAATTAGACCGGTCGACTCGACTTCAGGCAGAGTAGGCTTCGCGTTAAGAAAATAGGAGCATTCGCATCAGAATGCGGATTAAGCTTTTGTCTGTATGTTCTTGTGAATAAAGGCTAGCAAAGCATGGCGAGACATCTAATATTCAATCCAAGCCGCAATGAATGATGGGGAAAAGATCGCCTCAGTTTGGCTGATAAGAATCACGTTGAAATACGCGCGAATTTTGTTGTTTTTAATGTATCGCAGTCTGGTGTATAAGATATGCTGACTACGTGCGAGCACTATCGTTTTTTAATCATTCAGCACTCTCAGAAGAATCAATCCAAGCGCTTCAATATTTATCGAAATAGTATTCCTTGTAGCACTGGGGCTTGTCGTTGAAGAGCAAACTTCCGCTGAAAATATCTTTTTTAGACCGCTATGGAAAATTTTTTGATTACCTCAAAAAGGCTATTCCACAAATCTAATGCCTTCACGCAAGTCGGCATTCTAGGGGAGTTTCTGTTGTTGTTCCTGCCTATCGTTATGCTCGTTTCGATAGGTACCTGGTCTTTGGGCGAATCGCGTATCAATACCGAAAAGTCGATGTTAATGGCTGACGAAAAGACTTATGTAGAGCTAAGCCAGGGACGTTTGGCCCGAGAATTGGCAGTGCCGATACGGCATATGATTAGCCTAGCCAATGAAAAGCCTGTGCGTCACGTGTATGAGGCCTTAGAAGGATCAAACGCCGCGCAAATGGAAGAGGCTTTTATTTCGTTAATGTCGCGCAACCCTAACTACGATAAGGTGCGTTGGATTGACGATCATGGACTGGAACGTGTTCGGGTCAATAATAGCAACGGACAACCTCAGCTAGTCCCGCACGGCGATTTACAGGACAAACACGACCGCTATTTTTTCATTGATACACTTCGGCTTGAAAAGGGTGAGATTTATATTTCTCCACTCGATTTAAACATGGAAAATGGTCAGTTCGAACTACCTTACAAACCGACTATCAGGGTGGCAACTCGCATTTTTGCCGCAGATGGCACACCTCGCGGCATCCTGATTATTAATATTGCCGCTCGTTCAATGCTGAACGCCTTTGTCGGCAGCGCCGGCCCCGCAGCCAATCGCATGATGCTGCTCAATGCCGACGGTTATTGGCTCAAGAGCCCCGACGAGTCCGACGAATGGGATTTCATGTTTCAGCGCAAAATGACCTTGGCCAACCGATACCCAGAGGCTTGGGAAGCAATATCGAAGGCGGATAAGGGACAAGTTCATTTGCCGGATGGACTTTGGACCTGGAGTTCGGTATCGCCCGTTCCGGAACGGGATACCCGGCTATCGCATAACATACACTGGAAAGTCGTTACCCATCTGCCGGCAAGCGAGTTGTCTGCTTTGGAATATCAGGTTTGGCCGGTCAAGTTGGGAAGCGCGTTAATTATACTTTCGCTGTTTGGATTCGGTATTGACCGTTTGGTCCAGGCAAAAGCGGCGCGTGCGAAGGCCGAAAAGGAGGCGGCGTTGGCGCGCAGCGAGGTGGAAGCAGCCCATAGGTTGCAGGAAGCGCAAGCCGGTTTTAGGATGCTATTTGAGGCCAACACCAGCGGCTTATTGGTGGCTGATGCTGGCGGCAGAATCATCATGGCTAACCCAGCCTTCGAGGACATGTTCGGTTACCGAGTTTCGGAACTACTGAACCAACCTGTCGAAATGCTCTTACCGGAGCTTATGCGCGCCTATCACGCCGAACAACGCGAAGCGTATCTTCGCGCGCCCACCACTCGAGCCATGGGCGCCGGTAGGGATCTGCATGGCACCCGCAAGAATGGCAGCGTGTTTCCGCTCGAAATCGGCTTGAGTCCTTATCGGGATAATAATCAATATTTTGTGCTGGCCACGGTAGTGGATATTTCCGAGCGCAAGCGCGCCCAGGACGAGATCGTGCGTATGAATGAAGTTCTGGAACAGCGCGTGGCCGAGCGGACGACCGAACTTCAAACTGCTCGACAAGAGGCGGAGCGTCTGGCCAGCGTCAAAGGAAATTTCCTGGCCAACATGAGCCATGAAATACGTACGCCGATGAACGCCATTCTTGGACTGGCCTATTTGCTGGAAAAGGCCCATCTCCCGACCGAGGAACACAAACTGGTCAAAAAAATTCGCATTGCCGGTCGTTCGTTGCTGGGGATCATCAACGACATTCTGGATTTTTCCAAAATCGAATCCGGGCGCCTTGAAATCGAGCATGCGCCGTTCCGGCTGAATGACGTGCTGGATAATGTGGCGACACTAATGTCGGCCGTCGAATATAAACATGATGTCGAATTAGTGATGGGACCCGCACCGGAAGGTATGGAATTTCTGCGCGGAGATGCACTGCGACTAGAACAGATATTGGTGAATTTGACTAGCAATGCACTCAAATTTACCGAGCGCGGCAGTGTTGCGCTTACTGTAGCGCGGGCATCTGCGATTGATGGGCGCGATCGTTTGCGATTCAGCGTACGGGATACCGGCAAAGGCATCGCTCTCGATAAGCAGATTGAAATCTTTTCCCCCTTCGCTCAGGAAGACACTTCTACGACACGTTGTTTCGGTGGCACCGGGCTAGGACTATCCATATGCCGATGCCTGGTAAAGATGATGGGTGGCGAGATCGGTGTCATCAGCGAACTCGGCAAAGGCAGCGAATTCTGGTTTGTGCTGCCCGTGGAGTTGGTTGAGCCTCAGGACTATGTGCAACCGGTCATGGCTTTCCAGAATGTCCTGATCGCCGACGACCACCCGGTTGCCCGAGAGATGCTGGCCGCCACCGTGCGCAGTCTCGGCTGGAATCCGGAAGTCGTGTCCTCCGGCGAGGAAGCTGTAAAGCGCGTCATTGCCCGAGCACAGAACAACAAGCTCCCGGACTTGCTGTTGCTGGACTGGCGCATGCCGGGCATGGATGGGCTGACGGCCGGACAGCAGATTAAGAAAGCCTTGGGCGACATCCCCAACGCACCACTGATCGTGATGGCCACGGCTAATGACCGAGATGCTTTGGTGCGTGAGCCCGGTTCAAACGTAGCGGATGCCATCCTGAACAAGCCGGTAACGGCCTCGGCATTGTATAACGTCGTATCCGAAGCCAAACGGCACCAGCATGAGGATTTAGAGCCGGCCTCTACTACCTCGGTGGCAAACGATAGGCGTCTGCACCGGCTTCAGGTGCTGGTAGTGGATGATAGCGAAATCAATCGTGATATGGCGTGCCGCATCCTGGAATCGGAGGGCGCGATCGTTCATCTCGCCGATGACGGTAAAACCGCATTGGAATGGCTAAGTAACAATCCTGACCGAATCGACGTGGTTTTAATGGACATCCAGATGCCGTTAATGGACGGTTATGACGCGACTCGGCGAATTCGCGACATACTGGGCTTGGCCTCATTACCCATCATCGCCCTGACCGCGGGCGCCTTCAAAAACCAGCAGACTGCGGCACTGGCGGCCGGCATGAATGGATTTATCTCCAAGCCTTTTGATGTCGACGATTTGATTAGACAACTGCAGCAATATGCCACGGAGCAAAATCAGGAAAGCATAGCATCGATCCAGACCTCACGCGCTACCACCACTAAAGTCAGGCCAACTCCCATTATTGATCTGGAGCGTGGTGTGCATAGTTGGGGCGATGTAGAGACTTACCATAAGTATCTACGCAAGTTTGCCGATGCCCACGGGCACGATGGCGACGAAATTGGTGGGCTAATCACGATGGGATTGCTGGAACACGCTCGGGTTCTGGCGCATAAATTAAAAGGCACCGCCGGTAATTTGGCAATGATGGTGGTATGGGAGCTCGCTGAAAAAATCGAACTAGCCTTGGCCGAAAATCGTGAAACAGGCGATTGGCCGCAAACCCTACAACGGGCTCTTGATGACGTATTGGCCAAAATAACAGGCCTTACCAAACCAAATTCACCGAATGATGGGGCTATTTCCTGCGTGGTTGATAGCGATACCCCCTTGCATTTGTTGCGCGACTTATTGTTGGCTCTCGATCGAGACGACCCTGATGAAGCGGAACCTGCTCTGAGCGCCCTCGAGCAAATCCTGCCATTACAAATGCTGGAACCCATTCGGGAACTGCTGGATAACTTTGATTTCCGCGCCGCCGAGGAACAGACCAGAGCCCTGATTAAACGGTTAAACGTTAGTTTACAGGAGGTTTAACCATGTCAAACGGTCCGATTTTATGTGTCGATGATGAACCCTACAACCTTGGCATCCTGCGCATGGCGTTAAAAGGGCGTCATTCCCTTGCCTTTGCCCGTAGCGGTCAGGAAACCCTATTGGCCGTGGAAAAACACAATCCGGCATTGATCTTACTGGATGTGCAGATGCCTGACATGGATGGATACGAAGTGTGTCGCCGACTCAAAAGTAATCGTGAGAGGCAGGATATTCCGATCATCTTCGTCACTGGGATGAGGCAAGAAATCGACGAAAAAGCCGGGTTCGACGTCGGCGCGGTGGATTACATTACCAAACCCATTTCAGTACCTATCGTACAAGCCAGGGTGCAAACTCACCTGTCGCTGGTGCGGACCGATAAACTGGAAAAAAGTTATCACGATGCGATCCATATGCTCGGCAAAGCCGGTCATTACAACGATACCGACACTGGCGCCCATATCTGGCGCATGGCGGCATACAGCCGTTCTCTAGCCGAAACGATAGGCTGGAACGAGGAGCGCTGCAACCTGTTGGAACTGGCTGCGCCCATGCACGATACCGGCAAAATCGGCATCCCAGATGCTGTATTGAAAAAGCCGGGCAAGCTGGATGCGGAAGAATGGCGGATCATGAAGACCCACACAACCATAGGGCATGGCATCCTTAAACAAAGCGAGGCACCGTTATTTCAGCTTGCCGGTGAAATTGCGTTATACCACCATGAAAAATGCGATGGCAGTGGATATCCGTATGGCTTGTCGGCGCAGGAGATTCCTGAGTCCGCGCGGGTTGTGGCGGTTGCTGATGTATTTGACGCCCTTTCCATGAAACGTCCCTATAAAGAGGCGTGGCCTTTGGATAAGACACTGGATTTCCTCAAGGAAAATGCCGGAACACATCTCGATAGTCGCTTAGTCCAGGCGTTCATGGATATTCTGCCAAAAATTCTAGATATTAAAACGGAATGGGATACCCGCGAACTTACGTTGGAAGGAAACCTTTTCTAGGTTTCACTGCTATTGCGATTAAGGGTAAAGACATCAGTGATAGGCTGATCTCAATGACTTTTTCTCAAGTAGCCTGCTTCGATTGAACAAATAAAAACTGTGTTCAACGAATGGCTGTTCAGCATAAAAAATTGCCATTTGAAAAACTGGATCAAGCGTCTCCTTTCGGGCGATAGCGCCAATCCACTAATCCCAAAAGTAGTCATTCAACCAGCGTAATCCTATCGGAATGTGCGGCCGTGGCGCGAACGAAATTCGCGGTTGTTTTTGAGCGGAATAGTTAGCGGTATCAGATAGGAATGCGATTTGTGGGGCCGCAATTTTTAATCCTTCTTCAGTTCCCGGTTTCTCCTGTCTTTTGGTACAGCTCTTGCTGGGTAGCTAACCGAGCCTTGAAACGGCCGGGAATTTAAGCATTTCCTGTAGTCTTCATAACATTGCTCAAGCTCGAATGTTCGATGGCCGACAGCCGCTCGGTAAAGTGGTTAGTCTTAAGTGTCAATCGAACGTCCGCATAACAAATTTCAAGAGGATTAGACCATGGCTGAATTTTTTATTGAGATAAGTGCCCAGGAAACCGGCGAGCATCTGGTTCACAAATCGACTTGCTCGGCGCTGCCGGCCAAGGATGCGATTTACTACCTGGGATCGATCAGCAATGTGGTAAGCGCGGCGAAGAAAGCCAGCGAGCGATTCACCAAGCCTACCGCATGTCCGCAGTGTTCGCCGGTGTGATTTTGTCGATGAAACGCGTTATTGCAATTTGAATAGTCTTTGACGGGTGGATTGCCGGCCGGCAATCCACCCGTCACTGCGTTACGGGTTAACGGCTTCGCTATCGATCACTGCCGCCGGCCGTTGTTCGCCCTTGCCGATTTCCAGTAAATCCCAGAATAGCAAACCGCCGCCTACCGCAGTCATCAAACCGAATACCATGCGCCAGATCATCGCCTGCATGAACCAGGGGTGATTTTGCGCAGCGAAATAGCCGGCCCAGGTCGAACCTTCCACCGCGCGTTCGATAAACGATTGCTCGTAGCCGGCGATCAATAAAGCCACCGTCATGCCCATTACGCCCAAGTTCAAGAGGACAGCAGCGGTTTTCCAGCGCCAGCCGTTGGCAAGCCCGCCGCCCATCCAGACGTTACCGCGCGCTTGCTGTGCGGCCAGATAAAAGAAGGCGATGTTGATGGTGGCATAAGCGCCGAAGAAAGCTAAATGACCATGCGAAGCCGACCATTGCGTGCCGTGGGTATACAGATTGATTTGCGGCAGCGTATGCATAAAGCCCCAAACGCCGGCGCCGAGAAAGTTACCAAAGGCGTGGGCGATGATCCAGGCCAGGGCCGGGTGGTTGCTGTTTTTAAATTTATGCGCGCCGGCATCGTAAATCGAATGCACCACCATTGCGACCAGCGGAATTGGTTCCAAAGCCGAGAAGAAGCCGCCGATGGTGAACCAATATTCCGGCGTACCGATCCAGAAATAGTGATGGCCCAAGCCTAAAATGCCGGAACCGAACATCAACGCCACTTCGATGTACAGCCAGGTTTGCACGACTTTGCGGCGCACGCCCAGCAATTTCATCAAGCTCCAGGCCATGATGCAACCCACCAGCACTTCCCAGGTGGCTTCCACCCACAAATGGATCACCCACCACCACCAGTATTGATCGACGGAAATGTTGGTGACGTAAAACATGCCGGCCAGATACAAGCCGGCCAAGGCTACCAAATCCAGGGTTAACACCCCGGCGATTCCCGACCATTTACCTTTAGAAAAGGTGGCCGCCACGTTGTAAAAGAAGGTCAGCATTACCACGACGATGCCGATGTCGGCCCAGCGCGGCGCTTCGATGTATTCGCGGCCTTCGTTAATCAACCACAGCGAGGTGTCGGTGCCGCTGCCGATTTGAATCAGCAAATAAACCAAGACCACGATGGTGACAGCGCCAGTCAGCACCCAAAACGCCAGTTGGCCCCATTTCAGGCCAACGATCTCGACGCCGCTTTCGTCTTCCAGAAACCAGTACACCGAGCCGAGAAAGCCGTACAGCAGCCACACCACCATCGCGTTGATGTGCACCATGCGGTTGACGTTGAAATCCAGGATTTCGTACAAAAAGCTCGGGAAGATGAACTGCAATCCGGCCAGTAAACCAAATAGCAATTGCGCCATAAACAACACCATGGCGACGGTAAAATAATGCACCGCCAGTTTTTGTCCGCCGCTTAAATTCGGATTGGCCATGAACTCGGCATGAGTTTGTTTGCAACCGGCCCAGCAGGCGGCCGTTTTTTCTTGATAGGCTTGTAGCGTCATTTATTTGTCCTCTTCGCCGAGTGCGATAAAATTATGCGGGAAGCCGTTGGTGTCGATAGACGACATCCATTTCAGGAAGGCGACGATGGCTTCTGCTTCCGGCGGCGTGATGTCCAGATTGGGCATCTTGCGGTTGGAGCCGTAAGTGCGGGCATTTTTTTCCGGATCGAGCAGGAAATTCACCATCATCTGTTCGCGCGATTCCTTAGCGCCCCAGCCCTGATCCAGCCAGGCTTTGGTCAAATCCGGTGCGTAATAGGCGCCGTTGCCGAGCAAGGTATGGCAATTCATGCAGTTTTTGGCTTGTACGGTCTTTTTGCCGTGATCGACCAGTTTTTCCGCTTCTTCTTCGCTTAAGGTTTTGCCGAACAAGGGTGCGTCATCGCCTATGGTCGGTTGATAGCGCTGTTTGGCCTTGTCGAAGCGGTAGCTGACGTCTTTGTTAATCACGCTATAAGCCGGCACGCGCGGGCCGCCAGCGCTGATTTGTTTCATCGAATCGAAGCTTAAAATTACTAAAAGCACAAAAGAACCGCCGGTGACCCAGATCGCGGTTTTTTTCCAGAATGTTTCCGACGCCCAGCGGGGCGGGATTTGCTCAGTCATGATGACCTCCAGATTGATGAGAGTGATGAGTGTCTTCGTCGTGCGTCGCGGCGCACAGCTTCCAGATCAGCCGTGGCATCCAGCCGTAGCCGAGTACCATTAACAACGACAGCAGCAGCCAATAATCGTTAAAATGATTGACGTAGCTGAATACGCCGACGCAAATCAGCAACCCGGCGTAGATTAACCAGGCGGCAACCCCGAACGCGCGGCGGCCGCTGATCTTGGACCAGGCGTACAACGCGGCATACACGGTAGCCAGCAAGATGATCAATGCCGCACTGAAAAAGCTCAGGAAAAAATCGGACAGGGCAACGGGTTCGATCAACATTAAATTTTACCGCCGGAAAGTTTTATAACATGCGTTTAAAATGCAACTTTTTGGCAAGTGTAAGCGTCATTAACATTTATTTCAAATACGGCTTTAACTGAACTCACCGACATGCAATTGACTGCACACACCGATTACGCGCTGCGCGTACTGATTTATCTGGCTATCAACACCGAAAAACGGGTAACCATTACGGAATTGGCCGAATTTTTCGGCATTTCCAGAAACCACTTGGTCAAGGTGGTACACAAACTAGGCGTAAAAGGTTTTGTGCAAACTGTGCGCGGCAAGGGCGGCGGCATTCGCTTATCCCGGCCGGCGCGGGAGATCAGTGTCGGCAATGTGGTGCGGGAAGTGGAGGGGCACTTTCAGATGGCCGAATGCTTTAATCCTAAAAAACAGGGCCGTTGCGCTCTGGAGAGTGGTTGCGGGTTGATAGGATTGTTAGGCAGCGCTGTAGAACAGTTTTTACAGACTTTGGATAAGGCGGTTTTGAGCGATTTGGTGCCCGGCCCCCTGTCGGGTGGCTTGGACGCAGTACTGCCAAAACAGGGCTAAGGCATTGCAATGAGTAGGATGGGTAGAAGCGATAGGCGAAACCCATAGCATCAGTTTTAGGATATTTGATGGGTTTCGTTTGGCTCTACCCATTCTACCGTTGTCAATAAAAGGCTATTACCCGGAATGCTAGTTCCTCCATTTCAACCTAGCCTTGGGCTGGTTTTGCTCGGTTAGCGGTAGGCCCCAACGTATGGATTGCTGCGCATTTCCGCGCCAAAAGTAGACATCGGACCGTGGCCGGGGATGAATTTCACATCCTCGCCCAAGGGCCAGAGTTTTAACTGAATTGAGTCGATCAAGGTTTGATAGTCGCCCTTGGGGAAATCGGTACGACCTATCGAGCCTTTGAACAACACATCGCCAACCAAGGCCAAACGCTGTTCTTCGCTAAAAAACACCACGTGGCCGGGCGTATGGCCGGGGCAGTGAATCACCTGTAACACTTCGTTGCCAACCTTTACCGTGTCGCCGTCGTTCAGCCAGCGCTGCGGCGTAAAGCTTTTCGATTCAGGAAAACCGAACATTCGGCATTGTTCCGCCAAAGCCTGTATCCAGAAATCGTCTTCCAGATGCGGGCCGATGATCGGTAACGAGAGTTTTTCAGCCAGCTCGGCGACGCCGCCGACATGATCGAGATGGCCGTGGGTGACCAGAATCGATTCCAACTCTACGCCTTGTTTTTTAACGTCCTTCAGCAATACATCGAGATCGCCGCCCGGATCGACCAAGGCGGCTTTATTGGTTTGTTCGCAGACCAGCAAGGTGCAATTTTGTTGATAGGCGGTGACGGGGATTATGGTGTAGCGCATGCTCGGTAAATAGCTGGTTTGCTTGGCTCCCGCTTACGCGGGAGCTGTGGTTTGGTGTATTTAGATGTTCAACAGTAAGTGCGCCGGTGCTTCCAAACATTCCTTGATGATGCCCAAAAATTGCACGGCTTCCTTGCCGTCCACCAAACGATGGTCGTAGGACAAGGCCAGGTACATGATAGGCCGGATGACGATTTCGCCGTTTTCCACTACCGGTCTGTCCTTGATAGCATGCATGCCTAAAATCGCGCATTGTGGCGGATTCAAAATCGGCGTGGAGAGCATGGAGCCGAAGATGCCGCCGTTGGTGATGGTAAAGGTACCGCCGCTGAGGTCTTCGACGCTGATCGAGCCGTTGCGGGCTTTGTTGCCGAAATCGTGAATACCTTTTTCGATGCCGGCAAAATCCAGCTGATCAGCATCGCGCAAAATTGGCACGATCAAGCCGCGTGGCGTGGTTACTGCGATGCCGATGTCGTAATAACCATGGTAGATAATATCGCTGCCGTCAATGGATGCGTTAATCGCCGGAAAGCGTTTTAAGCCTTCAATGGACGCCTTCACGAAGAAGGACATGAAACCCAGCTTGATGCTGTGTTTGGTTTCGAAACGATCTTTGTAGTGATTGCGCAGATCGATGACGGCACTTAAATTAACTTCGTTAAAGGTGGTCAGCATCGCCGCGTTTTGCTGGGCTTGCAGCAAACGTTCCGCAACTTTGGCGCGCAAGCGAGTCATCGGCACCCGCTGTTCCGGGCGCAGGCTGGCGACGGCTGTGGCCGATAACGGCGAGTGGGTTTCCGTTACCGGTGCTGGTGTCGGAGCAGGCGCGGGGTCTTTCGCTTGCTCGTTCAAGAAATCCAACACATCGGTTTTCAGAATCCGACCATGTTTGCCGGAGCCGGCGATGGCTTGCGGATCAAGGTCTTTTTCGGCGACCAGTTTGCGGACAGAAGGGCTAAGGACGGCTTCTTCGGTTTTTTCGGCTACCTGAGCCGGTTTGGCTTGCTGGGCGTCCAGTTTGGCTAGTAGTTGACCGCCAACCACGGTTTCGCCGTCTTGAACCACCAGTTCCACCAGCGTCCCGGATTTGGGTGCCGGTACTTCCAGGATGACTTTGTCGGTTTCGAGATCGGCCAGATTGTCGCCTTCGTTAACCCATTCGCCGGCCTGTTTGTGCCATGCGACTAAGGTGGCATCGGATACGGATTCGGGAAGGCTGGGGACCAGAATTTCAAAGCTCATGTGTATTTCCTTCGTTGCTGCCATAGAGTGCGGCGTTTACCACGGCGCGTTGTTCATTGAGATGGGTTTTGTAATTGCCGACCGCCGGTGACGCCGAGGCGACCCTGCCGGCATAGCTGATCGGAATATTCTTGTCTAGCAAATCGAAAAAATGGTGCTTGCTTTGGTACCAGGCGCCTTGGTTTTTCGGTTCTTCCTGACACCAGACAATATGTTCGATATTCGGATATTTGTCGATTTCGCGTTTGAATTGTTCGTTGGGAAAAGGATAGAGCTGCTCAATACGAATAATAGCGACATGGCGCAGTTGTTCCTGATCCAGGCGGCGAGCTTCCAATAGATCGAAATATACCTTGCCGGCGCACAACACTATGCGGGTGACATGGTAAGGATCGATATCGTCCTGTTCGCCTATCACGTTTAAAAATTCGCCATGGGTCAAATCGCTCAGCGTCGATACCGCCAGCTTGTGTCGTAGCAGGCTTTTTGGGCTCATTACGATAAGCGGCTTACGATATTGGCGCAACATTTGCCGGCGCAATAGATGAAAAATTTGCGCCGGTGTAGTGGGGACGCAGACTTGAATGTTGTGGTCGGCGCATAACTGTAAATAGCGCTCCAGGCGAGCCGAAGAATGTTCGGGGCCTTGACCTTCAAAACCGTGCGGCAGCAGCATCACCAAGCCGCTGAGCTTGCCCCATTTGGTTTCGCCGGAGGAAATGAACTGGTCGATTACCACTTGCGCGCCGTTGGCGAAATCGCCGAATTGCGCTTCCCATATCACCAGTTTATTCGGTTCGGTGGAGCTGTAACCGTATTCAAAACCCAAGACGCCGGCTTCCGAGAGCAGCGAGTTGAAGATTTGCGCGCGGCCCTGGTCTTCACTTAGGTGTTTGAGCGGGATGTAGTTTTCGCCGTTGGCCTGATTCAGCAAAATAGCGTGGCGATGCGAGAAAGTGCCGCGGCCGATGTCCTGGCCGGTCAAGCGCATATTGTATTTTTCCAGTAGCAGCGTCGCATAAGCCAAATTTTCCGCGAAGCCCCAATCCATCGGGATTTCGCCGGCCGCCATTTTATTGCGGTCTTCCATTACCTTGGCCACTCTAGGGTGCAACTCAAAACCTTCAGGCAAGCTTTGCAGGCGTTGGTTGCAGAATTGGAGATGCTCTAGGCTTATCGAGGTGTCGGCGGGCGTGTCCCAATGTTTGTTTTGATACGGTACCCAGCGCGCCGAATAGGAATAGATGTTGTTTTCGATAATCGGCCGCGAAACCGGTTGGCCTTCGTTGAGCAGTTGTTGGTAGTCCTGCTCCATTTTCTGCACCATGTCTTCCGTGACCACGCCTTCCGCAATTAATTTCTGCGCATAGATTTGCGGTGGGGTTTGGTGATCGCGGATGGATTTGTACATCATCGGCTGGGTAGCGGCCGGTTCGTCCGCTTCGTTGTGGCCGTGGCGGCGATAGCAAATCAAGTCGATTACCACATCTTTATGAAAGGTGTTACGGTAATCCAGCGCCAGTTGCGTAACGAAAATCACCGCTTCCGGATCGTCGCCGTTGACGTGAAATACCGGCGCCTGAATCATGTTGGCCACGTCGGTGCAATACAGCGTGGAACGAGCGTCGAACGGGTTGCTGGTCGTAAAGCCGATTTGGTTGTTGATGACAATATGCACGGTGCCGCCGGTGGAGAAGGCGCGCGTTTCCGACATGTTCAAGGTTTCCATGACAATGCCTTGGCCGGCAAAAGCGGCGTCACCGTGAATCAAGATCGGCAGGATCGCATCGAAACCATCCGGACCGTGCCTATCTTGGCGGGCTTTTACCGAGCCTTCCACCACCGGGTTGATGATTTCCAGATGCGAGGGGTTAAAAGCCAGCGTCAAATGAATCGGGCCGCCCGGTGTGGCGATATTGGAGGAAAAGCCTTGATGGTATTTGACGTCGCCGGTAAGTACGCCTGGCGAGGAGGTGTGGGTGCCCTCGAACTCGCCGAACAATACCGCCGGACTTTTGCCCAGTATATTAATGAGTACGTTCAAACGGCCGCGATGGGCCATGCCGATCACGATTTCCTTGCCTTTGTGTTCGCCGGCGCGCTGGATCAATTCGTCGAGCACCGGAATAAGGGACTCGCCACCTTCCAGCGAAAAGCGTTTTTGGCCGACATATTTACGATGCAGGAACCGCTCCAGGCCTTCGGCGGCAATTAATAACTTTAACAGCCATTGGCGTTTTTCCGGATGGCTGCTGAAATCCGGTTTCGCGCCTTCCAGCTTATCCTTGATCCAACGCTTCTTTTCGTCATCGACGATGTGCATGTATTCGCTGCCGATGCTGCCGCAGTAAATCTCGTTAAGCGTTTGAATAATCGCTTTTAAGGGCAAGCGGTCGACACCGCACAGGCCGCCGGTGTCGAACAGCGTGCTCATGTCCGCATCCGTCAAACCATAATATATAGGTTCCAAGTCGGCGGGGACGCTTTGCGATTGACCAAGCGGGTTGTTAGAGGCTATCTGATGGCCTTTGACCCGGTAATGATTGATCAAGCGGGCTACCGCCGATTGTTTCTTGACGCTTTGCTCGGTAAAACCTTGCATTCTGGCCAGCCTGCCCGGTTCTGCAATCGCCAGCTTTTCAAAGCGCTCCACAATCACGCTATGCGGCGTATCTTCGGTGGCGCCGCTACGAATGTGGTCGAAGCGCTGTCGCCAGCTTGGGCTGATGGATTCCGGATTGCTCAAGTACTGTTCGTACAAGTACTCGATGAAATGGGCGTTGCCTCCGTACAATGAGGAGGACTCTTCGAATTGTTTAAGCAGGCTACTCATGCAAACATCCAGGTTTTCGGCAAGTTGAACCGATTATGTTAGAACTAAAATGTTATATTACCAAGGACAATGTGTTGTAACGGGCTAGTGCATCAAGTGATTCCAGTTTCATTTGGTTGATTCAATATCGGGAAAAAACATGGCTGATAATAAAGTAGTTATCAAAATTAATTATGATAAGAAACACTCAGGCATAAACACGGAGCCGCAAACGGTAACGGTTTGGCATATTCGTAGGATACTGGTTGCGGTTCTGGCCTTAGTTTTGATACTAATAGTATTATTTTCATGGTTTGGCGGCGCTGACGAAGATAGTGATACTCAGATCGATACCACGGAAAAAGTTCAACAATTTAATACCCCGGATGCTGAAATTGTTGAACGGCAAGAGCCTACGGTAATAGAAAAGCCAGTGCCGGCGATAGTGCCTAAGGAATCAGCCCACTCTGAAAGTGTTAAAAAAATCGACACTGTTAAAAAGCCGGCGGCGATTATATTGGATCGTAAGGTTATCAGAGCGTCTTTAAATAGTGAGCCCAAGGATGATGAACCTGGCGAGCCGATTAAGTCGCCGCTGAGAGTTATTCCTAACCAATCCCAGGAAGTTTTTTATTTTAGCGAGATAAAAAACATGAAGGGCAGATCTTTGTTTCATCGTTGGTCGCGTAACGGTCAAATCGTGCATCAAAAACAATTGGATATGAAAGATAAAATATCCAAGGTGTGGTCCAGTAAAACCTTGTCGGCTAAAGATAAAGGCGAATGGCAAGTACAGTTGACGGACAAGAAAGGCAAGGTATATTCCGAAGTCAATTTTTCAGTAAATCCCGAATAATAGTTTTATTTAGAAACGCCGGGTGATAGAATTGATTGCGTTTTTTGATTAACGAGGAAAATATGACTGACTTTAATAAACTATCCGAAGCCGAATTACAGGCTGTTATTGATAATGCCGAAAAAGCATTAAAAGAAAGACAATCCAGTAAACGTAAGGAAGTTATTACGCAAATTAAGGAATTGGCGGCTTCTATCGGTGTAACTGTCGATATTCAAGACGGCGAGAAGAAATCCGAAAGAAAAACCGGTAAAGTTGCGGCTAGATACCGTAGCCCTAACGATGCGTCTTTAACTTGGTCAGGCCGTGGGTTGGCGCCGAAATGGATGCAGGAATTACTGGCGTCCGGTCGCAATAAAGCCGAGTTTGAAATTAAGTAATCTTCGGATTTAAACCGTTGGCTGGTTCATCCAGTCCTGCAAGCGGTTTGCCACCCAGGCTCCATCGTCCAAACATAGGTCATGCCCCGCCCACGGGTGCGTGAAGATGTCGATTTGCCATTCGTTATGAATGGTGTCGGAACAAGCCGGTGCGACTAAACGGTCGCCCCGGCCGTTCAATAGCAGCAACGGCGTTTCGGGTTTTCTATGATCAGGCTTATATCGCGCTGCGGCTTTCAGCTGTCTGACACAATTCGCAAGACTGATCGGCCGAGCTTGCTGTATGGCGGTCCAGGTTTTGGCTGTTTCCGGGTAATGATCCCGCCGATTACTAACCAGCTGAAGTATCGCTAGTTCCCTGTTGTACAAATCCCTTTCCAGTAATAACTCAATAAACTGCGGATAACTTTGCCAACGCATGCGCCGATAAAACGGGCTTAAGCCGGCAAAGCTGGTATTAACCAGGGCGGCTGCGGCGATGTCTTGCGGATAGCGCTGCAACCATTCCCAGGCTACCATGCCGCCGAGGGATAATGCGAGTAGCGTGACAGGCTTTGCCACTAAACCGTCGGCTAACGCCTGGCGGCGGACTTGTTCCGTTATCGCTTCAATGTTGTCCGGGCTGGGTTCGCGGTAATACCGGCCGGTGCCGGGTAAATCGATAGTGATGACGGTTGATTGTGGAAAAGCTTGCTGCAAAAAATCCGGAAAATTTCCCCAATGTGCAGCCTCTCGGCATAGACCACGCAGTAACAACCAATGTTGCCCGGCTGACTTACGCATACCAGAAATCCATAGCCTGTTGCCGATAGCTCTCTTGTTGCAGACTGTTTAACGTCGCCCATTTTTGCGGGTAAAGCAGGCTGCGATACAAGAAATCGAATAAGGTTAGATGCCGGCGCATAATGCGCTGTTGGCGATGCGGCAGCAAGGGATGGAACAAGCCGTGACGTTGAAACAAATGCGTCGGGCTTTTGCGCAGCCACAGCCAGGAGCCCATCTCCAGGGTTAAGGGTAGAAACACACGCTGTTTGCCGTGCCGGTCGATAAAGTCGTCATATAGATAATCCCATAAGTCGCCGCTGATGACGTATTCCTGGCTCATTGGCTCGATTTTATAGAAATGATGAGGGTAGCAGCGATCAAATAGCTGTTTTAAGCCGTATGCTTCGGCAATGCCCGGAAACGGCGTTTGGCAGGACGCATAGGGAAACCACAATCTATCGTGGATCCCAAACCCTGAATGCAGATCGATAGCAATCGACAAGGGCGCGTTGAACAAATGTTTATGTACCACCCGACACAGCGCCTGAGCCTCTTTTTCCATTTTCGATTCATCGCCGCGATACCAGGGCAGTTTGGCACTGAAACGCTGGCCGCTGTATAGCCGGGTATTACCGATACTTTCGATCGGCGAATTACGCATCAAATCCACGCCATGACCGTTACACCGGGTGCCTCGATAGACGCCAACCGGGTTGACGATGGGTACGAATACCAGGCGTGAATGTTGCAGGCGAGCGTTAAATTCCTCATCCCAATCCAATAATTGCAGGATGGTTTGTAAGTAGGCCAGTATCACTTCCGAGCCGATTTTCTCCAGACCATGCACGCCGCCGAAAAAGGCCAATACCGGGACATCCGGACTGGTTGAGCCTAGGCTGAGGCAATGAATGGGAAATTGCCTGTCTTTATACATTATTTGCTCGACGATCTCGCAACGGGCGCGGTCGCCGAATTGCTCGATCAGCGTTTCCAGCTGTTCCAGCTCCGGGAATGAACGATTTTCCATGAATTCGCGCAACTCTAGCCGGCCAGCGATTTTTCGATGTAGCGTTGTCTTTTCTTGGGCGCGATTTTATCGACCTCCACCATGATCAGGCCGTCGATACAATTGTTGAAGTCCGGGTCGATATTGAAGGCGACGAAATGGCAGCCTTTATCGACGCATAATTCCACGTATTGTTTATAAAGCGTAGGGACTTTCACACCCAGTTTTTTCAGTTCGCTATTCAATACTTTAAAACTGGTTGAGTAATCGGCGCTGAATTCGGTTGCGGCAAATGCCTTGCCTTGTTGCGAAATTACGAATGGCGTTCTTGCCTTGGTGTGCTGTAAATCTGAGGCAAACTGCTGTTGATAAAAGCCGATAATCAGTTCTTTCGCGGCCTGTGGATAGGCATTGCTGATACTGACCGGGCCGAATAGATATTTGATGTCCGGCCGTTCGCGCAAATAGGCGCCGATGCCGTACCAAAGATAATCCAGGCTGTGTTGTCCCCAGTAGCGCGGTTGCACGAAGCTGCGGCCCAGTTCAATGCTATAGGGTAGATAAGCTTCGAATTCACTGCGCAAATCGAACAAGGTTTGCGTATAAAAACCGTCCACGCCGTGGCTGGCCATAATGGCCGGGCCTTCGCCGACTCGATAGGCGCCGACGATTTCCAGATCGTTGTCGTCCCACAGCACGATGTGGCTGTAGTAAATGTCGAATTTGTCCAAATCCAAGGCCAGGCCGGTACCTTCTTCGACGGTTCTGAAGGTCAGCTCGCGCAGGCGGGCGATTTCCCGCATGACCGGGCAATCGTCCCGAAACTGGTATAAAAAGATCTTCTTGCCGTCGCGGGTTTCGCCAAGCAGACGAGATTGGTACAGCGCCTTCTTCACCGCTTTGGTATCGGAAGGGTGCACCACGGTGGCGACCGTCTCGAATAGCGCGGGTTTGTTTTTCTTGCCAAGGTTTTGCACGTGCTTACGAAAGCGTTGGCTGAGCTGTTTGTTGCTTTCCTCGCTGTCGGCGATGACTTGGTAAGGCACCGGCGCGCCGACCATGAATTTGATTTCCTGACCCTTCTTGTTGAACATCTCCTTAACTAACAGCATCGTGCCCAGCGGTTTGTATAGCGTCGAGGCGCTATAGAACAAGGCCGAGTTCTTGGCTTTAATAAAGATCGGCAGGATAGGGCATTGGGCGCGGCGGGCCAGTTTAATAAAGCCGGATTGCCAGGCGCCGTCGCGGATGCCTTTGGGTGTAATGCGCGAAACCTCACCCGCCGGGAAGAAGATGATGGCTTCTTCGTTTTCGAGCGCATCCAGCATTACTTTGTAAACGTCTTTAAGTTTTTTCTTATCGGACAGCACATCGACCGGCAGAAAGATCGATTGCAAAGGCTCCATGTGCGACAAGACCCGGTTGGCGACAATGCGCACGTCGGGCCGCACGGAGCGAATCAATTTCACCAAAGCCAAGCCATCCAGGGTGCCGATAGGGTGATTGGCGACGATCAGCAAGCGGCCTTCGGAGGGAATGTTGTTATAGCAATCGTTGCTGACTTGATAATTGAATTTGAAGTAATGCAGCAATTTGTCCAGAAAGGCAAAGCCGCGTAGATGTTGGTTTTTGCGGATAACGTCGTTGAAATCGTCTTCGTGGATCAGTTTTTTTAAAGCTTTTACGACCAGTTTGTTGTCTTTACCTAATTGAAAGTCGGGATAGGTTTCTTGCAGTATGCGTTCAGCATCGATCATCGCTCAGTGTCCTGGAAAAAGGAGTATGGCGGGGATTCTAGTGAGCGAATATGTCAGAAATATGTCAGCCGCGGACTGATGAAAAAGCTGATCAACCAACGGTTGGGCGGGGCGTAACGAATTGGAGAAATGGGAAGAGGAGGCTACTGGTGCCGTCAATTCGCAGGTAAGGTGGCGGGTCGGAGCCGGGTGTCCGACCCGATTTTTTTGCTTTTGAAAGTTCCCTATTTACAAAACAACAACCGCAATCAGTGAGCTTTCCGGCCGGGCTTTTCCGGTGTCAACACGGTGTTTTGCGGCGGCTGACTGTTGTCCAGATCCGGATAATCCTTGGTGTAATGTAAGCCCCGGCTTTCCTTGCGCTGTTGCGCGCAGCGGATGATCAGCTCGGCGACGATGACCAGATTGCGCAGTTCCAGCAGGTCGCTGGTGATGCGGAACTGGCCGTAGTACTCGGCGATTTCTTCTTTCAACAAGACTAGCCGGTTCATCGCGCGTTCCAGGCGTTTATTGGTGCGAACGATGCCGACGTAATCCCACATGAAGCGGCGTAATTCATCCCAATTGTGAGCGATCACCACTTCCTCATCCGAGTCGCCGACTTTGGATTCGTCCCAATCCGGCAGCGGCAGCGGTGCCGGTAATTGAGCGAATGTGCGGCGAATGTCCTGATTGGCTTGTTCGGCGAATACCAGGCATTCCAATAACGAGTTGCTGGCCATGCGGTTAGCACCGTGCAATCCGGTGCAGGCGACTTCGCCGATTGCGTACAAACCGGGGATGTCGGTGCGGGCGTTGGCGTCGGTCAATACGCCGCCGCAGGTATAATGCGCTGCCGGTACCACGGGAATCGGTTGCTCACTGATGTCGATGTCCAGTTCCAGGCATTGCATATAAATGGTGGGAAAGTGCTTTTGGATAAACTCTCGCGATTTGTGGCTGATGTCCAGATAGACGCATTCGATACCGTGTTTTTTGATCTCGCTATCGATGGCGCGGGCGACGATGTCGCGCGGCGCCAGTTCCATGCGTTCGTCGTAACGGCGCATGAAGCGCTCGCCATCCGGCAAGATCAAATGCGCGCCTTCGCCGCGCACCGCTTCGCTGATTAAAAACGAACGCGCGGTCGGGTGATACAGGCAGGTCGGATGAAATTGCATAAACTCCATATTGCTGATCCGGCAGCCGGCTCGCCAGGCCAGCGCGATGCCATCGCCGCTGGAAATATGCGGATTCGTTGAATACAGATAAACCTTGTTGGCGCCGCCCGTCGCCAATACCACCACTTTCGCCGCTATCGATTTGATGCTGCCGGATTTGCTGTCCAACACGTAGGCACCGCATATGCGTTGTTCGCTCGCCCCCAACTTGCTGGCGGTGATTAGTTCGACGACGTTGTGGTATTCCAGCAGGGTAATGTTGGGGTGAGCCTGGGCGCGTTCGATCAAGGACAGCGAGACCGCTTTGCCGGTGGCGTCGTCGGTGTGCACAATACGGCGATGTGAATGACCGCCTTCGCGATTTAAATGCAATTGTTTGGCGCCGTCGGCGTTACGCTCTTCGGTAAAATTCACACCTTGTTGCCGTAGCCATTCGATGCTTTGCCGGCCTTGAGCGACGGTCAACCTGACGATTTCCGGGTCGCACAGGCCGGCGCCGGCAATCAAGGTATCTTCGATATGCGATTCGATGGAATCGTATTCTTCGTCGAACACGGCGGAAATGCCGCCTTGAGCGTAGTAAGTGCTGCATTCGGTCAACGCGAATTTGGCGAGCACCGCCACCTTGTAGGTGTCGGCAAGATGGAGCGAAAGACTCAGGCCGGCGCCTCCGCTGCCGGCGATGAGGATGTCATAATAAGAATCAGCGGTATTGATGGGTTGGTTTGCTGTCTGTGTGGTCAACTTTGCGGCCGGATGAATAGTTTTAGCGTTTTTGAATAATATCTGGTTTTAATCCTGCGGTAATTTTTTTTGTGTTGCCAGAACTAATGAGGTTTAATTCTGTCCACTTCAATATCAAAATAGCGCAGTGAACGAACAAGAAAGGAATACCGAAGATCTGGATCAAGAGCTGGTGCGGCGTGTGCAGCAAGGGGATAAATCCGCCTTCGATCTTTTGGTGATCAAGTACCAGCACAAGATCGTCCACTTGGTGAACCGATACGTCAAGGACCCGAGCGAAGCTCAGGATGTGGCTCAGGACACCTTTATCAAGGCTTACCGGGCCTTGGGTGATTTTCGGGGTGACAGCGCCTTTTACACTTGGTTGTATCGCATAGCGATCAACACTGCCAAAAACTATTTGTTGTCGCGTTCGCGCCGTCATTTTGATTACGAGATCGATGTCCAAGACGCCGAACAAGTAGAAAACGCGCCGCAACTGAAAGATATAGAAACGCCTGAAAATTTGTTGATGAATGAACAAATCGTGGCGGTCATTAAATCGGCTATCGAGAGGTTACCAGAAGAGATGCGGATTGCAATTACGCTCAGGGAGTTTGAAGGGATGAGTTACGAGGAGATCGCGGAAGCGATGGATTGCCCCATCGGTACGGTACGCTCGCGGATTTTTAGGGCTCGCGAAGCCATAGACCAAAAATTAAACCCATTGCTCGACTAAAGGTGTATCGATGCAAGAACAACTTAACGAAAAACTTTCTCAACTGATAGACGACGAACTGGATAGTCAGCAGGCGCTGTCGCTATTAAAGTCTTTGCAGAACGACGGCTTGCTAAAAGACAAGTTGCGACGCTATCAAATTGCCAGCCAAGTAATGAAGAGTGGCGAATATTCCCACGTTACCAGCGATTTTGTAGACAAGATCCACGAACAGATTCGGCAAGAACCTACTTACTTCCTACCCCGGAAAAAGTCGGCGGTAAATTGGCAAAAAGCGGCGCTGGCGATTGCCGCTTCGGTAGCGTTGGCCGTCGTATGGGTCAGTAGCAAAGTGGATAAGCAAATGCATAATCCTTTCGCCACGGTCGAGATAGTTGCCCAGAGTAAAGAGGCATCAGCCGAGGAAATGCATGCTAGATTCAAGGATTATCTGGAAGCTCATGATAACGCGATGTATGTCAATAGCGTGCAAGCGGGGCAGCCCTATGCGCGGGTGGTGGGCTATCGGCAGGAATAACCACGTGAGAGTTTTAAAAGCTTTTTTGCTATGCGTTGTTTGCCAAAGCGCTGTTGCCGATAAGGATCAAGTTACGGCGCGGCAATGGCTGGATAATATGAACCGGGCGATGAAAACCCTCAATTATCGAGGTACCGTGATTTTCATGAAAAACGGCCAGCTCGATACGATGAAATATCGGCACAGTGTCGAAAACGGCGTTGAACAGGAGCACTTGGCGTCGTTGAATTCGCCGATGCGGGAAGTGACTCGCAAATCTAACGAAGTGACCTGCGTGTTTAAAGAAACCAGTCAGAAAGTGGTGAATCACCATCCGCTTGACAGCTCGTTTATCGTCAATTTGCCGCAGAACACCGCAACCCTGGAAAAATATTACCAACTAGGTTTGTCCGGCCAGGAATCTATCGCCATGTTGCCGACGCAAATCGTTAGTGTCGAACCTACCGATGCGCTGCGTTACCCGAGAAAAATCTGGGTGGATACCCAGCATTTTTTGCCGCTGAAAGTAGAAGTTTACAATTTAGACGGCAGCATCCTGGAACAAGTAGTCTTCACCGATTTAATGACCGATTCATCAGCCGAGCCCCATGCCGGCAATGTCGACGACAACAGCTTTCATGTCAAACACATCCACGCTACTCAAGCCGAACCGTTTGAAAATGCCAGATTCGTGTTGAAGAATTGGCCGGCAGGGTTTGAGCCGGTATTTTTTATTCGCAATTCCATCCAGCAATCTCAGAAAGCTGTGGATCATCTATTGATTAGCGACGGTTTCTCTACGGTGTCGGTGTATCTGGAAGCCAAAGAATCACAAGGTATGAACGGTTTGCATAGTCTGGGTTCTGTCAATTCTTTCAGTAAGGTGATTGGCGATACGCAATTCACCGTATTGGGCGAAGTACCCGCCAAAACAGTCGAGCTAATTGCTGACGGCATAGCGCTACGTTAGCGTGTCCTTTTTGTAACAAATCAAATGTATGAGTGGAGATTACATGCTTAATAAGCTGTTTTATGGAGTTTTGATATTTTTAGTGGCGATTGATGCAAGCTATGCGCAACTGCCTGATTTTACTGAAATGGTGAAAACCAACGGGGATGCTGTGGTCAATATCAGTACTACCCAAAAGGCTGCCGATCCGCAGGCCGGCGTCGATCAGCAGCAAATGCCGGAGGATATGCCACCGGAAATGGAGGAGTTTTTTCGACGGTTCTTCCAGGGGCCCGGGCGTGGTGGTAATACTCCACGAGAAACCAATTCCCTGGGGTCAGGGTTTGTGATTTCCAAAGACGGATACGTATTGACTAACCACCACGTGGTCAACAATGCGTCCGAGATTGTCGTCAAATTAAAAGACCGCCGGGAGTTGATCGCCAAATTGATCGGCTCCGACGAAAGTACCGATGTGGCCTTGTTGAAGGTAGAGGCGAAAGATCTGCCGGTCGTGGAAGTCGGCGTTCCCGATCAATTGCAAGTGGGCGAGTGGGTATTGGCCATCGGTACGCCGTTTGGTTTTGATCAATCCGTCACCGCCGGCATCGTTAGTGCCAAAGGGCGCAGTCTGCCGGATGGCAACTATGTGCCTTTCATCCAAACCGACGTGGCCATCAATCCGGGCAATTCCGGCGGCCCCTTATTCAATATGCAAGGCAAGGTAGTAGGGATTAACTCGCAAATCTACAGCCGTTCCGGCGGCTACATGGGTTTATCGTTTGCGATTCCTATCGATGTGGCGATGAACGTGGTCGAACAAATCAAGAGCAAGGGTAAAGTCTCGCGCGGCTGGTTGGGTGTACAAATCCAGGATGTGACCCGGCAGTTGGCGGAGTCGTTTGGCATGGATAGACCGCACGGTGCATTGGTATCAAAAGTTATTCCAGGCGGCCCTGCAGAAAAAGCCGGTATTCAAATCGGCGATATTATTGTCGAATTTAATGGTCAAATAATCGAAACTTCCGGCGAATTGCCGCCTAGAGTGGGCATGACGCCTATCGATGAAAAAGCCAAGGTTAAAATCATTCGCCAAGGTGATAAGCAGGATCTGAGTGTGAAAATCGGTTTGCTGCCTGCGCAACCTTCCTCTTTGGCAAACGCGCCCGCCGCCGCCCCTGAAGTGGCCGTGAATCGACTGGGATTGGCTGTTGCTGATTTGACCAGCGAACAACGCCAGCAATCGCAGGTGGAAAAAAACGGCGTATTGGTCCAAAAAGTTAATAAAGGTATTGCGATGGATGCCGGCATCCAGCCTGGTGACATTATTTTACGCATTCAAAATAATGTGGTGCGCGATGCCGCCGAGTTTAATTCCATCGTCGCGAAATTACCGGTTGAAAAATCGATAGCACTTTTGGTACAACGTAACGGCAGTCCGGTGTTTTTAGCGTTTAAAATCGAGAAATAATTGAGGTAACTCAATGCCTACCGCCAGCAATGTAACGCAATTGATCGGCAATACGCCCTTAGTGAAATTACATAAAGTTGTGTTGGAAAACTCCGCGACTGTGCTGGCAAAGTTGGAATCGAGAAACCCCGGCGGTTCAGTCAAGGACAGAATCGGTCTGGCCATGATTCAAGCCGCCGAGAAAGCGGGGCGCTTGCGCAACGGCGGTACTATTGTCGAGCCGACCTCCGGCAATACCGGTATTGCTTTGGCCATGATCGCCGCTGCGCGCGGTTATCACTGCATTTTGACGATGCCGGAAACCATGTCTATCGAGCGCAGGCAATTATTGGCATTGTATGGTGCGGAAATCGTGTTGACGCCGGGTGCTGAAGGTATGACCGGTGCAATTGCCAAGGCGCAGGAAATCGTCAGGCAAACGCCGGGGGCATTTATGCCCCATCAATTCGAAAATCCCGCTAACCCGGAAGTTCACAGACAAACCACTGCCCAGGAAATCTGGTCTGCTACCGATGGTCAACTTGATGCCTTTGTGTGCGGGGTGGGTACCGGCGGTACCATTTCCGGGGTTGCCGACGTGATCAAAAACCGTAAACCGCAGTTTCAAGTGATTGCGGTGGAGCCGGCCGAGTCCCCGCTGATCTCTGGCGGCACGCATTCGCCGCATAAAATTCAGGGTATAGGGCCCGGTTTTGTGCCCAAGAATCTGGAGGTTGATCTGTTGGATGGCATTGAATTAGTCACCACGGCAGAAGCCTTTACGATGCGCAAAAGGCTGATCCAAGAAGAAGGCATAATGGCCGGTATTTCCTCGGGTGCCAGTGTTTGCGCGGCGGTGCGCGTCGCCGCACAGATGGGTGCCGGTAAAACCGTGGTGACCATTATTCACGACACCGGCGAGCGCTATTTAAGTATGAGCTAACGCCGTTTTATCCCGCATTCTGCTGGAGCAAAAATAATAACAATGACAAATCCCAGCATCAAAATACGTTCCACCGGACTAGGTTATTTTATTAACCGCATTCAAACCCTTTTTGTCAGCATGTTACGTATCTGGACGATACCCATCGTCCTGATGCTCAGCCTGTCGTCCGGCTTTACCACCTATTACGGTTTATCGCATTTCATCACCCCCTGGATTGCGTTGGTGATTACCATCGCCATTCAATCCATCATTGTGATCTGCTCCCTGGAGATGGCGGGCATTCATTGGAAAGCCAATCGCATGCGCTACTTTACCGTGGTAGCGTCGTTGGCGGTGGCGATTACCGCTTCGGTGACGTTTTCCTATTTCAAGTTTTACGAAATATCCGAGCAGGAAACCCTGCATATCAATCGGCTGAACGAGTTAAGGCAGCAAACTAAAAGTTATTTGGACGGTATTCTGCAAGTTAAAAGCCAGATGCTGCACCAACAAAAACTTGATCTGGAAAAAGCTTCCTTGGATGCCAGTCAGGCCTATTTCGGCACGCACAATCAGATCGGGCCCGGCTATAAAAATCAGGTAGGAGAAGGGCCGTTCTGGCGCCACTACAACCAAATTTATCAAGAAAAAAAGCAGGCCTTGCAACAGCAGGAACAAGCATTTCAGACGCTGGACAGCAATATTCGGTTGCTGCAAAGCAATTTGAATCAGCTGGACGTGACTAACGACAAGGAAGGCACCTATTCACAATTTTTAAAGAATTATCAGGATATTCAGCTTGGCGTGAATCAATTGGCCAGCAGCATGGGCCTGTCTTTACCCGATGCGCCCTTGCTTATGACCTATAAACAGTTTGTCGAGGAAGTTAAACCTTCGTTTGCGATGTGGCGTGGGTTTTCCTGGTTCGCGTTTGCTTGTGCGGCGATGGTGGATTTTTTCACGGTGCTGCTGTCTTATCGCTTGGAGTTCACCGCGCCGGGACCGTTAACAATCCAGGAAGAAGAGTTGGTGTTTGAATGCCTGCGGCAATTCACCGAGTTTCGGATCAACGAGAACGACGAACTGGAAATGGTCATCGAAAAATCCGATCTGGAAAAAGCCCGGCGCTATTCCGATTGGTCGCGGATGTTCGTGGTTGGCCTACTACTCAGTCGCGGCTTTTTGCGCAAAGTGGACGATAGAACGGTGGAGTTTGCACCGAATCTGTATCCGCTGATTGCGGAAAAAATGTCCGACAAAATCGCCGCGCTTAAACAAAAATCCGTTGCCGCGTCCAGCGCCGTTAGCCATGAATAGCCCCGGAACCGAATTGGAAGCCTGGCTGGCCGGCTGCGACTTATTCGAAGAGTCGCTCGCCGATACGGAGCAGTGGATTGCCGGTTTCGATGCCGACCGGCAAGTGGTGCAGCTCAAACTCGGGCCGTATAAAAAGCTCTATCTACGGCCGAAAAAATTCGTCAAACGCTTCTATCACCATATTCACCCGCTGACGATAGAAAGCTGGCAATACCGGCGGCAGCTGAGTATGTTCGACGATTTTTGCACAGTGGACTTGGCGCTGGATTTGCGTTTTCAGGCTACCTTGGCTTATGTGCTGAAAAACAGCGAAATGCTACCGACGATTAACCAACACATCAAGCAGCTGTATGGCGATATTATCGACGATGTGGTCAATCTTGAGCTGCAAGCGCTGGCCGATGGCAACTGGATTCATAGCGGCCTGATCGACATCGAAAAACGTATCGCCCTGGCTATCAACCAAGTGTTGATGCAACAGCATATTCAATCGCAAGCACTATGCAGTCTAACGGCCAGTTTCAACGAATTTCCGACCGTGCAGCTGGGCCGGGATAGCGTTTATCTGAACGTGTTGAAAAAGACTTTTGAATTGAATGAAGCGCGCACCCGCGAGCTGTCCCGGCAACAACGCTTGTTGGAAGAGGAGGAAATACACGAAAAGCGCCTGCAACTGGAACATTTGCGCCGCGTATCCGAGTTGGAATTGCAGATGCAGGCTCAGGAAGCCGAAAAACAGCGGCGCCTGCTGGAAGACAAACAAGATCAGCTCAGTCAACAACTGGAACTTGAGAAGCGTTTGTATGCCGAACAGCTACGCCATGAAAACGAATTAAAGGCCATGCGTCTGGAAGCGGAGTTGCTTGCCCAGGAAGCCCAGCAGGCTAGGCAAAGGCTTGCGGAAAGTCAGCAGCTCTCAGAACAATTGACCCATCAGGCGGAATTGCACGATAAAAAGGTGCTTGCCGATATTCGCTTGCAGCAACGCACGCAAAGCTTATGGCAAGAGAATGGTTCAACGAACGAAACAGGGAGTGATCATGCAGAGCAATAAATTGATAGGTGTAAGTTATCGGCTTTTGGTTTTGCTACTAACCGCGTTGCTGGCGGCTTGCAGTACCACGCCGCGTCCGCTGCAATTTCGCACGGAAATCGATTCGCTAGTCGCCGTTAGCGCTCCGCAAAGCAATATGCGATTCGTGGTATTGCCGGGCAATGCCGGCGCAAACGAACAGGATTTGCAGTTTATCGAGTTTAAAACCTATATCGAAAAAGTTCTGGCTAATCGCGGTTACAGCAAGGCCAACAGTATCCAGGACAGCAACTTGGTGATGTTCCTGAGTTACGGTGTCGGTGCCCCGGAAGTGCATCAATACACTTACGAGGTACCGTTGTGGAACGACATGGGGTATTACTATCCGTACCGAATGTCCAGATTTTACAACGGCTATTATCCGGGCTTCGGCGTCGGCGGCTATTCGCAACGTACCGAATCCTATACGACATTCCGGCGCTATCTGGTGCTGGAAGCCTGCGATAAAGAGGCCTATTTGCAACAGCAACAGCGCAAACAGCTATGGAAAACCAGCGTGCAAAGCAACGGTTCCAGCAATGACTTGCGCCTGGTGTTCCCGTATATGGCGGCGGCCATGCAAGCCTATTTAGGTACTAACACAGGGCACATGATCACTGTGGATATCGACGAAACCAATACGCTGGTGCGTAGCCTGCTTGGTCCATTTCAACCCAGCACGGCGCCACCGTGATAAAGATGGGATTTGGTTTTCCGCCCCCCGGTTATGCTTGATTGCAGGCAAAATATTGACAACATCTGGTGCCCGTTACAGACTGGGTGCACAGCCGCTAAGCTAGGGATTGGATTTGAAGTCTAGTATCTGCTTGGCCGAGCCGAACGTTTAGGGATGAAAGTTAACAATAATAATCAGGAGAGCAGCATGAAAATAATCGTTTTGGGATTTATCCTGGCTTTCAATAGCTTGTCTGTACACGCTGCGAAATACGGCCTGGAGCCGGGCGACGCGGTACTGACCAATTGTCACGAAATTTATACCAGAGGGGTGGTTAAAGCCAAGGTCGACGATGGCTACACCGTGCATTTTCCGAAGAACAGCGGCCCCATCCAATGTCCGCCGTTTCGCTGGCATGCAGAGTTTGTATTGCCGTTTCAATCCGTTCCGGAATATCGCCTGAAGTTTTTGGGTGGCTTAAAACGGGACATCGTCTTTCAGGTGGGCGAGCCGGTGACTTTTCGGGTCGATACCGACAGGCGCGTCGTCAAGAACAAAGCCAGCATCGATATCGACGCACAGATTACCGACATCAGCAGCAACGGTGCGATAGCCGTGAAATTAATCAGCACCGATCCGGAAGCAGCGGCGACATTTTGGCAATGGATAGGCGGCAATTATGTCGATTTACGGCATAAATATTTGGAACTGGAACGGGATAAAAGATCCCGGTAATCGGCATAAATTAAGCTAAACACTTTCATGTCATTGCCAACTCAAACGTTGGTAAGTTGCAACTATTCAGCGAATCGCAAGATTCTGCAAAGCGTCGAGAAATTACTCTCTCCTGATGGACGACTATATGGATGCAGAGGTCAAGGCATGGAGCAATTGCCGAGAGGTTTGGAGAGAGGAGAATTCCTCGCCATTTAGTTTCCTAGCTTCTGTTGGACACGGAGATCAACTCAACTTGAATCCTGGTTTGCTTATTTTCCTTATTTACCATACGCTTTCGGTCAAACACACTGATGCGGCGTCTACATCCGTTTAAAGATGGCCGCAAAACTTCGAATGGACGGGGGCGGAGCGTTGGGCGAGACGGCATGCATTCCGCATTTTTCCATTTGACAAAAGTAGATCGGACTGTCAATCCCGATGCAAGATAACTTCAACATTACCATGGATCAGCTGCGGGTTGGGTTGTATATCCACCTCGATCTGAAATGGTTTGATCACCCTTTCTCGTTCAGTCATTTCAAGATAAAGAACGAGGCGCAGATCAAGACCATCCAGAGTCTCGGGCTCAAGTCAATTCGTTACGATCCGGTCCTCAGCGATGTCAACCCGCTACCTCAAAAAACACAACAGGTACAGCAGACACCGGTTGCAGCCAAGCCGGATATTTCGCCGGTGTTGGCGGCCAAGCTTGCGCTAGTCGAGCGCATCCAGCAGCAGCGAGAGGCGGCGGTGCGGGTTGAAAATGCCTTTGTCAATACCGCTAAAACGATTCAAGGCATCGAGAAAAACCTGTATACCATGCCGGCAGAGACCGTGCGCAAGGCGGGACAATTGGTAGACCAAATTATCGACTCGCTGCTTTCTGCGCCGGAACTCGCTATTCACGTCATGATAGGCAAGGCGGGTGCCGAAGAAATGTATTACCACTCCTTGAATGTCACCATGCTGTCCCTGATGATGGCGCGCGACATCCAGTTGCCCCAACAGGTAGTCAGCACCTTGGGAATAGGCGCACTATTCCACGATATTGGTCATAAGGAGATTCCCGCAAAGATCCTTATGAAAAAGGACCCGCTCAATCAGGCTGAGCGCCATTTATTCGAAATGCATTGCCAGTACGGCGTGGGTATCGGCCAGCGACTGGGGCTTGCACCCGCCGTCTTGACCATCATCAGCGAACATCACGAATTGTTCGATGGGACTGGCTACCCTAGTAAGCTCAAAGGCGAAGCGATCGGTTTGCTTTCCCGCATTGTCGTCATTGCCAACCATTACGATGAACTGTGCAACCCGGTGAATATTAACGATGCACTGACGCCCCATGAAGCTCTGTCGACGATGTTCGCCAAGTTGCGCAATAAATTCGATCAGAAACTGCTCCAGGTCTTCATCCGTTGTCTTGGGGTGTATCCGCCGGGCACAATCGTGCAGTTTTCCAATGGTGTGATCGGCATGGTCGTCACCGTCAATACGGCCAAGCCGATGAAACCGCTGGTGCTCATTTACGACGCGGATATCCCCAGGGATGAAGCGATTCTGGTGGACATGGCGTGCGAAGCGGATGCGAATATTGCGAAGGCGATCAGACCGGCGCAGGTGCCGCGGGAAATATACAACTATCTCAGTCCACGCAAACGGGTCAATTATTATTTCGATCCGAGCCAACCCGGCCAGGAGCAAACCGCCAGATGAGCAGCCTCGAACATCTGATGATTGATTACAGCCAGCATATGATGTTGCTGGTTGAACCCGGTGAGTTGCGGATCATCATTGCCAACAAGGTGGTAGAGAAGATGCTTGGCTATTCGGAACAGGAATTGCTGACCATGGCCATCACCAATATCGAAAGTTCATTGCAAGACGTTTTTTATTGGGAAGATGTCCGTAACGGCCAATATCTCGATATCGAGACCCAGGACGGACTTTATCAATGCGCCGATGGTTCGATGCTGATGGTGACCAAATCCGTCAAGGTCATTCAGCATGAAGGCAGCCCTCTGATTCTGATACAGGCCACGGATGTTCAGAACGAACACAAGGCCGAGGATGCCCTGGCCCAGATATTGTCCCAATTGAGGGCAACGCTGGAATCGACAGGCAACGGCATTCTGGTCATCGATTGGCATGGCAAGATCGCCAACATGAACCGCCAGTTCAGTAGCATGTGGGGCATTTCGGACGACTTGCTGCTTGAGAGGGAGGAAGCGGATATTCTCGAGTTCATTGCCGGGCTGGTCGTCGAGCCGGAAGCATTTCGTGTTCGCCTGCGGGAGCTGGTCGGCAACACAGAAACCGAAGATATCCTGAGTCTCAAGGATGGCCGGATTTTCGAATGCAGATCGCGGCCGCAATATCTGGGTGAGCACATCATCGGCCGTGTCTTCGGCTTCAACGACATCACCGAACGCAAACGGGCCGAGGAAGCTTTGCGCGATTCCCGAGACGAACTCGAAGAGCAGGTGCATAAGCGCACTGCCTCCCTGCAAATGGCGAATACGCAATTGCTGGCCGAGAAGGCGCGTCAAGAGGAGCTCATCGGGCAACTTGAAGAAACCCAGATGCAACTGCTGCAATCCGAAAAAATGGCTTCGATTGGCCAGCTTGCTGCCGGCGTGGCTCATGAGATCAACAATCCCATTGGCTTCGTCAACTCCAACTTGAGTACCTTGCAGGAGTATGTCGATGGGATGCTCAGATTGCTGGCGGCTTACGAACGGATCGAAGATACGTTGGTGAACGAGGCCTTGCAAGATATTACGCATCTGAAGCAGGAAATCGATATCGGCTATCTGCGCGGCGACATCGGCAATCTTCTGGCGGAATCTCTCGACGGCTTGCAGCGGGTGCGGCGCATCGTTAAGGATCTGAAGGATTTCTCTCACGTCGGCGAATTGGAACAGCAATCGGCGAATCTTGAGTCGGGTCTCGACAGCACGCTTAATGTGGTGTGGAACGAAATCAAGTACAAAGCCGACGTCGTCAAGGAATATGGCGGAATCCCGGAGGTCAACTGCATCGCGTCCCAACTTAACCAGGTGTTCATGAACCTTCTGATCAATGCGGTGCAGGCGATCGAGGAGCACGGTCGAATTACGATTCGCACCGGTCATGATGAGAAAAATGTCTGGGTTGAGGTGGAGGATACCGGCAAGGGCATCAGACCCGAACAGCTTGGAAAAATCTTCGATCCGTTCTTTACCACCAAGTCGGTCGGTATGGGTACAGGCCTGGGTCTATCGCTATCCTATGGGATTGTTAAAAAGCACAGTGGGCGGATAGAGGTGAAGAGCGAACTCGGAAAGGGCACTTGCTTTCGGGTACTTTTGCCGCGGACTAGCTGACAGGCGTTCCGCCATTTTGCCGATAGGCAATCCACCATGATAAACGGTCGCGGTAATCAGGATAATTCGATCTGACTATGTGGTTTCTCTTCAGCGAATTTGCCGTTATGCCTATTCCCCCCGACAAATGGCGAACAGCTGTTGTGTTTTGGGGAATTGTTCCGGCGGGAGAGTCCGTGATTACGTTTCCAATCAGCAACGTTCGAGTTATTTTCTACATCGATCACGCTCGGAGCTCGGATGACCGAGAAATTTTCTCGAAAGACCAAGCTGCGAGCTCAATTGGCCGAGAAGTTTTCTCAATTGATCGAGCTCTGACCCGGAACGGCCGAGTTATTTTCTCAACCATTCTCCGCCGAAGCTGCATCGTTCAAGCTCCGAGCTAAAACGTTGGAGTTATTTTGTTCAATGATCGAGAAAAAAGCTTGGCCGTTGAAGTAAATTTGTCCAATGGCCAAGAAAATAAGTCGAATCGGAGAGGGTGATTAGTGAGCGGACGGGATATTTGCCGCGGCGGTCGCGCTGGTCGATTTTCTGGCGAAGCGGCGACTCAAACCGTCCAGGTGCTGTTCCAGAGCGCCATTCTTGCAGGCCAGTTTCGCCGCTTGATACACCAGCAAAGTCTGGCTGTAAGCATCGCTGCCCGCCGCCAAAAACGTATCCTCCAGCCGGCCTTGCAGCTGGCCCAAGGCCAACACCAGCGGTTCCAACTGCCGGACTAAGGTCACGTCGCGCTGATATTCGTCCAAATCGAAACTGCGGGGCAAAATGCCGGGATTTTGCACGGCCAATACAAGCCCTGGTCCACAAACGCTCGGCTCTTGTCGCCCAGCTTGGGCAAGGCCCTGCGCTCGTCGGCGTTTAAATCGATCAAAAACGGTAACAGGTTTTGAATTTGACCGATCAAACCCATCACGGCATTCTGCTGGTCGGCGGAGAGTTCGCCCTTGACTAAATCGTTGTTCATAATCGCTCCTTGTCAAAAAAATTGATACCGGGATGCCTGTCGATGTCTGCATCGAACGGATCGAATCCCGATAATTTAAGGTGAGAGTAGAGAGATAGCAGTCGCTACATGCTTAAACTGCCTATTTAAACAACCGATCAGCAAAATATGTCGAATAAACGCCTATCATGATTCGCCTGTCGGTTGCCGGCTGAGTGTAGTGGAAAATCGGCAAGGATTCAAACCTATCCAAACCCGAATAATTAGAGGGGTTGATTTGTTAACGGATTTAAATTTGATCGCAATGCCGACGAGTCGTTTGGTTGGGCTGATGACTATCCAATTCAAAGGTTCGAGTTCGTCAAAAAGCTCACGACTGTATTTCGACTCTCACCGACAGCAGTAGAATGGATACGTGCCTGTCAGTTCAACTATAGAGGCTTGATTGACATAGGATTAACCTATTTGTTAGAAAGCAGCATTGTCAATTATCTACTTACAAATCAAATTGCTGGTTATCATCAAGCACCCAGTCCAAATGTTCTCGATAGCGTTCGTAAGTATTTGGGGCGATCTGCTTCAGCAATTGACATAAGCAAATCGTTCCCTCTGGGAGAAAATTAAATTCACGGTACATTGAAATATAGTCAACGACTATTTTGAAGACAGCTTCTTCACCAATATTTCGAAACATACTTTCGGAAAAATACCTTAAAATTTCCGGCTGGTGCGACTGTTCACAGCCATGCCGTAGGATTGATGCCAAAACGTCTAAATCAGCTACGTTAGCGAAAATAACATCACAAACCCTACATTTTAAACTTTGCCACGCAATCTTATCGTCATGCCTGGCATATAAAAAATACTTTAGGATCTCAGCATTTTGTGGGTATAAATGGCATACATCATTAATATAGGCGAGAAGAGCCTTTGGATTTGTTTTATTAGGAAGAATGCATGAAAGCAGCTCCTCCGCAGCGATAATTAAATCGTAACCGTCGTAACCAAATTGACCTAAACATGGACGGCAGAGGGCTTCAATTACTAAGTCAATTTGTTGAGCTTGTAAGATTGGATCAATCGTCAATCTAATCTTATTGCTGAGATTACCCATCATCAGTCTCATATCTTCACCAAGATACGTAAAACTTCCATTTCTAAGTCGCTGTGAATAAAACTCAACCATTTCCTCAAATGACACGAGTCCTATTTGCATTGCTACGTCCAGTTGCATTATGTTAGCCAGTCCATCGTTCCATTCAGCGACCAGTCGTGTTTGAATTAATTTACACTGGTGATCGGAGTCAAAGTTAGATATTAAATTTATGAAAAGGCAAATGGGAGCATCGTAATCAAACACCATTTTCTTAGCTATTAACTCCACTTCATAGGTGAGGTCTGGGCGAACACTCCTCACTGTAAACAAGCAATTTGATGTTTTAGATGGCGCTTCGTATAATCTTAGGCGTGGATGGAATAAAAGCTCAAGTATTTCTTCGCCACGATTCACTGCTAACCGCTGAACAACCTCTGGAATATAGTTATCTAGAACAACAGCGCGAACTACTTCTAATAGTGGAAAGCGATCAATATAGATGGATATTACTTGTGCACAAAATGACGCTAAGCTGTGTTCACGACCTACCTCTACTGTTTCTGCCAGACCCTGTACCAGTTTGGCAAACGTCTCTTTTGGATAACCATCAATCATGTGTCGTAGAACTTTATAACGTTCCATGTTCTCTAATTTAAACTTTGCAGAATCCCAGGAACCATCATAATTAGTACCGATATCTTTCCAACGAAACGGATGACTGTCTGAATTAGGATTGGCCTTAACAGCGTTGCAAACCATAAGCCATGCCCGCTTGAGGTCGAAGGCATAGGAGATATGATCGAACGATACCGCCTTTGGCAGGTTGCTAATTTCACCCCAGCCATTACTAGATCCGTCTTCCTTGTCAACTCGCAAGATTTGCAATATGTCCTTGACCTGATCGAGAGGCCCGCCTTTCTCGACACGCGATAAAATTTCAACCGCCAAATATTGGTTATGCAGATCAAACGTCTGACTAACTTCCAGCTCGCTCGACCATTTCACAGCAAATTCTTTGACCCAGGCAGGACTTTGATTCTCGATAAGCTCCAGTGCTCGCGCAATAATTCCAGCCGTTAAACCGCCCTCAACCGAAGATGAGATGACATTTGTTACGTTGTTAAGATTTTCGCATGTCAGAGTCAACAACTCGTGCGCTAAAGATTTCGCGCGTACGAATTCAAATATTTCATCGTACACATATCTATATCCGCAAGGAACACGTTCGAACAAACCCTCTGCTACAGCCGCCTCCGCAATCTCTTCATCGCGAGCCTCGTTAATAGCATCACTAGGAATATAGCCGAGTGCCATCTTCACTTTTAGCGCCGTCCAATTTTCGATGATCGAGAATATTTTGTCAGGAGCCCTATTGGAACAACGAGTATGAATTTTTTTTACGGTTTTGCGAACATACTCTGCGAGAATCTCTCGAACTCGAATCCGATTGCTTTCTGATGTTCCATGTGCCTCCACCATGATTTTAAACACAATGGGATGACGAAGTTCAGCGAAAGGGATATCTTGTGGGAGTCCGTACCGCGCTCTCAATTCATCGAATTCACTCCTATTAAAACTCTCCAAGCGAATATGAGACACCTCGTAAGGTGGTTTCTCATCCTGAACTTCTGAGAAAGGGTGATAAAGTGAACGTTTGAGTAAGTCGGGTAGATGGTCGAATATGTCGAGGTGCTCGGTACGTGTAGTCAGGAGAAGCTTCCAATTTTTGGATTTAAGCAGCGCGATGAATACGGGTAATTCCTGTGAAATGAAATTCGGCCATTCATCCTTGCGCAGTGTTAATTCATTCAGACCATCAATAACCAGGAGGGGGTAAGGCGGTTGAAAGGGCTGGAACTCATTGAGCGTATTGGTATCGGATAGCCCAAGTGCATGTGCTAAAGCTTCTTGGAGAGGATGCTTGTTTACGATAAATTGTGTGGCGCGCAAGTACATGATCGGCCGGTTCCATCGGATGCGGCGGAGCATATAGGCTATGCTGGCACTCTTTCCGACACCTGAAGCCCCGGCAAGTATCGAAACAATTGCTTCGCTTTTAAGAAAATTATCTATAGCGGATTGCAATGATGGTCTGCTGATGGCATAAGTGCGTTCATAGACCCCCGTAATTGCTAAGCTCTGGACAGCGTTACGAGTGGCTTGCCAACTTCTTAAGGTTACGCCGCGTCTGTTTGGAAGCCGCCCGAGGCGTGTGGCGTTCTCCATTGCCCCATAGACCGCTTGAGAGATAGATTGAGCCTTACTTAGTGGTTCATTTTGTAGCGTAACCAGAGGCACAAAAAAAGCATAGCTGATCTCATCCGCTCCAGCACATGCAACCCCAACGACTGAGTCGTCTCTCTCCGATACCACGGGGGCTCCGCTTATTCCTCCTTCAATTTTTAGGCCGCTATGAGTCCATACCTTGTCGATTGTTGTAATCTCGTAGTCAATTTCGTAATTGACCGCGCTCAGGCTAACTGAAGAGAACTCTGCACGTAGAGGCGCGACAATACCATCTTTGAGATGAAGCATGTGAAAAATGGCTACAGGACCTACACTCCAAGGGGCAGAGATCGCCACTGGTTTTAATCTTCGGTCATCAGGCAATTCTGCTATAAGCAATGCCAAATCGCGCGACGGCGCTTCGTCTAATATATGTGCTTCAAACTCCACACCCTCACGGACAGAAAGCAGGATTTTCGACACATTACCTCGCTCTCCCGTGACAACGTGACGCGCAGTTAGAAAGAGCCCTTTACTATCGATGAGAAACGCAGTGCCATGTTTTGAACCACAATCAACACGGACGACGGAACGGCGAAAGCGTAATGAACATGGTGGTGCGGTTTTCGGTGGCACGAAACACTCTCCGATTCAGAATGTCTACTTTTTCTTAGGTTTCATTGTAGCTGTGACCGTAATTGCTGCTTCAGCTTTAGAATTAACGAACAAAAATCCAGTTTGGCCTTCGAGTTTTATACCCAAGGCAATTTCTACGGACTCGATATCTGGTGATATCAAGTTCTTTGAAAATATTTCGACTAATTTGCCAGTAGCCGTGGCAGCCTCTTCTAATGTGGATGCGGCCTTTGCAAGAAGTGTAGGTTTACCATCGTCGCTCTTCCCCTGAACCAACGCACCTTTAGGTGCTTCGAAACGAATCTTTACGGTATCCACATCAAATTCTACGACGTTCATTGTTAGCTCCAAATTTAAGACGAAATTAAAAATTTAATATTTCTCGAGAAATATTATGAGGATAGAAAAAAGACCGTAATAGTGGGCATGAACCAAACCGTATCGTTCAAATAACTCCTCTAAAACCCATAACACATACAAATTGGCAACCTCGATTAGCAGATACAAAGCTCAATGTAGTCATTCTAAATAGAAAAAATCCAAGCTACAAATCACTCTGTTCAGCTAATCTTGATCCTTGCTAAGTAGAAGGCCAAAATTGTTTTAACAAAAGCTAGTTAGGAGAATCGCCTTGCTGTAACAGCCTAACTTAGTTAACTATATATTTACCAGCAACTGCTCCACTATACGAAAATTTATCAATCAATCAATCAATCAATCAATCAATCAATCAACCTACGTATTTCTTTTCGTATATCATCGGTAGTAAAGCAATTATGACTGGTAATGATCTAATTGCCGACATTGAATCTAAACAAGTGGCTGACGGCAACGGGTCGGAATTTGCCCGTCAAAATCGTCAGATGGCTTTGGGTCTATCGAGCCATGGCAGTTTGAATGTCCCATGAGCGGGACAGAGTATCAACTCCCGTGCCGAACCTTGGTCAATTCATATTGCGGCAATGGAAAGCATTCCAGGAAGGCTGAATAATCCTCCCAATATTTAAAGATAAAGCCCGCCATTTTGTTTGACGTAATTGCCAACAACTAAAGTTGGCAATTACGGGTCGATAAGTTACCTCAGATTTAGCCCTGCCAAGCCTTCAACAATCCCTGCAATTTGTCGTTGGCATCGCCGAACAGCATGCGGGTGTTTTCATGCACGAACAGCGGGTTGCCGACGCCGGCGTAACCGGAGGCCATCGAGCGTTTCAGGACGATGGTGGTGGCGCCTTTCCAACATTCCAGGACCGGCATGCCGGCTATCGGGCTGTTGGGGTCGTCTAAGGCTGATGGATTGACGATGTCGTTGGCGCCTATGACGATGGAGACATCGACATGCGGGAAGTCTTCGTTGATTTCGTCCATTTCAAAGACGATGTCATACGGGACTTTTGCTTCCGCCAGCAACACGTTCATATGGCCCGGCATCCGCCCGGCAACAGGATGAATCGCAAAACGGACTTTTTTGCCGTGGCTGGTCAGATATTTGGTGATTTCATTGACCGTATGCTGAGCTTGCGCCACCGCCATGCCGTAGCCCGGGATAATCACAATTTCTTTGGCGTCGCGCAGTAATTGTGCGGTTTCTTCGACTTCAATGGGCTGCACGTCGCCGACCACTTCCGCCGCTTCACCGCCCGCACTGCCAAAACCGCCGGCAATGACGCTGAGAAAGTGCCGATTCATCGCCCGGCACATGATGTAACTCAGAATCGCCCCGCTGGAGCCCACCAAGGCGCCGGTGACGATCAGCAAGTCGTTGCTGAGCATGAAGCCGGTAGCGGCTGCGGCCCAGCCGGAATAGCTGTTCAACATCGATACCACCACCGGCATATCGGCGCCGCCGATGGCCATCACCATGTGTACGCCAAATACCAGGGCGATAACGGTCATAATCGCCAACGGAATCATTCCGCCACCGCTTTCAGCCGCACTCAAAAAGCTGCCGCCCAAGATCACGGTGGCGACCAACATGGCCAGATTCAACCAATGCCGCGCCGGCAGCAAGATCGGTTTGCCGCTGATGCGACCGCAGAGCTTGCCGAAGGCGATGACCGAGCCGGAAAATGTCACCGCACCGATAAATATACCGATGTAGGTTTCTACTTCGTGGATGGTTTTTTCGGCGCCGACCAAGCTATTGGAATGATCCATGGCGTTGGCGTAACCGACCAACACTGCTGCCATACCGACCAAGCTGTGCATTAACGCCACCAACTCCGGCATTTGCGTCATTTCCACCTTGGCGGCGGCTTTAGTACCGATGAAGCCGCCGATCAGCAGGGCAATCGTGAGTATCACGTAGGCGGTCACACTGCCGCCGAATACCGTGGCGATAATCGCAATCGCCATACCGGTCATCCCGTAATAGTTGCCTTGGCGGGCCGTGTCTTGCTTGCTCAGGCCGCTGAGGCTGAGTATGAATAGAATCGAGGCCGCAATGTACGCCATTGTAACTAGACCGTTTGACATGTAGCTCTCCTTATTTTCTAAACATTTCAAGCATGCGGCGCGTCACCAGGAAGCCGCCGGCAATATTGATGGATGCGATCAGAATGGCCACCGCCGACAAAATGCCGATTGTCGATTCAGCTGAGGACACCTGCACCAAGGCACCGATCACGATAATGCCACTGATGGCGTTGGTTACGCTCATTAATGGCGTATGTAGCGACGGTGAGACGTTCCAAATCACCTGGTAGCCGACAAAGCAAGCCAACACAAATACTGTGAAGTGCGATAAAAACGAGGTAGGTGCCGTCGCGCCTACCGCAAAGAACACCAGAGCAGCCAATGCAATCGGCAGCCATTGTTTAACCGGTTCCGGTAACAGAGATTTGGTTTCGGTGATAGCAGCCGTTTCGGTCGCCGCAGCTTGTTTGGGTGCGGCGGACAGTTTAGGCGGGGGTGGCGGCCAGGTGATGTTGCCTTCCTTAATTACCGTGGCGCCGCGAATCACCTCGTCTTCCATATTGATGACGGTGTTGCCGTCTTTGCCGGGGGTCAGGTCGGTGAGAAGATGCCGCAGGTTGGTGGCGTAAAGCTGGCTGGATTGATTGGCCAAGCGGCTGGGCAAATTGGTGTAACCGATGATGGTCACATCGTGTTTGACCACTACCTGATTTTTCTCGGTCAAGGCACAGTTACCGCCTTGTTCGGCGGCCAAATCCACGATGACGCTGCCGGGTTTCATCGAAGCCACCATCTCGGCGGTAATCAGTTCCGGTGCGGGTTTGCCGGGGATCAAGGCGGTGGTGAGGATAATGTCCACTTCCTTGGCTTGTTGGGCAAACAAGGCCATCTCGGCTTCGATGAATTCTTTGGACATGGTTTTGGCATAACCGCCGCTACCGGAACCGTCTTCCTGAAAATCCAGCATCAGAAACTCGGCGTCCATACTTTCGATTTGTTCTTTTACTTCCGGACGGGTGTCGAAGGCGCGGACAATGGCACCCATGCCTTTTGCGGCGCCGATGGCAGCCAGACCGGCGACGCCGGCACCGATCACCAACACTTTGGCGGGAGGGATTTTACCGGCAGCGGTGATCTGACCGGTGAAGAAGCGGCCGAAATGTTGGGCGGCTTCCACTATCGCCCGATAGCCGGCGATGTTGGCCATGGAGCTGAGTGCGTCCATCTTTTGCGCGCGGGACATACGCGGCACGCTGTCCATCGCCAGCACTGAGACTTTTTTTGCTGCGAGCTTTTGCATCAGCGCTTCGTTTTGCGCCGGCCAGATAAAGCTGATCAATTGCTGGCCTTCGCGCAGCAAATCGACTTCGTCGATAGCCAATTGCGGATGAAACTCGGGGGCCCGGACTTTCATGACGATGTCGCTGTTTTGCCATAGTTCCTGTGCCGAGGCGACGACTTGTACACCTGCCGCGCGATAAGCATCATCGGAAATATTGGCATTGTCGCCGGCACCGCTTTCCACCAGTACTTTAAAACCCAGTTTGATGATTTTTTCCGCGGCGTCTGGCGTGGTAGCGACGCGCTTTTCGCCGTCGTGAACTTCTTTGGGAACACCGATTTTCATGATTTCTCCTAAGGTTTGGAGGGAAAGAACGGATTGTTATTAGGCCGAAAAGCCAGCGGGCGAGGATAGGGGATTGAACCGGTTTTATCAATTGTTTTCTGTGGGCGTGGCGAATTACGCTAAAATCCGAGGGTCTGCTCAAGCCAACTAGAAGAACAATGAAGATATTGGTGGTCGATGATAGCAAAATGATCAGGCAACTGGTCACCGAATGTCTAAAGGACATGGGGCATGAGTTGGCTTATGCCGAGAATGGCGCCGAATCGCTCCAGTATATCGCCGACCATGATGTGGACTTGATTCTAATGGATGTGGAAATGCCGTTTCTAAGCGGTTTCGAAGCCACCAAAGCGATCCGCGAGTTAAAGAAAGCCGATTGGTTTCCGATTATTTTTTTAACCATGCATGATGACGACAAATCGTTCGTTAACGGTATTTTGGCCGGCGGCGATGCCTATCTGCCTAAACCGCTGAATCCTACCCGTTTGCGGCTGACAGTGATCGCGATGGAGCGGATTTATGTCATGCGGCAAAAGCTGCAAACAACCCAACTGGAATTGCAGGCCGCCAATCTGGAATTGGAGCGCTTGTCATTGCGCGATCAATTAACCGGCTTGGGCAATCGCCGCCATTTCGATAGTAATCTTGCCATGCAGTTTGCGCTGTCCCGCCGCAATAAATCGCCATTGTCTTTGATCATTTGCGATATCGATTTCTTTAAAAACTACAACGATTCCTTAGGTCATCCACAAGGCGACGTTTGTTTGATTGAGGTGGCCAAAGTTATGAGGGCACAGTTGGAACGCAATAGCGATCTAGTTTGCCGCTATGGTGGCGAGGAGTTTGTAGCGATCTTGCCCGACACGCCTTTACAGGATGCTCGTGCATTAGCCGAAACTATTCGCCGGCAGGTTTTTGAAACAAATATTGCCGTTGAGGAGACGGAAGCGCGGCGCGTTAGTTTGAGTTTGGGTGTTGCTACCTATGTTGGTCAGTACAAAACCGAACGGGAAATGCTAGAAGCGGCCGATGCCGCCTTGTACAAGGCCAAACATAATGGCCGGAACCGGGTGGAAATAACTTAATCGTGTATCGAGCCAAAGATTTTATAGAAACTGCGGAAGGTTTGATTTTCGCGGTAGTTGCCCAGGGCCAGGAAAACGGGAAGGTGTTGTGTTTTCTGCGCTACCTCTGTCTGGAGGGTGTTTGGCGCAAGGTCGATACCGAGCTGGCGAATCGCTATCTTGAGCAATATTGCCCGCAATATCTGCATTACTCGGCGCTGCTCGATGCGCATTTACATGCCGTGCCGGTTACGGCGATTGCCCGGCATTGCCAACCGCAACCAGTCTTGCAACGCTTATTGGCTGACGACCCCGGTGACCCGGTATTAGCCGATTTGCACAAACTGTGCGGCTTGTTGCGGGACAATGGCTTGGCGCTTAGCCGATTCGGCGTGACCGGTTCGCTACTGGTGGGTATGCAAAAACACAGTTCCGATATTGATTTGGTTTGCTACGAGCGCGGCGAGTTTCATCGCGCGCGCAATATCGTCCAGGCCTTGATTGCCGAAGATCGCTGTCAGGCGTTAAACGACGAGGATTGGTTGGAGGCTTATAAGCGGCGAGCCTGTGATTTTGCCTTTGACGAATATGTCTGGCACGAACTGCGCAAGTACAACAAGGCCATGATCAATGGGCGCAAATTCGATTTGTCGCTAACGGTTGCCGACCCGGACGCACAGGACCGCAGCTACCGTAAACTGGGCTTTATCAGTATCGACGCCGAAGTGTGCGATGACCAATTCAGTTTCGATTATCCCGCTCGGTTTGTTATTAAACATCCGCAAGTCGATAGCGTGGTGTGTTTTACCGCGACTTATAACGGTCAAGCACAAACCGGGGAACGGGTTCGCGTGGCCGGGCAGTTAGAAGTCGATCAAGACGGTATCCAGCGCATAGTGGTAGGCTCGAATCGGGAAGCCATAGGCGAATTTATCAAGGTAATCCGTTGAAAGGTCGGCGTTGGCGGGCGGTTATCTTTGATATGGACGGTCTGGTTTTGGATAGTGAACCTACCTATGTGCAAGCTTGGCAGGCTGCGGCCGATGAGCTTGGGTTTACGATGCCGGCCGAATTTTGGGATGGCTTGTCCGGTTGCTCGGGAAAGACAGTTACTCAGCGTTTGCAAAAGCAATGCGGGCTTGGTTTCAATCTGGAAAAGTTTCAGCAATTAAGTAGCGTTTATTGGCTCGCGCATGTGCAGCAATACGGTATCGCCGTAAAACCCGGTTTTTTTGCCGTGTTGGACGTATTAGCTCTGCACGGTTTGCCGTTCTGTCTGGCAACGAATAGCCCACTCGCGGCGGCGCAACAGTGCCTGGCCTGGGCCGGATTGACGGATATTTTTTCCTGTATTGTTGCCGGCGATACGGTGCGCGCCGCCAAGCCCGCCCCGGATATTTTTTTGCGCGCGTCCGCAGAATTGGCACAGCCGGTTGAAGATTGTTTGGTGCTGGAAGACTCGCCGACAGGCGTCCGCGCGGCTCTGGCCGCTGGAGCGCCTTGCGTCTTCGTGCCGTCGTTACGACCAGCTGACGCATGGGCCGCCGAACACGCCGATTTTCTAATGGACGATCTGCACCAAGTGGCCGATTTTATCTCGGCCCGCCAAAATCATCCGCTATAATGCCCGCTCCTTACTATTTGACGGAATCCAGGTGGTGAAAGCGCGGTACCAAACAGTCACGGTGATAGCGCCGGCTCGCTTGCATATGGGCTTTATTGATTTAAGCGGGGCGTTGGGGCGGCATTTCGGTAGCATTGGTTTGGCACTGAACGAAATCAATACCAGGCTCACCATAACCGCAGCGGAAAGCCTGCAAGTTAGCGGCCCGTCAGCTGATCGTGCCCTGAAATGTACCCGGCAATTTTGTCAGTTGCTGGGCGTTCCTGATGCACTCAATATCACTATAGAGAATGCCATCCCCGAACATATTGGGTTAGGATCAGGCACGCAAATGGCTTTGGCTGTCGGTGCTGCGTTGAATGCGTTTTATGGGCTGGGGCTGTCGGTGCGGGAAATAGCGCAGCTCTCCGATCGCGGCGCGCGTTCCGGTATTGGTATCGGTATCTTTGAAAAAGGCGGCTTGGTAGTGGATGGCGGTCGCGGACCGGATACCAAGACCCCGCCGATTATTGCGCAAATGGCTGTGCCTGAAGACTGGCGATTTATTTTGGTATTCGATCAACGCGGCCAAGGTTTGCACGGCGAACAGGAAGTCAGCGCTTTTCAGCAATTGCCGCCGTTTCCCCAAGCACAGGCCGAACGCTTGTGTTACTTGCTGCTGATGCAGGGTTTGCCGGCTCTGGCTGAAGGCGATCTTGATAAGTTCGGCGAAGTCATTACTTCGTTGCAACAAGCGGTGGGTGAGCATTTCGCGCCGGTACAAGGCGGGGTATTTACCAGCCCGGATGTCGCGGCAGCGATGACTAGTCTGGCAGGGCAAGGAGCGGTGGCGATAGGTCAGACTTCGTGGGGGCCGACCGGATTTTGTGCGGTTGCCGATCCGCAACGCGCGGCGGAGCTACTGGCTCGGTTGGAAGCGCAATTCGCCGCATCGCCGTTGAGTTTTTTGGTGGCCAGCGCTCGAAATCAGACAGCCGAAATTATTGTTAGTTAGCGTTTGCTTCAGTCGAGCACATGCTCGGCGCTATCTTTGCTTTGTCTATTGTCAGTCCATTCGGCGCTGAGTCTATCGCCGCTATTTCCTGTTTTTAATCTAAACGTAAAAAACGGATTTTTGGATATGCTGCCGGCCATATTGGCGGTTAGAATCAGTTGATCGTTTAGTTTAACCAGCAAATGCTCGATAAAATGCGCCGGAATCAACTCACCGTTGGCATCGCGGTTGCGGCCGTTTTCCATCGGATGCGAGATCAGCAATTTAACTTCTACGTAGCCGTCGCGCCGTTGGCTTCTGATTTTTATACTGTTAGCCATTCAACCTGTTCCGCAGCCGCCGCGCATCACATTGACCCAGCGGCTGGTGCGCAGTAGCTCACCGTTGTGTTCCGCAAGCAAAATCACGTTGCAAGATTCGGCTAATTTAATCCGCGCGGTGACGAAGGGCACTATCAGTGACGTGAGTTCGAATTCCGCCAGCAGCGGAGTAGGGTTTTTATCGGCGAATAGATAAAGTTTCTCGATGCCGTCCAGCTCACTAGCAATGCTCACCGGCACCACCGCACCATCTTCGGCAATCTCGGGCAGAATCAAATTGAGTTTATCGCTATCAATCACCGTTCGCTGATCGATAAATTGGGCGTAGAGGGTGGCAAAGTCCTCGGCGGCAAAATACTTTGCCAACCGCTCGGCAACTGCGCTTGCGGGCTTGCCTGCCAACAAAGCCCCGGCCAGCAAAATACCGGAGTGCTTTAGAAATAGGCGGCGGGTGCTAGGCATAAAATTTAATAACCATAAAAATATTGATGTATATCAAAAAAAATAAGCCTCCGCTTGTTATCTTTTGCCCCGTTGAAATTTTTTCAGCACCACCATCACAAACAACAAAAGGAAGGTACAAAATGAGTGAAGTACAAGAAAAAGATAATTTCTGGCTCTATATCGTCATTGCTGTCGTATTGGCGGCTGGCGCTGTACTGATGGTAAAAAATGCCGAGCATGACAAATATGCTACTGCGGCAAAAAATATCGCCGAAGACTCCGCCAACTCAGCTTACCGCAATGATGTACTTCACAGCGGTGGCGCGAAAAGATAAGCCCTTTTCAGCGTTTCGGGAAATGTGATCTGCGTTTCCCAAATTCGCGGATTTTGGTGGGGCATCCGGGCCCCGTCAAAATCCGTTTCTGTTTCTACAAGTCCTTAAACAATACCGTTGCTTTCAGCAAGGCGATGGCATTGGCCATACCTATTTCCAGATTTTTCTCGATCTCGGCCATGGTGATTTCACCGTCGATTACGCCGGCCGCCCAATTGGCTATCACCGAGATGTTCGCATAAGCCAAACCCAATTCCCGCGCCAGCGAGGCTTCCGGCATGCCGGTCATGCCAACCAAATCGCAACCGTCGTTAGCCATGCGTTTGATTTCGGCGACTGTTTCCAGTCTCGGTCCTTGTGTGCAGCCGTAAGTGCCTGAGGTACTTATCGAAATGTTTGCCTGTTGCGCCGCTTGAATAATTAACGTGCGTAATGCCGGTGTGTAAGGTTCAGTGAAATCGATATGTGTGACATGCTCCAGATCGTCGGCAAAAAACGTATGTTCCCGGCCATAGCTGTAGTCAATTAATTGATCTGGAATCGCAATAACGGCCGGCGCCATTTCCGAGCCTATACCGCCGACTGCCGCGACGCCGATAATCTCGGTCACGCCCAGCTGTTTTAAACCCCAGATATTGGCCCGGTAGTTGATCTTGTGCGGAGGGATTCGATGCGGATTGCCGTGCCTGGCCAGGAAAACTAGTTTCTTGCCGTTTAGCTCGCCAAGCAAATAAGGTGCAGACGGCTCGCCGAAAGGCGTCATAACGCGTTCTTCACCGGTAATGGTTAATTCGTCGATCTGGGTGAGGCCGGTGCCGCCGATGATTGCCAATGTCATAACACGTCCTTGCAGGCAAACACGCCTGGCGCATTTCTAAGATAACCTTTGTAATCCATGCCGTAGCCAAACAGATAATGATTGGCGACAGTGAGGCCGATAAAGTCGGGTTCTATAGGTTTGGTGACTTGCAGATCTTTGTCGAACAGTGCGGCCGTGTATATGGCGCTAGCACCTTGTTCACGGCAATATTCGACGATAGCCTGCAGTGTATGGCCTTCGTCGAGAATGTCGTCCACCACCAATATTGTGCGGCCAGCCAACGGAGTAGTCGGTTTGAATAGCCAATGAATATCGCTGCCCGAGGTGGTGTTGCGGTAACGACTGGCGTGAACGCTATCCAGATTTAACGGAAAGTCCAGACGTGTTAGCAATTTGCCGGTGGCGATGATGCCGCCGTTGATTACGCACAATACCAATGGATTGCTGTCTTGCAGTTTATCGGTGATAGCCGCCGCCATGTTATCCAGCGCAGCTTCGACTTCATCGGCGCTGTGTAATAACAGCGCTTGCTGTTTAACAATGTCGATTTCCTCAAGCATGGGTTTCATAAAATTCCGAGATTTGTTTGGAAACTGTTTGCCATTTTTCATTTTTTGCCAAGGCGTCCTTGTCCAGCAGGCATTTGCCGCGCATGGCTTGCAAGCGTTGTTCGCGTTTGCTGTTTTGGCTGATAGGCAGCTTATCCAGCACTTGTTCGGCGGCTGCCGAATTGTTGCAAACCAGCAGCATATCGCAGCCGGCTTGTTGGGCAAGACCGGCGCGTTCGGTGAAGTCGCCTATGCTGGCCGCGCCTTCCATGCTCAGGTCGTCGCTGAATATTGCACCGTCGAAACCCAGTTCGCCACGTAAAATGTTTTGCAGCCAGAAGCTGGAAAATCCAGCCGGGTAGCGATCTACTTGCGGATAAACGACATGAGCCGGCATGATGGCTTCCATGCCTTGCTCGATCAATTGCTTGAAGGGGAGTAAATCGTGTTGGCGGATAGTTTCCAGGTCGCGCTCGTCGACTGGCAGGGTCAAATGCGAATCCAGCGCCACCGCGCCATGTCCGGGGAAATGTTTGCCGGTGGCTGCCATGCCGGCAGCGCGCATGCCTTGTCGAAACGCGCCGGCCAGTTCGCCGGCTAATTTCGCGTCTTGGGAAAACGAGCGGTTGCCGATGATCTCGCTAACGCCGCAATCCACATCCAACACCGGCGCGAAACTAAAGTCCACATCCACCGCCAGCAGTTCGCTGGCCATCAGCCAGCCGGCGGCTTCGGCCAACTCTGGTTTCTCGGCGTAATAGGCCGCTGCCGGCAGACGGGTAAAGCCGTTTTGAAAGCGTTGTACGCGGCCGCCTTCCTGATCGACGGCGATCAAAATGTCGCCATGACGCGCGGTGCGGATCTGTTTGATCAATTCGGCGACTTGCCGAGGACTGTCGTAATTTCTAGCGAACAGGATTAACGCGCCGGTATTGGGGTGAGCAATTTTTTCTTTGTCCAGCGCGCTGAGGCTGTGGGCCTCAATGTCTATCATGACCGGGCCGATAGCTTGTGGTTTCATGGTGATAAATGGTGAAAATGGAATATACTTTTGGTCTAACCATCACATTATATGAGGAAACCGTGCGAACATTTATTTTGTTGATCAGTTTGATGCTGTTGCCGACGATGACTTGGGCTAATTCCGGCGAGAAGAAAGCCGACGAGAGTGCAGGTCCGGTTATTGAGTATGTGGAGATGAAACCTAAGTTCACCGTCAATCTGGCCGAGCCTAAAAAATATTTGATGCTGAATGTGCAACTACTGGCGGAAGGCGCCGAACACGTCGAAAAAATCAAAAAATATATGCCGGTTTTACGGCATGAGATGATCATGATGCTGAGCGGCATGAAAAGCGCCGACCTGCAAACCATGGAACAGCGTGAAGCGCTACGAATGAAGACCAAACAATTGATCACCGATTTGTTGACCAAAACTCAAAATAGCGATGGTTTCCGCGACGTCTTCTTCTCGGAGTTTTTGATCAATTAGCTATCGTGATAAATCAATAGGCTTGAATAAAAAAGCTTGCAGCGATGCAAGCTTTTTTTTGCACCTTAACTTTCCTGATCAGCAAGAATATTCAGCTAAGTGCTTTAGCCGCACGGATACCCACAGAGCACAAGAACGGGTACCCTGTGCCGTGAATGTTAGGCTCTGAATCATCCATGAAGCCTGAATTCCGGCAATCCGCCGGAATGAGTGCGTCTATAAGGACGCTTTGTTGACCAGGTTAAAGTCCTTGTTACTGACCGGGCACAGGAGATGGTTTTCAGTCAGTGAGCAACCAAACAAATATTGCTGCATGCTTGATTGCTAACGCCAGCCGTGAAACGATTGGTGCCCCTGCGCCACCCCGTAACCTTGACTTCATCCATGAATAAATCGCCCACAGCAAGACTATCCGCAGAGAGTTCCATACCGATCATTAGCGTGCGTGGGGTCAATAAAACCTATGCCGGCGGTTTTCAAGCGCTAAAAAATATAAACCTGGATATTCAGCGCGGCGAGATATTTGCATTGCTTGGACCAAACGGCGCCGGCAAAACGACGTTGATCAGCATTGTCTGCGGCATCGTTAACGCCACTGCCGGCAGCATCATCGCCGACGGTCACGACATCGCCCGCGACTACCGTGCGGCGCGCGCCGCTATTGGACTGGTGCCGCAGGAACTGCACACCGACGCGTTCGAATCGGTGTGGGCCACGGTCACATTCAGTCGAGGCCTGTTCGGTAAGCCGTCCAACCCCACTTACCTGGAAAAAGTCCTGCGTGATTTATCGCTGTGGGATAAGCGTAACGAGAAAATCATGGCGTTGTCCGGCGGCATGAAGCGTAGGGTGTTGATCGCCAAGGCGCTGTCGCATGAACCGACGATATTGTTTCTCGATGAGCCGAGTGCCGGCGTGGATGTGGAATTACGCCACGATATGTGGCGGATGGTCCGCGAACTGCGAGAGCAGGGCACTACCATTATTTTGACTACGCACTACATTGAGGAAGCCGAACAGATGGCCGACCGTATCGGGGTGATCAGCAAGGGCGAGCTGATCCTGGTGGAGGATAAAGAGGTGTTGATGCGCAAACTCGGCAAGAAGCAGCTTACCCTCAGGTTACGACAGCCCATGAGTATTATCCCGGCAGAGCTAAGCAATTGGTCGCTAACGCTGTGCGAAGACGGTCACGCCTTGGTATACAGCTTCGATACGCAGACGGAAGAAACCGGCATTGCCGAGTTGTTGCGCGCGCTAGGCGAGCACGGCATCGAGTTTAAAGATTTGCGCTCCAGCGAAAGCTCATTGGAAGACATCTTTGTCAGCCTGGTACATCGGCCCATGGAGGCACAGGCATGAATATTTACGGCATTCGCGCGATTTATCGTTTTGAAATGGCCCGCACCTTCCGTACCTTAATGGAAAGTGTCGCTGCTCCAGTATTGACCACCTCGCTGTATTTTATTGTGTTTGGCAAAGCCATCGGCTCGCGGATGGGCGACATCGACAGTATCGGTTACGGCGCTTACATCATCCCAGGCTTGGTGATGTTGAGTTTACTAAACGAGAGCATTTCCAATGCCTCATTCGGTATCTACATGCCCAAATGGGCCGGGACGATTTACGAACTGCTATCGGCCCCCGTATCCTGGATTGAAGTGTTGATCGGTTATGTGGGGGCGGCGGCCACTAAATCGGTGATGTTGGGTATGCTGATTCTGGGCACTGCACGTTTTTTTGTACCCTACCAGATCGCCCATCCAGTGTGGATGATAGGCTTTTTGTTGCTGACCGCCGTGACCTTCAGTCTGTTTGGTTTCATCATCGGCTTGTGGGCCGATAGTTTTCAGAAACTACAGGTTATACCTATGTTGATTGTCACTCCGCTGACCTTTCTGGGCGGCGCGTTCTATTCGATCAACATGTTGCCGCCTATCTGGCAGCAGATATCGTTGTTTAATCCGGTGGTCTATTTGATCAGCGGCTTTCGCTGGAGCTTTTATGGGATAGCCGATGTGGATGTTGCGGTGAGCATTGGCATGATTTCCGGCTTTCTCATGGTTTGCCTTACTTTTGTCTGGTGGGTATTCAAGAGCGGCTACAAGATAAGACGCTGAGGCGCAAAACCGAACGTCGGCAGGTAACATGGTGGTTACTTCTGAGCAGTGATCTGGAGATTGGCGTGTGATGGGTACAATCCCTTTTCCAAAATTTTCTCCTGTTTGTTGATTATGCTATGACCAAGCCATTGATTTACAAGGGTCGAGCAAGTATCAGCAACGCGGCTGGCCGCTTTGAAAAGCAGCGCACGCAAGCTGAGGACGATGGTTGGGGTAGTTTGGACGCAGAACTGCCGCCCTTGCGGACTGAAGTGATCATCGACAGCAGCAAATCGGTGATCACGTATAACGATTCGCCGGATATACCGTTTGATAGGTCCATAAACCCGTATCGCGGCTGCGAGCATGCCTGTATTTATTGCTTCGCCAGACCGACCCATGCCTACTTGGGCTATTCCGCCGGGCTGGATTTTGAAAGCAAAATTCTGGTGAAGCCCGACGCCGCGCGCCTGTTGCGTGAGGAATTGGCGAAACGCAATTACCGCTGCGCACCCCTGGCCTTGGGAACCAATACCGATCCTTACCAGCCGCTGGAGCGACAGCAGCGTATCATGCGGCAGATTTTGGAAGTGCTGGCAGAGACCCGCCATCCGGTCAGCATCGTCACCAAGTCGGCGTTGATTGAACGCGACATCGATCTTCTGGCGGAAATGGCTGGCCAAGGTTTGTTGTCAGTTTATCTGTCGATTACCACGTTGGATAGAACGCTGGCGCGGACTCTGGAACCGCGGGCTGCCTCTCCGCAACGCCGCTTGGAGACAGTCGCCCGCTTGCGAGCAGCGGGAATTCCGGTTGGGATAATGGTGGCGCCGCTCATTCCAGTGTTGACCGATTACGAGTTGGAAGCCATCGTCGGCGAAGCTCACCAAGCCGGCGCGCAAAGTGTGCAATACATTTTGCTGCGCCTGCCGCTGGAAACCGCCGAGTTGTTTGCCGAGTGGTTAGCGCAACACTATCCATTAAAAGCTGAGCATGTGATGAACCGGGTGCGGGATAGCAGGGGCGGCAAAGCCTACGATGCGGCGTTTCATCAACGTCAAACGGGCAGCGGCAGTTATGCCGATTTGCTGGCGCAGCGCTTCAAGTTGATTACTAAACAGCTGGATTTGGCGCGTTCACTGCCACCACTACGCAGCGATTTGTTCCGTCCGCCAAACTTAGGCGGACAGATGAGTTTCGATTTTTTCGATTGAACTTGGCGTCAGGCTTCTGTTTCTTCTTCCTCTCGGCGTTCCAGTAAACCCTGCTCACGGATCATGGCTTTAAAGGCTTTCATAACTGGCCGGGAAATCGCGGTTTCCGCCATCAAGCGTTTTTCGTAAATCAGGTTTTTCAAGGCCTCGTCATTTTCATTGACGCGGGCGGTCGCGATCAAAGGGTGTAAATCGGCTTCCAGAATTTGCCCCGGCAAGTGTTTGATGCAGTCGTACAGCAAGGCCATCACCACTTTTTCGGTCGACCGCATTTTGCATTTGCCGTCGATGATTTTCAGCATCACCGTCACCGCGCAATCGACGTGAATGGGGCTTAGTGGATGGTTGTTGACCCATTGTTGGACGTGTTCGGATGTCATCCGATCTCCTCGCCGGCAGCGGTGCGTTTGGCATAGTCCAGTAAGGATTCTTCGACTGAGGCATAGGCATATTCGGATACCGCGCGGACGCCGATGGCGTTAACTTTTGCGGTGGGTCCATCGCCGATGCGCGCCACGAACACCGCATAACAGTCTTTGATAGTTTCCAAAATGCCGGGCATTGCGGATTCGTCGGCATGCTGGCCGAGACAGTAATTGGCCACTTCCCGGGTTTCCAGTAGTTCGCAGCCGGCCTCCGAGGCGCTGTACACCGAAAATTGCTTGGCGTGGCCGAAATGCTCGTTGATGGAAATGTTGTCTTTGGTAGCAACGGCCAGTTTTAACGGGAATTCAGTCATGGGTGTTCGTTTGTTCAGATTTCATTTAATAGGTTCTTGCTAAGGCTTGGTTAAACGCAAGCAAGACCAATACCAGATGAATTAAGGCTTGATTAGTGGGTTTGTAGCGAGACTGATATAGAAATGGATAGGAGATTTGTCGAGTTTACGACAAGCGCAGCTGACAAACGGCTTAGTCTTCGTGTTTTTTTAAGGTGCTGCCGGCCGGCTTGAAAGTGTGCAAATCCACCACCGGCTCGCTGCTCTGCGCGGCGCAGCCCCAACTAAGTTGTTGATCCTGGGTAAAACGCTTGCCCAACTGCCAAGCGATTTCGGCGCGGGCCAGTTCCACGCCCAGGTAAAAGGCATGGCCGCCGTCGGTTTCGACATGTAGCTTGGGGTATAAGTCAAAAGGGTCTTGTGCGGTATGCAAGCCATCGCGGTTAAACACATGAATGCCGTCGCTGCTGACCTGAATGCGGTAGCTGGGGTCTTTGATTTCCGCTGCCAAACTTTCGATTTCCTCGCGGCTATTCAAAAAAGGCGAGCTGTCGTGCACAGTCAGCAAGTCCGGCGCGATGTGCTTTGGCAAGGTGTTGTGCTGCTTGGCGGTATACATAATGCGCCTTGCGCTGTCCGCTTCCTTGATCGCCCGCCGCGCGTGTTTACTCACTTCGGTGGCCAGAATATGGTTGATATTCAACTCCGAGCAAATCCCCAGCAGCATCGCGTTGATGCCGGAGGTGTCGGCGTGGGTTAGTTCGGTGAGATTGCCTACGCCCATCATCATTTCCACGTTCGGGTAGCGGCGGCGGAATTCATGGTTACGGACGATGGAGTCGGTGAAACCGAAGTGGATCGGGTCCAGAATTGGATCGACGATGAAGGCGCGGTTCTTCGCGCTCAAGATTTCGATGGCTTTATCTAGCGTGCTCAAGTCGCCGTGTGTTTCCGGAATCAGAATCGGGGTGGTCGCTATTTCGTCGGCGATCCACAAACTTTTTGCAGTCAGGCTCAACATGTAATCGGCCCCAGCCTGACCGCCAGCCAATAAGTCAGCGTCTTCCAAGGAATCAATGCTGACGGTAAAGCCTTCTTGTTTCAAGGTGCGGATGCACTCGGCCAGATGCGGAAACGGCGTGCCGGGCAGACAGCCGATGTCGATCACATCCGCGCCGTTGGCTTTATAGTAGTAGGCGCGCTCGATGACTGCCTCGACGCTGATGCTGGGCGCGTCGGTGATTTCCGCGAAAATCTTGGTTTGGTATTGGCTTAGGTCGTAATGCTGGGCGGCCATGCCGAAATGTTGCGGCAAGTCTTTGATTTCTTCCGGGCCGCGCTCGAAGGGCACGCCAAAATGCTGGCCCAGCGCCTCCAGATCACCGCGGCAGCGGCCGGGTAAGATCACCCGGTCAGCGCCTTGCACGTCGGGCATGCGGCGGATGATCATGTCGCTGGTAATCAGCGCTGCCACCGTCACGCCCATCACGTAAACCTTGTATTGGAAATCCGGTTGCATTTTTTCCAATACCTGCCGGACTTGCTTCTCCGCCAGTCGGCCGGTGATGAACAGGATACGTTCGGTCATAGACTGGCCAGTCGGGCCTTGACCGCAGAGATTAGTTGCTCGACATCATCGACGACCTGCGTGTAAGGGAAACTGCGAATCTTGTCGGTGGCTTCCAAATCAATGGGGCGAGGATAGACCATGAATTTTTTCTTGCCGGGTGCGGTGGTTTCAATTTCCGGCATGGTGTCGCAAGGGTAGACGATACTGGGCACGCGGCATTTGCCGGCTTGAGAATACAAGTTGGTCACCAATGAATCGGCGATGCCCAGCACACATTTGGCGATGGTATTGGACGTAGTCGGGGCCATCACGAAGGTATGGTAATAGCCCTTATAGAACAAGCCGACCGGCGGCGCGGAGGCGGCTTTATCGCGATAGACCGGCATTTTGGCTTTGATGTCGTCCAGGCGAATGCCGTACATTTTCAAGACTTCCTCGCCGGCCTGACTCAAATACAAATCGACGTTGTCCAGCGTCAGCATGAATTCAAGACATTCTTCAATGTAGTGTCCGGAGCCGGTAATAGCCCAGGCGAGACGCGGCGTGGTCATGGTGTATGCATTAGTTTTGGGGACGGGGCATTATACGTGAAGACGGCGGCTAATCGACCATTCGTCGGTGATACGGTCCTGTCTGTCGCTCATGCGTCGACATAGATAGTCTGGTTTGTTGTATGAGTTCATGAATTTGTAAGATTGGGCTTACAATATTGCTTTAATTCGGCTGGCTTGGTTTGCCGATAGATTATTGGTTTTCGACCTTAAACAGCCTATTTCATTGCCACGATGGACAGTTTACATTTTTCAGAACAGCACAGCGCTGACGCTCAATTAAAACCGCACATTATCGTGTTTGCCGGTGCCAAGAGCGGGGTCGGTAAGACCAGTGTGGTGGCTAATGTAGCGGCAGCGATGGCAATGCGCGGCAAGCGCGTTTGTGTATTGGACGTCGATACCGGTCTGTCAAATATCAACACATTACTCGGGCTGCGGCCGGCGCACCGTTTGGAGCAGGTGCTATGCGGCGAAAAAACGATTGCTGAGGTTTTGCTGAAGACCGGCGAGGATGTGGGCGTGGTGTCCGCCGCAAGCTTAATTGGTGGCACACCTGTTTCTGCCGCGCAGATGACTAAGCTGACGGAAGCGTTGACCGAGCTGGAAGCGCAATTCGATTATTTTTTGATCGACACCGCCGCGACCCATACCGAAACCGTGTTGCGCTTTATCGAGCTGGCGCAATCTACGTTTTTAGTGGTCAGCGGTGATCCGGCGGCGCTAACCGATGCGTTTGCGTTGCTGAAGACCTTGAATGCCCGCCAGTATTTGGGCAGCTTGCGGGTAGTGGTTAATCAGGCCGTCGACTATCCGGCTGCGACCGATACCTATCGGCGTTTTGCCGCCGTGGCGGAAAAATGCTTGAAACTGAAAGTGGAGTACGGCGGCTTTGTCATTCGTGACGAGAATCTGCCCAAATCCGTGGCTTTGCAAATGTCGGTGGTGGATTTAGCCGCCAATTCCCCGGGCAGCCGTTGTTTGTTTGCGCTAGCAGATAATATTATCAAGCACATCGGTAGCGAAACGGCCGGCACCGGGCTGCCGGATTACTGGCAAGCCTTGTTAACCCCCGCGCCGTATAGGCATGCGGCGGCCGATACTGCCGAAAGCGAACCGACTGCGTCGGTTAATTCCTGGCTTGCAGCCGATAAAACGGAGCTTAGTGTCAGCGAGTTGAGCCGGCGGCTGTTGTCGGCGATGAAACATCAATTGCTCGATCAACCGGAGCTGGAGCGGTTTACCGGCGAATTTGTAGAAGCCTACTGCGAGCAGTTTGGCCGTTTTCCGAATACCTTCAAACAGCTGTTTTATCGCTGGCTGGAAACCGAAAACTACGCCGAGCCCAGGCTAATCGAATTGGTCACCACATTAGAAGCCTTGCAGGCAATGCGTTATCAGCGGCCGATGTTCAGCCTGGAAGAAAACGCGGCCCGATTGGTAGCACAGTTACAAGGGCAGCGAGAACAGCATAAAGACTTGGTGGAGCAGTTGTGCGCGGCATATCGGCAGTCCTTTCATGAAGAGGTGTTCGATGCCGAGCAGGTCTTGCTGGAACGCATGCAAGCAGAGGAGTTCACCGAACAGCGTTTCGAAGACTTGCTGGAAAAATTGCGGGACGGCTTTCAGGCGCGTTTCAAGCGGCCTTACCAAAGTCAGCATGAACTGGCGCTGGCATCCGCTGTCGAGGCTTTAAATGTCATGGGCGTCGATCAACAAAATTTGCAGGATGAAATCACTATGCTGATGCACGGCTTTCAATTGCTCGGTTCGCGGCGGGAAAAGTTGCTGACTGCTCTCAACGCCACGCAAAACTTCGGTTTACCCCTTGCAGCCTCGGTCGTCCGAGATAATTGAGGTAGTACTTTAAGCGCGGGCGCAAACCCAGACATCAACTTTGCCGACCCCGGCTCGTTTTAGCGTAGCGGCCAGCGCCGAGGCGGTAGCGCCGGTGGTCATCACGTCGTCTATGATCGCAATGTGTTGAAACGCCAGGGGCTTAACAACCTTGAAGGCCAGGCGCATGTTCTTTCGGCGCTGCTTGGCCGGTAAGCCGGTTTGATGGCCGGTGTCGCGCTGGCGAACACAACTGCGTAAATCCAGTGGAATGCGGAGCAGTCTGGACAAATGCCGGGCAATTTCTATCGACTGATTGAAGCCGCGTTCCCGATAGCGCTTGGGATACAGCGGTACGGGTAACAGACAATCCGGCAACTCCGCACTATCGGCAATATGCTCAGCGAGCAAGGCAGCCATTAAGCGGGCGTTTTTATAATCGTTGGCGAACTTTAATTGGCCGATTAAATAGCGCATCTGGCTTTGGTACAAAAACGGCGCATAGGTCTCGTCGAAGGCCGGCGATTTCTGCAGGCAACGGCCGCATAATTGAGGGACATCAATCGCAGTTTCAAAGTGTTCTCCGCAACGGTAGCAGCAAGACAGGTTACGCGGCAGGTCGGTCAAGCAGCCCAGGCACAAATCCAAATCGGCATATCCCGGACTTCCGCATAACACACAACGTGGCGGCAGCAATTTCTTCTGTATAATGTTCAGCCAGTTGTTTACCATAATTTTAAATATAGGTTGATAAGTCGGCTAGCGCCGCTGTTGCCCTTAAACTCGGAGATTATCAGAAAATGTCTGCAAGCCAGAAACCCTTGGAATCAGCGGCTACCATCCGTCACGATTGGCAGTTACACGAAGTCGAAGCCTTGCTGGCGCTACCGTTTAACGATCTGATTTTTCAGGCGCAAAGCGTGCATAGAGTGTATTTCGATCCTAACGAGGTACAGGTTAGCAGTCTGTTGAGCATCAAGACCGGTTCCTGTTCCGAGGATTGCGGTTATTGTCCGCAAAGCGCACGCTACGATTCCGATTTAAATCCGGAAGCCCTGTTGCCTGTGGATGCAGTATTAAAAGCCGCGCAGCAGGCCAAAGAGCAGGGCGCATCGCGGTTTTGCATGGGCGCGGCCTGGCGTAGTCCGAAGGACAGGGACATCGAGAGAGTCGTGGAAATGGTGCAGGGCGTGAAGGCGCTGGGTATGGAAACCTGCGTGACATTGGGTATGCTCAGCGATAAACAGACGCAAGCCTTAAAAGACGGCGGCCTGGATTATTACAACCACAATCTGGACACTTCGGAAGACTATTATTCCGAAATCATTACCACCCGGACCTATCAAGACCGCCTGGATACGCTGGAGCGGGTGCGAGATGCCGGTATCAACGTCTGCTGCGGCGGGATTATCGGGATGGGCGAATCGGCAACCGACCGCGCGAAATTGCTGTTGCAACTGGCGAATATGCCTAAGCATCCGGAAAGCGTGCCAATCAACATGTTGGTGCAAGTCGAAGGCACGCCGCTGCACGGCACTGAAGCGCTGGATCCTATTGTCTTCGTGCGCACCATCGCTGTCGCCAGGATTCTGATGCCGCAATCGCGGGTGCGCTTGTCGGCTGGCCGCAAAGCGATGAGCGACGAGATGCAAGCTTTGTGTTTCCTGGCCGGCGCCAATTCGATTTTCTACGGCGACAAGCTGCTGACCACCGATAATCCGATGACCAACCACGACCAGCAGTTGTTCGAGCGTTTGGGTGTGCGGATGGGCGGATCAAGTTACGCTTAATGGTCAACGCTTTCTACGACTTCGCCGGTGAATTGCGGCGGCTGGAGCAGGATAATCTGTATCGCCACCGCCGCGTTGTCGCTGGCCCGCAAGATATTATGCTGAATGCCGATGGACGGCAGCTGATCAATTTTTGCAGCAACGATTATTTGGGATTGGCTAATCATCCGGAGGTGAAGGCGGCGTTTAAGGCCGGCGTCGATCGTTACGGCGTCGGTAGCGGTTCCGCGCATTTAATCTGCGGACATAGTAATGCGCATCATGCCTTGGAAGACGAGTTGGCTACGTTTACCGGACGCGATAGGGCCTTGCTGTTTTCTACCGGCTATATGGCGAATCTAGGTGTAATTTCTGCTCTGCTGGGACGCAGTGATACGGTATTGGAGGACCGCTTGAATCATGCTTCGCTGCTGGACGGCGGCTTGCTGTCGCGGGCACGTTTTCAGCGCTATCGGCATGCCGATGTCCAAGACTTGCAGGCCAAGCTGTCGAATGCTGCCGGCAAGGCCATGGTGGTCAGCGACGGTGTGTTCAGCATGGATGGCGATTTGGCGCCGCTGCCGGCCATGGTCGAGTTGGCGGAACGGCATCATGCCGGTTTGCTGGTCGATGACGCTCATGGTTTTGGCGTGTTGGGGAGAAATGGCGGCGGCGTGGTTGAGCATTACGGTTTGAGTCAAAACCAGGTGCCTATCCTAATCGGCACACTGGGTAAGGCTTTCGGGACCTTCGGCGCGTTTGTGGCCGGTTCCGAGGACTTGATCGAGATGTTGATTCAAAAAGCCCGGAGTTATGTGTTTACGACCGCACTGCCGGCGGCTGTGGCTGAGGCGACTCGCGCCAGTCTGCGTTTGCTGCAAGTGGAGTCCTGGCGCCGTGAACAGCTGCAAAATCTAATCGCCCGTTTCCGACAAGGTGCGCAGCAACAAGGCTTGCAACTAATGGACTCTTTTACCGCGATTCAACCAGTTCTGATCGGCGACAGCGGCCAAACCGTGGCGGCTAGTCAGCGCTTGCTGGAGCAAGGGTTTTGGGTTAGCGCGATTCGGCCGCCGACGGTGCCGGCCGGCAGCGCTCGCTTGCGGATCACTTTTTCTGCTAATCACACAGAACAGCAGGTCGATGCCTTGTTGGCGGCATTGGCTAAGGCTTTTTCATGACTGGCATTCACAGAGAAATATATGGCCAAGGCAGACCATTGGTCATGCTGCACGGCTGGGCGATGCATAGCGGGATCTGGCGCGAATTTGCCAGACAACTGGCTCGGCATCGGCAAGTCATTTGCCTGGATTTGCCTGGGCATGGCCGTAGCGCCGGATTGGACCGATTCGATCTACCAACTATCGGTTCTGCCTTATTTGACGCGATCCCTGTCAATCGTTTTAGCCTGTTAGGTTGGTCGTTGGGCGGCACAGTTGCTTTGGATATGGCGGCGCACTGCCCCGCGCGAGTAGAGTCGGTGTTTTTGTTATCCGGTAATCCTAAATTTGTTAAGACTGCCGATTGGCCGGGAGTGAGGCCGGAAGTGCTGGATGGTTTCGTCGCACAGCTTAGCGATGACACGAAATTGACCTTGCAACGCTTTTTGGGTTTGCAAGTGCAAGGTTTGCCAGAAAGCCGGCAATTGTTGCAGCAATTGCGCTTGGCGGTGCATGAGTGCGATGCGCCGGCGCGCGATGCCTTGCAGGGCGGCTTGCAGATTCTGAAAAACAGTGATGTACGTAAATCCTTAGTGGGCTTGCGTTGTCCGATCACGGTGATGCAAGGCGATAAAGATACTTTGATTCCGGTGCAAACCGGGCAATCGATAAAGACTTTAAATTCGCGCGTCAAACTGCATGTATTGGCAAATGCCGGACACGTGCCGTTTCTGTCGCATGCCCAGCAGTTATGCGACATTGTTGCTGCGGCTGAATGAGTCTTGCCGTGCTGGATAAAACCAAAATCAGGCGTTCGTTTGCCGCTGCGGCCGAAAGCTACGATTCGGCGGCGATATTGCAACGCCAGGTGGGATTGGCTTTGCTGGAAAAATTTCCATTGCAGCCCACACCGGGTTGGGTGCTGGACGTCGGCTGCGGCACCGGCTTTTTGACGCGGTGTTTGGCGTGCGGCAGTCTGGATCAGTCTTGTTTGGCATTGGATATTGCTTTGCCCATGCTGCAAGCGTCGCGGCGGAATAACCGCGATTTGCCGGTCGATTATGTCTGCGCCGATGCCGAAAAATTGCCGTTTGCGGATAACAGCCTGCAACAGGTTTATTCGAATCTGGCTTTGCAGTGGTGTCAGGACTTATCGGCGGTGTTTGCCGATGTGCGGCGAATATTGAAACCGGAGGGACAACTGGTATTTTCGACCTTCGGTCCGGAAACCTTAAAGGAGTTGAAAGCAGCTTGGACCGGTGTCGACGATTTTGCTCATGTTAACGATTTTTATAGCGTCGGAGAGATTTGCGAATTTCTGGCGCTCGCCGGCTTAGGGCGGGTCGATGTGGAAACTGTGATGTATCGCTTAGCTTACCCCTCGGTGCAGGCTTTGATGCGAGAGCTAAAAGGTCTTGGGGCACATAATGTCAGCGATGCCAGAAATCGGCGGCTCACCACCCGTTCACAATTGCAGCAAATGATACGGCAGTATGAAAGCAGCATGGTAAACGGCGAAATAGTGGCCAGCTATGAAATTATTTTCGTTAGGGCAAGGCCATGAAATCCGCATTCTTCATCACCGGTACCGATACGGATGTCGGCAAAACCTGGACAACTATTGCGTTGATGCGCTGGTTTCAAATGCAGGGCTTGAGTGTGGTAGGGATGAAACCCGTAGCCGCCGGCTGCGAATGGCAAGACGGCATGCTGAAAAATTCCGATGCGCTACTGATGCAGCAATACGCTTCAGTGCCACTGGCATACCGGCAAATTAATCCCTATGCCTTTGAAGCGGCAATTTCTCCGCATTTGGCTTGTGGTGATGTTGAGGTTTCGATGGATGTTATTTCGGATGGATTTATCCGATTACAACAGCTGGCTGATGTGGTTTTGGTTGAAGGTGCGGGCGGCTGGTATTCGCCATTGAGCAGTGTTTTGGACAATGCCGGTCTTGCGCAAGCCTTGCGTTTGCCGGTGATTCTGGTGGTGGGTGTCAGGCTGGGTTGTATCAATCACGCGCGCTTGACGATGGCGGCTATACGCCACGCCGGTTTGTCTTGTGCCGGTTGGGTTGCGGTGCAAATTGACCCTAAGATGCCCGGTTTCGATGGCAATCTGGCGTTTTTGCACGAAGTGATAGAGGCACGGCTGTTGGGTGTTCTGCCGTTTTTGGCTGCTGCCGACTTTGAGCTTTTGGCGACGAACTTGAGTTTACCAAACTGGCAAAAAGTTGATGTACATCAAAAAAAATGATTAACAGATGTTCAAAATGACGACTCCATTACAAAAACAACCAGGAGACGTTATATGGCTTTAATTACTTGGACTGCGGCTCAGTATGGCACGAATGTCGGATTTGCCGACCAAGAACATCAAACCTTGTTCGGTTTGCTGAATAAACTGTACGATGAGGCCACGGGCGGCGCGGCGCGCGCTACTGTTGGCGCTTCGCTGGATGCATTGATTACCTACGTGGTCGATCACTTTGCTCACGAAGAAAGGGAAATGGTTGCCAAAGGCTTTGGCGGTTATGATCGTCATAAAGCCGAGCATGAAGCATTGATCGGTATCTGCGCGGATTTGCAGAAAAAATTCCATGCTGGCGAAGCGGAAGTCACAGAGGACGTAGGTCAATTGGTAAAAGGCTGGTTGGATAATCACATTCCGAAATTCGACATGGCTTATGCGGACGCATTGAAGTAATGACAGCATAAATCTGTCTCTAATATGCAACAAAAGGCTTGCGAGCAGTGATGCTCCCAAGCCTTTTTTATGTGTATTTTTTACAAACGGGAAAACCTCTTCTGGTTTGTGGGTGAGTCATGGGTTAAAATTGCCCAGTTAATTTATGATAATTATCAGTAAATGGAATTGTTCGCGCGTTTGATGTCGTGCGACGATATTACGAAGATATAACGCATACAAGTTTATAACTACTAATGGGGAGGCTGCTCCGTGAAGAAAACAAAGCAACTGCTCGCTTGTCTGGTCTTGATGGCTTTAGGCCTGGGGACTGCGCATGCGGACTATACACTCAACCTGATGAAGGGCGTGACGCAACTCAGTAACGAGCTTTACGATTTGCACATGCTGATTCTATGGATCTGTGTGTTTATTGGGATCGCGGTATTCGGCACTATGTTTTACTCGATTTATCATCATCGTAAATCAAAGGGTCATAAAGCCGAGCAGTTTCATGAGAATACGACTGTCGAGATTATCTGGACCATCATTCCCACGCTGATTCTGGTGGGTATGGCGATTCCTGCCACCAAAGCCGTTATCGATCTGGACAAGGTGCAGGACTCCGAGATGAGCATCAAAGTCACCGGTAAACAATGGTATTGGGAATACGAATACCTGGATAGCGGCGTGCATTTCGAAAGTCATTTAGACGAGGCCAGCGAAAAAACCCACCGGGTCAGCACAATGGATCCTCATAACGTACCCAACTATCTGTTGAACGTTGACAAACCGCTGGTTGTGCCGGTCGGCAAGAAAATCCGCTTTCTGTTTACCGCTGCCGACGTAATTCACTCCTGGTGGGTTCCGGATCTGGGCTGGAAAAAGGACGCTAACCCCGGTTTCGTTAACGAAGCTTGGACTTATGTCGACAAACCCGGCACTTATCGCGGTCAATGTACCGAGTTGTGCGGCCGCGACCACGGTTTCATGCCGGTGGTGGTGATTGCGATGGAGCAAGATCAATACGATGCCTGGGTTAAAGCGACTTTGGATAAGCAAAATCAGAAGCCTGACTTGAGCGACCAAACCCGCAATACGCTGATGGCAAAAGGTGAGTCTGTTTATCTGAAAAACTGCGTGGCTTGCCACCAGATCGACGGTAACGGTATCTCCGGCTGGTTCCCCGCGTTGAGAGGCAGCGAGAAAGTCACCGGCAATATGGATCAGCTGATTGGTTTTATTCAGGCAGGTACGAGCAAAATGCCGGCCTTCAAAAAATTGCCGGATGACGAATTGGCCGAGCTGATTACTTACATCAGAAACGCGCCGGCATTGGGTAACAACGTGGGTGATGAGATTCAGCCTAATAAAATCACACCTAAATGGGACGATGATGAGTAATTCACTGATTTTCGCAATGAACTCATTTTCTAATTTTTGCTGAGGTATAAAGTATGACTGCTGTCGTAGCTGAACATGATGATCATCACGATCACCACGATCACGGCCCCGAAAAGGGCGTTTTACGGTGGATATTTACCACCAATCATAAAGATATAGGCACCTTGTATCTGGTATTTGGCCTGATAATGTTTTTTGTCGGCGGTGCCATGGCCTTGGTCATTCGCTCCGAATTATTCGAGCCTGGTCTGCAATTTGTCGATCCCAACTTCTTTAACTCGATGACAACCATGCACGCCTTGGTGATGGTGTTCGGCGCCGTCATGCCGGCGTTCGTCGGCTTGGCCAACTGGATGATTCCGATGATGATCGGCGCCCCGGATATGGCCTTGCCGCGGATGAACAACATGAGCTTCTGGATGTTGGTAGCCGGCGTATTGTTGTTGGCCAGCACTCTGTTCATGGAAGGTGGTGCACCATCGGGCGGTTGGACTTTTTATCCGCCCTTGGTTTTTCAAAACGGTAAATCGTTTCCTTTCGCTATTTTCTCTGTGCATTTACTGGGTATCTCTTCGATCATGGGTGCGATCAACGTGATCGCTACCATTTTCAACATGCGGGCGCCCGGCATGACCTTGATGAAAATGCCTTTGTTCGTTTGGACTTGGCTGATCACAGCGTTTTTGTTGATCGCTATCATGCCGGTATTTGCCGGTGCGGTAACCATGTTGCTGACCGACAAATTCTTCGATACCAGCTTCTTCGATGCGGCTGGCGGCGGCGATCCGGTGTTGTATCAGCACATTTTCTGGTTCTTCGGTCACCCTGAAGTGTATGTGATGATTCTGCCGACTTTCGGCGTGGCATCTACCATCATTCCGGTGTTTGCGCGTAAACCCCTGTTCGGTTATGCCTCTATGGTGTATGCGACCGGTGCGATTGCGTTCTTGTCTTTTATCGTTTGGGCTCACCACATGTTTACCGTGGGTATGCCGGTCGCGGGTGAGTTGTACTTTATGTATGCCACCATGCTGATCGCGATTCCGACCGGCGTAAAAGTGTTCAACTGGACCGCAACCATGTGGAAAGGCTCCATGACTTTCGAAACGCCGATGCTGTTTTCGATTGCGTTTGTGGTGCTGTTTACCATGGGCGGTTTTACCGGTTTAATGATGTCGGTAGCACCGGTGGATTTTCAATACCACGACACGTATTTCATCGTTGCCCACTTCCATTACACCTTGGTGCCAGCGTCTATTTTCATCCTGATGGCTGCCGGTTATTTCTGGCTGCCTAAATGGACCGGCAATATGTACAACGAGAAAATCGGCAGACTGCATTTTTGGTTGTCAGCCGTTTCGGTGAACATATTGTTCTTCCCGCAACATTTCTTGGGTCTGGCTGGCATGCCGCGTCGTATTCCCGATTATGCGATTCAATTTGCTGATTGGAATATGGTGTCCAGTATTGGTGCGTTCATCTACGGTTTTAGCCAATTGTTGTTTGTGTACATCGTCATCGATACCATCCGTGGTGGAACCGGCGAAAAAGTGAGCGACGAGGTTTGGGAAGATGCCAGCAAACACAGTCTGGAATGGACCGTGCCTTCGCCTGCGCCTTATCACACCTTCAGCACGCCGCCGGCGAGAATCCCTACCGAGCATTTTTAAGGCTTGAAATGAGTGACTGAAATGGGCCATGTCGTTTGACATGGCCTATCGGGTAAATAAATGGATACAAAAAAGAAAAACATTTTGACGGCTTTGGTGTTGTTTGCGGTGGCCTTCACGATATACGTATTTGCGGTCATTAAGGCTATCTCGCAATGAGCGAGGATATTGGGCAAAAAAATACCAAGTTAGTCCGTAAATTGGCGCTTGTCGCAATTGCCATGTTTGGTTTTGGTTATGCTCTGGTGCCGCTCTACGATGTGCTTTGCGATTTGACCGGCTTGAACGGTAAGGTTGAAGGTCAAGCCGTTCAAGAAACGGCGTATCAGGTGGATAAAAGTAGGGAAGTGACAGTAGAGTTTCTCACGTCCTTAAACGAGTCCACTCCGATGCTGTTTCGCTCAGAAGTGAAAAGCATGAAAGTGCATCCGGGTGAATACTACACGGTTAATTTTTATGCCAAAAATACCACTAACATGCCGATGATTGCCCAAGCCATACCCAGTATTACGCCGGGCCTGGCCGCAGAGTTTTTTAAAAAGACCCAGTGCTTTTGCTTTACCGAACAAACCTTTGCTGCGAACGAAGAAAAAACCATGCCGGTCCGTTTCGTCGTAGAACCGACGTTACCCGAACGCTATAAGACCGTCACGCTTGCATACACTTTTTTTGATAACACTAACATCAGTAAAAAATAGAGGGGAAGGATATGTCTACACACGATAGTTATTACATACCGCATAAAGCCGTGTGGCCGGTTTTGGCTACCGGCGGCTTGATGATGACGCTGGCCGGCTTTGCCAATCATTTGAACGGTTCGTCGATAGGTTCCGGGATGATGCTGACGGGTTTCGTAATTTTTTTGGTGATGCTGGGTTTGTGGTTTGCGTTGCAATCCACCGAGAGCGAATCCGGTATGTACAACCATGGCGTCGGTATTTCCTATCGGATGGGTATGATGTGGTTCATTTTTTCCGAAGTCATGTTCTTCGCCGTTTTCTTTGGCGCACTCTGGTATACGCGTAATCTATCGGTGGCTTGGTTGGGTGAAACCGGTCTTCCAAGTGGACCGGGCCGTTCGACACACGATACTTTATGGCCTGCCTTCCAAGCGGTTTGGCCGACTAACGGTCCGGGCAAAGTAGGCGGCGATTTCGAGCCGATGGGCGCTTTTGGTTTACCGTTCCTGAATACGCTATTGCTGTTGTCTAGTGGCGTAACCTGCACCTGGGCACATCATGGCCTGTTGGCGAAAAACCGCGACCAACTGATCAAAGGTTTAATCGCTACTGTTGGTTTGGGCTTTTTGTTCGTGGGATTTCAAGCAACCGAGTATTACGAAGCGTACCACGAAATGGGTCTGACACTGGGTTCCGGTATTTATGGTTCAACCTTCTTCATGTTGACCGGTTTCCACGGTTTCCACGTTTGTGTCGGTGCGATTATTTTATCCGTGGTGTTGTTCAGAAGCTGGAAAGGTCATTTCACCCCGGAAAACCACTTTGCCTTTGAAGCGGCGGCTTGGTATTGGCATTTTGTTGACGTGGTTTGGTTGGGTCTGTTCGTGTTTGTTTATATGATGTAACACCGATCTACTACACCGGAAAAAGCGCGGTCTGTGCAGATCGCGCTTTTTTTTTGTCGGCTCTTATGGGGTTGAAGTTGCTGTTGGCGGGTTTTGATTGGCATGCATGCGCGCAGCAATGCCGTGGGGTTGGATCATCCCGCTGGCGTAGGCGATGAACAGCAGAATGAACAAAGCCAGCGATAGGCCGATCCGCATGGTCAACGCCTTGGCAGTCTTTGCCGAATCGCTGTCTTCCTTGTGTTTGACAATATGAAACAGCGCGGAACCAAGACTGATGACGATGGCCAGGAATGCGACGATAGTGAGCGTTTTGATGAGCATGGCGGCGTTAATAAATAAAAACCTGCATTCTCGGCGATTCGGGTACGCTTGCCAATAGCGCATATTCATACTGGAGTTTTCACATATGATCAAATTGACTACGGGCGGTATCGAATTCCGTTGTTCGCTACCGGCATTGGGCGGATACCTGCTGTTATTCGGCTTGTTGTGCAGTTTGGGGTTGTGGCAGCTGAGTCGAGGCGAGCAGAAGACGATTTTGTTAGCTCAACAGCAAGAGGCCAGCAACGCTGAAGCCTTGGATTTAACTCTGCAAACCGGAATCGATAGTGATGCTTTACGTTATCGGCCCGTTTTAGTCAGCGGCCATTATGATGCTGTGCATCAGATTTTGATTGATAACCAAATGCTGAACGGTAAACCCGGTTATCTGGTTTTAACACCGTTTTTGCCCGACGGCGGTCAGCCTGGCATATTGGTTAACCGCGGCTGGGTCGCTTTAGGCGTCTCCCGTGACGTTTTGCCGGACATCAGTATCAGCATGGTCGCTCAGCAAGTACGAGGCAGAATCAACCGTTTTCCGGAGCCTGGTCTGAAATTAAAAGGTGCGGAAATTCCAGGGGAAGCATGGCCGGTCAGGGTGCAAGTTTTAGATAGCAAACTCTTGGCGGATAAATTGGGGTATGCGTTGGCTGATTATCAGATCGAACTGGACCCGGCCCAGTCCGAGGGTTATCAACGGCAATGGAAGATTGCTGTCGCAATCCCGCCTGAAAAACATAGAGCCTATGCAGTACAATGGTTCGGTTTGGCGCTGACATTAACAGCCCTATTTGTTTGGACTAGTAGTCGAAAAATACCCCGTGGATAATCAATATAAAAAAAACCGCATCACGATCATAGTGATATTTGCCATGTCCATTGTGCCCTTTGGGTTTGCATGGTTTTTGGCGAAAAATCCGGACATCGTTAAGCTTGGCACCAACAATGGTGCGCTAATTAGTCCGCCGCAAGTAACCTCTGTTGACGAGTTTTCCGGCTACGATACATTTTCCGCGCAAAACATGCTGGAGTTGAAAGGCCACTGGGTTTTAGTCAATCCGGTGCCGAAGAATTGCGAGGAAACATGTCGCGATGCCTTGTATAAAACTAATCAACTGACATTAATGATGGGTAAGGATATTGCCCGGATTCGGCGCTTGGCGGTGCTGTTCGATAAAACTTATCAGTTGCCGGCCGAATGGCGCGATGACGGGCGTTTATTAAAAGCCTTGCCAGCCGTCTCGCTGCAGGAAAAATTAAAGCAATTAAGCGTGCAGCCTTTGCCAGAGGGAATGCTGATCATCATGGATCCACTTGGGAATCTGATGATGCAATACGCCCCAGGTTACGACCCTTATCAAGTCAAAAGCGACTTAAGCAAATTACTCAGAATTTCACAAATCGGTTAGAAATATGTTCAGAAAATTAACTCTGTGCTGCGCGTTTTTGGCGCTGCTCGTCATACTCGTCGGCGCTTATGTCCGGCTCACGCACGCCGGTTTGGGTTGCCCGGACTGGCCTGGCTGTTACGGCAAAGCATTCGTCAGCGACAGCGCGGCATTTAAAGCCGACGCTGCCGTAGGATTTCCGCAGTATGCCTTGGATACCGCAAAAGCCTGGAAAGAGATGGCGCATCGCTATTTGGCTGGCGGCTTGGCGTTATTAGTGTTGGTTTGGTTTGGACTGGCGTGGAGGGAAAAGCCCCGAGCGCCCGCAGTGATGCTGACCACCTTGGTATTGCTGTTGATAGTCGGGCAAGCCGGTTTAGGCATGTGGGCGGTGACATCCGGCACACGACCTGGTGTCGTAACGGCGCATCTGTTACTGGGGTTTTTCACGTTTTGGACGCTGGGCTGGAGTTATTTACGACTTAATCCGGCTGCCTCGCTAAGGCCGGTTCGTTCCGGTCCGGTAGTATTTACCGGTTTGGCGATACTGGTGTTACTGGGGCAGATAGTGCTGGGTGGCTGGGTCAGTAGCAACTATGCCGGGTTGGCCTGTAGCGATTTTCCGCGCTGCAACGGCGAATGGTTGCCGGGCGCCGATTATCTGAGCATTTTGGATCTGTTCAGAGACAGCGGTCTGTCGGCCGATGCGAAAATGGCGATTCAGGCGCTGCATCGGGTTTTGGCGGCTTTTACTTTCCTGGTCTTAAGTGCCTTAATGTTGTCCGCTACTTCGGAACGTTATCCAAAACCGGTACGTTTGGCGGGAAATATTCTCAGTATGCTGTTATTGGTGCAGATCGCGCTGGGGATTTTTAGCGTCAAGTACCAGCTTCCATTGGCTTTGGCTGTCGCGCACAATGCGTTCGCGGCCTTGTTGATGTTGCCCTTGCTGGGAATTTTGTTTTATAGCCGATACAGCACAGGCGCTGAAGACGAAATCTTAAGCTTTGAAGCTGATGAGGTTGTTTCAGCTGAACAGGCGCCGGAACAACCACAGGTCAGCAGAGAAGATTCTTTATATCTGCGTTTGACCACCCAGCTGAAAAGAACCAGAACTGGTCTTGGCGGTGTGCTGAGCAGTCTGGCTTTCGGGCAAAAAGCGGTTACCAAGGAGTTGTTGGCGGATATAGAAGCCCAGTTATTGATGGCTGATTTGGGTATCGAAACCACCACGCAATTGATTAAACAACTGACCGATAGTTTAGAGCGTGATCAACTTAGAGATGGTCAGGTGTTAAGCCAGACCTTGAAGCAAAACTTATTAGCGATGCTGGAGCCTTGCAGTTTGCCGCTGCAAATTCCCAAGCAGGATGGGCCGTTCGTAATTCTGGTGGTAGGTGTTAACGGTGCCGGCAAGACAACTTCGATCGGTAAACTGGCCAAACGCCTGCAACAACAAGGCCATAGCGTGATGCTGGCTGCGGGGGATACCTTCAGGGCTGCGGCAGTCGAGCAGTTGCAGACCTGGGGCGAACGTAATGATATTCAAGTTGTGGCGCAGCACACCGGCGCGGATTCCGCATCGGTGATTTTCGATGCCTTGCAGTCCGCCAAAGCCAAAGGGGTGGATGTACTGATAGCTGACACCGCCGGACGGTTGCATACCAAGTCCAACCTGATGGACGAGTTGAAAAAAATCAAACGCATCATGACCAAACTGGACGAGTCGGCGCCGCACGAGGTATTGCTGATCCTGGATGCCGGCACCGGGCAAAATGCTCTGTCGCAGGCTAAACTATTCAACGAAGCAGTGGAATTGACCGGCATCGCCTTAACCAAGCTGGACGGTACCGCCAAGGGCGGGATTATTTTCGCGCTGGCCAATCAACTGCATATCCCCATTCGGTTTATCGGCGTGGGCGAGCAGATTGACGATTTACAGGACTTCAATGCGCAAAACTTCGTCGATGCCTTATTTGTTCAAGAATGACGCGTAATAGACTGATCCCATGTTGAGATTCGAACACGTAAGCAAACGCTATCCCGATGCCGGTGAGGCCTTGACCGATGTCAGTTTTCACTTGCATCGCGGCGAAATGGCATTTTTAACCGGCCGTTCCGGCGCCGGCAAGAGTACCTTGCTGAAGTTGATCGCGATGATGGAACAATGCACGCGCGGCAGCGTATCACTGGACGGTCAGGATATTACTCGCATCGGCGAGCGGAAGATTCCTTATATGCGCCGCAATTTGGGCCTGATTTTTCAGGATTACAAATTGCTGAACGATAGAACGGTATTCGATAACGTGGCCTTGCCGTTGGTGGTGTCTGGGTATAACCATCAGGAAGTGGCGCGGCGGGTGCGGGCATCCTTGGATAAGGTCGGGTTGTTGGGTAAGGAAAAAAAACATCCCTTGGCGCTGTCCGGTGGTGAGCAACAGCGCGTGGGTATCGCCCGAGCCATAGTTAATAAACCTAAATTAATTCTGGCCGACGAGCCGACCGGTAACCTGGACCCTGATCTGTCCGCCGAAGTGATGTTCATGTTCGAGCAATTCAAGCAAGTCGGGGTGACGGTGTTGATAGCCAGCCACGATATAGAGTTGATTAATCATCTCGGCCATCGAGTATTGACACTCGATAAAGGCCATTTGGTTGCGAGTTGACGATGAAACGCAATCACCGCAAACAAGCCGGCAGCAGGCTGGTGGAATTATTCCAGGCTTATCTGCTTAATCATGCTCACGGCTTGTTTTCCAGCCTGGGTCGTTTGAGCCGCACGCCGTTTACGTCTGTCATGACCATATTGGTACTGGCCATTGCCATTTCCTTGGCCAGTAGCTTTTATATTGTCGTCGCCAATATTCAGCAATTGACCGGTAATCTGGAGTCCAGCAATCAGATGTCCTTGTTTTTGCACGACAACATTACCGATGCGGCCGGGCAGAAGCTTGCCGAGCAGATACAACAAAACGGTAGTGTCGTGGACGTTAAATTCATCAGTAAGAAGCAAGCGTTGGAGGAGTTCAAAGCTAATAGCGGCTTCAGCGATGCGTTGAATGCGCTGGAACGCAATCCCTTGCCCAGTGTGATTCAAGTAGTGCCGAAAAATGCACTGGAGAACAACGAAGACATCGAAAAGTTGATGGCCGATTTTAAGCAATTCCCGCAAGTCGATTTCGTGCAGGTGGATATGCAGTGGGTGGCACGCTTGCAAACCATCATGCTGATCGCCAGCCGTGGCGTGATGTTGGTCAGCTTGTTGCTGGGTTTTGCGGTAACGTTCATTACCGGCAATACTATTAGGCTGGAATTGCAGAATCGCCAGGATGAAGTATTTATTTCCAAATTGGTCGGCGCGACCCATGCTTTTATTCAGCGGCCATTCTTGTACACCGGTTTTTGGCTGGGTTTTATCTCGGGTTTTCTCGGCTGGCTGATCATGACGATCATGCTGTTGATCCTGGAAACGCCGGTAGAGAAGTTATCGACCTTGTACAACAGTTCTTTCGACTTACTGTTTTTGAGTTTCTCGGAGTTTATTTTGCTATTGATGATCTCGTCGGTATTGGCGGTAGTCGGCTCCTGGGCCGTGCTGCACTATCAATTGCGCCAACTTAAACCGCAATAAGCCTATGAAATTTTGGGAAACCAAGACCTTGGCGCAAATGAGCACGGAAGAGTGGGAATCGCTGTGCGATAACTGCGGTAAGTGTTGTTTGAATAAGCTGGAAGACGAAGACACCGGTGAAATTGCCTTTACCAGCGTGGCGTGCGATTTGATCGATTTGGAGAGCTGCCGTTGTACGCGATATAGCGAACGTTGCACGCTGGTGCCGGAGTGCATCGACTTGAAGCAACACGATTTCGCCGAATACAACTGGTTGCCTTCAACCTGCGCATATCGCTTGTTAACCGACGGTGAACCTTTACCTGGCTGGCATCCTTTGCTTACGGGGACTAGCGAGTCAGTCAAAGAGGCTGGGGTGTCTATTAGCAGCTATGCGATCAAGGAGTCGCAAGTCACCGATCTGGAAGATCATATTATCGAATGGTTGCAGCCCTGATTAAGCGCCGACTGGGCCGCCGGTAACCTTCGTTTTCCGGCGGCGACAGGTGTGAAGTATCCGGGATTGCTTATCCCTTGGGTGTCCGCCTTTGATTATCCTTTGCCGGGTAACATGCCTACCGTACCCGGTTTAATCCGTTTACAACTAACCACTACGTCTTCCTGACGGCATTTTGCTTCCTGTGGATTGCTGCAAGTGTCGCAAACCGTATTGCCAGTGCTTGTTACCGCATCGACATGCCAGCCGTAACCTTGCGATTGGCAGAATTTCTTGCTGAATCTATCGATGTTGTAATTTTTAGAGGCATTCTCCTTGGCTTTACTCTCAACTTGGCAGTGCTCAGGGGCCAAGGTGTTCGCCATAATGTCGCGGTAAATATACTCGGTAGCCTGGGCAGGGATGGCTAACAATAAAGAGGCTAACAGCGTGCCGATAAAAGTCGTTTTCATCATATTAATCCTCGCGATTGCCGATAACGCGGATGTTCATTAAGCGGTTTTCTTCGGCAATTTGGTCTTTGATTGGTGCAAATTTTTCGTTTTCGCTCATTTTGACCGCCAGGATGGCGCCAACAACAACTGCGGTAGCCAGCACCACATACAACACGAAGTTATCTTTTTCTTGTTTTACTTCTGTCATGGTTTTACCTCTTGTAATAGTAAATCGGTCAGTGCCGAACCGAATTTGTATTGAAAAACCTGTTCGCCCTATATCAGGGCCGGCACTGATTTGACGTCAATCAAAGCGATTTCTCCGATACCAACAGCCTGCTTGCGCCGCAGAGCCAGATCGAATATTTCGCTGAAAGCATTGAATGCATCAGCCAGGAATTGCGTTACACCTCCAAATAAGCAGTTCCTGATTGAAAAAGCCTGATTTAGGCATTTCCGGTCTGCTTCATGGTAGCGAATCGAAACAATAAAAGAAATGAGCGGGCTTGTCAAACAAATATCGTATCAATATTATGAGTTTGCCGTTGTTTCCGCAAAGACTGTCCGCAAATAGCGCTTGGATTTTGCGCTATCATCCGCTTCCACCAATCTGATTTGACGCGGTTTGGCTTACAAAGCCCACGGCGCTTTATTTGAAAAGTCTGGAAAACGGGGCGCACATTTGGCGATAGAATACTCGCCAAGTTGAAATTGGCGATTATCCTGGTAGTCTTCGGTTTTGATCTTGTCTAATTACTTTACTCACAGAAATAGAAAAATCTCATATGCAAACATTAACTAGAAAAATTAAAAAAAATGTGACCGTGATTTTTTTAGGTGCGTTGCTTCCGACACTCAACCCGGCTTGGGCGGAATCCGATAAGCAGCTCCAGGAAAAAACGCTCAAGGCGCGGGAAATGATTCATCAGAAAGACATGGATCATTCCGCCCATACCGACCTGGCGGACAAAACAGAGGGATTTCGTGGTGTGTTTTACGGTTATTTGCCCTGCAAGGAAAAAGATTGCGATGGTTTCAAAATGACCTTGTCTTTGAAACAAAAAAACAATTATTTATTGGTAACCCAATACGCAAAAGCCTCCTCCAGAGAGTTTTACGAAAAAGGTAAGTACGATTGGGATGACAAAACCCACATACTGTCGTTAACCGCCAATAAAAACGATCTCAATCGCAAATTTAGTATTAAAGACGAAGGGACGTTGATTCAACTCAACAGCGATGGTACGCCCATGCTGGGCGACCAGGACGACTATACGCTGGCAAGAAGCGATAAATCCAAATCTCGGGAAGTGCACATTCATTAACTAATGCTAGCTGGGAACTAGCCGGCAAAGCATCCAAGTCGGCTAGTTAACAAGATAAAAGATATTCGACGTAAAAGTCCGATGAGAGCCAATGGCTAGTGTGGCGAGGAGTGCGCTGTTTTAATAATCGTTTCGGCTACACAGAACAGTGTTTATATTGCGGATTCGGCCAAATAGTCGTTTTTCAACTTTACGTAATGTTTTGCCGAATACTCCAGAAAGGTTTTTTCGGAGTCGGTCAGCGCCCGGATTTGTTTGGCGGGTGAACCGACATACAAAAAACCGCCTTCCAGTTTTTTGCCTGGCGGCACCAGCGCGCCGGCGCCCAACATCACATGATCTCCCAGTTCGGCATCGTCCATCACAATAGCACCTATGCCGATAAGGCAATAATCGCCTATCGTACAGGCATGCACCACGGCGCGATGACCGATGGTTACGCCTTTACCGATTGTCAAAGGATGGCCTTGCGGCGAATAATCGCCGGCGTGGGAGACATGTAACACCGCGCCGTCCTGAACGTTAGTGCCATAGCCGATGGTAATGGCTTCCACATCGCCGCGTATCACCGTGGTTGGCCAAACCGATACATCGTCGCCGATTGTCACATCGCCGATCACTACCGCTGCTGCGTCGATATACACGTTTTTGCCGACTTTTGGCTGTTTGCCTTTATATGTTCTGATTGCCACCGCAACTCCCGTTTTTTGCCATAATTAAACCGCGATGTTACGCAATTAATCGATTCTTCTCCAGTCCAGCGAGGGTAGTAATGGCATTCATAGACGGTATCAAACGGCAACTGCGTTCGGTTATCGAATGGGAAAATCCCGATCCCGATCTGTTGTTGGCGCAATGGACCGAAAACGGCGACGAAATCAAAAATGCTTCCAAGCTAATCGTCGGTCCGGGGCAGGGCTGTATTTTTGTGTATCAGGGGCAGGTCAAGGGGATTATCGAAGAGCAATGCATGATCAATCTGGAAACCGACAACGTGCCGTTTTGGACCACGATCAAAAAATTCATGCAGTTTTTTGAGAGCGAACACAAGGTGGGGATTTATTTCTTCCGCAAAACCAAAATTCTGGATCAGAAATGGGGCACTACCTCGCCAATCAAATATCAGGACCCGAAATATCATTTCCCGGTCGCTTTAAAAGCCTACGGCAACTATAGCTATCAGATAGCCGACCCCAGCGATTTCTTCGTGAGTATCGTCGGCAGCCATAACCAAATGCGCATAGACGATTTCCGCAATATTCTCTCGGCGCGAATCATCAATCCCATTTCCGATTACCTGGCGGAGTGTCAGCATAGCTTTGCAGACATCGACGCCAACCGCGACGAAATAGCCCGGGGCATAGCCATTAAACTGGCCATCGTGTTTCGAAAGCTGGGCTTTAGCATTAGCGATTTTCGCATCGAAGGCACCGATTTTGATGAAGACACCTTGCGCCGTATCAATCGTATTGCCGATCTGACCGCTGAAGCGCAAGCCGCGCAAGCCGTGGGTCTGGATTACGCCAAGGTGCAACAGCTGGATGCCTTGCGTGAAGCGGCTCGTAACGAAGGCGGTGGGGCAGGTCTTGGTATGGGGATGGGGGCCGGCATCGGCTTGGGGCAAGGGATGGCGCAATCGCTGAGCGCGACGACTAATCAGGCGGCTGCCGATAGTAATCAAACGGTTGCGAAATTGACCGAATTGAAGCAGTTATTCGAGGCGCAACTGATTACCGAAGCCGAATACGCGGCCAAGAAACAACAAATATTGGCTAAGTTTTAGCATGGCCAATTGCACAAGTTGTTCTGCGCCCTTACCAGCCAACACGCAATATTGCAGTTATTGCGGAGTCCGCAACGATATTGATCTGCTAGGCAAGCACGACTACCAAGTCGTCGATTCCACCAGCGAGCGAGTTTGCCCGGAATGCGCACAAAGCCTGCAAACCATTAGTCTGGATACCGCCGGTTCCTTGCACATAGAGCGTTGCGCCAACTGTTACGGCTTGTTTTTCGATCCTGGTGAAATTGAAACCTTGTTGGATAGTGCGGTAGCGCCGGTCGTTACCGTTAATTTAGAACTGCTGAGCAACATCAACCAAGACCGTTATCCAAAAAATGCTACGGTAAAATATCTTAAATGCCCGGTGTGCCAGGTTTTGATGAATCGGGTGATCTATGGTTATCGCAGTGGAGTGATTATCGACCAATGCAGGAGCCATGGCATCTGGCTGGATGGTGGACAGATCAGTCACTTGTTGGAGTGGAAAAAAGCCGGCGGCCAGATTTTGAATCAGAAAAAAATCGCTGCCAAACAAGAAAAAGCCAGTGCCGAGCAATTCAAAAAAGCCTTTCGGAAAGACTATTCTCGGCCGCAACAAAGCTACGGCGAACAGAGCGTAGATGGCGATTTAGTGGCGTCGGTAGCCGAAGTGTTGTTCAAGATTTTTGAATAAACGGCTTAGCGGTTTCCGGCATGTGTTCAACTGCCGGCGCCAGCACCGCAGGTAAAAAAAACTCTGCCACCAGCAACGGTTGCCGATGGATCGCATAAACCGTTCGGCGCCCCCAAATAGCATCGTCAACACCAACCGCCGTTTGCAGACCTGGCGACCAAACGCTGCTGTCGGCCCGGCTAAATTGCCGCTGGCGGCGCTCCAAATCCGGATAGGCGAAAATCACTTCGCCCAACGGCCGGGTGCCGAGGTGGGACAGATTGCGGTGGGCGATTTCTATCGTGGGCTCAGGCAAAATAGTACGGGCCAGCACCAAAGGCACGCCATTGGCATGTAGCATCACTTCGCGGATCAATTGATAGCGGCACGGCGGCAAGCCTAATAGTCGGCATTCGTCTATGAAAGCCGGCTTCCAGCGGTGGAATAACACTTTTACGCCGAAACGGTTGCCGTGTATGCCGCGTAGACGTTTGGTCAGCGAGCCGGTTTCATTGAGCCAGGATTGCAAGTCAGCAGGTAGTTGCCGTTGGCTGCTCTGTTCGTGGCTTTTCCAGACAGGCGGGCGGCTGAATAAAAAACTTTTGTCGGGCAAGCGCTAAACCTCGGCGTAATGGCGGCTATGGCCGATCCAGCGTTGGATCAGCGGTTGAATGGCGTCTGGATGTTGGCGATGGATCAATTGCGCCGCGGCCGGGATCAGTTCCAGCAGGTCGCTGTCGCGGCTCAAGTCAGCGATTTTGAACTGCATCTGCCCGGTTTGGCGGGTGCCCATTACTTCGCCGGGGCCGCGCAATTCTAGGTCTTTTTCGGCGATGACGAAGCCGTCATTGCTTTCTTTCAGGATAGCCAGGCGTTGTTTGCCGGCTTGCGAGAGTGGTGCTTGATAGAGCAGCAGACAATAGCTATCCTGATTGCCGCGGCCAACCCGGCCGCGCAACTGATGCAATTGCGATAAACCCAAACGTTCCGGGTTTTCGATGATCATCAGGCCGGCGTTCGGCACGTCCACACCCACTTCTATCACCGTGGTGGCAACCAGTAAATCGCAATCGCGATTATTAAAAGCTTGCATCACAGCGTCTTTTTCAGCGGCTTTCATCCGGCCATGCACCAGGCCGACGCGTACGTTCGGCAGGGCTTGGCACAGATAAGCGGCGGTTTTCTCGGCGGCCTCGCATTGCAGGACTTCCGATTCCTCGATTAGGGTGCATACCCAATAGGCTTGGCGTTGCTGTGCGACCCAGTGTTCGATACGGCCGATGACTTCTTCGCGGCGTTCCGAGGAAATCACGCTGGTGGCGATGGGTTTTCGTCCCGGCGGTAGCTCGTCGATAATGGAAATGTCCAGGTCAGAATATTGCAGCATCGCCAAGGTACGCGGAATGGGCGTGGCGGTCATGATCAATTGATGCGGACGTAATCCGCCATGCTGGCCTTTTTCGCGCAGGGCCAAGCGCTGATGGACGCCGAAGCGGTGCTGTTCGTCGATGACGATCAAGCCCAGCCTATGAAAATGCACGCTATCTTGAAAGAGTGCGTGCGTGCCGATCACGATGTTAGCGGAGCCGTCGGTTAGTGCCTCCAACGTGGCTTGTCTGGATTTGCCTTTCAATTGTCCGGTCAGAAACAGCATTTGGTAACCGGTTTCGGCGAACCATAGGCTGAAGTTACGAAAGTGTTGTTCGGCTAATAATTCCGTGGGCGCCATGATCGCGACTTGATAACCCGAGTTTAGCGCCAGCAAGCTGGCCAGAGCAGCTACCACGGTCTTGCCGGAACCAACGTCTCCTTGCACTAGGCGCAGCATGGGTTGTGTTTGGCGGCAATCGCTTTCGATCTGGGTACTGACGCGCTGCTGCGCACCGGTCAACTGAAACGGCAAGCTTTTCAGGAATGCTTGTTTGGCTGCATTGTTTAATTCAAAGACCGGCGACTGCCAGCTTTTGTAAGCCAATTTGCCTTGCAGTAGCGCCAGATGGTGGGCCAGAAACTCTTCGAACACTAGGCGTTTTAATGCTGGTAAGGAACCGCCACTGATGATTTCTGCGGACAAATGCGGCGGCGGATTATGTAGGGTTTGCAGAGCGTCGTTCAGGGAAGGGTAGCCATGCTCGGTCAATAAATTAGCCGGCAGCCAATCCGTGATCGCGCTGTCGCTTTGCAAGCAAAGTGTTAATGCCTGTTTGATGGCTTTGCGGAGCGTGGATTGAGAAATGCCTTCGGTCAGTGGGTAGACCGGTGTTAACGTAGTTTCCAGTAGTTGCTCGGCAGCAGAAACGATTTTATATTCCGGATGCACCATCTCCAGGCCGTTGTAACCGTAACGAATTTCGCCGAAACAGCCTAGTAGGGTGCCCGGTTTAAGCTGTTGGCTTTGTTGGACACTGAAGTGAAAAAACCGAATCGACAAACTGCCGCTGTCGTCGGCGATGCGGCAAATCACACTGGGACGGCCGCGTTGAATGCTGTCGGTAAATTCGACCGTGCCGCAGACTAGCGTGGTCATGCCAGGTGATAAGTGGGATATGGGCACGATGCGGCTGCGATCCTGGTAACGCAGGGGCAGGTGGAACAGCAAGTCTTGGAGGGTATGGATACCCAGTTTTTCCAGGCGGGCGGCGGATTGTGAACCGATGCCTGTCAGCGCGGTGACAGGCTGTTTATGCGGTTCCGGATGATTCATGAATACACAAATGAGGCGGGTTAAAGCGCCCCGTTGGCTTTATCAGTAGTATTCGTTGCGCAATACCATCACGCCGTCCATTTCCACGCCAACACCTTTCGGTAATGCCGCAACGCCAATCGCGGCGCGCGCGGGGTAGGGCTGGCTGAAATATTCGGCCATGATCTCGTTGACGATAGGAAAGTTGCTTAAATCGGTTAGAAACACATTGAGTTTGACGATGTCGTTGAAGTCGCCGCCGGCGGCTTCGGCTACGGCTTTCAGGTTATCGAATACCCGGCGGATATGCACGGCAATGTCGCCATCCACTACTTGCATGGTTTCCGGATCGAGCGGGATTTGTCCGGATAAGTAAACAGTCTCGCCGACTTTGATGGCTTGGGAATAGGTGCCGATGGCTTGCGGGGCCAACGGCGTCGAGATGATTTCCTTGTTCATACTATGCCTTGATGCGGGTGATTTTTAAAACGATGGAGAGTTTTTTCAGTTTGCGGATGATAGTGGCTAGATGCACGCGATCCTTTACGGCTAAGGTCAGCAAATCCACCGAGACGCGATCATCCTGGCTGACCACGGTAATATTTTCGATATTGGAATCCATGCTGGAGATGGTCGAGGCTATGGTGGCCAGCGAGCCGCGTTGGTTCAGCAATTCGATGCGGATTTCTGCGGGGAATTCGCCGCTGGCTTCCGGGCTCCATTCCACGTCCAGCCAAGTAGTCTGTTTCTTTCTGACTTCGTTGCTGTTACGGCATTCGTGATGATGGACGACGATGCCTTTGCCGGGATTGAAGAAGCCGATAATCGAGTCGCCGGGAATCGGCCGGCAGCATTTGGCCAGGCTGACTACGATGCCCTCGGTGCCTTTGATGATCAAAGGGGTTTTATGAGTGGATTCGTTATCGTCGAGTTTGACGGCTGCGTTCACATCGGTTTGGCTGATGCGTTTGGCCACCAGGAAGGGCATGCGATTGCCCAGGCCGATGTCTTCCAGCAACTCGTTCATCGAGTGTTTTTTCAACACCTGCAATACCTGAATGATGCGGGTATTGTCGACATTTTCCAGTTGAATACCCAGGCTCTGCAATTCTTTTTCCAGCAGGCGGCGGCCAAGATTGATCGCTTCCTGCTGGTTGAAGTTTTTCAAATAGGCGCGGATGCAACTGCGAGCCTTGGCGGTAGTGACGTAGTTTAACCATAAGGGGTTCGGTCTGGCCCAGGTGGCGGTGATCACTTCCACCGTCATGCCGTTTTCCAGCTTGGTTTGCAGCGGCACCAGTTTCTTGTCGATCCGCGCGGAAATACAGGCGTTGCCGACATCGGTATGCACCAGATAAGCAAAATCGACGATGGTCGCGCCGCGCGGCAGCTTGATGATCTTGCCCTTGGGGGTAAACACGAAAACTTCTTGCGGGAAAAGATCGACTTTTAAGTTATCGATGAATTCAAGCGAATCGCCAGCGGACTTTTGAATCTCCAATAAATCACGCAGCCATTCGTTAGCGCGGGCCTGGATGGTTTCGCTTTTATCGTTGTCGGATTTATACAGCCAATGCGCAGCAATCCCCGATTCCGAAAGACGATGCATCTCGTGGGTGCGAATCTGAATTTCGATGGGCACCCCGTAAGGGCCTATCAATATTGTATGTAGCGACTGATAACCGTTGGCTTTGGGCAAGGCTATGTAGTCCTTGAAGCGGCCGGGAACGGGTTTATATAAATTATGTACGCAGCCTAAAGCCCGATAACAGTCGTCGACTTGTTGGCAATAAATCCGGAAGGCGTAAACGTCGAAGACGTCGGTAAAGGAAATCCGTTTACTGAGCATTTTTTGATAAATGCTGGCGATATTTTTCTCTCGTCCAGCTACAGCACCGTCCAAGTTGGATTCGTTTAGACGATTTTGGATGGCATTCTGGATGGTATCGATGATTTCCTTACGGTTACCCCGCGATTTTTTTACGGCATTATTGATGGCCGTATAGCGGTTGGGGTAGAGCGCTTTAAAGCCCAACGATTCCAGCTGATGCCGAACATCGTTCATACCCAGACGATTAGCGATCGGGGCGTAAATTTCCAGCGTTTCCTTGGCGATGCGGCGTTTTTTATCGACCGGCATATTGCCCATGGTTTGCATATTGTGCAAACGGTCGGCGAGTTTGACGACAATTACGCGCAGATCTTGCGCCATGGCCAGGAACATTTTTCTGACGTTTTCCGCTTGTGCTTCCGCGCGCGAGCGGCTGTCGATTTTGGAGAGTTTGGTCACACCGTCAACCAGCTCGGCAACTTCGACGCCAAACTGCTCGCCCAGTTGCTCCTTGCTGATAGGGGTGTCTTCGATTACATCGTGCAGGATGGCCGCCATGATGCCATGGTGATCCATGTGCATGCTGGCCAGAGTGATCGCTACGGATACCGGATGGCAGATATAGGCTTCGCCACTTCTGCGGAATTGCCCGGAATGCGCAGCCGCGCCGAAATGGTAGGCGCGGATCACATCGTTGATTTGTTCTTGGTCGAGATAGCTGCGCAGGATTTCGCAGAGCTGATGAAGAAGTTTTTCTTCAGGATGCTCGATAGCAGGTAGCGCTGGTGCGAGTTTGACAGCTATCTCGGGCATGGGCGTTAGATTTCCAGATGGGTTTCCGAAACGTATCCCGCGCGATGCAAACGGTCGATATTTTCTTCGTTGACAAAGCCGGCAGCAATTTCGCGAAGCGCCAATACGGTGTCTTTGTCTTTGCCGCGCGGAATGAATTCATCGGCGCCTTTTTCCAACTGCCGTGCTCTTTTGCTGGCGAGTAACACCAATTTGAAACGGTTTTCAACATTTTCCAAACAATCTTCAACGGTAACGCGTGCCATGATTAAACCTTATCTGAGTTTGCGGGGGAGCTTTGCCCGGTAGACTGTAACAGTATCGAGCGGACAAGGTTGAATTATAAGATAAATGGCGCACTTAGGCCAATCGAGGCTGCAAGCGGATAGCTGGAGAAGGTAAAACGACAGGCAATAAAAAGCCCGCTATACGCGGGCCCGTCCTGTTTGTTGTAATTATTATTGTTATTGTGTTGGACGCCTGCCTTAGGGCAGTTTAGTCAAGCAATTACTATTTTATAGTTATTATTATCAGCCATTTTACTGGCTGTTTCCCTCCCCCCTCAAAGATACAACCCGTTAAGGTTGAACGCACTCCGTATTCAAGGTGGGCGAAGTGTATTTTAAAAAAAACCGGGTGTCCAACAAAAAAAGCAGTTTTATTTTGGGAAATAGTTTCGCCACGAAATTAATTTTCTTAAACAAAAACTTAGCTAGTATCAGGTTTTTCTAATGTTTGAAATTAGCGCTCCGCTCGGCGCGATTCTTCCTCGCTGAGAAAGAAATTAAGCCGTTCGTTCAGGATGGCCTGTAGTTGAAAGCTCAGAACGTTCTGCTGTTTTGCCAATCTGATTTGCATGATCGCCGCTTCGGTTTCGCCGCTGGCGTAATAGTACTCGGCCATGTAGCGATGCGATTCCCCTGGCTGCTTGAGGTCGGCGAAAATCTGCGCGAGTAGTTCGTAATAATATGGCTGGTCTTTCTCGCTGTCCGACAAGCTTTGTAATACTTGCTTCGCGCGTTGCGGTTGAGCGTTTTTGACTAGGCTGCGGGTATATTGGATTTTCAGGGCGTCGTTGCTGGGAAAGGTATTAATCGCTTTTTCAAATAATTTGCCGGCTTTTTCGTAGTCGTGAGCATCCATGGCCGTGCGGGCCAAGGCTGATATATATTGCGGTTGAGTCGGATATTGCTCGGTGAGTTTTTGAAAAATTTCGCTAGCGGCGGCATACTGTTGATTTTCCAAATACACCAAACCTATGCCGTAGCGGGCGACAGCTCTCTGCTCCTGCGTGCCTTGCATTTCAAGCGTGGTGAAATGCTGTAGCGGAGTGCGTTTGTCCTGTGCGGATAGCACGGTAAGCTTGGCTTTGGTCAACAAATACGCTAATGAATCCGGATATTGCCGGTACGGATAGATTTCCGCTCTGCCGCGGGTGTCGGCGACGCGGTTCTCGGATACCGGATGCGTCCTTAAAAATTCCGGTACGCCTTTGCCGTAATAACGGGTGGACTGCTGCAAGCGTTCGAAAAAGGTCGGCATGCTGCGCGGGTCGTAATTGGCGCCTGCCAAGGTTTGCATACCCACGCGGTCGGCTTCTTTTTCGTGGTCGCGGGTAAAGTCGATTTGAAACTGAATATTGCCGGCTTGGATTGCCATCAAAGCCGCTTGACCCATGTTGGGCGACTGGGTGCCGATTAAAATGGCCGCCAACGTGGCCGCGACTGTCGGAATCGACATTTTGCTGGCTTTTTCGATCGATCTATATAGATGACGTTGGGTAACGTGAGCAATCTCGTGAGCCATTACCGACGCCAGTTCGCTTTCTGCTTCGGTCAACAGAATTAAGCCGGAATTTACCCCGATGTATCCGCCCGGGCCGGCAAAGGCGTTGATATTGGGGTCCATCACGACAAAAAAGTGGAAGGGATTGGACGGTGTATCGCTATGGGACGCTAATTGCCGACCTATGTTCTGGATGTATTGCTGGATTTCCACATCCTGATTAATCTCGGTTTGTTGATGCAAATTGCGAAAAAATGCTTCGCCGAATTCCTTTTCCTGGGCGGGTGAAATGATGGCGCCAGCCGAATCGCCCATGTCCGGCAGTTGGATTTTTTCGATATCCAAGGCTCGCGGCGAAGAACAGAACAGGATCAGGCCAAGGCTAAAAATAAGAGGCTTAAGTGTCATGGAAGCTCGGACTGGAAGCGGTAAATTTGGTTCAAAGGCAAAACAATGCGCGGCAAAAACGGGCAGCTTGAGTGTGCTCGTATTAAAATACGCCAGATATCAGTTTAACGATTATTTTACAGCGCGATGAAATATGCCGTACAAGTTAATGCCAGTCCTTACGCCAGCAATGCCGGCCTGAATGCCTACCGGTTTATTCAAGCTGCGTTGGCGGCCGAGCACCAAATTCTGCGAGTATTTTTTTACAAGGAAGGCATCTATCATGCTTTTCGTTATGCAAATCCTCCGGATGACGAATTGTCGATTACCCAGCATTGGTCTGCTTTGGCTGAACAATATGGCTTGGATTTAGTGGTATGCATCTCAGCCGCACAGCGCCGGGGTTTGTTGTGTGCCGATGAAGCGGTGCGGCAGGATAAGCAGGATGACGATACGGCGCCAGGGTTTCGGATAGCCGGTTTGGGGCAATGGCTGGAAGCCACACTATTGGCGGACCGCAGTATTGTCTTCGGTTAGCTGTAATGAAACGCTATCTGTTTATTATGCGTCGCTTGCCTTACAGCGGTACTCATCTGCAAGAAACCCTGGACGTGATTTTGACTGCGGCTGCCTTTGATCAGCACGTTGCATTACTATTCGTCGACGATGCCGTGTGGCAATTGAAAAATCAGCAGCAGCCGGCCGGATTAGGTTTAAAGGATACCTCGGCAATTTTCCAGGCCTTGCAAATTTACGACGTCAACGATGTGTTCATAGAACAAGAGTCTTTGCAGGCGGCCGGGCTAACATCCACGGATTTGATCTTGCCTGTTGTCAGTCTGCCACGCGCCGAAGTTAGCGGCTTGATGCGCACTTATGACCTTATTATTCCTGATTGACGCGATGGAATTAAGCAGTTGAAGCCGCTTAAGCTAAAATTCCTTATTCGAAATATTACCCCACTTAAATAGACCGAGGACGAGCACACCATGGCGGATGAAATTGAAGAAAAAAGGCGCTATTTCCGAGTCAACGACACGATAAATCTGCTGCACAAAGTCATCGACAAAAAACACGTCGACGCCTTGAGTCATGTTTCGAATGATGTGTTGGGAAATTGTTCATTGACGTCCGCGTTGGACGTATTGGCGCAAGAAGCGCGAATGTTGTCGCCGCGTCTGGAAAGACGCGATCCGGAAATGTTCGAATACCTTAAGATCATCGACACCAAGATCAACCTGATCGCACAGGCGATCAGCGCGCAGAGCGAGGAGTTTTCCGAGCACGATACCCGCGAAGTGAGTCTCAGCGCGACCGGGTTGGCTTTTAGTAATGAAACGCCGATAGAGGTTGGTGAGCTATTGGAACTGCGGATGCTGCTGACCTCGTGTATGGCAGTCATCGTTGCCTACGCCAATGTCGTGCATTGTAAGGATATTTCGGCAGAGAGCCCGGAGCGGCCGTATTCTATTTGCGTCGAGTACGTCAACCTCACTGAAGACGATAGAGAGCTGTTGATCAAGCATGTCGTTAAAAAACAACTACAGCAATTGCGTGATAAAAACGAGTTTTAGCTGCGTAGTGCAGTTCTACAGCACGTTCGGCAGGTTGACGATTGATCTCTCCTAAACTCAAACAGTTGTTACATGTCCTGGCAGACGGTCAATTCCATTCTGGGACCGAATTGGCGGGCTTGCTCGGCGTCAGTCGTTCGGCAGTATGGAAGCACTTAAGCGCTTTATCTGAATTCGGTGTTGAGTTACTAGCGGTATCCGGCAAAGGCTACCGTCTGCATCGCCCCCTACAACTGCTGGAAGCGCAACTGATCGATCAGTATTTGGAGTCTTGGGTCAGACCGTTACTCGCTGAGCTGGAAATTCACGATCAGATTCATTCTACCAATACCTATTTATTGGAAAAGGCGCGGCAGGGCGCTGACATCGGCTCGGTCTGTCTGGCCGAACGGCAAACCGCGGGGAAAGGGCGGCGCGGTAGGCATTGGGTTTCGCCGTTTGGTCACAATATTTATTTATCGATTTTGTGGCGCTTCCAGGGTGGGCCGGCAGCGATCACCGGATTGAGTCTGGCGATGGGCGTGGCGGTAATCCGCGCGTTGCGAGGTTTCGGGATTGCCGATGTGGGTTTGAAATGGCCGAATGATATTTATTGGCGGCAACGTAAATTGGCCGGGATTTTGATAGAGGTGTCCGGAGAAACTAGCGGACCGTGCCACGCGGTGATGGGCTTGGGCTTAAATGTCTATTTGCCGGCGCATGAAGGGGAGGGTATCGAGCAGGATTGGGTCGATTTGCACGGTATTTTGGCAGAATCGATTCACGGTAAACGCAATGGGCTGGTAGGCGAATTATTGAATCAGTTGTTACCGGTGCTGGCGGAGTACGAGACCCGTTCGCTGGGTCATTATCTTGAAGAATGGCGTGGCTACGATTGCATGCAAGGCAAGCAGGTCGATATTTTTATGCACGAACAGACGTTTAGCGGCGTGGTAGCGGGCATCGACGATCAAGGCCTATTGCTGCTAGAACTAGCGGATGGTCAAATCCGCGCGTTCGCGTCGGGCGAAGTGAGTTTCCGACACCTATGATTTTACTGGTCGATATTGGCAACTCGCGTCTGAAATGGATCCAGGTAGATGCCGACCGGCTGCAACCGACGATTTTTATGGATTATCGGCAAGCGGATTTTTTAGAACGTTTGCGTGAGTTTTGGCTGAATATCCCAGCTCCCAAGCAAATAGCTATTGCGTCGGTATCGGAAAATTCTCTGACCTTGTTGCTGGTTGACATGGCGCGGGCACTATGGCCCGGCATTGAGGTAATCATTCCGCAGTCTTCGCCAACGGCTTTTAATGTCAAAAATGCGTATGCACAACCGGAAAAGTTGGGGGTGGATCGCTGGTTGGCATTGCAGGCGGCACATCGTTATTATCCGGGGGATACGTGTATTGTCGATTGCGGTACCGCCATTACAATAGATTTTATCGAGACCGATGGTAGCCATCTTGGCGGCTTAATCAGTCCGGGGCTGTTGTTAATGAAAAAATCCTTGGCGCAAAATACCGCCGCGCTGCCGTTTAGCGAAGAGCAGGCAGAGACAAGCTTGGCGGTCGTCACAGCGGCAGCCATCAATAACGGTACGTTGTTAGCAGCGGCAGGTCTGGTAGAGGCCGCCTTGGCGCGACAGCCCAAAGCGTATCGGCTGGTGTTGAGCGGAGGCGACGGCGAGACCTTAGCCAGACACCTGACAGTTCCAAGCATTGTCGACGGCGATTTGGTCTTTAAAGGTTTGCTCAATTATTGCCGAAATGAAAACGTCTCATGAAAGCGCTGTTTTTTTTGTTATGTCTGCTGAATGTGTTGTTTTTTTTCTGGAAGCTACATTTTGGTGCGCTGACGCCATCGGTCGAACCAGCCAGTAATATTCCGGCATTATTAATGGTAAGCGAAAGACAAACGGCTAGGCGTGGAGCACAAATTTCTACTTATCTGGATAGCGCGGCCGCTGAATTACAAGCTAAGCAAGCGACGGACATTCTGCAACGCTTGAATCCGCCCCACGCTGCTTGGATATTCAAAACCAGCACCCATGCTCCTAAGCCAGCAGTTTCCGGTAGGCAGCAAGCCGCGATCAATCATTGTTACGAGGCTGGACCGTTCAGCGATCAGGACGCGTTGCGGCGATGGGCCAATACTGAGCGTTTAGCTGAGTTCAAAGCCATGAACAAGTCAATAATTGTCGCGTCGGATTTCCAGGTTTACTACCCCGCTGGAAAAGATGCCGAGCAAACCCGTATCAATAAGATGATGTTAAAAGCCAAAGGATTTAACGATGTGTGGCCGGTAAGCGATGGCGACATCAAGGGGGCTATATCGCTCGGAGTGTTCAACGACCGGCAGCGCGCAACGCTTTATAAAAATCAGTTGGCCGACCAAGGTGTAAAAGTGGAGATCAGGCAGCGCAACAAGCTCCGAGATGAATTGTTCATTCGGTTCGTTGCGGCCCAGGGCACTACTTTCAAGAATGTTGGGTACACACGTCTGGCCGATTTAGACTGCGGAAATGCGTTGAAATAAGCGCCTGATGCCGACTGCGTTGATACTGACGCTTTAAGTGATTTTGAGCCGGATGAGACAAATTTAGTTTTATCCGGCTTTTTTATGTGCGCAGAATTACCTAGTCGCGGTTTCAAATTCAAAACGCACCGATTTGGTGACTTTTTTATCTAAAAGGCAAAAATCCTTCGTAACGTGTCGGTAATATTTACACCTCGTGCTTTGTGCGTCTGTAAGTTTTTGAAAAAAAACAAAAATAAATATGGCATTGTATTTGCTATACTGTGTTTGAGTGGATATTTGTACATATCCACTCCCCTTCTTAGTTGGGATTGAGGAACAATTTCAGCTACGGAGTAAGGTGGTCAAAAGGATGACCAATTGTTAACGTTAATTTTAAATGGGGAATATCCATGAAAACGCTTTTATCTTTAAAACTTTGGCTTGCTGTTTGCCTGTTTGCAGTTTCGACTGCAAGTTCGGCTGGCATCATTTGGGAATCAACTGATGGCGATAGCAATTTTATCTCCTTCGGTGCTTCATCATTCCCATTCCCTTCAAGCGACACTTTCGGTATTTTTTCAGCTACCGCTAATCTGGGTACAGATGCGCCTGTATACACCTTTTCCGGTGTAGGCAGTTTTTCATCTGCAAGCCCTTTTCAATTGGGTCTGTTGACAACAAGTGGTTGGGTGAGTGAGGCTGGAAATTTCGCACTGAGCGCTCCCAATACATTTATGTTGGCGTTTGTTAAGCCAGGTTTGACTAATAATTTGAGCTTTTTGTATGGATTTGATTTAAAACCCGCAGCAGATCAAAATCCTGTGTCAGGCGTACCTCTCCCTGCCTCTGTATGGTTTATGACGAGTGCTTTGTTGGGTTTCCTGTATACCGGTCGTCGTAAAGCGGCCGTTCAAGCCTAAGTATTTCGGGCTTTTAAACCGGATGGAGTCTAGTGCTCCATCCGGTTTTTTTATGTCTGTTGAAAATATCGGATTCATATATCTCTAACTCGGTAATGCAATAGTTGATGCTTGCTAGCTGAGGTTGAGCAGTTTATGCATGCAATGGGCTATAAAGTCAGCGTAGGTATCGATTTTAGATCAGGGTTTTTGATGTACTTATTGGACGCAAACATTGGTTTGCTTTTAGAGAAATACATCGTCAATTCTTAGTCTTAGTGCCAAGTGGTAAATCAGTGTTAATCTTTATGAACCTTGCATTTGCAACTCGTCATTCCCTCGAAGGCTGGAAGCGTTAAACCGCGCAAGCGAATCCAGTATGGCTCCCTAGGCTCCCGCCTTAGCGGGAGCGCCGATATTTCGATATTTAAGGGCAGGGTTAATAATTGCCTTTCTTCGCTGTTTTTCTGCTAAGGAACACGCCGAGAGCGCTACCGAATAGCCAAATTGGTGTGGGCAATGGAACTGGCTGAACGGAGCCGGACACAGGTTTGAACGACACCAATCTCAACAAATCGCCATTCAGAAAGTCGTTATTCGCCGCCAGGGTGAAGTAACCGGAACTGGTTGGTGCGTAGGACCCGGCTTTGGCATAAAGGTTAAATTCACCCGCGCCGCCGTCCCATCTAGCGCTCGTTCCCCAGCCGCCACCTTGCGTCCACTGCCCAAGCAATTGTTGGCTTAAGTCCAGCGTTTCTCCTGCGCTATCCCAGGTGGCAAAATCGAAATCGGTCATCTGAAAAGTGCCGTTTCCTAAGCCGCCTGTGGCGTTGGAAACGGTCAATGTGAAAGCTTTGATTACCTCATTGCTACCCAAGTCAAGAAAAGTCGAGCCTGGATTAGGAATCAGTTGGTCGTCCAGGCTGATGATGCCTTGCGCTGTGGCACCGTTTCCAAATGCTAAGCCGCTGTAATCCAAACTAAAAGTAAGTATTGCGGCGTGAGCGTTGCTGACCGCGCATATTGGGATTAGTGCAATCAGGCTGGTTTTAAATAGTTGTTTGAGCTGTGTGTTCATTGTTGTTCTGGTTCAGTTTGAATAAGAAACCATTCCGGTTCGGCAGGTATGACAAGTGCCTTGCGAATGGGGGTTATTAACCCGGCGTTTAAGTTCCCCGGAGCCGACACTCCCAAAAAACGAGAGAACTAGGCTTCGGCTCATGCAGGAGAAACGATATTTAAAGGCTGGGTTAATAGCTTGCCGAAGTGCCGGGACTGGAACATATGGCAGCCCCGGCAGCAGTTACTAACCGCCGCTGACGATCATAGTTCGCGCTTGATTCTTCAGATTTATAGCGTTTTGCATGAGTGTCGAGCGGTTTGGATAAAACTTATTCGTGGCTTGTGTTTCGTAATAAAGCGCTTGTTGCAGTTTGTCCAACGCATCCGGATAGGGATTGATCACCGCTTCCTTGAGCACGTCGATAGCATCCTGAGTATCGGCAATCGCCAATTTCAAGGTTTTAACGCTTTGATCGCCGCTCAATGCAATGGCTTTTTGGTCCAAAAGATTTGAGCTGCGGATGTTTTCCAGTACGTTGATCGAACGCAGGAATAAGGCTACGGCAATAACTTGCGAAGAATCCAGCTTGCCTTGACGATTAGCTTTGCTTGAGGTGAATGCGCCTGGCGAACTGTTAAATGCGTCGGAGCTGTAAAAAGCTACGGTCTCTTCCAGCGTAGTCACACTGTTGTTGTGGAAGAACGGCGCGGTATCGGCGGCTTCGATTAGCGACGGGGTGTTGAAGCGATTCAAGCCGTGATGGCCCGTAGGACGAGTAGTGGTGCCGGCGGGTGCAACACTGCCGTCGCTATAACAGGTTTCGTTAAAGTTCGGACCGCAATCGGTTTGTAGTGTTTGTCCGAAACCGCCATCGTAGGCCAGATTAGGATCGGCCAAATGATGCAACTGGTCGCGCATGCGCTCTACGCCGGTGTCGCGGGTAGGATTGGCATTGGTGGTGGAGCTGATGCCGCCGGCGTTGGAGTGACAGCCGTTGCAGTTGCCGGTGGTGCCGAATAAGACCGTACCGTCCGCAAGTTTCGGATTGTTTTTGGTGTTAAACAATAACAAGCCGTTTTGTACCAGCGGCGACTTGAAATACATATTGGCAAGATTGATTTCTTCGCTGCGACCAAGAGACAACATATAGGCTTCCAAAGCGTCCAGTTCGGCTTCGGTGGGTAATCTAAAGTCGATGTTTTCGGCACGAGTCAGGGTTTTGGGTAAATGCTGAATGATGGCGCCCTTAGCGAAATCTCGCAGCGATCCGCCGTCGGGTGCACCGTCTCCTGACCAACCGATAGCATGAGTATGCGTACCGGATTGCTGCGCTTCGGGATCGTGAGCATTGAAATAATCGGTATCCTGAGTAAATTCGCCGTTGCCGTAACCTGGATTGACGGTTTTTTCGAAGGTCAAGGTGTTGGCTATACCAAGCAGATGCGACGAGCTGCGCAACACCGGCGGTCTATCGAAGCCATCGACGTTGGCCACGAATAAACCAAACTGTCTAAGCAGCGCAGGTTTTTCCAGATCGGCCAGCACCGGATTGGTTTCGGCAACAAACAGTGGATCGGTTTTCGGCAACTTGGCAATATAACCAGGGTCGATCGTGTGGTTATTGTCCGGCCTATGGCAGGTGGCGCAAGTACGGCCGTTACCGTTAAAGGTTTGTTCGGTAAACAGCTGTTGACCGGTGGCAATCAATTGCGTCATTTGTTCGGGAGAGGTGGCAGCAGAGGACGTCACCGCCGCTTGCGCGGTTTTGGGTAATAAAAATTCGAACGCAGTTTGTGCGGGTGGGGTATTTTTTTCCGTTGAGACAGAGCCTATCGTTGCCGCCGGCCAATAGCGCTCGGTGTAGTAAAGCCTTTGCAGTAGGCTTGGCGAGCCGAATAACAGGCCGCCGGCTTGTGGTGTCTCTCCGGACTTGGCAACTGCGACGGCGTCCATCGTAAAGCCGGCGAAACGGTCGCGGTCCAGTTGAGTTGTTAGTATATGTTTGTCGTCACGCGCCGACAAAGGACCGATTTTGACCGCTTTCTCGTTCGGGTTATCGCCGGATTTGTGATTGTCCAGCAGCCAAACATCGTACTGTTCTTGATTGGATAAGCCGTTGACCGCGACTTGTAATCGGCCGTTGACCAGATTCAACGCTGCTTCGCCGCTGGCGGCGGTAAATTGTCGAGATTGCGCTCGCGAAAAACTCAAGCCGACACGTAAAACCTCTAGGTTTCCTTGTTCTTCGTGCGCGGATTTCCAGCGTTCGTACACTTTATTCAAGGCGTCGGCATTGCCATGGCCGGTGAAAGGGGTTTCCGGTTTGGGGGTGAGAGCATAGCCCAAAGCGATTGCGGCGACAAAAGCCAAGGGAATTTTTAATTGTTTTTTCATGCTTATAATCCTGGGTTGAGCTAAATAAGGCTGATGCGGCGGACAACGACGGGATTTGATAGAAAGCACGGTTCCCGATGTTTCTGATCATGGTAACCAATTGAATTGTGTTCCAGCGCGGCATCCCCTTCGCAACAGCAATAGCCATGCCTGATTATGTTTCATAGAAATCTGGTATAAAAATGTCTTAAAAATCAATTGCAAGACGTTTTTGTGTTCTGATTTTGCTAGTTGGGGTCAAGCATAAGAGGGCCGCTAGATGATTTTTTCGATATGTCAAACTTTTAGCTTCCGGGTGAATGGGTCATATGCCTCAGGTGAGCGTTATATGACACAGTTATTTAGATTGCCGGCGCTTAAATTACTGTAAGTTTTCTATAAACAGTTTTATTAGAGGATTTTGTAGGAAATATTTTTTTGTATGGCAAATTCCAACATAAACTTTCTGGTTTTTGCGTACGGATTCCTATGGGAAGTAAGTTTTGTATATTTCACGCGTCAGAAACTAGGTGATTTCCCTTAATTTCCAGATTGTCAGGGTTCTGCGGCCGAACTGAGTGGCTTGCGGCAAAACCGCTTACAGTTGATGTGAATCGGGTGTTCCCGGTTAATGGCTAGGAAATGTGATCGCTTTGAATAGGCCGGGCGTTCACAGGCATGAATTTCGCTTCCCAGCCCCTAATTAAGCTAATTTTCGTAGCCAAACTCCTCTATAAATGTTTGCAGCTCAGGCAGGATGGTTGTGTATTCCGCTCGATAATGCTGCCAACGGCCAACCGATGATGAATATAAAGGTTGCGCGACTTGGCTAAAACTGGGGCTGGCGATGTATTTTTCAGCTGCTTTTTTATGGAATTGAGCGACTGCCGGATCCCACTCCAAACCAATAAAATCAAACACCTTACGGAATGCCGGTTCGAAGTTGAATACCGCGTCTTCGTATCGGAATTCGATAAAGCGCATCGTTAATTGGGGTCTAATAGTCAGCCACCAATCCATGACTTGGGCATAAAACCGGGCAGTGCTCTTCCAGTTTATTAATTGCACAGTTGATGGCGTCGGCAACATGGTTTGCATGAAGCAACTCAAACAAACGTCGCGCGGATCGCGCAGTAAAAACACCAGCTTGGCGTCCGGGAAAATGCAGTTGATCAAGCCTAAGTCAATGGTGTTCATGGTGGTTTTGTCCAGCAATAACCGGGTTCCTATTTTATCGCCATACAAGGCGTGGGCCCGATGCCAGTAAAAGGCCCGTAAATGCAACACGCCGGTTAAGTCGAGTTTTCGCAGTTGTTCTGGCAGGCTACCTTGTCCATTCGAAAGGCGGTCCAATTCCTTCGCCACTGAGGCAATCAGATCGGTTTCGTCGGCGACAAAAACGTCCGGGTGGGCGGCCAGTACTTCCTGGGTCAGTGTGGTGCCGGTGCGCATAAAACCCAGCAGAAAAGTCGGCGCGGGTTGATTGGCCGGAAAGTCGGCATTGGCCCAGTGTCCCAGCAATTCGCTGTCAAATTCCGCCTTATAGTTTTCCAGCATTTTAGGGACTAAACCGGCGTCTTGGCGTTTTACCTCAGGCAAACGCGGCGCTACTTCGGCAGCGGCATGCAAATGAACGAAGACTCGGTCGTATTCACCGAGTTTGTCCAGGATGCGAGCTAACTCTTTATTGGCTCGGAACTGTTCTTCCGCAGTCAGTAAGGGATTTTGCAATACCTTTTCCAATCGTTGTCTGGCTTCGTGGTTGAGGCCGTCCGCAGCTTCCAAGGTTGCGAGAAGAATCGATAGAACCGCGCTGTTTGGCGCCAGTTTCAATGCTTGTCTGCCGGCAGCGAGGGCGGGCTTTTTCTGATTTAGGCGGGAATGTGTCAAGGCCAACAATTGATAGCCGCGCAGGTATCCTGGGTTTATTTGCACGGCTTGTTTACATATCCCCAGTGCGCCAGGAAAATCGTTCCAATACTGCAATTGGTCCACTAAATCCAGAGCCAAACCAATGTCGCGGCTTTTACGGGCCTTTTTTAAAAGCAGTTGCCCGGACTGATGAAGGTGTGCCAAGCCTTCCTCGCGCTTACCCAGCCAACAGAGCGATTGTCCGAGGCAGGCCATGATTTGCGGATCTTTGGGGCTATCCGCAGCCGCCTTGGTAAACCATGCCACGGCTTCGCTGAAGTTTTTCTGTTGGACGGCGGTTTGGCCGAGATGCATGAATGGGGTCATGGTAATTATGGTTTGCTAATTCAAGCTTCAAAAAAGGTTTGTGAGATGGCGTTCGTTGACGTCCCGCGAATACCTCTCCCGTTTGTTTTTGTTATTTTACGTTACAGGTGGGAGAGAGTGTCACTCAGGCGGAAGAGCTAAGGAAAAGTAATTCTGGCGACTATTGCTGATTCATTATTTTGGAGCAGATAGACCTGTTCGGCCGAGCATGGTCCGAACAGGTTAATACGGCTTAATGGCTTTGAGTGTTATGCAAGTGCGCGTTTACGGCGTTGCAAGCCAATAAAACCCGTCACAGCGCTACCAAACAACCATACCGCGCCCGGAACGGGAACCGCTGCGATCGTCAATTGATAGTCGTTGCGGGTTTCTATCCAGTCTCCCGCTTGAAAGCCACCCAGCATGATGGTGTATATTTTGCCGGCCTCAGCAGTAAATGTAGCGCTATTGCCGATGACGTCATCGAGTATCAGGGCGGTGAGTCCGCTGCCGCCAAAGGGATTGGGGTCGGTAATTTGGGTGTCATTATTACCTACGGCTTGCGCGCTGGCCGGATCAATTGAATGCCAGGCGCCGTGGTGAGAATAGTTGGCGGTTCCAGTATTTTTGCCTTCAAACACAGTAAATCCATAATCCGGAGTTTCGTTAAGAGTGCCATTGCCCAGCAGGCTGGAAATCGAAAGGGTGACAGTCTGAGTGACGTTGGACTTGAACAAACCGATATCGGTGTCGTGTTTCCAACCGTCGCTAGCGCCGTCGTGCCATGCGCCTTTTGCGGTATCAATATCCGCATAGTTGAACGTCGTGCCGTCCGCCAGGACCGTGCCGCCGTAGCGGGTGTTGGAGTCCAGCCTGGACACGACTGCGGTTTCGCCGGCGCCGATGACCGCAGTCCAGTTTAATGTCTGTGTGCCTGAATAGTTGAAGTTTGAATCGGTACGTGCATCGTTGCCAACCCAGGGTACTGCCACATTTCCTGCGGCAACAACCTTTGTCGGATTATTGCTGGTGGTTGGACCATTCCCGCAGGTGCTGCCTGCCGCACCGCACGCATTAGTGCCGGTTCTCATCCAGCCATCCGTTCCATTGCCACCGGACACCAATGTGTTAGGCGCGGAACGGTCATGGTTGAACGCATTATACGAGACAGTAGCGGCGGCAGCGGCGTCCGATGTGGAAATAGCGGTAATGGTGACGCCAGTCAAGGCAAAAGCAATGGCCTGAGATAACTTGGTTTTTAGCATGTAATTCCTCGCAATAATATATGTTTGCCGATTTGAAAAGGGGGAGGGGGTCGGCCTTAGTTACATTTAGAAGAATGTGTGGCGGCGGTGAAGCTGTTCTAAAAGCTAATTAACATCGACGATCACTGTAGGTCTTCAAAATGATGTGCCTGAGTTAACGGAGGCACACTCGGTTAAAAGCACATAGTATGCCATTCGTAATTACATGAAATTTATAGAAATAAATGCCTTTTGTCGTCATGAGTGCGTGATATGCCGCACTTTGTGTGAAATGACCTAATTTCAAATGGAAGGCTATTCAAGTTATCGCTAAAGAGTGTTTTAGTAACCTACTTCGCGGACGGTTATGTTTTTTGGCGAGAAATATGGAGCATGTGGTCAGGGATATAAAACTGTTGCTAACGGGGGCTGGCAAGGTTAAAAGCCGAAAGTCCAAGTGGCATTTAAGGTGCCTTCTCTTTCCAACTGGTGTCCATTGAAATCGTCAGCAATCGGTTGCAGCCATTCGATGCTGAAATTGTGACCGGCGAGCGCGCCGTCGGGAAGGGTGGCGTTTAAACCCAAACCGATATCCCAAAAGCGTCCACCATAATTGCCGGTGTGGTCAACTGTTGAGCTCAGTGAGTGACTGCGGTTGAATTGACCTTTAATCGCGCCTTGTTCGGAATAAATGCCGCGCAACGATGTAGAAAGCCAATTTAATACTTTGTAACTACCCCATGCGGTGGATTGGAATGCGTCGCCCAGGGCATAACCAACGCGATTTCTATCCTGCATGCGTTTGATGCCGCTCATTTGTGCACCCCAAGACCAGTCTGCAAATTGACCGGTGTAGGTCAAGCTGGGTCTGAAATCCCAAGTGCCGCTGCCGAGCTGCATCCCATAATCCTGGACTTGGCTGGTCAGGGCGTCTTGCCCATCGACGGTCACTTCGTTACTGCCGGTGGGAGCGCTGACACCAAGCCCGACATGCAGGTGATGGTTGGGCGTGTCGAAGGCTTTGAACATGGCGGTCATAATGGTATCGCCGAGGCCGCCGCTACTATGGCCGCTGCCATGTTCATTACTAGCGGTGGAACCGGGAATGTTCGATAACGACATTTTCATGTCCATGATTTGCGGCATCAACATCAAATTCAGCCAATCGGTGGGTGCATACATGATGTCCAGCATGTGCATATTCATGCTCATTTCACTGGGACGCGAGGCGCATTGGTAGTTGCCGCAGGCTGAGTTCAACAAAGATGCGTCGTCCACCGTGCCCGAGCCAAATTGCATGCCGCCGGTTTGATTGGTGTAGGCGTACCGGTAGCCGACCATCAGCTCACCGGGGGTGTTCATCATGTGGCCGAACATAACGCCGGCGGGTAGCGGTGCGCCGTGGTTGTGATGCATGTGATTAGCATGTTCGCCGGACTGCGAACTTAACGCGGATAGATTGACGTTCAATCCGCCATGCACCATGTAATAGCTGTAGTCGGCGTAACTGTTATCCAGACCGCCGCCTAACTTCAAACCGCTTTGCCGGGTGTAATACTCAAAGCCGGCATCCAGCGTCACACCTTTATTGAATTGTTTGCTGAAGGTAATCCCGCCGCTCAAGGCGCCAAAATCCGCTAGGCGAAAATCGCTGGAATAATGTCCATCAGCGCGCGGCGCTAAAAAATACGGCGCAAAAAATTCGGCTTGCGACTGTGAGTAATAGCGAAAGCTTGGCGTGATGGTAATGCCCATCGGTAAGGATTGATACCATTTGAGCTCAACAGTATGTGAATTCACTCCCCAATCGTCGGCGTAAAAACGGTAATCAAAATGCACCGAGGCATCCAGTGAAGGAATATATTGGTTGATGCGGTTGGAAATAGACCATTGATTGCGTAGATCCGGTCTCACTTCCCGAAACAGTTCCGTGCCAACCATTTCCAGTTTGGTGATGGCATTCCAGTCGATCGGCGCACCGTTAGAGCCTTGATAGATTTGATAGTATTCCTCCGGAGTCACTTCGCCACGGATGTACACGTATTTGTAAGGGTTGCTCAAATAGCCGTTTTGCCGTGTATAGCTGGCAGACGAATGGAACAGGGTGTTTTTGCTTAAAATTTGCGAAAAACCTAGATTAAAACCATGGGATGCGCTGGTCTCATTCAGTGCCTGATAATTGGGAGAATTGTCATTATCGCCATGCGTGTGTTCGTCGGCTGCGCCGTGGGCGGCGTCGGTGCTTCGCGTAATTTGATTGCTGGAAATATTGTAACCAGCGGATACGGTACTTAGTTTGTTGTTAAATTCGTGACTTAAAGTCACTGAGCCGAAATTGGAGATAAAGTCAGGTTCTTCGGACATGCCGCCGGAAAACGCCAAGGTGTTGTCGTCAAAATAATATTTGCCGCTGAAAGTCGGCATGGTGCGGGTTTCCAGCGGTTGCTGTTGATATTTTTGGACGATGGAGGACATCGGTGGAATCATCCGATTCAGGACATTTCTATACGCATCGATCACCAACTGTTGAAACAAGTTGGCCTGCATGGCGTTGATCGCTGAGACTTGCTGATTGTATTGGGCAATTGTCGCGGCGTCGGCGCCAGTCAGCCGGGAATAACTAACGTCATCCAGGCGCATTTTGTAGGCGGATCCGGCAGTGATGAACGAATCGGGTTCGCCGATAAAATGAATCCAGACCGCGTAAATATTTTTAAAATCATTCCCCAGTACCATGATGCCGTTAAAGCTGTCCGCGCTGGTGTTATTAACACTTTTATAAGCCGCTCGTGTCGCATAATTAGTGCCGTCTCCACTGGATAAACTGAGATTCTGCGCTTGGCTGAAGCCTAAAATCTCCCAGGCGCCAGCTCTACGATTGACAAACGGGCTGGAAGTGGACCAGGGAGCCGAAAACCGCATAGATTTCAGGTCGAACGCCTGTCCGTCCTGGGCGCGAATATATATGCCTGAAGAATCGTTGTGATAAGCCACTTCATATAATTCGGTAACGCCGTCAGCGGCAAAATCATTCTGTTCTTGATGCAGATGGTTGGTAGGATTGGCATCGCTCACCACGCCCATCACAAA
>NZ_LUUG01000071.1 GCF_001644035.1 Methylomonas methanica
AATTCATCATACAAGGGGCGACGCAGGGATGCGGCGCGTTGCCGAAGGGGCAGGAAGCCCCTTTCGGCAACCCCCGTCGAAAGCTTCGGAGCGCAGGAAATAAGCGGCGTCCGGGTGGCCTTTTCTTTTGGATACTTTTCTTTGGACAAGCAAAGAAAAGTATCTCGCCTGTCGGTGCGAGAACCGACATTCAAAAAAACCGTCGCGTTAGCGACACAAAACTCTACGCCAACACCCTAGCAAACAACCTGTGAGAATATTCCTGCTCCCGCTGCAAGATAGTTTCGTTTTTTATATCCTTGAGTTTTTTCACCAACACTTCCCCCGTTTCCGGAAAGAAATACACCTTGCGGGGATAGATACCGAGCATGTCGTCAGCGAGGACCGGAATGTTCCGGCCGGCCAGATAACTGCGTAAAAACTGAGCACTACGAGCGCCGACATTGTTGCGTTGCATGCCATTAAGTATGTTGCCGCCGCCGAATACCTTGGCTTCCAGCTCGCTCTCTTCTGCTCCCATGTCGACCAGATGGTTGATGAAATTATCCATACCGGCACTAGCCATGTTCTCCATGCGTTGGTTGAGCGGCTGGTCTTCGTTGACGTTCACCACCATAAATTGATACATCCCGCCTATGCCACGCCGCCAATCGCGAATACAGGCAATCACGCAGGATCCCAGCACGGTAACAATAACCTCGCCGGAATCGGTAACACAATATTCGCCGGGAGTGATTTTGCAGGCGCGGATGCGTTGGTGCGGGTCGTAGTAGGTTTCGGAATATTTTTGCGGATGCATAGCCAGGGCCATCTTGAGAGTTGTAGAACATTAATGCTTATCAAGCAATAAATCGGCCACTACGCAATTTGCTTTCCGCCTCAAATCTTTACCATTTCAACGCGCGAGCTTGCCGAAGCGATTGTAAAACGCTTCGACAACTATTGATTGATTTAGTTATCTGCCTTGGTTGCACAAAACGCAGGCGCCAAGGTTGTCGACACTCAGAACTATCCACGAGCCGGCGTGGTGCATAGCGCTCCCGATTGGCGCAAGACTGATTTTGTTATTACCCCACCCGAGTCGTTACCGGCATATCCTTGGGCAGACCGGGCGAACGATGTCAAATGGAGCCCTTGTTAGCAATTTTGCTATAAAAATATCCGCCGCATTAGCAACACATTTTAGTATCCTAGCCAACCATTCCGCACTCAGCCGTAAATCATGACCCAATACCCACTCTTCGCCACCACGCCCAAAGCGATGGAAGGCATTCTTGCCAATGAAATCAAAGCGCTGGGCGGCCAAAACGTCCGCGAAAAAATGGCCGGTGTTTCCTTCGATGGCGATCTGGCGCTGGCTTACCGGGTTTGTTTGTGGTCGCGTACCGCCAACCGGGTGTTTCTGCCCTTGAGCAGCTTCGAAGTCAAATCCCAGCAGGATTTGTACGATGGCGTGAAAAAGATCAATTGGTTCGAACATATCAAGCCCGACGACAGCCTGGCCGTATCGTTTAGCAGCAAAAACAACCCGGCCATCAACAACACTCATTTCGGCGCGTTGAAAGTCAAGGATGCCATCGTCGATCAGATGCGCGCCAAGTTCAACAAACGGCCCAATATCGACACCGAGCGGCCCAGTATTCGGGTCAACGTTTATCTACATAACGAAACCGCGCAGCTGAGCCTGGACTTATCCGGCGAGAGCTTGCACAGACGCGGCTATCGCGATGTCAATATCGCCGCGCCGATCAAGGAAAACCTGGCGGCGGCGATTTTGTTGCGCGCCGGCTGGCCGAAAATCGCCGAGCAAGGCGGTTCGCTGCTCGATCCGATGTGTGGTTCCGGCACCATGCTACTGGAGGGAGCGATGATCGCTGCCGATTATGCGCCGGGCTTGCAACGCGATTATTTCGGTTTTCTGGGTTGGAAAAAACATGACGCAACGCTCTGGCAAAGCCTGCTGGACGAAGCCAAGCAACGCCGCGACATCGGCTTGAGCAAAATGCCGGTCATCGTCGGTTTCGATCAGGACCGGCGTACCGTGGTGGCAGCCTTGCAACACGTCGAAAATGCCGGCTTGGCCGGCAAGATTCATATCGAACGGCGCGACATCGCCGATGCGACAGCCGCAGAAAGTTGGCCCAAAGGTTTGATTGCCTGCAACCCGCCCTACGGCGAACGGCTGGGCGACGAGGCGGAAACCTCCGAGTTGTATCGCCGCTTTGGCGAGGTGCTGAAACAGCGTTTCGTTGGCTGGCAAGTGGCGATGATTATCAGCAATCCTGAATTGGGCTTTAGATTGGGAGTGCGTTCGCAAAAGCCGATTACCTTGTTCAACGGCGCGCTGGAGTGCAAATTGCTGCGCTTTAATATCGAAGAGCAGACCTTTTTCGAACCCAAAGCCAAATCTCAGCAAGAACGCATCGAACAAATCAGCCGGCGTACCGAGACCGAGCAACCGGATAATCAGGCGGAAATGTTCGCCAATCGCTTGCGCAAGAATCTGAAAAAAATTGGCAAATGGGCCAAGCAAAACCAGGTCAGTTGTTATCGGCTGTACGATGCGGATTTACCGGAATACGCGGTGGCGGTGGATGTCTATCAAGGCGAACAGACCTGGGTCAACGTCCAGGAATACGAATCGCCTAAGACCATCGATCCGGCCAAGGCCAATCAACGTTTGGCTGGGGCGATGGTGGAAATCCCCAAGGTATTGGACATACCGAAGGAGCAGGTGTTTTTAAAAATCCGCCGCAAGCAGAAAAGTACCGATCAATACGAAAAGCAGGGCGAGTCCGGCCGTTTTCATGTGGTCGAGGAAGGCGGCTGCAAGTTTTGGGTGAATTTCGAAGATTATCTGGATACTGGCCTGTTCCTGGATCACCGGCCGATCCGCCAAATGATACAAAAGCAGGCCAAGGGCAAACGCTTTCTGAATCTATTTGCCTACACCGGCAGTGCCAGTGTGCATGCGGCAGTCGGCGGGGCGGCGTCCAGCGTCACGATCGACATGTCCAATACTTATCTGGACTGGGCGAAGCGCAATTTCGACCTGAACGGGATTCAAGGCGACCACAAGCTGGTGCGGGCCAATTGCGTGGAATGGCTGGCGGAGCAAGCCGGAGCCAAAGACAAACCGCAGTTCGATCTGATCTTTCTCGATCCGCCGACTTTTTCCAACTCCAAAAAAATGGACGAAGCGTTTGATATTCAGAACGATCATCTGCACTTGCTGCGCAGTGCCGTCGCCCTGCTGGCAGCGGACGGCGTGCTGTATTTTTCCACCAACTTCCGCCGCTTCAAACTGGACAGGCAAGCCTTGACGGATTTGCAAATAGAAGACATCAGCGCGCAAACCATTCCGGAGGATTTTGCCCGCGATCAAAAAATTCATTATTGCTGGAGGATTACCCGATGAGCGAGTGTTTGCACATCATCGTCAAGGGCCGGGTGCAGGGCGTGTATTTTCGCGCCTACACTCAAAAGCAGGCGGTGAAGTTGAATGTGAAAGGTTTTGTCAGAAATCTGCCCGACGGCAGTGTCGAAATTGTCGCCAGCGGCCATCCGGACGAACTAAAAAAGCTGGTAGCTTGGTGTCATAAGGGGCCGATACTAGCCAAGGTGTCCGAAGTGATCACCACCCCGCATGAGGTGGACGAGCATTTTGAGATGTTTGAGGTTAGGTAGGTGCTCTAATGTCAGGCGACATTTTGATTCGCTCAACTTAATAGCTACTTCTCAATCTTTAACCTGGCAACCGGTTACCTGCTACTTATCTATGCAAACAACTTCTAAGCACCTTCCCCGTCAAATCGGATTACAATAGCGAACATTTATTCTCAACAAAGGGCGCAGCTTAGACGCCCGCCAGCAATCGGCAGGAGCAGTTTTGGCAGACAGAATTATTCGTATCGCTACCCGGCAAAGCCCCCTGGCCTTGTGGCAGGCCGAGCATGTCGCGGCGCGGCTTGAACAGGCGTTTCCCGGATTGCAAACCAAGCTGGTAAAAATGGTCACTCGCGGCGACAAGATACTGGATGCGCCGCTGGCCAAAGTTGGCGGCAAAGGTTTGTTCGTGAAGGAACTGGAACAAGGCATGTTGGAAGGCACGGCCGACATCGCGGTGCATTCGATGAAAGACGTACCGGTGGAGTTTCCGGAAGGCTTGCATCTGGCGGTGATCCTGGACCGGGAGGATCCAACCGACGCGTTTGTTTCCAACAAATACCGCAGTTTGGCCGAATTGCCGGCCAATGCCCGAATCGGTACTTCCAGCCTGCGCCGTCAATGCCAAATCAAAGAAAAATTCCCGAACGCGGAAATTCTCAGCTTGCGCGGCAACGTTAACACCCGTTTGGCGAAATTGGATGCCGGCGAATACGATGCGATCATTCTGGCATCGGCCGGCTTGAAACGGCTGGGGATGGGGGAACGTATCACGGCCCAGCTGGAACCGACGGAAAGTCTGCCGGCGATGGGCCAAGGTGCTATCGGCATCGAGTGCCGCATCGACGACGCCGAGATACACGAGTATTTAAAGGTATTGCACGACGAAGACACCAGCATCCGGGTCGGCGCCGAGCGGGCGATGAATGCCCGACTCAACGGCGGCTGCCAGGTGCCGATTGCCGGTTTTGCGGAAATCAAAGGCGAACGTTTGTTCATGCGCGGCCTGGTCGGCAGTCCCGACGGTTCTTTATTATATAGAGCCGAGGCAGAAAGCAGCCTGGCGGACTTCGAAGCGTTGGGCAAGGCCATAGCCGAGGATTTATTGGCACAAGGCGCGGACAGGATATTGCGCGAGCTTTATCAGTGAACTCGGCTCTAAACGGCGCGCGCATTCTGGTGACGCGGCCCGCCGCGCAAGCCGAGAATTTGTGTAAGCTGATAGAACAACACGGCGGCGTGCCGATTCGCTTTCCGACTCTGGAAATTGTCGAGGAGCAGCCCGATCCGGATTTATTGAGGCAAGCCGCCGCTAGCGACTGGCTGATTTTTACCAGCACCAACGCTGTGGATTTTGCTATCAAGGCGTTCGGTGGCAAAATGCCGGCCTTGCGTAAATTCAAAATCGCGGCTGTCGGCGAAGCAACCGCCGGCGCGTTGCGACTAGCAGGTTGGTCAGTTGATTGCGTGCCTGCCAGCGAATTTAACAGCGAAGGCTTGCTGGCCGAACCTGAATTGCAAGTTGTAGCCGGCATGCGCTGCGTGATTGTGCGCGGTGTCGGTGGCCGCGAGAAATTGGCGGAGAGCTTGCGCAGCCGTGGTGCGGAAGCGATTTATCTGGAAGTGTATAACCGCCGACAACCGATGGCGGACAGCGCGGATTTACGGGCAGACATTGCACAAGGGCGGCTGGACGCAGTGACTATTACCAGCGTCGAAGCTTTGCAAAACTTGTTGGCGATGCTGGATGACGAGTCGATAGTATTGTTGAAGTCGATACTTTTAGTCGTAATGAGCGAGCGGATCGGCCAAGCGGCCGAAGATTTCGGATTTAAACAGATTGCAGTGAGCGCACAGCCCACGGATGCAGCGATTTTAGAGACCTTGACGACGTTATTGAACGGGGAAAACAGTGGCCGAAGTAATTGAAGAACAACAAGAAAATCCAGCTCCGGTAGTGGTGGTTAAAAAGTCTCACGCCGGATTATGGATAGGCATCACCTCCATCGTGTTGGTGATCGCTTTGGCTGGTGCAGGTTTTTTCTTTTTCCAGCAATTGCGCTTTAGTCAAGATACCGAAAACAATCAGGACAATCTGAAACTGATCGAACTCGATAAAGAACTTAACGGCCTGCGCGATCAATTGAACGGCGTGCAAACCCAAATCGCCAACGTCAACGCAGAAATGACCGGCAAGGACAATCATTTCAACGAGACCTTGGCCGATTTCTCCAAGCTGCATGAAGAGCGCCTGAACACCGCCCGCAAAGAACTCGAGGCTTCGATTACGGCCTTGCAACGGCAGTTAGGTAAAACCCGCGGCGACTGGCTGCTGGCCGATGCCGAATACTTGTTGACCGTTGCCAATCAGCGTTTGCATCTGGTCGGCGACGTGACCACCACCCGCGAAGCGCTGGAAGCTGCCGATCAACGATTAAGAGAGAGCGGCGACGCGGCAGTATTTAAAGTCCGCGAGCAAATCGCCAAGGAAATAGCCTTATTGAACGGCGCCACCGTGCCGGATATCGTCGGCATCTACAGTGGCATTCAACATTTACAGGATGCCGTGGAAAGCCTGGCGGTGTTCTTGCCTCACGCCGGCAAGCAGCCGGAAAAACCCGAACCCAATAGCGACCTGTCCGAACACGGCCATGAAATATTGAACACCGTAGCCAAGCAACTGGAAGGCTATGTGGTATTGCGTCACACCGAACAACCGGTCAATGCCATCCTGACCCCGGAAGAAGCGCACTTTATCAAGCAGCAGTTGAAAGTCCGGCTGGAAATGATCGAAATTGCGCTGGTGCAACAAAATGACACCTTGTTTTCCAGCAGTATCGCCGACGCCAAGCAATGGCTGAAGAAAAACTTCGCGGAAAACCAGCAAACCGACAAATTCGTGGCGGAACTCGATAAGTTGGCCAATGTACAAATCCGCAGTCAATATCCGGATGTCAGCGGCTCGTTGAAGCTGCTGAAAGACATCAGCAAATTGCGCATCGAATCCGATAAAGCGGTGCTGAATAATCCGCCAGCGGAAACGGCCTCGCCGGCAACACCCTCAGCCGGCCAGCAATAAGCGAGTGGCATTATGAAAAATCTCATGTATTTTCTCGGCTCCTTGCTTTGCGCCGTTTTGGTGGCGTTTTTGCTGCACAGCTGGCTGGTCAAACAGAACGATCCCGGTTATGTGTTGATCGGTTTCGGCCACTGGTCGCTGGAAACTTCTTTGACCGTATTCGCCGTCGCGCAAGTAATCGGCTTTTTCTTTCTCTACAATTTTTTCCGCTTGATGGGCGTCTTGATTCGCATGCCCAACCAGTTTGCCAAGCGTCGCCGTAATATCCGCTTCAATCGCTCACAGGAGGCTTTGGTCGCCGGCTTATTCGACGCGGCAGACGGCAATTGGGAACGCGCGGAGAAAGTGCTGATCAAGCATGCCGCGCATAGCGGCGCACCGTTGCTGCATTATTTGACTGCCGCCAGAGCAGCTCAATCGCGCGGCGCGCTGGACAAACGCGACGAATATCTGCAAAAAGCCAGCGAGCAATCATCGGATACCAATATGACGGTCGGTCTGACCCAGGCCGAACTGCATCTGTCCGAAAAACAATTCGAGCAAGCCTTGGAAACCCTGGGCAAATTGCACTCGATCAATCCCGGCCATGCACGGGTTTTGAAAATGATGCATCAGGCTTATCAGCATCTGGGCGACTGGGAGGGCTTGAGCAAGCTATTGCCTTCGCTGCAACAGCACAAAGTGTTGATGGAAACCGAAGTTAAATTGCTGGAAACGGAAACCTTTAGCCGCTTGTTGAAACAGACCATCGCCCAGGGTGATCGCCAAACGATCCAAACCTGCTGGGAAGGCATCCCCGATCACATCAAAGCCCTGCCGGGTATCGCCAATATCTATTTTGCGGCGATGATTGCAGCGGGCGCCGGAGCCAGCGTCGAATCGGCCATGCTCAAGCAATTGGGCCGGCATTGGGACGACACTTTGCTGGTATTGGTTTCGAATATCGAAGCGGAAGATAAAGCCAAACAATTGCAGTCGGTCGAACAATGGCTGGCGGTTTACCCCAGCAATGCAGTGCTGTTAAGAGTGCTGGGCAAGCTGGCTTTGAAAGCCGAGCAAATGGAGAAAGCCGAACAATATTTGTTGAAAAGCCTGAATACCGAAGCGTCGGTGGCGACCTATCAATTGCTGGGCGAATTATTGTTTACCAAAGGCGACAAGGATCAAGCCTGCGATTACTTCAAACGCGGCATGGAATTGGCATCAGCCGAGCTGATTAGCGGTGTCGAGTCTATTCGCGCAGCTTAAAAAGCTTAAAACAACCCGCTATTAGTTCGAATCCCGAATAAGCTCGGGATCGGCATATTCGCTTTTAATGACTAAAATTTCCGGCAAATTCTTTTTTAACAGCGGCGCTAATTTAGGGTCGAAATGTTTGCCGGATTCAGAGGCGATATAAGCCAAGGTTTCTTCCACTGTCCAGGCCGGCTTATAGGGGCGTTGCGAAGTCAGTGCGTCGAACACGTCGGCAAGCGCGCAAATCCTGCCCGCAATCGAAATATCATCTTCTCTCAAGCCATTCGGGTAACCGGTACCATCCCACTTTTCATGGTGATGTTGAGCAATGGTGCGCGCGGCTCTCATCAACTCGGTAGGCGAACCGGATAAGATATTTGCGCCCATTTGCACATGGGTTTGCATAATTCGCCATTCCTCGGGATCCAGCTTGCCGGTTTTTAACAGAATCCGGTCCGGGATACCAATCTTGCCTATATCGTGCATGGGTGCCGCATTCAGAATAATTTCCGCGTCCTGCTCGGTTAAACCATAAGCCAAAGCCAACAACTGCGCATATTTACTCATGCGAATGATATGGTTGCCGGTCTCGTTATCCCGATATTCGGCGGCCAGCCCCAGTCTGCGTATCACTTCCTGACGAGTACGATACAGTTCGTCGGTTCTGGTTTTTACCTGTTGTTCGAGCAGACGGTTTTGATCGCGGACCTGATTGTGCATTAAGCGCACTTCCAGCAGATTGTGTATACGGGTGACCGCCTCAAGCTGATCGAAAGGTTTGGTCAGAAAATCCTTTGCGCCCAAACTCAGCGCTTTCAGCCGGGTTTCCATATCCGGTTGCGCACTAAGTACCAACACCGGCAAATAATCACCCCTAAATCGCTGTTGCAGCTGCTCCATCACATCGAAACCGCTCAAATGCGGCATGCGGATGTCCAGTAAAAATGCATCGAAGCGGGTGGTATCGCAGAGGGAAGCTACTTCGCGCGAGTCGCAGGTCGATTGAATATTCCGGTAACCCTGGCGCTGCAAAATTTTTTCCAACAATTTGACGTTAGCGGGTTCGTCGTCGACGATGAGAATGGCGGCTTGCAGAATATGCTGTTTTAAGTCCACGTTGCTGTTTTTAAAGAGTCATCAAGCTGGGAGCGAAAACCAAGCAGTCCGATTCGTGCCGAACCGTCCCTGCTTAGTCGGTTATCCGCGAGATTCTGAGTATAGCCAAATTAGGCGAGTCTGCTTTTTATAGCCTAACGCAAACACTCAATCTAACAGCCAAAAAGATTCTAGGAATAAAAATCCGGCTCTGCCCAAGGTCGAGAATATTTATCGACAGCGAATTGCCATACAGGAAATATCGTCTTGCGTCTCCCGATTAGCCATATGCGCTTCCAAAGCCTGTTGTATCGCCGTCACTTCAACACCTGGCCGCGCCGTTCTGAGGGTTTGCAACACTCGCTCCTGACCGAATAACAGCCCATCCGGATCCTGGGCATCGGTCAAGCCGTCAGAGTACATAAACAACTCGCAAGCCTCCTGCCAATGCCAAATTTCGCAAGTATCGTCGAAGTCCCGGTTGCCGAGAATGCCGGCGGAGGGATGCGTGGAACGAAACGCATGCACTGTGTTGCCCTGGCTATCCAGCGCAAATACATCGGGTAAGCCGCCGTTCCACAATTCCACCGACTTTTTTTCCTCATCTATCATGCCCAATACCAAAGCCACGAAACGGCCCGCCGGCATCTGACTGTGCAACAGGCGATTGATCTCGCGGACGATAATGGAGACAGCCAGTCCTTTTTTGGTCATTGCCTGAAACGCTTGATTGACAATGACCGTCGGCAGCGCCGCCGCCAAGCCATGACCGGTCGAATCCGCGAGCATAAAATAAATTTGTTTGTTACTGACGCGCCTGGCACAAATCAAATCACCGCTAAAACGTTTGGCCGGCAATAACCAAAACTGCAAATGATCGTCTTTAAGATCGCTCTGCTTAATTAGCTTCTCAAAAATACTCTGTAAAAACTGTTGCTCCGCCTCGTTTTCGTCGCGATAGGCTTTAAGTAACTGCGTATCGGCAATAATCAGGTTTTGCATATCGATCACGCGTTGCACCGAGCCTAACTTGGCGGCAAGAATGGCCCGGCTGAACGGCTTTTGCAGATAGTCGTCAGCGCCGGCTTGCAGGCCATCCAATACATTTTGATCATCGGCTAGCGCACTAAGTACAAAAATCGGCACCCACTTGTCCAGGGTTAGCGCTCTGATCGCTTTGATAGCCTCCAGACCATCCATGACCGGCATCATAATATCCATCAGAATCAGATCGGGATTTACGCTAGCGAAAGCGTTGACCGCCTGCTCCCCATTTTCGACCGAAATGACATCATGCTGCATCCTGCTCAGTAATTTATCGAGCAACAGCCTGTTTTCGTAGATATCGTCAACAACCAATATTTTCATTAGGATTTGTACCAAAATACAAGCGAACCGGCAGTCTACCCTAGTTAAATAGCGTATCCCACATCGTATCCACTTTTTTGATCACGTCCTCACTCATTACAATCGGACGTCCCCACTCCCGGTTGGTTTCGCCGGGCCATTTGTTGGTGGCATCGAAACCAACCTTAGAACCCAAGCCCGATACCGGCGAAGCAAAATCCAGATAATCTATAGGCGTGTTTTCCAAAATCGTCAAATCGCGGGCCGGATCCATCCGCGTGGTAATCGCCCAAATCACATCCTGCCAATTGCGCACATCGACATCATCGTCCACCACGATGACAAACTTGGTATACATGAACTGGCGTAAATACGACCAAGTGCCCAGCATGACCCGCTTGGCATGGCCGGCGTATTGCTTCTTCATGCTGATCACCGCCATCCGATACGAACAGCCTTCCGGCGGCAGATAGAAATCGACGATTTCCGGAAACTGCTTTTGCAGGATGGGTACGAATACTTCATTTAACGCCACGCCCAAAATAGCCGGTTCATCCGGTGGCCGACCGGTATAGGTGCTGTGATAAATCGGCACTTGCCGCTGGGTAATGCGCTCTATGGTAAACACCGGAAACTCGTCAACCTCGTTGTAATACCCAGTGTGATCGCCGTACGGCCCCTCCGGCGCGGTTTCGCCAGGATAGATAAAGCCTTCCAAGACAATTTCCGCGCTGGCCGGCACCTGCAAATCGTTGGACAAGCATTTGACCACTTCGGTCTTACTGCCACGCAACAAGCCGGCGAAAGCATACTCGGATAAGGAATCCGGCACCGGTGTGACCGATGCCAATATCGTTGCCGGATCAGCACCTAAGGCCACTGCTACCGGAAACGGTTTGCCCGGATGCGCCTGTTGCCACTCCTTAAAATCCAATGCCCCGCCGCGATGCGCCAGCCAGCGCATGATGACTTTGTTTTTACCGATGACTTGTTGGCGGTAAATCCCTAAGTTCTGCCGGTCTTTATTCGGCCCTTTGGTAATCACCAGCGGCCAGGTAATTAAAGGCGCGGCGTCTTCCGGCCAGCAGGTTTGAATCGGATAAACACTTAAATCGACTTCGTCCCCAACTCGAATCACTTCCTGGCAAGGTGCTGAACTGACTATTTTCGGCGCCATATTCAGCACTTGCTTGAACACAGGGAATTTTTCCAGGGCGTCTTTCATGCCTTTCGGCGGCTCCGGTTCTTTCAAATAGGCCAGTAATTCACCAATTCCACGTAATTCGGAAACGTCTTTGGCGCCCATGCCCATCGCCACCCGTTTCGGCGTACCGAACAAGTTGCCGAGCACCGCAATATTGGAACCTTTCGGGTTTTCGAACAGCAAGGCTGGACCACCCTGTTTCAATACCCGATCGCAAATCACCGTCATTTCCAACACCGGATCGACTTCCTGTTTGATGCGCTTCAGTTCACCCTGTTTTTCCAGCTGGGCGATAAAGTCTCTTAAATCTCTGTATTTCATGCATTATCCTTAAAAGGGGCCGAACCTCGTGCCATGGGATACAAAATTAAACGGCAATCATACGCCGAGATAAGCTAGGCAAGGAAGCCGACAGCGGAAGTAAAACCAAACCAAAGCGCCGGTGATTAACGCCGCAATACCTGCAACGGCGGCTGATTGACCACCTGACGAACACCCCAGTAACCTGCCAGCCCCACCGTTGCCGCGCCTATGGCTGGCAATGCACTCCACAAATAGTAGCCGGGACGGTAGTCGATATGCATCACACGGGTATACAGCGCATACAGAATCGCCTCGCTAGCCAGTGCCGCCAAAACGCCAGCCAAGGTACCGAGCAAGCCAAACTCAATTACATGCGTGGCGCGTAAAAAGCCGCGTCGGGCACCCAAGGTCCGCATCAGCGCACCTTCGTAAATCCGTTGATCCAGCGTGGCATAGACGGCAGCGAACAACACGGTAAAACCGGCCGCCAAGGCAAAATACAGCAGTAGATTAATGGCCTTGGTTAACTGCGTCAGGATCATCTTGAACTGTTTCAAGATCTGATCAACTTCCAGTATCGTCACGGCCGGATACTTTTTCATCAGTGTGTTCAACAGGTTTTTTTGACTGTCAACCAAATAGAAACTGGTCATGTACATGGTCGGAAAATTGTCCAGCGTGCCGGGCGAAAAGATCATGTAAAAATTGGGCCGCATCGTATCCCACTGCACGCTACGAAGTTGGGATACCTTGGCACTGAATTGCGCGCTCCCCACCGTAAAGGTCAATTCATCGCCCACTTTGATCTTTAGGCTTTCCGCCAGTTTTTGCTCCACCGATACCAGCCCCGGCTGATCGGCTTGCCAAGCACCGCCATCGGTGGCTTTGTTATCGTCCGGTAATTGTACCGCCCAGGTCAGACTCAATTCGCGCTGGGTGGCGCCTTCGCCCTGCGTGTCTTTGCTGACCCGGCCTTGCACCGCTTCGTTATTGATCGTTACCAAGCGCCCGCGCACCACCGGATAAAACCGGCTGCTGGCGATTTGCGCTTGCTCTAATTCGTTTTGAAACGCCTGCTGGCGTTCCGGCAGGATATTCAAGGCAAAATGATTCGGTGCCTGCTCCGGCAATTGCTGCTGCCAGTTGTCGATCAAGTCGCTGCGCACGGTAAAACTCAAGGCCATCGCGGTAAGCGTGATACTAAAAGCCAATATTTGACTGACGCTGGCCTGGCTATTCCTCAGCAATCCCTGCAAACCGAAACGCCAGTTTAAGCCCATCTTCGGCAACAGCTTGCGCGCCAACAATAGCAAACTGTATATCGCCGCGCCTAAGCCGAATATTGCCAGCGACCCCACACCCAAGATGAGGGAAGTCATTTTCGGATCTTCGGTATAACGCCAAATCAAGCTACCAATAATTGCCAGCGCGAAACCGTAAATCAACCAACCACTAGTGGGTAAGGGTTCCAACTCGCGGCGCAATACTCGCAAGGGCGAGACTTTTTGCAACCGTAGCAGCGGCGGCAAGGCAAAACCCAGCAATATCGCCAAGCCGTTAATCAGTCCAAAAAACACCGCCAACCAACTGGGACTGGCCAATTCTTGCGGCAACAAGGACTTTAACAGTTCGAATAAACCGAACTGCGCCAACCAGCCCAAGCCACAGCCGACCAAGCTGGCGAGCAAGCCCAGCACCAAAAACTGAAAACCGTACAACCAAACAATTTCCGATTGCTTGCAGCCTAGACAACGCAAGATAGCGGTAGCGGTGAAATGCCGCTCGGTGTAACGGCGGGTCGCCATAGCAATGGCAACGCCGGCGATCAAGATCACCACGATACTGGATAGGCCCAAGTAACGCTCTGCGCGTTGCAGCGCCGATCCCAGCTCCGGACGGTCCTCGTGTATATCCAGGATTTTTTGCGAGGTGTTTAGTTGTGGTTTCAACCAAGTCTTAAAGGTAGCCAAGGCCTGCTCGTCGCCGCTGAACTGGAAGGCGTAACGCACATGGCTGCCGGGTTGAATCACGCCGGTGGCAGCCAAGTCGCTTTGACTAATCATCACCCGCGGCGAAAAGCTGTAAAAGTCGCCGCGTTTGTCCGGCTCGTAACTCAACACCCGGCTGATGGTCAGCGCTTTTTCGCCTACGGTCAGCGTATCGCCGATTTTTAGATGCAGCGCCGGCAGGATGCGTTTATCCACCCAGGCCGAGCCGGGTTCCGGGCCCTGGCTGACGACGGTTTCATCCTGCGACTCGGCGTCGCTGGTTTTCAATTTGCCGCGTAGCGGGTAGCCGCCGCTAACGGATTTTACCGAGGCCAGCAGCATTTCCTGGTTTTCCAATAAAACGCTGGCAAACTCGCTGGTTTGCGAATGGAATAAGCCCAATTCGCCGGCTTTGGCTAGCCAAATCTCGTCGATAAGGCCCGGCGCAGCCACTACCAGATCGCCGGCTAAAAACTCGGCGGCTTGTACCGTCATGGTCCGATGCAAGCGGTCGGCGAATAGTGAAATGGCGGTGGAACTGCTCACGGCAATCAGTAAAGCCAGCAATAATAAGGTCAACTCTCCGGAACGGCTGTCGCGCCACAGCAGCTTCAGCGCCAGATTGAAGCGCTTCATACCATGCTCCCGGCATCCAGGCGGATGGTGCGCTGACAACGTCCGGCCAGAGACATGTCGTGCGTCACTAAAATCAAGGTGGTGTGTTGTTCCTGATTGAGCTCGAACAGCAGATCAATAACATGTGCGCCGGTCTTGCTATCCAGATTGCCGGTCGGTTCATCGGCAAACAGAATGGCCGGCCGGGTGACAAAGGCCCGCGCCAAAGCCACCCGCTGCTGCTCGCCACCCGACAACTGCTTGGGTGTATGAGTCAAGCGCTGCGACAAACCTACTCTGTCCAGCAAGGCGCGGGCAGCGGCCGCCGCATGAGCGTGACCGCTGAGCTCCAGCGGCAACATCACGTTTTCCAGTGCCGTCAAACCCGGCAGCAGTTGAAAGGATTGAAACACGAAGCCGACCAATTCGTTCCGTAACAAGGCGCGGCCGTCTTCGTCCAGCTTGGTCAGATCGCGGCCACTGACGACCACTCTGCCGGTACTGGGGGTATCCAGGCCGGCCAGTAAACTGAGCAGGGTGGATTTGCCGGAACCGGACTCGCCGACGATGGCCAAACTCTCGCCGGGATTGATGATTAAATTCACCGACGACAAGATGTGTAAAATGCCCTCGGAAGTTGGCACCGATTTACCGAGTTGTTCGGTAACGATGATCGGGGAACTGGTCTTATCAATATGAGTATTTAACATGTATAGCGTGGTCCTTGCCGTAATCCTGGGTTTACTACCGATAAGCGCAATGGCGAAATCAATAGTGGTGTTGGGTGACAGTATTAGTGCCGGTTACGGCATCGAAGTTCAGCTTGGCTGGGTGGCATTGTTGCAAAACAAGCTGACCGACCTGCATGGCAGCTATGTTATCAGTAACGAAAGCATCAGCGGCGATACTTCAGCCGGCGGTTTAGCCAGACTGGAGCAAATTTTAACGCGGCATAAACCGGATATTCTATTGGTGGAACTCGGCGCCAACGATGGCTTGCGCGGTTTGTCGCCGCCGGAAATGAAAAATAATCTGACCGAAATCGTCCGGCGTTCGCAAAAAATAGGCGCCAAAGTCATGCTGCTGGGCATGAAGATCCCGCCCAATTACGGTAAACGTTATGTCGAGATGTTTTACGAGGTTTTTCCGCAGCTATCCGCAGAATTGAAGATTCCGTTCGTGCCGTTTATCCTCGAAGAGGTGGCGTTAAACCCGGAGATGATGCAGGCTGACGGCCTACATCCGAATGAGTTGGCGCAGCCGGTGATTGCCGAGAAAGTTTGGGGATATTTACAAGCGTTGCTGTAGACGCGAATCGCTAATTTGCCGCCAACGCTTGTTTAAACGCCGGTAATTGCCGATAACCCGCGATTTCGCCGGCCGTGAACATCCATTTCATTTTTTTTTGCAGGCGTTGCTGCTCACGCGGCTCCAGCCAAAAACTCAGGATTCTACTCAGATAATTCCGCAGTAAATACAGCGGGATACCGGCTACATTGTTCCCGGCAGGCGCTTCGGCATACGCCAGCACCTGACAACGAGCCACGTCGAACATCCAGCGGCACACATAGGCTTTCGTCATCCGCTCCGGGATGTTGCAGTGATACAGCAAGGCTTCGGGCACATACCAAAACTCACCGCCCCCGCGCCGAAAACGGCCCATGTATTCGGTGTCTTCGGTAAACGGCACCGAGGTGCCGGGCCCCAGTTCCTCGCGAAACCAGCCGTTTTTGGCCACGGCCTCGGCTCTTAACGCAGTGTTTACGCCGCCCGGAATGACCTGTTCATCCAAAAATTGCTCGGACATACCAAAATCACGGGTATTGGTAATGCCGCGCGGCAATGCGAATTCGCCTTCGGTATGCAGCCAGGCGGGTATGTCGCCCAGCCATTTGGGCAATACTTTGCCGGCAAAACCGTCGATTTGCGGATGCGCGGCGGCGGCATCGATGTATGCCTGCAACCAGCTTACTTGGGGTTCGACATCGTCGTCGGTGAACACCAATAATTCACCTTGCGCGTGCTTTATTGCGCGATTCAAGGCGCGGGACTTACCGGGAATGGGCTCCGATACGCAATGCACGGGCAACCTGCCTCGCTCCGCTTCGGCCGCAATCACCGCGACGGTGTCGTCGCTGCTGCCGTTATCGACCATCAGCAACTCCCAGCGGGTATCGCTATTCAGCCGCATGGCGGCCAATGCGTCGAACAAGCGCGGCAATATCGACGCTCTGTTGCGGGTGCTGATAATCACGGAGGCGTTTAACATAGGTTGCAGACCGAGTTTAGAATGTTGGATTAAGCAATATTACAGCGGATGATCGAAATAATCGCCATCGATCCCGCTGCGGTACCAATTTTGCAAAATGTTGTCGGCTAGCGGCGGCTGGCGATAGATCAGATAGCGATTGCCGCGCGACGGCACCGCCTCATAGCCAAGACTGCGGAACAGACTGGTCAATGACGGCGAGGCTACTTCCAAACTGGCCCAGCTAATGCCGTTCTCTCGCCAATACGCGAATAGATAATACAACATGGTCTGTAAAGCCGGCTCGTCGTCCAAGGAATAAAACACATCGCGCAATACGGCCATGCTGATAGCATCCCCAAAGCTTTGCTGATGCCAGATAGCATAGGCACGCAATTTACCGGCAGCATCGCGCAACGCGAAAAACCTTAAAGGACAGGTAGGAAAATCGAATAAGCGCCAATTTAAATAGCGGCTGCTGCGTTCCAGACACGAGGCATACCCCCCTTTGGCCCGCTCCCACAACTCGTCAAACTCAGTCTCGCAATGAAAAACCTCCGCAAATTTAAAACCGCCGCTATGCAATTTAACATTGCGTAAGCGCAAGTTGATGTCAAATAGACTGCCCAACCAATAGCCCAAGGATTTGCCGGCGCGTTTCTCCCAAGAGCCGCGATAACCAACGCGCAAACGATAAAAATCGTTATCGCTGCCGCCGATTTCCACAAAGCCGCATTTTTTAAAGGCTTTCTGGGTAATCACGCCGGCAGTCACGGTGCCGTTAAATTGCGCGAACTCAAGGCTATGCTCTATCAACCGGGTGGCCAAACCCTGTCCGCGAAACTGCTGATCGACGCAGGTATTGGAACCGAATGTTATGGGTACGGATTCGCCGTTCAACCACCAAGGTTGCACGAACATAGCCCGAAAACCGGCCAAGCGCCCATTGTGCCAAACTCCGACACCAACACACGGCAAGGCGTCCTGCCACGGATTCTGCACGATACGCCGCTCGAACCATTGCTGGATATACTCGGGGTGTTGCTGAAACTCTTCGAAATTGGCGACGGCAATCCGAATGCAATCCGGAATATCCGCCAGTTGGATAGGTCCATAAACAAAATGGTCGGCAACAGCGGACATAGGCTTTCTCGAAAAAGTGCGGAAAATTATTAGCGGGGCCTAAATATCTTTAGCGGAGGCATCACCGAGAATAGAAAACTATTATCGGCGCAACTCGCTGTAATACCAAACTACAGCGTAGTTTTAAAAGGGGGCAATTCGGCGAGAGACGTTTGATGTGGCGGAGCGGGAAGTATTCAGGCTTGGGCAGCCACCCGTACGTTGGGTGTTGCCCAAACCTGTAGCATCGTTACCGGACTGGGTTCAAAACCGATTTGGTATCGAGCAAATTGCTGCGTTTTTTCAAACCCAAAATACCCAGCATCCCGCTGAGAAAAAGCCAGGCGGCAGTAGGCAAGGCGGCTTTCAATTCAGCCGTTTTGCTTTCATCTATCACTGGGTGGAAAACCGTGCCAAGCAAACCGAGAAACCCTGTTTGCGAAACAATGTCACCAAGCCCTTCTATCTCAGACAAGGCTTGCTGAAATGTCGCCACTGCTCCGGTTTTGACCCGCGTAAACAATGTTAACGCATAGTCCTGCAAGGGCTTATCCGCTGCTGGATTCGATGGCTGCTCCTGATAAGCGCTTGGCAAATCCGGCAAAATCGTTTTGAAGGATTCGAGCGGGTTTAGCGTGTTTTCGGTAGTAGCCGCTTGCGCAAGCTGAATCCCCCAAAACGATAGACCGATAAAAAATAATGCGGAAAGTAACGGCTTGTTTGTGTCCATATTAAAACCCCAGAATTAATCAATTAGTTAAGAGGTGAAACCCTATTCTCAAAAACCGGACCTATTACGGAAGGCAGCGGCTCATGAAAAAGGCATCCATGCAGACGAGAATAGCACTATACATGCCAATTGCAAGAAGCTGATTTATATAAATATTTCCCATTCATCCCCGAAACTTGTTGGCGCAGAAACCACAAAAGCGGATTAAATGCTGCTAACACAACAACTTAGCGGCTGACAGTTTCGTCAAAGCCGCAACACCAAATATCGCAGAAATAGCCGGTTCTTTCTGTCCGAACCCAGTAGCCGGCAATACCGCCACCACCCAAGCTAAAGGTTAATCTCCAATCGGCAGGCGGCGGTTTTCCTGTTGAAAGATAGCCATAACTTGTTAGAGTAATAGGCGAGTTACTAAACTTAAGGACACGGGAGCATCATGTTACGCAAAATACTGATCGCCAATCGCGGCGAAATTGCTGTCCGTATCATTCGGGCTTGCGCGGAAATGGGCATTCGTTCGGCCGCGGTCTATTCGGAAGCGGACCGCTTTGCCCTGCACGTCAAAAAGGCAGACGAGTCGCATTACATTGGCAGCGAGCCGCTGGCCGGCTACTTGAACATCTACGGCTTGGTGGATTTGGCATTACGTACCGGTTGCGATGCGATTCATCCGGGCTATGGGTTTTTATCGGAAAATGCCCAGTTTGCGCGCGCTTGCCAGGAACGCGGCTTGGTGTTTATCGGCCCTTCCGCGGAAGTGATTCAACGCATGGGCGACAAAACCGAAGCTCGGGCCGCAATGATTGCCGCCGGTCTCCCCGTCACGCCCGGCTCGGATGGCAACCTGGATAGCGTCGAGCACGCCTTGCAGGTGGCTGAACAGATAGGTTATCCGATCATGCTGAAAGCCACCTCCGGCGGTGGCGGGCGCGGCATCAGACGCTGCGATAATCCCAACGAACTGCGGCAAAACTATCAGCGGGTGATTTCCGAAGCCACCAAGGCTTTCGGCAGCGCCGACGTATTTTTGGAAAAATGCGTGGTCAACCCGATTCACATCGAAGTGCAGGTGCTGGCCGATCATTTCGGCAACACCATACATCTATATGAGCGCGATTGTTCTGTGCAGCGCCGCAACCAAAAACTGATCGAAATTGCGCCCTCGCCGCAACTGGAAGAAGCGCAACGTCAATATCTGGGCGGCTTGGCGGTGATGGCGGCCAAGGCAGTGGGTTATACCAATGCCGGCACCGTGGAATTTCTGCTCGATGCGGACGGGCGCTTCTACTTCATGGAAATGAATACCCGTGTACAAGTCGAGCACACGATCACTGAAACGATCACCGGTGTGGACATTGTTGAAGAACAAATTCGGGTCGCCGCCGGCTTGCCCTTGCGATTCAAGCAGGAAGAAATTGTGCGGCGCGGCTATGCGATTCAATTTCGCGTCAACGCCGAAGACCCGAAAAACAATTTCCTGCCCAGCTTCGGCCACATCTCCCGTTATTACGCGCCCGGCGGCCCCGGTGTGCGTACCGACACGGCGATTTACACCGGTTATGAAGTCCCGCCTTTTTACGACTCGATGCTGGCCAAGGTCATCGTCAGCGCGATTACCTGGGAAGACGCCATCAATCGCGGCGAGCGCGCCTTGAAAGACATGGGCTTGTTCGGCATCAAAACCACGATTCCGTATTACTTAAAAATTCTCGGTCATCCGGACTTTCGCCGCGGTCGGTTCAACACCGGCTTTGTCGAAGCCAATCCCGACCTAATCAACTATTCCAACAAGCCACGACCGGAAATTCTGGCCAGCGTGCTGGCGGCCGTTGTCGCCTCTCATACTGGCCTGTAAACCCAAGGAAACCCCAATGAGCAAAGTTTACGTAACCGACGTTATCCTCCGCGACGCCCACCAATCCTTGATTGCCACCCGCATGCGCACCGAAGATATGCTGCCGGCCTGCGCCATGCTGGACGATATCGGCTACTGGTCGCTGGAATGCTGGGGCGGCGCCACTTTCGATGCCTGTCTGCGCTTTTTAAAGGAAGACCCCTGGGAACGCTTGAGCAAACTAAAAGCTGCGCTGCCCAATACTCGCCTGCAAATGCTGCTACGCGGCCAAAACCTGCTCGGCTACCGGCATTATTCCGACGATGTGGTACGTAAATTCGTCGAGACTGCCGCCACCAACGGCATGGACGTCTTCCGTATCTTCGACGCGTTGAACGACATTCGTAATTTAGAAACCGCTATCGAAGCCACCAAAACCGCGGGCAAGCATGCGCAAGGCACGATCTGTTACACCACCAGCCCGGTGCACGACATCGCCAGCTTTATCAAACTGGGAAAAGGTTTGGCAGACTTGGGCTGCGACTCGATTGCCATCAAGGACATGGCTGGCCTGTTGACGCCTTATATCGCCGGTGAACTGGTCAAGGCCCTGAAAGACGCCGTCGATCTGCCGCTGCATCTGCACTGTCACGCCACCGCCGGCTTGGCGGAAATGTGCCAGATCAAGGGCATAGAAGCCGGCTGCGAACACGTCGATACAGCTCTATCTTCGTGGGCCGGCGGCACCAGCCATCCGCCTACCGAATCTTTGGTTACCGCCTTACGCGGGACCGAATACGACACCGGACTGGATTTGGACAAGTTGCAAGCGGTGAACCAGTATTTTCTGGAAGTGCGAAAAAAATATCGCCGCTTCGAAAGCGAATTTACCGGGATAGACACCCGCGTGCATATCTTCCAGGTTCCGGGCGGCATGATCTCCAACCTGGCCAACCAGTTAAAAGAGCGCAACGCCTTGGACCGGATGGCCGAGGTGTACAGGGAAATCCCCGAAGTGCGCAAAGACCTTGGCTACCCGCCGTTGGTGACACCTACCTCGCAAATTGTCGGCACCCAAGCAGTATTGAACGTATTGACCGGCAAGCGTTACGAAACCATCAGCAACGAGGTGAAGCGCTACCTGCACGGCGGTTACGGCAAGGCCCCGGCCCCGGTTAACCCACAACTGCAAGCCAAGGCAGTCGGCAAAGAAGAAGTGATCGAATGCCGTCCGGCGGATTTACTCAAACCTGAGTTTGAACATCTGCGTAACGAAATCGCCCATCTGGCCATGAATGACGAAGACGTGTTGAGCTTTGCGATGTTCCCGGAAATTGGCAAGCAATTTCTGGAGCTGCGTTCCACCGACAACCTAGTCTCCGAACCGCTGGAACTGGCAGACGCGCCGACACCGGGTGAAGTGAAAAAAGCCCCGACCGAATTCAACGTGGCGCTGCACGGCGAGTCCTATCACGTTAAAGTCACCGGTGCTGGGCCGAAAAACCAGAGCTTGCGGCATTTTTACTTCACCGTGGATGGTATGCCGGAAGAAATCGTCATCGAAACCCTGGACGAGATCGTGCTGGACGGCGGCGCGCAAGGCGCGGTGCAAAGCGCCATCGCCAGCAAACGCCGCCGGCCCAGTGAGCCGGGCGACGTGGTCACCAGCATGCCCTGCAATATCATCGACGTGCTGGTCAAGGAAGGCCAAAAAGTCAACGCCGGACAATCTTTGCTGGTCACCGAAGCCATGAAAATGGAAACCGAGATCACTTCACCGGTAGCCGGCATAGTCAAGGCAATTTATGTCGCAAAAGGTGACGCGGTTAACCCTAATGAAGTGTTGGTGGAAATTAATTAGGAGAAAAGACTAAAGGCGAAAGGTAAAATGGCGCGTTTGCCGTGAGGATGGCTTTTATATATTTGTAGCTGTTTGCTTTGGCAAATGAATTCGCCACTACAATTATGGTGGCTGCTTGTCTTTTCAGATTTTCATCTTTCGCCTGATTACTTTGAATCCTAAACCCGTAACCGAAGAATCCATCCGCCACGCCGTCGAACTGTTACGGCAGGGCCAATTGGTCGCCTTTCCAACCGAGACCGTTTACGGGCTGGGCGCGGATGCATCCAACCCCGATGCGGTTGCCAAAATATTTGCCGCGAAAGGCCGGCCGGCCGATCATCCCTTGATCGTGCATATCGCCTGCGCCGCGCAAATTCACGATTGGGCGGAAGCCGTGCCGGAAACGGCATTACGGCTGGCCGAACACTTCTGGCCCGGCCCGTTAACGATGATATTGAACAAAAAATCGACGGTACCATCCGCCGTTACCGGCGGCCAGGATACGGTGGGCTTGCGGGTGCCGGCCAATCCGGTTGCTTTACAACTATTACAAGCCTTCGGCGGCGGGATCGCGGCGCCGTCGGCCAATCGCTTCGGCCATATCAGCCCAACGCAAGCCGAGCATGTCGCGGAAGAACTTGGCGATAGCGTGGGCTGCATCCTGGACGGCGGACCTTGTTCGGTGGGCGTGGAATCGACCATCATCGACCTTAGCGACGGCATCCCCGCCATCCTTAGACCCGGCCGCATTACCCGTAGCCAACTAAAAGCGGTGCTGCAAACCGACGTACGCCTGTCGGCGCAAAGCAAGATCCGCGCACCCGGTATGATGGCGGTGCATTACGCACCCAATACCATGGCCTTGCTGTGCCCTGTCGATACCTTAATCACGATGACCGACGAATTGTGCGCGCAAGGCAAACACATTGGCATCCTGGCCTTCAGCGCCGAAATTGCCGAGATTCCCTGCCTGCATTTGCTGAGATTACCGGCCGATGCCGAACTTTACGAACCGGCTTTATACAGTTCGCTACGTGCCCTGGATAATCTGCAACTCGATACCATCTTGATCGAACAGCCGCCCGACAACGAAGCCTGGGCAGCCGTCAACGACCGCCTGAATAAAGCCACGGTTTAAGATGTCCGACGAGGAATGGCTGCGTTATGCCATCCGTCTGGCGCAGCGCGCCGAAAGCCAAGGCGAGGTTCCGGTCGGCGCCGTGCTGGTGTACAACAACCGCTGCATCGCCGAAGGCTGGAATCAACCCATCCAAAATAACGACCCTACCGCCCACGCCGAGATCATCGCGCTACGTAAAGCCGGCCAGATCTTAAACAATTATCGACTGATCGACACGACCCTCTATGTCACGCTGGAACCCTGCGTGATGTGCATGGGCGCCATCGCCCACGCCCGGGTCAAGCGCCTGGTATTCGGCGCCTATGATCCCAAACGCGGCGCAGTCTGCCACGCGCTGCAACTCAGCGACGCCGCGTTTTTAAATCATAGCGTGGAGTGGACGGGGGGAATTCTGGAGGCGGATTGCGCGGAACTTCTCAGCGATTTTTTCAGGGCCAGACGCAATCAGTCGAAAGGTCGATAACTTCATCCATCCCGAAAAATTTGTTCAATTTGCCGCTCTGCTATCGTTTCAAATAGCTGCCTGCCGATTGCCTGGATCCGCTTGCAGTTATTGATGCCTTAAATACCTTGATAACAATCCTCTTAAACCTTTGAAATTACTCTGCGAGCCGGCATTTTTATTTGGTATGTGTAGCCGACATCGCCACTGTCAGTAACGGAATTTCTCAATTCGACAGCCGTGTTACTTAATATGCGTCGATTCTGAATGTTTTTCTTCAGGGTCTTCGACTACGTTTTCTAAATGCCGATGAAACATAAAACGTTGTAGCGTACCGGTATACGTAACACCCGAATGGTAATCGTAAAGCTCCACTTCAGCTTCGTCCTCGGTTTGTAATTGCGCTTTTAGCTTGGCGCTTTCATGATGTTCCGCAATAGCAGCGCTTGTTAACCCCATACTCAAAACAGCAAATATGACGAGTTTTATTGTGTTGTTAACTCTTTTCATGATGATCACTCCTATCCAGTAGCAAAGGATCCAGGCGGTTTTGCGACTTTGCAAATTTACTATAGTTCCTAAATTCACGGCCTACTGACAGCAAGCGTGCCTTCCGGGCAAGCCGTCATGACATCAGTCTAACTCGCTTGAAATTTGATAGCCGCGCTACCATTTTGCCGAGGTAGCGGCGTATTGGAATCGAATGTCCAGCAGTGCCGCCATTTGCAATAGTTTTCATCCGTTCCCACGATCCTAGATGGGAACCGACCAGCCGGAGGCCGACATGCAATATCAAAATCATCCCCATTCATCCGATGTATTCATTAAACGCGTGTTCGCCGTCGGCGCGGTGGCGGCAGTGCTGATACTGCTGTGGCATTGGCAGCCGGGAACGCCGGCGACCGAATCCACTCCGGTCAGAACCATCGCGGCGCGAGGCGATTTGGCGGCGGACGAAAAGAGCACCATCGAATTGTTTGAAAAATCCCGCGACTCGGTGGTTTACATCACCACCGCCGCGCTGGTGCGCAATGTCTGGACCCGCGACGTGTTTTCGGTTCCCAAAGGCACCGGTTCGGGATTTATCTGGGATGAAGCCGGCCATGTGGTGACCAACTTCCACGTCATCGCCGGCGCCAATGAAGCCACGGTAAAACTGGCCGACGGCCGCGATTACAAGGCTGCGCTGGTCGGCGCCAGCCAGGTGCATGATATTGCGGTGCTGAAAATCGGTGTCGGCTTCAAACGGCCGCCGCCGGTACCGGTCGGTACCAGCCGCGACTTAAAGGTCGGGCAAAAAGTATTCGCTATCGGTAACCCGTTCGGTCTGGACTGGACCTTGACCAGCGGCATCGTCTCCGCATTGGACCGCTCACTGGGCGGCCAGGAGGGACCGGCCGTCGAACATTTGATCCAAACCGACGCAGCCATTAATCCCGGCAACTCCGGCGGCCCGCTGCTGGATTCCGCCGGCCGGCTGATCGGCATCAATACTGCAATCTACAGCCCGAGCGGCGCCTCGGCCGGCATCGGTTTCGCGGTGCCGGTGGACACGGTGATGCGGGTCGTGCCGGAATTGATTAAACAAGGCAAATACATCCGTCCGGCCCTGGGCATCGAAATAGACCAGCAGATGAACGAGCAGTTAGCGGCCTTGACCGGCACGGCCGGCGTAGCGGTATTGCGGGTGCAGCCCGGTTCGGCAGCGGATAAAGCCGGTTTACAGGGTGTGTCGATAACGGCGAACGGCGTGATACCGGGCGACATCATCATCGCCATCAACGGCAAGGACACCGACTCGCTGTCAAAACTGTTCGCCCGCCTGGACGACCAGAAGGTCGGCGATATCGTGAAAGTCCGGGTGATCAACCAGGGCAAAGCGCGGGAAGTCGAAGTGACCTTGCAGCCGGGAAATTGATTTAGTCAGCCGCGTGGCGCCGATCTCGCCATTTCGGGATCGGCTGGTATGCTCGGAAACTACATTCCTCAAGCAGACCAAGCCATGCCGACCGCCAAATCACCCAGGCTGAACCCGAACAAATTGTTGCTCAGCAAATGGACCGCCGTTGCCCCGCAACACAAGGAAAAACACTTCATCGTCAGCAAGCTGTTGCTACCGGAAGACCCGAATGCACCACTGGAGCTGATCGAGTTGGAGGCGGTGTATAGCAAACGGGCGCAAGTAATACCGTGGCGGGATTTGCGCGATACCGAGACCTGGCGCCAGGGCTGGCATTAAGCGATGAACTACAACCTGGTCTGGTTCAAGCGCGACCTGCGGGTGCACGACCATGCGTCGCTGCTGCAAGCCAGCCGCAACGGACCGGTGCTGTGCGTGTTTATCATCGAACCCAGCCTGTGGGCGGCAGCCGACGCGACCACGCAACACTACTTATTTTTGCGTGAAAGCCTGCTTGATTTGGATCTTGCCTTGCGCAAGCGCGGCGGCGGTTTGCGTATCGAAGAGGGCGAAGCAGTGGCGGTTTTTGAGAGGCTTTGGCACGAAGCCCCATTCATGGCCTTGTATTCGCATCAGGAAACCGGCAACTGGCTGAGCTTTCAGCGCGATTTGGCGGTGCAACAGTGGTGCCGGGCGCGTTGCATAAAATGGCATGAATTTGCGCAATTCGGCGTAGTGCGGCGTTTGCAAAATCGCGACTTGTGGAAAGTGCATTGGGAAGCGCTGATGGCCGAACCCTGCCTAGATCCTCCCGCTTGCAATTGGATAGCGACGCCTGAAACGCTGATCTTGCCCGAACCGCAATCTCTGGGGTTAATTCAGCCAGATCCACCGCTGCGCCAAAAGGGTGGTCGCCGCCAAGGCATCGATACATTACGTGACTTTTTATTCGACCGTAGCGGTTCTTATCGCGGCGGCATCTCCTCACCCTTATCCGCACCGACAGCCTGTTCGCGACTGTCGGCTTACTTAGCCTTCGGCTGTTTGAGTTTGCGGGAGGTGGTGCAAGCCACCCGCCGTCAGCTCGATGCTTTACCCCGCGGCGATGCCCGTCGTGCCGGCTTGACGGCCTTCGTTAGCCGCTTGTATTGGCATTGCCATTTCATGCAAAAGCTGGAAAGCGAGCCGGAACTGGAATTTACCAATCTGCATCGCGGCTATGACGGCTTGCGCGAAGCAGACTGGAACCCAGCGCATTTTCAGGCGTTGACCGCGGGACGCACGGGATGGCCGCTGGTCGATGCCTGCGTAGAGATGCTGAAGCAAACCGGCTGGCTGAATTTCCGAATGCGGGCGATGCTGGTTTCGGTGGCCAGTTATCCGCTATGGCTGCAATGGCAGCCGGTCGGCACCTGGCTGGCGCAGCAATTTCTGGATTACGAACCGGGCATCCACTGGAGCCAGATGCAAATGCAGGCCGGCACCACCGGCATTAACACCACGCGGGTGTATAACCCGATCAAGCAGGCCCGCGACCATGATCCGCGCGGCCATTTTGTCAGACATTGGCTACCGGCCTTGCGCCGGGTGCCGCCGGAATGGCTATTCGAACCTTGGCGCATGCCGTTAAAACTGCAACAGCAATGCGGCGTGATCGTCGGTGTTGATATTGCCGAACCCCTGGTCGATCTTGAATGGGCCACCCGGCAAGCCAAGTCCAGTCTTTACCAGGTGCGTGGTCGCCCCGAGGTGAAAGCCGCCAGGGCCGCCATCGTTGAAAAACACGGCTCGCGTAAACTGCCTACTCAACGCCGTAAAAAAGTCGCAGCCGGCGACTGGGTACAAACCCAGTTGGAGTTTTGATGCATCAAAAAGCCTTCTTACCCGCAAAACCCTGCGCCGTCTGCGGCCGCCCTTTCGTTTGGCGTAAAAAATGGGCCAGAGATTGGGATGCCGTGAAATATTGCTCTGAGCGTTGCCGCCGGCAGCGGGGCACGGTGGCGACAGCATGACCATCTTGCGTCTGATTCTGGGCGATCAGTTAAATCCACTCCACAGCTGGTTTGCGCAAACTGATAGCAACGTGGTCTACACGCTGATGGAAATCCGCCAGGAAACCGATTATGTGCTGCACCATGCGCAAAAAATCATCGGTATTTTCGCGGCGATGCGCGACTTTGCCGAGAGTTTGACGGCTCGGGGGCATCGTGTGCATTACCTGACAATCGACGATAGCGATAATCGGCAATCGCTGACCGCCAATCTGGATATCTTGATTACGCTTTATCAGGTTCAACATTTTGAGTACCAGTTTCCCGACGAATGGCGACTGGATCAGCAATTGCGCACCTATTGCCAAAACTTGGCTATCAGCAGCCACGCTTGCGACAGCGAACATTTCTATAGCCAACGCGACGAAGCGGCACAGCTGTTTGGTGCGAAGGCGCATTGGCTGATGGAAATGTTCTATCGGCGCATGCGCGTCAAACACAGCGTGTTACTGGAAGAGAATCAACGCCCGGTCGGTGGACAATGGAATTTCGACCACGACAACCGCAAGTCTTGGCCTGGCGTGCCGGCGGTGCCGGTTGACACTCGGCCGCGCCACGATCATGCCACGCTTTGGCAAGAAATCCTCGCGGCCGGCGTGAACAGTTTTGGCACCGCGGACGCCGATGATTTCCGCTGGCCGCTGCATCGTGCAGAAGCCTTGCAGCAACTCGAAGCCTTCATCGCCGGTGGCCTGCCGCGTTTCGGCAATTTTCAGGATGCGATGAGCCGGCGCAGTTGGCGGTTGTTTCATTCACTGCTATCGTTTGCCCTGAATACCAAAATGCTCAATCCCCGCGAAGTGGTCGAACGGGCCGAACATGCGTATCGCGAAGGCCACGCGCCGCTGGCGGCCGCCGAAGGCTTCATTCGCCAGATTCTCGGTTGGCGCGAATACGTGCGCGGCGTTTACTGGGAAAAGATGCCGGATTACGCAATGCACAATTTCTTCGGCCATGACCGGCCCTTGCCATCCTGGTTCTGGACCGGCGAAACCCGCATGAATTGCCTGGCGGCAGCCATTGGCCAATCGCTGCAATACGCTTACGCTCACCATATCCAGAGGCTGATGGTGATTGGCAATTTCGCGCTGTTGGCGGGCTTGGCGCCCGACGCGGTGCATCGCTGGTATCTGGGGGTCTATATCGACGCGTTCGAATGGGTGGAATTACCCAACACGCTGGGTATGAGTCAATTCGCCGACGGTGGCTTGCTGGCGACCAAACCGTATGTGTCCAGCGCGGCTTACATCGACAGAATGAGCGATTATTGCAAGGGCTGCTTTTACGACAAAAAAGCCCGTACCGGCGACCGTGCCTGCCCGTTTAACGCCCTGTACTGGAATTTTTTCATCCGCCATCACGAAAAATTGAACCGCAACCCGCGATTGAGTATGGTCTACCGCAACCTGAACCGCTTTACCAGCAACGAGCGCGATGCAATAGTGCGGCGCGCGGAAGCGGTTGTAGAGGATTTGGATAGGCTCTGACTGGATTCACGGCTAGCGATTTATTGCTATTTGCTGGCAAACTGTTTCTTCCACCCTTAACGGACACCTGGAACTATGAGTTTAATGAGTAAACCGGCAAATCCCCAGGGCAAGGGATCAATTGCAATATTGGAAACCTTGCAGCAAGCCAAGACGCAGTTGGTTGCATCCGCCAAGAACATTCAGCAGATTAGTAGCGATTTGTTCACCTCGCTGTTTATTTTAAACAGCCAAATTCGCTTTAAACCCACTACCGGGCAGGCATATTGGCTTTACCTTAAAGACAGCCAGTACCGCCTGTCCTTAATTGCGCCGGAGCAATGGTCAGCGATCCGATCAGGACGCTTTATAGGCGCTTGCCAATTGCAGTTGGATCTAACCTGGACCTTGGAGTTGTCCAGCGATTGCGCCAATGACAGCGCATTCTTGCAGGAAATCGCCGCTCGCCGCCGGCAACTGGAAGAAAAACTGCAACAGGCCGAAAAAATCGACGATGTATTGCCGGTATACCTGGAAGCCCTGCCTTATTACTCCCGAGTACTGGCCTCGGCGCTGGCCTTTTCGCTGAAACAATCCATGCAAAAATCGGGTATTTTAGGTTTGAGTTTTCGGCAAGCCGAACAGCGATTTTTTACAACTAATTGAGTGAGCGTTTTGGCGAATCAGGGAGTTGCCCGGCCACGCAGCGGCGTAACTGGTCGCGCGCTGCCAGTCCGTGTTGCCATTCAAGATGAATCACGGATTTGCCGTCGATAGCAATATCAAAAGATTGCTGGTCGGTCATATTATCCAATAGCGCCTGTATCGTCGGCACCGCCAGCACAATCGCTCCGACCTTGCCGTTTGGCGAGGCATAGTTGAAGGCGGTTACCGTTTGCGGCTGGCCGTCCGCTTGATCCAGCGTAACCTTGATGGTGCCGACCGCTTGAGGGCTGGGAATATCCGGTCCCCAAAAAGTCATCAGCGCGCCTTTATAGTCGCCATCGGGGCCGGACAAGACCAGCGCGCCTTTGAGGTTGGTATAAAGCGCGCTGCAACCTTCACCCGGACGTGGCGGTTGCCCGTTTTGCTGATATTGCCACATGCCATTGCCCATCGCTTTAAGTTCCGGGTCTTTGTTGAGCGCGTCATGTAAGCGGTCATAGCCCATGGACATTGCTTCCAGCACCGAACTCATCGCACCGATACGCGTTTGCAAAGGGTCGGCGCGTGGTGCCGGTGCTTCGGCATCTTCGGCGGATTCGTAGACATTGTTAATATTCTCTTCACAGACCGGCATCGCGGCAACGCCATGCGAGCCGCCCGTGATGCCCAGCTGCACTTCGCCAGGCCCTGGTCCGTTGGGACAGATATAAGATGCTTGCGCGCCTACCGGCCACCCGGCCATAAGCACCCAAACCAATGGCCAACCGGCAACTATCTTCCGGAAAGTTAGCTTGCGAACTAGCGTTTTTAGGGTCATGAATACTCCGTAAGTTATGAGAAATACCGTCTCTCCCACTCTCGTGGGAACCGGCGACCGGAAATTTCAGGGCCAAACTACTAGGCTACACTGCTCTCCGGTAACGGGCCTTGACGCAGTTCGGCCATCGCCTGAAACACGTAAGTCAACAAAGGCTGATCGATGAACGTACCAAAGAACAGATAAGGTTCGGCCTGATTCGCGGCGCGAATTTTGGCATGAGTTTCCGGATTATCGCCGGCGTAAGCGCGGAACAATTCCAGCCAAGTCCGCGCCAGCTGCTGCATGCGCGAGTCGTTCGGCGGCGTGCCGTCTTCCCTGTGTTGGCGTATCGCGGCGATCAGCGGCGGCCACTCGTCGGCGCGCTGGCCGTAGTGCTCGCGCATGAAGCTGAATTCATCCGGTGCAAGGTATTTTTCGTAGATCGTCAATTTGGTCTCGATGAACGCCTGCTGGATGTAAGCAACAAGCTCCGGCGTCACCCCGGTTTTGGCTTGTACCGTCGGTTCCCCGGCCATCATCGCGTTGAGTTTGACCAGCAGCCGCGGATCGCCTTGGGTGTCGCGCTCCAGCATGCCTATCCATTGCGTTGCCAACGCCTGGGCTTCGGCGCTGTCCGGCTCGATCCCTGCCCGCATTGCTTCGTGCACCGCTTGAACCAGCGTCGCCCATTCGCCGGCGGTGGAGTTCTCGTCTATATCCAGTAGCGGCAAGCGCTTCAGGTCGTTGGCGGAAAAATATTTGTCGTACATGGTCATCATCTCCAGAGTAGTTAGCCAATCGGCAAGCTCCGGCTCTTCTCCACGCATCAATTGCAGTTGTAGCCCGGACAAGCGGTCGCGCAAGGCTTGGCTTTGCGCGATTTGTTGATCCAGGGCTTCAATTTGCCGTTCGACGATAGTCGCGAGATTCAGTCCGGGGTTTGCCAAAATGTCTCCGATTTCGGCCAGCGACAAACCAAACCGCCGTAAGGCTTGAATTTGATGCAATCTGGAAATGTCGGCCCGGTTATACAGCCGGTAGCCGCTATCGGAACGCGCGGAAGGTTTAAGCAAACCGATGCTGTCGTAGTGATGCAAAGTACGGACCGTCAGTCCGCAGCGTTTGGCAAGATCGCCTACTTTAAGCAACATGGTTTGGCTCCTTCGTTATGCGTGCCGTTAGCATAGAGCGTGACGTGGCGTCAGGGTCAAGGGCCGGTGTAGCATCCATCAGGAATAGTTAGAGGCAACCGCAGGCAACAACCTGCTAAGCAAGGCGTATAGGGCCACTGGGTCCAAAGGCTTATGCAAAACCAAGTACCCCTCCTGCTCGGCTTGCGCCAGGGCCGGCGAGTCGAATTCGCCGCTGATCATCGCCCCCGCGGCCTCCGGGCAGCGTTCCAGCAAGGCTTGCAACAACTCGAAACCGCTTTCGCCGGAGCGCAGGCGCTGGTCGCAAAAGATCGCCTGCGGCTCAAAGCCGCCATCAAGCAAGCCCAGCGCTTCATTAGCCGATGCCGCGCAAGCCGTCTCCACACCCCAGGCACTCAGCAAAGCTTGCCAGGCGTTGCGCACTTGCGGTTCGTCATCGATCACCAGGCAACGGCCACCCAACGTTTCGCCATGCTCGGCCAATAACAAGTTCTGCTCGCGCGCTGCCGGCCGCTGCTCGGTGATTTGCGCAGCGGCCGGCAATCGCAACCAGAAACGTGAGCCACGGCCTTCCCGGGAACTTAAACCCTGACTCGCCGCCATCAAATCCGCGCAACGCGCCACCACCGCCAAGCCCAAACCGTGACCGGCATTGTCGATACGCCAGGCATGTTCCGGCCGAAAGAATGGCGAATAGATGCGTTGCTGATCGTCTTCCGCAATGCCGACGCCGGTGTCCCACACCTCGAATTGCCAGTCGCTACCCCGGCGTCGGACCGCCATCAACACGCCGCCGCTTTGCGTATAGCGCAAGGCATTTTGCATCAAGTTGATCATGGACTGGCGCAGCAACATGGCGTCGGCAGTGACTAGCGCGCGGCCGCCGCTCAACCGCACTCTGAGATCGATTTGCCGAGAGCGGGCTTCTTCCCGAAACAGCGTGGCGACACCGCTCATCAGTGGGTCCAGCGCCACGGTTTGCAGATTCACCGGCTGGGCGCCCAACTCGATTCTGGACAAATCCAGCAGCGAATTGAACATCTGCGTAATCGATTGCACGCTTTGTTGCAGATCTTGCAAAGCCGGCTGCAACGCCGGCTCCTGATTGCGCCGGGAAATGGATTCGATCAAAAAGCCCATGGCATGCACCGGCTGGCGCAAGTCGTGGCTAGCGGTGGTGAGGAACTGGTTTTTGGCGCGTAAGGCCGCTTCGGCTTCATCCTTGGCAAGCCGATAATTTTCGGCCAATTTGGCGCTATCTTCTTCCAACTTTATCTGCGTCAGAAAGAAGCCATGTGAAACCAAGGCTTGCCGGTCTAAAGTGAAAAGCATCACCCCCGATAGCGGCAGGACCAGTAGCCAATGATCCGGAAATGCCCAAGGTGCGATCGCCATGCAAGGCAACCAAGCCGCATTCGCGAAACGCCGATAGATACCCAAAACCGGCGACAGTTGCGAGGCATTGGCCGCTAGGATGGCGGTGATGATGACGGCTTGCAGCAAGGTAAATTCAAAAGGCACTCTGCCCGCGGTAATCACGCCAGTGGCTGCCAGTCCCAGCCCATGTAAAACAGCAACCCGGTTAACAATTGGCAGCCACTTGCCGAGAGTTTGTTCAGATGAGTATTGATCTCGGTCTCGGCGGTATTGGACATGCTGCAAGCGCACCGCCACTCCAGCCAAAAGATAAGACAGGGTCCAAAGCCACATACCATGGGGATTCAATCCCAGGCTGTACTGCCAATAGCCGAAAGCCACACCGGAAATCGGAACGGTGCTGACACCGGTGACCAAACGACCGTAGCTCATATCCAACAGCCGAGCCTGACCGTCGGCGCCAACATCCGCGAAAGTCAACTTGGGTTTTGCAGCCTTCATTCCAGCCTCCTGCCACGCAAGCGGGTAATAACTTCTATCCGGTTACGCGCACCCAGCCGCTCCAGAATACCGCTCACATGTTCCTTGACGGTTTGCTCGGATAAGGACAGGTTCAGGGCAATGCGCTTATTGGGTAAGCCCTTTAACATCATGGCCAACACTTGGCCCTGGCGGGCGGTTAACCCCAGTTCGGCGGCGGTGACCGGCAGTTCCTTATTCGGAAACTCGCGCCCGGCGAACTTTACGCCACCGTAAAACCAGCTGTCGCCCTGCAACAGCGCGGCAACGGCCCGGCCGAAAACCTCCGGCGATTCTTGTTTATGCAAAAAGCCGTCTGCCCCGGCTAGCCTTACCTTGTCCAGCACCGCCGCGTCGTCGTCGGCGCTGATGGCCAAGAGGCGTGTGGTCGGGCAGCGCTGTTTCAACTCTGCCAGCAAGCCCAGTGACGCGCCGTCGGGCAACCAGAAATCCACCACGGCCAACGACGGCGGATTGACAGGATCAAGGGCGGCCCAGAATTCGGCGACGTCAGACACCGGCCGCGCCGCGGCAAATCCGCAATGGGAAAGCAAAAATTCCGCAATGCCGCTGGCCGATAATGGATGATCGTCTATCACCAGCGCGCTAGTCCTGTTTATCACGCAAATAATCCCCGCTATGCTCAATAGCCGGCATCAGGCCGGCTTTACGGCTGTTGGTTTAGAACCCAATCAGACGCGCCAAAAACATGCAAAACAATTACATGTTAACAAACCTCCCCGGATTTCCAACACCCTACTCCGGTAGGGTTCCCTGTCTGCATCCGCCTTCCGATAATGCTGCCCAGCTTTAAAGCCGTTAGCCAGATTGCCGAGTATTTGCATCATTGGTTAACCCGGCCCTTAAATGCCCCGTCGCCGTCATTCCCGCGAAAGCGGGAGCGGCGATAATTAAGGGCCGGGTTAATAAATAACTACTTCTGGAGAAAACGTTGTGGCCTTACTCTGTTTTATAAAACAATCAATTAGAGCAGCGAATGACGAATATCCGGCAAATTACGATTCTTTACAAAGCATTTGATGCCATATCCATCACGTTAAGCTAATCAACAAAAAGGAAAAGTCGCAATGAAAACTAAGGCTCTATCGTTATCGGCTCTAGTTGTTTTAACAATTAGTGGGTGTGCCGGCACGACACCAATCAAGAATTTGGCATTGCCGCCGGTAAGCACAATCGAAGGAGCCGTCACCCAGCTCGATGCCAACGGTTTTACTCTATTAGACGATTCCGGCTCAATCTTTGTCAGGGCAAAGTTGCCAGACAATAAAAAATTAAACCTTTCTCTGGATGAAAAAGTGAAAGTGTATGGCAACCTGCAAGGTGGTCAGGAAAAAATATTTGATGGGTATGTTATCCGGAAAGCAACCGGGGAGCAGATTATTGCCAGTAATCCAACGCCTCACTTCGGTTTTATTATTCAGAGTGCCTTTAAATAATGCCCAAGCCTGGTCGGTCAAAATCCGTGCGATTTAGTGGATACGAGGTGAGGTGGATTCGTCCAACGAAAAGCTAAGGGGCGCAGCGCTTCACCTTGCGCCCCATGCTTGGTATTACGTCAGCATTTGCCGGCGGCTTTTAAGAGCGCATTGCAGCTTGCATTGTTGGTTTTTCCTATGTCGCTTGACCCCTTGGTAAAATCCGTGCACATGGCATCCGCGCCGCTGGCCATGCCCCATGTCGCGAATTTACCGAATCCTGACGGCTCCAAGATTTCGCATTTAAAAGTGGCGCCATCGTTAGTTTTAACCGTGTACTGCATGCCGTTATAACCAGCAGGTGCTTCCACAGCTTGTGCGTTGGTGATTTTAAAATTACCAGTCTCACGGCCGATAGCCATCGATATTTTGCTCTCTGCTTTGTCGCTTCCTTGAGCTGTAGTTTTATTAGCCGTTGTTGCGCAACCGGATAGCATCAACAAGAGCGTTACCGTCAGAAGTTTTTGTACCATTTTGATTCTCCACCGCTCCGAGATAAGAAAACGCAGGGCATAGGAGCGTGAAGATATGCCTAACGCACAGCTAATCGGCGGCACATTAGCGCCGTCCAAGGATCGAAGGGAGCGAATGTTATCGCTTGTCTTTCCGAAGGGCCGCCATGATTGCCGCATTTTTTCGCTCCTCAACACTGCGGCCGTTCGGTTATAGTCTTCTTACATCGTTGCCTTACTTGAGCGCTTGGTCAGACAGACAAAAGCCATAGCTATAGCCGGCCCTTTCATATCGTCACTCCCGCGCGGGCAGGAGCCCAATTGCGGCATTGGATTCGCTGCGCGGTCTAACGGCTCCCCGCTTCCGCGGCAATGACGACAACTGAGAAGTTAATGGCCGGAGTAAATAGGCTGCTACGACCCGTCTAGCGTCAGAACTAAGCACGCATGCGACGCGAAACAAAACCCAGCAACACCGAAGCAAACAACCAGATCGCGCCGGGTATTGGCACAGAAGTGACCGGATTTAATAGAAAGGCGCGCTGAACACCATTCGCGGCAATACCCACACCCACAATTTGGCCACTATTATTGACATCGTAAGCCGTTGTCAGCGTCCAACCGAGACTTGCTGAAATCAGCGTATTCAGGTCGGTCATGACACCGTTGATGGTCACAAACGCTCGTTTCGCCCCGCCGGAATTATCGCCAAAATACCCAACTGCTTGACCGGTATTATTGATGCCAAATGCCTCGCTGCTATAGCCGGCCAGACCAATATCAAGCATCTGATCGTCAACTGTGGTAATGAACGCGTGCTTTTCGTTGTTGGTTACATGGGATGTGCCGGCTACCTGGCCCGCGTCATTTATGGCATAGCCTGTACTGGTACCCCAGGCGAACGCGCCTAGATCAACCATTTGGCCGTTACGCGTGACAAAAGCGTGAGCACCATAAGAGGTCTGACTCGCGCCGGTTACCTGACCACTACTGTTGATCGCATTGCCCGCACTCCAGCTACCACCAGTCAACGTACCCAAATCAGTCAAGCTGCCATTGCTGGCAATAATCGCACGCTGATTTCCTTGGGTATTCCAGGCGCTGCCGACTACCTGCCCGGCGTCATTGATGCCATTGGCCACACTGGAAAAAGGACTGCCGCTGAAACCGCCGATTGTCTGGGTAACACCATTGTTGTGCACTATGCCGCGCCCAGCGGAATTGCCAACCACCACACCGCTTGAATTAAGCCCGGTAAGGCTGGAATATCCGGGCACAGACAGCAAGGTTGCATTGTTATTTTTATAAACAAAGCTTTCACCACCCCCGGTAAAACCCAAAACATGCCCGGAATCATTAATAGAAACGGCTCCTGAGTTTATTGAGGTGTTCTCCGGCATTAGATCCACCAAGGTATACATAACACTGGCATGAGCCGGCAATACCGGCAGCATTAAGCCTAGTGCAAGGGATTTCAGATTGATTTTCATGGCAAATTCCTATTTAAAATGGTCGGTCCAATAGTGGACTTCGAAATACATGTTAACAAACCTGCCTAGCGTCCCAACACCCTACTCTGGTAGGGTTCCCTGCCTATTTGTAGGTGGCTGAATAAAAACTGAGCGGCGCTTGTGTTGCGCGTGCCGTGACTCAAGATGCCCTGAGGGACAGAACCGTTCGGGCTCTGGGAGTGGGAAAAAACCAATTTACGATAGAAACCGGGTGGCCTAGGGATGACCGCTTATTTCCGGGTAAAAACCGATAGCGACCAGCAATATAACTACCATGTGGGCGGCTGTATTCCGGTGCTGACTAGATGGTCTCGGCCGCGATATGCAGCAAAAATGGCGAATCGGCGCGCAATCCACTGCTCTGTCACTGAACGGTTGCCATAATCTCCGGGAAGTGTTTCCCGCACTTAAGACATTTGTATTTCTAAGCCGCCTGTGCGGCGGCGGACAACCAACCACTCGGCACGCTCGGCGCTATGCTTTTCTAAGCCGCCTGTGCGGCGGCGGACATAATCCGCTTCAAACTGTCTTGCGTGATATTTTTCTAAGCCGCCTGTGCGGCGGCGGACTTTATCGGCGTCGGTCCCACCAACCGGGATACTTTCTAAGCCGCCTGTGCGGCGGCGGACCCTTCGAAGCATTCGACCGGGCAGTGCGAGACTTTCTAAGCCGCCTGTGCGGCGGCGGACTTGGAATTGGAGACTTGCTTCTCGATGGCTTTTTTCTAAGCCGCCTGTGCGGCGGCGGACGGTTGCCGCCGTCGCCAGGATCGCCGATCAATTTTCTAAGCCGCCTGTGCGGCGGCGGACTTGGCGGGGTTGGGGCCGGCTGAGACGGCTTTTTTCTAAGCCGCCTGTGCGGCGGCGGACTGATTATAACGAAACGGGAAGCCTGTTGCGACAAGGGTTGCGGGCGGTTTGACCTGTTTTTACCATCCGTAAAGCTGTTGTTCGTAACCGGCTGATTTAGTTCATATTGTTAAAGAGCGGAAAATTTTGGGTCAAAATTCCGGTACGGTGGCTACGCTGCTCAGACCGTAGGCGTTGAAATTGCCGGCCACCGGCGCGGTGGTTTCGGTTTTGGCGACCCATAAACAGAAGGTTTGCCCGCCACTCAAGCTTTGCAGACGAATAAAAGGCAAGGCCACCGAAGGCTTGAGCATATCGCAATAACGAAACGCCAGCGGATAAGCCTCGTTCTCCACCGCGGCGCGCACTTCCACCGTCATGTTCAGCGCGGTCGCCAAATCCAGTCCGTGGCGTCTGGCATAGCGTCGCGCCAATCGTTCCGGGTTGGTTTTGGGTTGCGCGCGCCGATAAACCGCGTATCCCAGCAGCTTGTCGGGTACGGGTCGAACACCGGTGCAATGCACGTAATCGCTTAATCTGGCCAGACGCTGTGTGGCATTAAAGCGTTGCAACGTTGATTCATCGTCGGCAAACAGGCGGCATTTGTCACCTAGGCTAAGCCGCTTCTCTTCCGCCCGGTATTTGGGAAAGCCAATACCGATAGCTCCCCGCCGTTCCTCGTTTTGCATTTCGACGAAACCCAAATGCAGTTGCTGGAACACTTTGGACCAGAGAAAATTCAGCCCAAGCTCGGGATTGGACAACAAGGTGATTTCCAGATAAAAGCGCATGACTCAATCCTTGCCGCTTTCGCCGAACACGCCGCCGCGCACCAGCACCGCCATCACATAATGTTGCTCGGTTTGGCTCAATTCGCCACCGCGCGCGAATCGGTCGAACAGCGTGTAAAAGTCGGCCTTGGCTTTAGGCGTGCGGAAGGCTTTACCCAGATTGGTAACGGCGCCGTAGGGTTCGACGGCTATCGGGCCGATGAACGGATTGTCTTCGTCCACCGGATACCAGGTATCGATGCTACGTAGCGCGTTGCCGATTTTTTGCGAGTGCATGCCGGCCTGGCCGTCAATGTGATAGAGGATTTTGCTTTTTTTGGATTTGCTGTTGCCCTTGTCCAGCACCAGTTCTTCGCTGGGGTAGACATCCTGGGCTTGGCCGACTTGGGCGTAGGCATCGACGGTCAATAGCAAAAATTCGGTCTGGCCGCTGAGGGCGGCGGCGATTTTGTCGGCCAACGCGGCGACATCAGAGTGGTTGTGGTCGAAGTCTTTCAAATTAAAGGCTTTAGAGTCGAAGGTCCACGCGGTTTGTTGTCCCTCGTTACGGACGCTGACCACCACTTCGATACGCTCGGCACCGACCCGGTTGCGCCACAGGAAGCGGGCGTTGGCCAGGTTGGTGGCGTAGCGTTTGGCCAGTTCTTTAAAGCCTTCTGCCAGGACATAGCCGCCAGCGGCCTGTTGGTAACTGGCGGCGAATTCGGCGCTGTTGCAGGCAGACGGTTTCTCGACGCCGCTCAGCACTTTTAGGCTGAAGCTGAGCTTTAAGGTGTCTTGTTCGCTGCCCAATGCGCAACTGTCCACGGTTTGTAGGTTCGGCTTCTCGACTTCGGCGTCCAATTTGGCGGGGTCGTCTTGCAGGGCTTTTTTCAGGCGGTTGGAAATGGTGCCGCGCACCGATTTTTCTTGCAGTTTCAGCGGTTCCGCCGCTTCATGCCGTTTATCCCAATGCGCGCCGTAAAGCCGGCCATCGGATGGCACCAGCTTTTTTTCGAAGGCCAGTACGGTTGCCGCGGCGATTTTGTCTGTTTTTGCCATGATGTTTTCCTTGCTGTTAAGCGTTACGGGGGTGTTGTTCGATTAAATACAGCTTGTTTTGCGCGTCGTAGCGGCCGCGCCAAAGTAAGTGCTCCAGGCGCTTAAGCCTATACGGCATCACGAATTCGCCCAAGGTGACCAGGCTTTCGGCGAAACGGTGCGGGGTGTTTAGGTCGCGCTGCTGCTCGGCAAAGCCCAGTTCGCCGATGCCGTGAAAGCCTGTGGCAATCGGTACGATCCAGCCCTTGGTTTTGCGCTCGGCGCTCCAGGTAACATGGCCTTCGGCATCGATTTGGCTGCGGTGGTGGACGGTCAAGTAATCGAGCATGGCATCGATGGCATCTTGTCCATCTTGCATGGCCTGGGCCATGAGTTCGCGGCGTTCCAGCAAGACGTAGCCGGGCATCAGTTTGCGAGTCAGTTTGCCGAGCTCGATGTCGCCGTCGATTTTCAGCAACTCCGGTTTCTGAAACGACAGAATGTCGCCGCCGGCCAGTTTCATTGTGGTTAGTTGCTGCTGCACGGCGGCTAAAAAGGCGTCGGTATCGCCCATATCCACGCCTTGATATTCGATGACTAACGTGACATTGAGATGGCAGCGGGCTTCTTCGATGAAAGACGGCCGGTCGCCGGTTTTATCCAACGGATTGCCGGTGCCGACGATGGAATGCACGTAATCGCCCCGGCCTTGGTAGGTTTGCAAATCAATTTGATGGCAAGACACGGCGCAGGCGCTAAAACGCAGTTCGGCGAACGACCCGGCGTTAAGCTTGCGCTGCAAGGCATGCACACCGCCGAGCCAAGCCGTCATGGCCGGAAAGCCGATGGTGTAGGGGCTGGACAAGGCGTTGGCGTTGTGGATTTTCAGGCGCGGAATGATCAGGAAGCGGTTCATCGCAACACCTCCCGGTGTTCGGTGAGCAGTTGCCGAAACGCCCTGGATTCGGGGTCGCCGAGAGGGATGGCTTTTTGCTCGCCCACGGCTTTTTTGTAAGCGATGCCCAACCAAGACACCACGGCAACGATGATTTCGTCCAGCCATTCGTCCTCGCTGTCGCGCCGCTGAGCGTTTGCCGCGTCCAGCCAAAGTTTTTGTGCTGGCGGTAATACGCTGGTTTCCGACCAGCCGGCGGGCAGTTCGCGAATCGCCCAAACCTTTTCCATCAGTTGTTCGACGATCTGCAAAATCCAGTAATCCCGGCCCTCACGCACGTCGATGTTGTTGGGCACAGTGTCGAGAAACAATTTATGTAGGGCTTTGAATTTGTCCTGGTAATCCTTGAGATACAGGCTTTGCGCAAAGAAGTTGGTCGCGGGTTTCTGCGTGGCGCGCAGTTCCAAAGGCGGCGGCAGCGAAGGCAGAAGATAGGCGGTCCCGCCGTTTTGGTTATTCAATACGCTGATGTTTTGCGGTTTGGTGCCGCCGAAGCCAATCACGGTTAGATTGTAGATTTCATCGAAACCTTGTTCGTGATGGATTTGATTGCGGCGGTCTGTGCGGGCTTGTTTGGCGGCTTCGGAAAAACGTAGCACGTTGATGCGTTCCTTGAGCTTGAACATTAGCCCGGACGGCGTCAGCAGGGATAGCAGGTGATAATCGTCGTCGACCGGGAAATAGACTTGTTTGATTTTTTCCGAGGTTTTGACCGTTTCCGCAGCGCCGGATTTGATGCTCAGCAAGCCTTGCCGCAGTTCCTGGAAGGCTGTCGGTATATTGAATTGTTGTTGGATCAGCGGGGTATCCTGTTCGAGGTGCGCCAACACCGTTTGTCCGTCGCTCAGCGTCAAGGATAGAAACTTGTGCACGTCCAGCGCCGCAGCGTTGCCGAAGACGTCGAAATCGGCGGCAACGTTTCCGGTGCGCAGATAGCCGTCCGCTTTACGTTCGGCGTCGGCTATGACCGAACTGGTTTTGGCGCAGGGATGGCTGAATTTTCCGGGATGTGTGACCATTGCCAATTGTCCGGCCCGCTTGGCGGCATCTGGCAACCAATTCGCCAAGTCGAACTTATCAGCGGCGGCGCGTTCGATGTCTTGTTGCTCGGCTTCGGTTTTGGCTGACTTTAATTTTTCTTTAAGCCAGGCCGCTCGGCGTTCCGACAGAAAAATTTGTACTGAGGGTTCCAACATGTTTGCAGTCCTTGTTCAGCTTTTCGCGCCGTAGAGTGTAGGCTAGAACCTTGCAGACCTACGATAACATGGTTGCCGATGACGTTTGAGCGCTTACAACCCAACCTGCATGACCGGAAATCTTGTTTTTATTGAGTCGGATTTTTGAAAATGAAGCTTTCCGAGGCACCCTATAGCGTTCCTATTTAGAGACGCCATGAAATTCGGAAAAAATTAGTAACCCGCTTCTTTTTGATGGCGGAAAGCTAGGACATGAATCGCATTGGCACCCGGTTCATAGCGATAGAGCGCCACATAACCAGAATCGCCGAACGGAATAATCAACTCGCGCAGTTCCTGGATGTCTTGCAAGGGCCTCCCGATATCGGGCTCCGATTCTAAAAGTCGGAATTGTCCCGATATGGCCTGACTCGCACGTTTTGCCGCCAAAGGATTTTTGGCAATAAGGAATCGACGGCAGCGCTCCAAGCCTTGTATCGCCCCTTGTGTGACAATTACTCGTGGCACTCAGGTGCCTCTTGATCCGTATCGGTACCCCAAGTATTCAGCCAGTCGCCCACTTCCTGGCCGGTTAAATGCTTGCCGGTTTCTTGATAGGCTTGCCAAGAGGCCAAGGCTTCCTGCTTGAAACTTTCTCTGGATTCTTCACGTTCCACGTAATCGCGGATTGCTTCGCGCATAATCCAATGAGCCGAACGATGCCGCAACTCGGCTAAGTGCTGAATCCGGAATTTGAGATCATTGTCTATCTTGATGGATGTGGCCATAGCGAGCACCTTGTTATTAAAAGGTAATACCTTCAGATACTCTAGCATTCAGGAATGATATTTTTCCAATGAAAAAATTCAACGCCTCCCTCAATCATTCGCGCCTTCGAAAGTAATAAGAAATTAGGTGCTTTATCTGTGGCGACCAGTTTACGGCCCGAAGGCCCGTAATCCGTCACAAACTAAGCGTTAGCGACGTTGATCTTTACCAGGCTTCCAAAACCCCAGCTCCTGGCAATAAGCAAACACAAAGCGTTCACCAGACAGCAGATCGTTGTCGTCAATCCGCACATTGATTTCGCCGTAACGCAAAGCCGTGTCGGTTGGCGTCCAGCCCTTTTCCTCGGCATGTCGCTCGAGTAGCTCGGCATAATCCCGATGCAGCCACCATCTTTCCCGTTCCCGTTCGCTCAGTGCCACTCGCTCGATTTTGTACGTATTTTCGACAGTATTTGTGCCGCCTTGTTGCAGTTTCTCGACGAACTGCCAATCGAAATTTTCGTTTGGCACGTCGAATAAAATGCACTGCTTATCGGATTGGCGAAAGGGAGTCAGATGTTGCGGCAAGGCTGTCAACCACCAGCATCCGCCGAGCCAACCTTGCAGGCTTTCCGGCCCGCATTGGCCGTAGCTGGTCAGCAAATTTTGAATGCAATGGTGCTTCAGATCGGCCAGATTCTCGGCCGGCCTTAGTTCGGCGCTGCTTCGAATACGCGGCGCGGCGGTGATAGCCTGCAATTGTTCAGCAGGAATCAACCGTTTCAAGTCATGCGTCGCCAACTGCTGGCGCGGGCTTTCGAAGCCCGGTCGGCAAAAAGCCGGCAGATCGTCGCCTTGCAACAGCGCTTTCAAGTTGTATTGCAGCAAGCCGATATTCGGCGCTTTCGGCGTGTGTGGCCGATGCCGCAATACGCGCCCGGCCAACTGGATGATGGAGCGATAAGACGATGGCTCGACCACCGCCCAATCGAAATCGTGGTCGCGGCCGACTTCCTCGACCGGTGTCGCTACCAGGATGAAAATTAAGTTGTCGGCTTGGCAGCGGTCGATATACCGGCGGATTACAGAGTCGTCGAACACTGCGGTGGGCTGGTCGCGTTTTAACACCGCATCCAGATGCCGTTCCTGTTCGTGGCGCAATAACAAGACCTGCTGGCTATGGTAGGCCATGATGCGAATCTCGATATCCTCCGGCCAATCCGGCGATTGCGCCAGATAACGGGTCAATGCGATGCAGGGAGGAATGTTCGCCATCCGCACCACACCGAACGAAACCCGTTTTCCGCTGTGCGGGTCGGGCTCGCCATGGCGGCGATGTTGCTCAACCACCGCATCTTGAATCGTCTTAAAGAAAGCCTGCTCGACGGACAGGCTGTTATCCTCGGACGGAGAAAAATCGACGATCTCGGCGATGCGTTTGGCGGGATTTTGCCGGATGTTTTGCAACTTGGCGCTACGTTTTTCGACAAAGATCCAATGCGTTTGCCGGTATGCTTGAATGTCGGCGTTTTGCAGTGTGGCGATTTCGCAGTCCGATTCGTCTATCCACGCACAGCCGATTTGGCTGTTCAAGCCGCGAGCTTGGGCAAACAAACGCCAACCTTCCCGGTAGGCGTTGAAATAACCTTCGGCCAAGGCCGGCGGAATCGTCGCAGAGGAAATCATTACCTTGCAGCCGGACATGCCGGCCAGGTGAATCAAGCGACCGATAGCAATCAAATCATCACCATCAAAGTCGTCGATTTCGTCGATGACCAAATCCGACGACATCAGCCGCAAGCTGGGCAGAATGTAACGCCCGCCGCGCCGGGTTTCGGTGGCCGCCATCAAATGATCGATGGTGCAGGCCAGCACCGGGGCATAGAGGAATTTTTGCTTGCGCTGGTCAATTTGGCCGGCCCTATCGGTCCATAGCGTGCTTAAGGCGCTGAGCGCTTGGTCGGGAATGTCGAAATCGACGTCGTTGTCGTCCCACCATTCTTCGGCCGATTCCGAGCCGCTTTTCTCGTCAGCCCCGCTGGCTTCCGTCTTTTGCCGGGCTTGATTATGCAGTTCCAGCACCGCGCACGAACCAATCAGTACCGCCAATTCGCTGTTATCCAGGCCAATGCGCGCCCGATATTCATCGCCGGTTTGTAACGTCAAGGTGCGCAAACCCAAGGCTAAAGCGTAACGCAAACTTTCACCGTCCTTGGACAAGGCTTGCATGATTTTGGCGTTGGCCAGAGTTTTGCCGCAACCGGTGCTGGCCATGTTGACCGCGAAGAAACCGAAACGCGTTTCCGCCAAATTCCGCACGGTTTTCCACACCTTGATGGCCGCAACTGCTTGGTCCTGCCAGCGGAAACGGGCATCGGCGCTTTTTTGTTTCAGCCGCTTTACGTCGTAGACCGGCGGCGGCTCGGATTCGAATAAAGGCAAGCGGCGAGCGACGGTCACGGCCTGTTTTGCGACCCGCACCAAATGCTCGTCCAGAAGTTGCTTGAGTTCTCCGTGCTTATCGGTATTGGCGTAAAGCGGTACGATTTTTTGCCAGCTTTTGTCGGCCTCTTGCGAAGAATAGTTGTGGTCGCCCAGCATCAGACTCAACCGGGAATAGTGCAGCACCAGCCGGTAACTGCCGTCGGCCATCGTTTGTTCCAGCATCGGCAGGCAAGCTTGCAATTTGGTCGCCGCCGTTTGTAGTTGTGTCAGCCATGGAGCGGATTGGTTGAGCAGACCGTGGGGAAATTCGAAACATTGGTTCAGGCGGTCGGTGTCGGCTTCGTTCTGATAACCCCAGTCAGCGGTGATGTAGGCAAGGGTTTTTCGCAGACTCAGCGCAGGTTCATCTTGCCACGCTTTGGCGGCGTCCTTATTTCTAAAATCCGGCAGCTTGTGGTGCGTAACCACCAACCAGGCGATCAAGCCGGCGGCATCCGGCAGACCTTCCATCGGCTTTTTGCCGACTTGGCAGACGGCTTGCTGGATTGCGTGTTCGTCGATCACGCCGTCCGCCAAACGCTTTAACCATTCGGCGTCGCCGGTTGCGCCGTTAACGAACGCTTTCAGCAGCAATAACGATAACCACTCGTGCCGCAACGGGTCGGGCGGCTGCTTGGACGACAGTTTATTTTGAAAACATAGCGATGCCTTGCCCCAATCGTGGAATAGCGCAGCTAAAGTAGTCAGCGCTTTGATCAACGGCAGATAATGCCAGTCGCTTTCCCAGTGGTTGTTTACGACCGTTTTTTGCGTGCTGTTGACCGGCACGATGCCTTCCGAGTTGAAGCGGCGGCGATTGCCGACTATCCAAACCAACTCGCTACGGCTGCGCGACCTAAGCCAGTGGCAGGACACGGCGGTACTTTTCGTCGCTGTCTTGCGTAGTAATTTTTTCACCGCTTGCAGGCCTTCTTCGGTAATCACGGTCTGCCAAGTGTTGTCGCCTATCCGGTTGGCGAAGGCGTCCAGCACGCGGCGGGTGCGGGCCAGGGCTTTTTTCTGGCATTGGCTGACGAAGGTGACCATCATGGTGAATTCCCCTCACCCTGCCCTCTCCCGGAGGGAGAGGGTTCCGATACCCCGATGGCTTGTTGCTTAACCTGCTCGAACATGAAATCCAGGGCTTTGTGGTCGGTGAATTTTTGCAGGATTTGCTGGCGAAATTCCTGCTCGCTCATTTTTTCCTTGGCGCAGACAAAGGCCCAGGGCAGGACGATGGCATCCTTGACCAAGTCGGCAACGTCGAATACCAAGGCACCGCGCCGGGTTTTGCCGTGCATCACCGCGAAGCCGTGCGGAATGCCGAGCACCCATAGCGTGGTGGCGGCGAGGCCGTAAGCCAGATAATTGCCGTGGTTTAAGAAGCCATTGGCTAGGTCAGTGGCGTCGTGGTCACGGCTAAAGTCAGTGTGCTTGGTGGCTTGGGCGGCGTAGCGGTAAAGTTGTTTGGTCAGCAGCGCTTCGCGTTGCAGCAAATCGCCAACTTTACCGGCCTGCTTGACTTGCGAGGCGTAATCGTCCAGCGCGGCGGCTATGGCGCTGTCGTCGGCGAAGATGTTTTCGGCTTGCAGGTCGCGGTCTTTGTTCCAGACCCGGCGCAGGTAATCGATTCGGGCTTGTTGAAAGGCTTTGGCGACCGTCAAACGTTGTGCGTCGTCGAACCAAAATTTTAACCAACCCTGGATGTATTCGGTGGGGCGGTATTCGCTTTGCGGCGTTAGCCATTCGATTTCGCAGCCGCTAAACAAGGGCGTGCCTCCGCCGCCGCAAAAGCCGACCAGTACGCCGGCACTAGCCAGCATGCGCATCGCCGCCTGGGTGATCGAGGTGCCTGTGCCAAGCAGGATAACGGTGGTATTGGCGATGGGAATATTCCAATACAGGTTTTCGTCTTTGGCTTCGGTCAGGTAGAGGACGCGGCCGTCTTTCTGCATCACCCGGCATTTTTCCAGGTAGTAGATGTTGGCGCGCTTGGAGTGGAGGATGGCTTTGAGATCGGTGAGTTGTTCCATAACCTGATTTTCTTGAATTTCCTATAAAAAAAGATTATTGCGGACATTTTTCGTTAGCGTCAATCTAAAGGATTGCCAAAAATTCTCGGGTTAGATATCGGACTCAAAAGCAGATAATCGAAATAGGTAATGCCTAGCTTATTGGCGGATGGATGCAGGTTGCGCGATCAAGCGGTCGGTAAATACCCGCAGTAAATGAAATTGCCGCTTGCCTTGTGGACGCGACCTATGATCGAAGTACTCGTCTATTGATACGGCGCGTTGACGTTTTAATATCCGTTCGCCTTTATGCCCTGTGGGTATTGAGCCTGTCGAAAGACTGCTTGGAACTTCGACCAGTTCTTACAAAAATTGCTTACTGCTACTTTGCCAGCTTTAAGCCAACGCCGCAGGCCCGTCTGGATACCCACAAGGGCACAAGAGCGGGCATCGAGAGCCATGGAGGCATGGCTTCGATCATTAATTGAGTCTGAATTCGGCAATCCGCAAAAATGACGAGCGCCTTTGAGAATCTGACAACGTAGAATTTTAAGCGAGCAAAAAATCTAAAAATCGTCTCAAACAGTGGCTATTTCTTGGTAACACCATACGCCCGAAGATGGCTTACTTTGCTCAGTACCCGCAGGGCATAAAGACGAACGGTTAAACCTTAAGTTTATGGCATTGGCCCTCGAAGAGGGCCGGGATGATCTACAATCCTAAGACCCTGCGTGAATTGCCCTGTGCTTATTTCCGCAAGCGCTTATAAGCGTTGATCAAGCCGTTGGTAGAGCTGTCGTGGTCGGTGACGACGTCTTCGGTTTTGAGTTGAGGCAGAATCGCCCGTGCTAACACTTTACCCAATTCCACACCCATTTGATCGAAGGAATTGATATTCCAGATCACGCCTTGGACGAAGATTTTGTGTTCGTAAAACGCAATCAGGGTGCCCAAGGTTCTGGGGGTAAGTTTTTTGAATAAAAACGAGTTGGAAGGTTTGTTGCCTTCGAAAATTTTCGAGGCAATCAAGGCGTCATCCAAGTTGGGCTCGTGGCTCAAATCCTTTCTAACCTCGGCCTCGGTTTTGCCGCGCATCAAGGCTTCGGCTTGGGCCAGAAAGTTGGAGATCAGGATGTCGTGGTGATCCGGTAAATTGTATTGGCTTTGCGCCGCCGCCAGGAAATCGCCGGGGATAAGCTTGGTACCCTGATGAATCAACTGGAAAAAAGCGTGCTGACCGTTGGTGCCAGGCTGTCCCCAGATAATCGGGCCGGTGTTGTAATCGACTTTATCGCCGCTGATCGTGGCGCTTTTACCGTTGCTTTCCATATCGCCCTGCTGGAAATAATCGGCAAAAAACTTCAAGGACTGCGCGTACGGCAAAATGGCGTAGGTTTCCGCTTCGAAGAAGTTGTTGTACCAGATACCCAACAAGCCCATGATGACCGGGATGTTCTTTTCGAATGGGGCGCTGCGGAAATGTTCATCGGCAATGTGCGCGCCCATCAGCAACTCTTCGAAATTGTCCATACCTATGTATAGGGCAATCGACATGCCGATTACGGACCACAAGGAATAGCGGCCACCGACCCAATCCCAGAATTCGAACATATTGTCCGGGTCGATGCCAAATTCCTTAACCTTGGTGACGTTGGTCGAGATGGCCACGAAATGTTTGGAAATATGCGCGGGATCGCCTGCGGATTGCAAAAACCAGTTTCGCGCCGAACGGGCGTTGGTCATGGTTTCTTGCGTAGTGAAGGTTTTTGAGGAAATCAAAAACAGCGTGGTTTCCGGGTTGAGCGGTTTCAGCGTTTCGACGATGTCTGTCTGATCGACATTGGACACAAAATGCGCTTTCAAGCCGTCCTTGCCGTAGGGCGCCAGCGCGGTATCGACCATTTTGGGGCCCAAATCGGAACCGCCGATGCCGATGTTGACGATGTCGGTTATGGCTTTGCCGGTATAGCCGGTCCAGGCGCCGGAACGCACTTGTTCCGTAAATACCCGCATTTTCGCCAACACTTTGTTAATTTCCGGCATCACATCCTGGCCGCGAAACAATACCGGCTTGTTGCTGCGGTTGCGCAAGGCGGTATGCAAAACAGCGCGTTTTTCCGTGGTATTAATAATAGAGCCGGAGAACATGGCTTCGGTCTTGGCCGAGAGTTCTGCGCGGTTAGCCAATTTGATCAACAAAGGCAAGGTTTCTTCGGTAATTAGATTTTTAGAGAAATCGAACAGCAAATCGTTAAATGTCACGGAAAACTTGTCGAAGCGTTGCGGATCTTTATCGAACGCATCCTTCATGCAAAATTTGCCGGCAATCTCACGGTGATGTTGCTTAACGGCATTCCATTCGGCAGAGTTTATTAATTTGGACATATTGTTGTGATTTAATTAACCGGATAGGGGGATATTTCAGTAGACCTGAACAGGCAGAGACAATTTAAAGGAATGATTCATAACCCCATTATAAGGATTGTCTTTGATTGCTGACAAAAAAAATTACAGCTTGAATCGATCATCTCAACTACGGCACGATAGCCTTTCTTTGCCTATAGCGATGTGCTAGAGTTAGTCGCTGTTTTGATCGAAATCAGGCAGTTACGTTCGCCAATGATTTAAACACGTTCATGTATAACCACATGAAAAATAATAAAAACTACAGCATTTATTAACACGGGAAGGGTATTTATGAGAAGCTCTCGCATATTAAGAAACGGTTTATTGGGCTTGTTGGGCCTGATTTTTTCATCAGCAGTGTTGGCGCACGGTGGCGCCGCAGGTACCGACACTGACCAATGTAAGTTCGAACTGGAAAAAGATCACTGGATCCATTACACCGCCTATCAGCCTAATGCCTACCCGGCGGAAGAGTTCTGCGGCAACATTCCAGATACCAACACCTTGACTCAATTGGTATTCGACTATCAAGATCAACGTTATCGCGGCATGGCTATCGAATTTGAAGTGACCAAAGAACCGGAAGGTAAAAGGGTGTTCTTCCAGGCTGCCGAAAAACACAAATCAGGCACCGTGATTCTGAACCTGCCGCAAGGTGTGCAAGAAGCAGGCAAACATTTGATCCACATCACGCTACTGCAAGATAACGGCGAACGATTGGATGCTCATATGAGCTTTAAAGCCGGCGCAGGCCAACCTACCAGCAAAGCCAGCTATGGCCTTTATGCGCTGGTGTTGTTCGCGGGCTTGTACATATTCTATCTGTCTAACGCCGGCTTTAAACGCAAAGTCGACGAGATGATCGGTAAAGCCAAAGAAATCTAAGAAACACGCCGCAAGAATCGTTATTCCGCCTATGCTGCGCGGCGGAATAACGTACTTTCCGGCAGCCTTGTCAATCAGAACTATCGCGGCATAATCGACGCTATACATAACGCCCCTTCGAGGTAATGCAATAATGGTCAAATTCGTATCACTTGCCACACTGGTCTGTGCCTTGTCTGTTAATACTGTGTCCGCAAAAGAGATCCAGGATCACAATCAGATGATGAACCACGGCGACGGTCATTTGATGGATATGGATGGCGGCATGGTCATGGGCCAAAACACCGACACCTTGCCAGGCGGCTGCGATAAAATCGCCGCGACCAAGGAAATTACCGTGCATGCCGGACACAAATACTCCGAGAAATTCCCCGGCACCATGTTTGCGTTCGACCAGCAGGAGTTTCAATTCGAACCGTGCACCAAACTCACCGTACATTTCATCAACGAAGATGATATCCGCCATCAATGGATGATGCATGGCTTACCGAAATATTTGTACCCGAAAGGCATGTTCCATTTGGAAGTGAGCGGTCCCGGCAAAGTATCCGGTACCTTGATCCTGCCGCCCGGCGACAAAACCTATTTGGTGCATTGCGACATCGCTCAGCACATGGAAAAAGGCATGAAAGCCCAATTGAAAGTCGGCAAAGGCAGCGAAGACTTACCCAGCATTCCTGGCGTAACCGCAGCGATTTTCCCGGACGATTACAGCGGCAAACCTTATGACCCCGTACTTGATGCGCCGGCTCCCAGCAGCACCCCTGTGGCAACCCCAGCAGTCGCGGCAGCCCCCGCACCGGCTGCAGCAGTCGATGATTCAATTATTTCCGGCACCACCGTGATCGGTTTGGCTATCGGCTTTATTGCCGCACCTTGGCTGGCAAAACGTTTTAAAGGCATGAGTGCCGGCGAGATTATCGCCACCGTGCTGGAGCAAGTCGCGCATGGCGTCGGTTATGTCATACAACTGATCGGCAAACTGATCAAAATGGTATCCGGCAAAAACGTCATTGCTTTACCGGATAAATAAAGACTGAACAAAAAGCCCCTGAAACAATCGTTTCAGGGGCTTTTTTTATGAGCCAAACAAATGCAGTTAGAATCGCTCGGTCCTTTGGGATTATTTATCAGCGCCTTCATCTCCTCCACGGTCGCCCCCGGCGGTTCCGAAGCAATATTGGCCTATCTGGTTAACAGCCAGCAACATTCGGTCAGCCAGTTGGTAGCAATCGCCAGCATTGGCAACACGTTGGGCGCGATGACGACTTGGTGGCTAGGCCTATGGGCCGCCAAAAAATATCCGGCGGAGGCTTTAGCCAAACAACATCAAAAATCCTTAAACACCGTGCGCCGCTGGGGTAGCTGGGCCTTGCTGTTTTCCTGGCTGCCGTTGGTCGGCGACGGCCTGTGTTTTGCCGGCGGCTGGTTGCGCCTTTCCATACTATCCTCGCTGTTGGCGATTTTTTTAGGTAAAGTGTTGCGTTATATCGCCGTTGCCTACGCCTTTGTCTAAGCCATGAGTTTCTTTTCCTTACCGCATTTCCCCGCCGCCAATACCGTCGCCGAGCACCATAAACGCGATTACCAGATTGCGGCGTTTACCTTTGTCACCACCACCATCTGCTTGACGATGGACGGTTTCGCCCCGCAGTTCATGCAATACGTGTTGGCGTTTTTCGGCTGGCTGTTTTTAATCGCCTGGCTGCGCGGAGAATGTAAATACGTGCGTACGCAAGTGGCGGTGGCGGTGACGTTTGCGGTAATCGGCGAGTATTTCGCTTCCGTTTACATGAAAGGCTATATCTACCGCTTCGGAAACGTGCCGGCCTATGTACCGGCTGGTCATGGCTTGGTATATCTGACCGCCGTGGCACTGGGCCGCTCCGGCTTGTTTCAGCAACACGCCCGCCGCATTGCGGTTTTCGTTGTTGCCGTCTGCGGCACCTGGGTGGCTTGGGGGCTTAGCGGCTTTGGGCGTTTGGACATTATCGGCGCAGTATTGTTTGTGGTGTTTTTGGGCTACTTATTCAAGGGCCGCTCGCCTATGGTTTACTTGGGCGCCTTCTTCATCACTTCCTGGCTGGAAATCGTCGGCACCAGCGCCGGCACCTGGGCTTGGGCCGAGATTGATCCCGCCTCACACCTGCCGCAAGGCAATCCGCCCAGCGGCGTTGCCGCCTGGTATTGTTTGGTCGATGCGGTGGCTATTGCCGGCGCGGGTCCGGTATTGCAAGCATTCACCAAAACCGCATTGGTATTGCAGCGGCAGCGGGCTTGACCGTTTTTGTAGACAGGGTTACACGCTGTTCAACCCAGTCCCTTTGGCTCCACATTTTGAATCGCGTTCAAGCGTACCCGGTCACCTACTCGAATCAAGCCACCGGCCGAAATCCGCGCCGTCACGCCCCCGTGACCGCGTAGCGCGTTATAGCTTCCCAATCCCAATTCAGCAGCCATTTTAGAGCACGGATCGCAAGGGCCGGTGACTTGAATAATCACCTCATCGCCCACTGCCCATTCCAATATCGCATCCGGGAACGGCGAGCGCATACCGATAAGATTGAGTCCCGAAACCACGAGGTTGCGCCGCAGCCGAGTCGGCTGCAATTCCCCGAGTCCACACCAATTGGCGACAATAGGTAAATGCTCGGCCTGGAACAAAGTCAGTTCGCGTTTTGACGATTGTCTGCCGGAACGAGCGGCATTTGCCCGCCGGTCGCCCAGTAGTCCCCGACCCGGCTCCGCGCGGGCTTCGTTGACAACAACCGCCGACTCACCGCGTGCCGGACGGAGGATAATTGCTTCGATCCGGCCTTCTGAAGCGAATTGTTGAGTAAGGTCGCGAAGATTCATGATTGAGTGGCGATTTGGCGCCGAGGTAAATGTGACTAGCGTAGCGCAATCGTAGCTACGAGTGCTAAATAGTATGTGCCGACGTCAGGAGGCGCATCTGTCGCGACCGATGCGCTTTACTTTGTTCAGCACATCCTACGGCCCTTGAGCAATCGAAGGCCATGATTCAAATTTGGGTGCTTGCGTATAAAACCATTCATAGACCTAACGTGGAAGTAACAGGCCTGCGCGGTTTTTCGCGCAGGTCCGGTTGACTGCCGGGTTATGCATGAAACCGCTCATGCCTAAATTTTCCGAGTGCCAATGCCCATTGTTTGGAAATTTCCAACAGGGACACCGCCAAGTCGCGGAGGCATTCCGGGGTGAAGAAATAATTTCCTTCACCTAGTTCTCGGTTGATGAATTCAAAAACATTGCCGTGGCATATATCGTTTCTCAGTCGAACGATTTCGACATCAACCCGGGCTGGTTTCTCCGACCGCAGTTTTTCAAAGAAGTTACTTTCACCCGCGAACGCTAATTTTTCCACCGGCATGCCGTGAGCGTGTGCGTCCAGAATTAGCCGATTGCTAAGAACTCGATATGGTGAAGGTACTTGCGGGACGTGAGGGTCAGCAATCTGTTGCAGTGTCACTCGAAGAGTGGCTTCAACGCCATTGAACAGTGAACTAACTGCGGGAACATATAGATCATGCTCCAGTGCACTGACCGCTTGAACGAAGAACCAATGAAACTCAGCTCCCCGGAGGTTTTCAAGGAAGAAGTGAGAATCCTTTTGATGCTGAGTAAGCCAATCTTCTATCGGTGGCGGCATATGGTGGTTGGCCTAATGCATAACAAGTAATTAAGTAGTTTCCGTATATCATCCAGGAAGCGATGATATACGCTCGTGCGTTTCGCTAACAATAATTTTCCTGCGCCAAAGCAAGCATCCCGTCTCCGATAGCAGATCACTGTCAAACAGAAAAAAATCAACAACAACCCGACCCTTCCCCCGTACTGCCTTTAACTCTATCCCCCTGCGCATTTACGGTTAAAATACTCACCCTAATTTAAACCCAAGCTCATCCGACACAAAACATGGAAAAGACCTATTCCCCGCACGCTATCGAACAACGCTGGTATCAACTTTGGGAAGAGAGCGGTTATTTCGCCGCCAAAAGCGAGGGCGACTTGGCTAAAGCGCGAAGCGAATCTTATTGCATCATGATTCCGCCGCCCAACGTCACCGGCAGTTTGCATATGGGGCATGCGTTTCAGGACACCATCATGGATGCGTTGACCCGCTACCACCGGATGAAAGGCTACAACACGCTGTGGCAACCGGGCACCGACCACGCCGGTATAGCGACGCAGATGGTGGTGGAACGCATCATCAATGCCGACGGTAAAACTCGCCATGATTTGGGTCGCGAAGCGTTTATCGAGAAAGTCTGGGAATGGAAAGAAGAGTCCGGCGGCACCATCACCCGCCAATTGCGCCGGATGGGTTCGTCGCTGGATTGGGAAAAAGAACGCTTCACGATGGACGACGGCATGTCGGACGCGGTGCAGGAAGTGTTCATCAAATTGTACGAAGAAGGCCTGATCTATCGCGGCAAACGCCTGGTGAACTGGGACCCGGTGTTACACACCGCCGTCTCCGACCTGGAAGTGCTGTCCGAAGAAGAAAACGGCTCGATGTGGTATATGCGTTACCCGCTGACCAACGGCACCGGCCATTTATTGGTAGCCACCACCCGCCCGGAAACCATGCTGGGTGACGCGGCAGTGGCGATACATCCCGATGACGAGCGCTATAAACATCTGCTCGGCGAATTCGTCGAACTGCCGCTGACCGGCCGCCGCATTCCCATCATCGCGGACGACTACGTCGATCCTGAATTCGGTACCGGTGTTGTAAAAATTACGCCTGCGCACGACTTCAATGACTACGAAGTCTGGACTCGCCATAAGCAAATGTCAGTGATCGCTGATCAACCGCATGGCGGCTTGATCAATATTTTTACCGTCGATGCAGCGATAAGAGGTAACGACGACGGCTTTACTATTATTCCTGAGGCCTATATCGGGCTTGATCGCTTTGAAGCGCGCAAGAAAATTATTTCCGATCTGGATGCCCAAGGTTTGCTTGAAAAAATCGCCGATCACAAACTAATGGTGCCGCGCGGCGACCGCACCGGCGCGGTTATCGAACCGTTATTGACCAACCAGTGGTACGTGAAAATCGCACCATTGGCGAAACCAGCCATCGAAGCGGTGGAAACCGGCGCGATCAAATTCGTGCCGGACAACTGGAAAAATACTTATTTCGAGTGGATGCGCAATATCCAGGACTGGTGTATCTCCCGGCAAATCTGGTGGGGCCACCGCATCCCGGCCTGGTACGACGACCAGGGCAATACCTATGTCGGCCATTCCGAAGCGGAAATCCGCGCCACGCATGGCCTGGCCGCTGATTACCCGTTAAAGCAAGACGAAGACGTACTGGATACCTGGTTCTCGTCGGCTTTATGGCCGTTCTCGACTTTAGGCTGGCCGGCGCAAACCCCGGAATTGGCTAAGCATTACCCCACCAGCGTATTGGTCACCGGCTTCGACATCATCTTCTTCTGGGTGGCTCGGATGATCATGATGGGCTTGAAGTTCCAAGGTGAAGTGCCGTTCAAGGAAGTGTACATTCACGGCCTGGTCCGCGATGCCGAAGGCCAAAAAATGTCCAAGTCCAAAGGTAACGTGCTCGATCCCATCGACATCATCGACGGCATTGATCTGGAGGCTTTGGTAGCCAAACGCGTGTCCGGCATGATGCAGCCGCATCTGGCCAAGAAAATCGAACAAGCCACCCGTAAGCAATTCCCGGACGGCATTCAATCCTTCGGCACCGACGCATTGCGCTTTACCTTCGCTTCGCTGGCGTCGACCGGCCGCGACATCCGTTTTGACTTACAACGTACCGAAGGCTACCGCAACTTCTGCAATAAGCTCTGGAACGCAGCCCGCTATGTGCTGATGAACACTGAGGATCAGGATAACGGCATCGATTGCGCTGAGTGCACATACAGCCAAGCGGACTTGTGGATTCTGTCGCGCTTGAATCGCACCATCGCTACGACGACCGATGCGATCAATAGCTATCGCTTCGACTTGGCCGCGCAAGCGATCTACGAATTTACCTGGAACGAATACTGCGACTGGTATCTGGAACTGGCAAAAATCTCGCTGCAAAGCGACGACGAAACCCTGCAACGCGGCACCCGGCAGACGTTGTTGCGCGTGCTGGAAACTGTTCTGCGTTTGGCGCACCCGATCATGCCCTTCATTACCGAGGAAATCTGGCAACGGGTTGGACCGTTAGCTGGCGTTACCGCCGCCACCATCATGTTGCAACCGTATCCGGAAAGCGACAGCGCGGCGATCAACACCAATGCCGAAACCCAAGTCCAATGGGCGATGGACTTCATCCTTGGGATTCGCAGAATACGCGGGGAAATGAACATCGCCCCCGGCAAACCGCTGAATGTACTATTACAAAATGGCAGCGCCGCTGACCGGGATTACCTGAAAGAAGGCGAAAGCTACCTGTTAAAACTGGGCCGATTGGAAAGTATTACCTGGCTGGCGGCGGACGACAATACACCGGAATCAGCGATTGCGCTGGTCGGCGACATGAAAATCTTGATTCCGATGGCCGGTTTGATCGACAAGGACGCAGAACTGGTTCGACTGGAAAAAGAAATTCAACGCATCGAAAAAGAACTACCGCGTATCGAAGGCAAACTCGGCAATGCCGCGTTTGTGGATAAAGCGCCGCCGGAAGTCATCGAGAAAGAGCGCGAGAAACTGGCGGGCTTGCAGTCGTCCTTAAAAAATCTGAACGAGCAATTCGCCAAAATCAAAGCCTTATAAGCCAATGACCCCTACCGGCACCGCGCAGAAGCCACCGCAAACTCTGGACGAATGGACAGAGTTGCTCCGCGTGCAGGAAATGCCGATTTTCTCCAACACCGCGCATAACATCTACGCGGCGTTGGACGACAGGCACAAGGGCGCCATTGAGCTGGCGGCGGTGATTCTGCAAGACCCCAATCTCACCGCCAAACTGCTTAAAGTTGGCAGCAGTCCTTACTACAATCCCTCCAAACAGAAGATGAGCACCGTGTCGCGGGCCATCGTGGTGCTGGGCGCGGAGGTGATAAGGGAACTGACGCTGGCCTGCTCGTTTTTTGAAGCGATGCTGTCCTCCACCAACAAGGACAGGGCCAATCGAGAAATTGCGTTAGCCTTGCATGCCGCCGTGCAAGCTAAGGACTTGGCACTAAGCATGGGCGACACTTCGCCGGAAGAGGTGTTTGTGGCTGCTCTGCTGCACAATATCGGCCACATTGCCTTCTGGTGCTCCGGCAATCCGCAATCCAAAAAAGTCCATGAGCAAATCGAAAAAAGCGGGCTGAACAATCGCGAGGCCGAGAAAAAAATACTGGGCTTTACCTTGCAGGACTTGGGCAAAAAACTCAGTAAATCCTGGTGTCTGAGCGGCTTGATCGAAGAAGCCATCGCCAAACCGGACTCCGCGGAGAGACGGGTGAAAATGGTGCAACTGGGCCACCAGATTTGCGCAGCACTTAAATCGGGCAAAGACTCGGAAGCCATGCAGGCTTGTCTGGCAAAAGTTGCTGAGTTTTCCGGCCTGCCGCCGGCAACCCTAAAAGCCAAGATCGACAAAAACACCTTGGAAGCGGTGCACATTGCCCGGCAGTTCGGCGCCAATGATGCCTCCAAATTCATCAGCACCGAAGCTATCATCGCCAAGTTCGAAGAAGCGGAAGAGGAAAAGGCCGACAAGAAACAGCTGCAATTTCAAATTTTGCAAGACATCAGCAGCCATATCAGCGGTCAGATCGATTTGAATGGGCTATTTGAAATGGTATTGGAAGGCATACATCGGGGTGTGGAAATGGACAGAACCCTATTCATGCTGCTCAGCCCGGATAAACAGACGCTGAACGAAAAGTTTTCCTTGGGCTGGCATAACATCGCGCTCGACCAAAAAATCCGCATATACAATTCCGAAGCCTCGGCAAACTTACTGTTTCACGCCTTACAACAGCAAGAAGGCGTCTGGCTGTTTCCCCAGCAACATCATGAGCTTTACACCCCGCAGATCCGCCAACATATCGGCGAATACGAGTGCTTCGTTTTTCCGGTTTATGCGGAAAAAAAGACCGTGGGCCTTATTTATTGCGACCACTCTATTCATGGACTACCCTTAACTCGCGAGGATTTCATCGCAGCCAAGCACTTTGCCAAACAAGCGCATATTGGTTTAACCCTGTACTGCATGAAACACCACTAATCCATGACAGACCATCAGCTTGCCAATCTTCAGGTTTTTCTCGTCGAACCATCTCATACTCAGCAACAAATCATCTCCCACTTTTTGCACGACTGCGAGATAAACGATATTACCTGTGTGCAAAGCGGCGCCGAGTTATTCGAACGCTTACAGCACTCCCAGCCCGATCTGATTATCAGCTCAATGTATCTGCCGGACATGACCGGCGTGGAGTTGGTCCATGCACTGCGCAATGACGACGCCTCGTATGAAATGGCCTTTTTGCTGATTTCCAGCGAGACTAATATCAAATATCTGGAACCGATCCGCCAGGCCGGCGCGATTGCTATATTACCCAAACCGTTTACCCGTCAGGCCCTGGAAACTGCCCTTCATTCCACGCTGGAATATGTTCGCCCGGAAAAACTTAACCTGACGCATCTGGATATCGAAGACCTGCGGGTACTGCTGGTGGACGACAGCGAATTCTCGTTGAAATATCTCACCAAAGTTTTCGAAAACATCGGCATCTATCAGATCGTCACGGCTCACGACGGCAAACAGGGTTTACAACTATTCAATCAACAGTATTTCGACCTGGTTGTGACCGACTACAACATGCCGGAAATGGACGGTTTACAGTTGATAGACCATATTCGCAACCACCCCGAACGCGGCTCGGTACCCATTCTGATGGTCACCAGCGAGCAAAACCAAAATCGCTTGGCAGCGATAGAGAAATCCGAAGTATCCGCCATACTGGACAAACCTTTCGAAGCAACTTCAATCAAACGCCTCCTGATTAATTTGCTCAATTGAGCTAATCTTGTGTGGCGAGCGAATACCCCACAACATGCGCGGCTATCACAACCCCGGATCGAATCAATGTCCGATGCGGTCATGATCAAGCTCATCCGGTTTTCGCGCAGAACATGCATGGACTGACCACCAATAGCCCCAAATTAAGGTACGGAATATGAAGCCGACTATCACCCCTAACAAGAACGAAAAAAAACTCGCGGATGACGATTTTATCGTTTCCAAAACCGACACCTCAGGGCGCATCACTTATGCCAATCGCATCTTTATGGAAATTGCCGGCTACCCGGAACATCAATTGCTGGGCATACAACATAACATCATCAGACACCCGGACATGCCGCGCGGCGTATTTAGATTTATGTGGAATACCCTAAAAGCCGGTGACGAATTTTTCGGTTTTGCCAAAAATTTATGCCGGGACGGTGGATTTTATTGGGTATTTGCCAACATTACTCCGGACTACGATAAAAACGGTAAATTGCAGGGTTACTATTCGGTACGCCGTAATCCCCCCCGTAACGCTCTGGAAGTCATCATCCCGATTTATCGGGAAATGCTGGTTATAGAAAAACGCCATTTGGTTAAAGATGCCCCGGATAAATCTCTGGAATATCTATTCGACGTGGTCAAGCAAGCCGGCGCAAAAAATTACAATAGCTTGGTGTTAAGCCTTTATAAACCCGACGGAGTGTAAGCCATGAATTCCAACGCCAATATTCCGTTTTTAAGAACCAAGCTTAATTACGCAGTGGCCGCCATTCTGTTTTCCGCTGTTGCCGTTTTCATCTACACGCTTATGGCACATGGCTTTTCCTGGCTGATACTGGGCTTGTTGCTGCCGTTGCCAGTGGTGGCCTTGGACGCCTGGCACGCCGGCAAACAATGTCTGCTGGTATTAGAGCGGATAGAAGAAGTGCTGAGACACACCAATCAAGGCCAGCTCTATCATCGCGTCACCAAAACGCGCGGCATGGGTGAAGTCGGCAAGATAGCCTGGGAGCTCAATGAAACCCTGGACATCATGGAGTCTTATTTCAAGGAAATGAACTCTTGTTTTAAACACGCCGCAGAAGGCAATTACGACCGTTATGCCCTGGTTGACGGCTTTCCGGGGATACTGAAACAGTCTGCAAAGAATATGAACGACGCCATCAAGTTGATGGATGAAAACGACAAACTGACGATCAAACGACGTTTATCGGCAGGCCTGCATGCGCTCAACACCAACAATCTGCTCAACAATCTGAAAGGTAATCAAAGCGACTTGCTCAATATCACCGAGCAAATGCAAAAGGTAGAAAATATTGCAGTGGAAACAGGCGAGAACGCCAACGCCAGCCTATCCGCCGTGGAAACCATCAGTAACTCCCTGTCCGACATCAACTCCAATGTGCATTCGGTATCGGATGTAATCGGCGCGCTGATTAACGACAGCAAAAAAATCACCGAATCCTTATCGATGATTACCGGGATTGCCGATCAAACCAATCTGCTGGCCTTAAACGCCTCGATAGAAGCGGCACGCGCCGGCGAGCACGGCCGAGGCTTCGCGGTGGTCGCGGACGAAGTCAAAAACCTCTCCGAACATACCAAAAACGCCGCATTGGAGGTATCCAGAACCCTCAAGTCTTTTAATAAACGGGTTGAACAAATGCAAACCGAAGCGGAAAGCTCCTCCTCGCTTTCGCAAGAGATACTGGCGCAAGTCAATTCCTTCCGCCAACAGTTTTCCAATTTATCCCGATCCGCGAAGATCTCGGTCGATTACATTTCTTATGCCAAGGACAAATCTTTCGGCGTCCTGGCTAAACTCGATCATGTGGTCTACAAACAAAACGGCTATGTGGCCGTCGAAACAGCCAACGAATGCCCTCATCACCAAGCCATCATGGTAGACAACCATAATTGCCGGTTAGGAAAATGGTATTACGAGGGACTGGGTTATGAAAAATTCCGTTCGACCAGCGCTTACGCCAAATTGAATCAACCACATGCCGACGTGCATAAAACGACACAAAGGGCTTATGAAGTTTCTCGCGACAAATGGGTAGATGATCCCGGCATGCTCGATGAAATCATTCGGCAAATGCAACTGGCCGAGGCCGCCAGCGCCGAGGTGATGCAATATATCGATGCGATGGTGGAAGAACGACACAAAAACGTATAGCACACAGCTGTACAGAATCGTCGCAACGCAAGTAGCTTCGGTGCGAAGGCGGCGTAACAATTAGGAACCTCACCCTCAGAGCAATGACGTTAAGCTAGGAGTTGGACATGTTGTAGGGTCGAATTTATTCGACCTTTGGTGCATATAGTGCGAATAAATTCGCACCTGCAAGTTGCATTGCCCCTCCGGGAGATGGCTAGGGTAAGGAGATGTAAATACCTTTTTTGATTCTCATCGCCTTAAACACACCCTCTTGAAAAGGGCTGTTGGGCTTTTCTCTGAATAGTTACAAATTCTGCAACAAGCCTAACTTCCCAAATATTCCACCGTCACTTCCGCCAATCCGCGCATGCCGATCTGTTCCGCCGCGCCCTGGGACAGATCGATAAGTCGATTAGCCTTGAAAGGCCCTCTATCGTTGATCACCACATCCACGGATCGGCCGTTACGCAGATTGGTAACCCTAACTTTTGAGGGGATGGGCAGCGTTTTATGCGCCGCCGTCATGCCGCGCGGATCGAAGCGGTCGCCGTTGGCAGTAAAATTACCGGATTCTGCGCCATACCAGGAAGCCAGGCCCTGCGCTTTGTAACCCAGCGCGCTGTGCATGGGTGAATACGTTTTACCTTTAACTTTGTAAGATTTAGTGTAAGTGGTTTTGGTTGTACCGGGCAGCGTAGCTTGATCGTCATTGCGTTGCAGCGTTGGAATACCGGAACAAGCACTAAGCAGACTAAGAAACATCAGCGGCATAACCGCACGCCATCGCAGCACGTTGAGGCTAAATCGGCTTGAAAAAGCCGATACCGTGTCTAAAAACATAACTGTTTCTCCGCGTGGAAGGCTGCTTAAACAAGCAGTCTTCTATGGATTGAGTTGAAAAATTCAGAAAAGATTGCCGAACGGGTTTCTGCTGACGTGTTGGTCAGTTGACTACCCGATGGCCGCGTTGGCGTAAGCAGTTGTTGTAGGCGTTTTTATACCGGTCTTCAGATTGAATACCTTGTTTGGATGCACCGCCGATACCGCCGGCAGCTGCACCGATAGCCGCGCCTTTTCCAGGGCTGCCGAGCACAGCTCCCAAAGCGGCGCCGCCGGCCGCGCCAATCAGGCCGCCAACACCGGCTCCTATCGCGGTTTCCTTCGCGGTGCCCCCCGACGCTTGCGATGCCAATTGCTGGCACTCATGCATATCCTGATTCAAGCGATAAGAGTTTTGGTTGTTGTAAGTGTCGACGGTTGGCGTCCAACCAGTTTGCGAAGCGCAAGCCGATAACAGCAGACAACCGGCAGTTAGTGAACAGACTGTTAGCTTCTTCATTATCTGTTCATCCCATTGCCAATCCACGAACCGGCCGCAGCACCGATACCGGCCGCCAATGGGTCGCCCCGGCCCATTTCATAACCCATCGCACTACCGACCAAACCGCCGACCAGGCCCTGCGGAGAACGCTGGTCGTAACCGCCATATCTAACAGGAGGTGGTGGCGGTGGCGCGTAATAGTGCTGTTGCATAGGCACATATTCCACTACTCGCTCGGGCACGTAAACGCGCTCCACAGGGTAAGCCGGATAGTACTCACGGCCGTAACCGTGACCATGATGGTGGTGGCGATGATGGCGATGCTCGCCCCAATCGTCGTCGGCCAAAGCCACTGACGAAAACAACAAACCGATCAACATGATTTTTGTCATTCTGAACATATACGACTCCTTGTTGGGAAATTATTCAGTTGCGGGAAATTCTAGGGAGGTTGGCTTAAAACAGAATTAAGGGCAGATTATGATCGGATTAAGAATATTACCCTGCTGGTTCGGGCCTTACGGGCAGAAAAGACGAGCGACAAACCGAAGAGACCACCACCGAAATACCCTCCAGGTAAGGGTCTCCGGGCAGACGACACAGTATGCCTTGTCATATTTTTGTCACGCGCCGACTCTATACTCGACTGATGATTTTTGCCCTTATGTGAGGAGTTTGTTGTGTTAAATCGAATTAGAGAAATGCTTTCGCGAGGCAGCATCGCCAATAAAATCGACAGCGAAGAGTGTCCGATGGGCTCCGAACATGTCTTGCCGGCGGAAATGATTCAGTTATTGTCCGGAAAATCTCGGCCGACTCACACTGACATGAACCAGGGCAAAACCCGGTTAGTTCTGGATGAGCATGAGTTGGCGCTGAGCTATTGAGTTCAGCCCCTCTCTTGATGAGGCTGTCGTAAAAGGTAGGTTGGGCTGAATACAATGAAGCCCAACAGTTTGATGCTGTTGGGCTTCGCTTTGCTCTGCCCAACCTACGTTTGTCATTTACAGCAGCCTATTGATGGCGAGGGATAATCCGATTAGCCCCCGATCATTTCGGCACAACAGCTTGGACCGGCGACTTTTTCCAAAGCCCGCCACCGGCAAAACAGTTCCACCCCCAGCGCAGCCAATTCAACAAGGCTGCGGCCATCCACAAAGACCAAGCCAGCATTAAAATCCGGTAGGCCAGTAAAGGCAGGCTGACTACCGTGGCAATGGCCAACTGCGGACCATTGCGATCCTGATACCAATTCAGCAAGGTCGCCGAAGATTGATTCCCGGCAATCTGCATATCCGGACTACCCAACAAACCTTGCTCGACCGCAATCGCGATCAGTAACAAGGACAGCAAGGTCAAACCGGCCAAGCCGATCTGCGCCAGATTGAACCAGCGCGGCCGCTCCGGCGCATGGCCGGCGCGGAAACCCAACGCAAACAACCAGCCCACCACCAAAAACGCTGCGGCAATATGCAACTGGCTCAAGCCTATGAGCAGCAAAAACCACTGCCAATGTTTTAACGGCGTAATACTCAGCTTACCCAAACCCGCCGCCAATAAGGCCAGCACTATCAATAAGCCCCAGATCAAAGTGGCCGGCCCGAATTTTGGGCCGAAGGTCCACAGCAACCAACGCTCTTGCGGCATCAGCAATTGAATGCGGCTGTTAACGCTGGCAACGCCGAGATCGACCAGCGGCGTACGCAACAGCAAACCGGGTTCTTTGGCTGTCTGCCAATTCAACACAATTTGCTGAGTACCGGGATGTATCGGTAAGCTCACCGTCGCACCTTGCTGACGAATCGGTTGACTCACCCCGTCTATCGTCACGCTTTGCAATTCCGCCTGCTCCGGTAGTTTTACGGGATGTTGTCCGCCTTTGGAACTGCGAATGCTCAAGCTCAATTCCACCGTTTCGCTACGCTGTCCGGGTTTGACCGTCAATTCGCTATTATCGATGGTCAAAGTGGCACCTGCCACCCCTTGCGGACGGCTGATAGTCAGATTGACCCGCTCGCCCGGCCAAGGCCGCCATTCCGGTAACCACTGGCCCTGCCCATCCTGATGATGCACCACCGCAATGCCGTCGGCCTGCAAATGCCAAATCGGACTGACGTCGGCGCGCCATACCTCGTGCCATTGCGATGTATCGGCAGCCTGCAATGCCAGTTGCCCGGTTTTTGCCAGCGCCGACTCCCATTCCAGCGTCGCCTGGCCGGCCGCCATGTTGACTAACACTTTCCCGTCCTTGACTCGTACCTGCGGACTGGTGACCGCTTCGCCCGGCAATAACGGCAGCTCCAGCAACACCGGACTCAGCGCGCCGGCCAATTGCTCGACTCGGGTGGTCACGCGCCAATCCAAACCCAAATGCAAGGTTCTTTCCACCCGCACAAACGCCGGCAAAGCGGTTTGTTGCAGCTTATTTTTCGGCCCATTATCGGGTTGCAATCGGCTGAACTCCAGTTGCGGACCCACCTTGCCGTCTTCATACCAACCGTCCACCCGCCAACCATCGGCTGAGACGCTGGTGTGTTGCGGCGGCAATGGCAACGGCAGACTAAATTTATCCTGCGCGGCATAGCGGCCCTGCATCGTTACCTTGTGTACGCCCTGCGTCACCGCCAGCCACAAGCTGCCGTCATCCTGCCGGATCAAGGCTTGCGCCTCGCCGCCATCGACGCTGACCTGTTCCGGAAACCATTGCTCAAGCTGAGCCGGCAACGGTACCGCCAGATCCTGCTGCGCATGCAATTGCAATTCGATGCGCAGCAACTCCTGCTTAACCGATAATTGCATGTCGGCTATCTGCGCGCAGTTGGGCAGACATTGCGGCGCTTGCAGCAAGCGGGTTTTCAGTTGCTCCAACATTGGCGCGTCTGGCAAATCGGCATAGGCCTTTTCGTTGGGCGACATCAACAGCGGCAACAGCAACAGACAGGTCAAACTCGGCAAGGACAAGCGCCAGTCACTGGCGATGGCACCGAGCATTTTCAAAACCAATACCGCCACCAGCGCAGCTTGGGCAAAGTGCAGCAACATCATCATAAACGGCGACAAATACCACAGCCGGATTTGCTGCCCGCTATCGACCGCGCCATTCCAGCTTAAATGCACGTTGTGCCATCCCCAATGAGGCAGACCGGGGCCGGTTTGCAGATTAGCTTCCGGATCGATACGTTGCAAACTGGCCGCGCTGCCGCCGTAAGAACTGGACGCCTTGGGTTTAGCTAAATACTCGCGCTTCGTTTCGGCAAGTTCGCTCAGTTCCGGCTCCATCGCCGAATCCGTCATCTGCTCGGCCTGCATCGCCATCGGTGCTGCCGCACTCACCACCGAATGCAGGCGTTGAATGGGTTGTCCGGGTAGTTCCAGTTGCGGGTAAATACCGATACGAATCTGGTCTATCATGAACGGAATCGTCAGCATCAGCAGCGCCAGCCAGCTGGCGTTGCGATACCATTTCAACCATTGCCAAAAGCTACCCGCCGGCAATACCCGCAGCAGAGCCGACACCGCCAGCACATTCAGCCAAATCAAGCGCGGCGCGTCAGTCTCATGCCAAATCAGCGCCAAACTCAGCAGGGCAAATGCGCCCCATTGCGGCGACCAGAGCCGCCCCACCGCTAATGCCGCGATCAAGACCAAAAACAAGTCCAGCAATGTCCAGCGGTTTAACCAGCTATTCGGCACATTATCCACGCCGCTGACCGCCAGCAAACGCCAGCCGGGCGGGATATTGAGTTCGGCCTGCACCTGTTGAAAACGCTGTTGCCAACCGCTGGCGTTGAGGACATTCAAATCGGCTTCGATCCGGCTATCGGCATTGAGGCGGATAGCCCCGCGCCGGACTTCGACACCCTGGCTGCCATCGGCCACCTGGGTAATCAATTGACTCTGACCGTCCAGTTGCACCTGCCCCAGCCCCAGTTCAGGCAATGCATTCAGACGCCAGTCGCGGCTCATGCTGCCGGTAATGTTATCGCTGACGGTGTAGCCGCCGCCCTCGAAATCCAGCCACAGCGTGCGATTCAGCTTGAGTTGATTCGGCTCGGGCTCCGGGTCGCCTCGGCGGATTACCTTAAACGCCATGCTCTCGCCCTGCTTTATCTGATAGGTAGGCAGATGCCGCCATTCGGCGGGCAGATTGGTTTGACTGCCGTCTATCGCGGTCAAATTCTCGATCTCCACCAAACGCAAGGCCGGCGCGGCCTGGAATGCCCATAACTCGTCGGCAGGCCAGTTCTCATCTTTTATAGTCAAATCCAGTTGCGTCAAAGCTTGCGGGTGACGGCCATGAATATCGATGCTCCAGCGCCCCGGCCGCACTTGCACCAACAATCGCCCATTGCCGTCCAAACGAGCGGGTAGCGGGCTATTCAGTGCCACCGGGATAAAATTAGGCAACAAGGCATAGGGAAACTCGATCTCCCGCGCTTTGCCGGATACTTCCAATTCCAGACGCGTGATGATTTGCAACGGTACCTCGTCTAACACGTGCCGGAACACTTGCAGGTCCAGCCTATCCTGCTCCCGATCAGCAGTATTGCCGTTCTCGGTATTCAGCCACAACGCACCTTGTTTGATTTGCGGATAAACGACCGGCTTATCGTTGACGCTGAGCTGAATCAGGCCGCTGGCCTCGGGCAGGGCTAGCTGTTCCGGTAAATTTTCCCAGAGAAATTCGCCGCTAATCTGGTAACGGCCGGCCGGCAATTGCACAGTCGGCTTGCCGTCCTTTTCCACGACCGGTTGGGTTTGTTTGTTGACTAAGACGGCTTGCGGCCAATGTTGGGTGTCGCCCGGCAAGACAATCCAATCCTTGCGGTAAACGGTCCAGTCCGCAACGAAGCTGCCGTGCTTGGCTTGTAAATTCAGGTGCAGCGCGCCCGGCCAGGCGCAATGCTTTTGTTGAAAATCGTCGAAGAAAAACGGGCAACGGTATTGGGTTTCATCGGCCAACACCCAGTTGACCCAGGGCTTTAGCGGTTCCGGAACATCTTGCATGTCCAAAGCCCTTGCTGTCTGCAACGACGCCTGCCCAACCAATAGCAGCAGCACAAAAACGAAGCGTCCCATAATATCCTCCCATTTCAAACCGTTAATTTTTTGCCGGGTTATTGACGTTGGCGATGGGTTTCGCTGCGCTCTACCCATCCTACGGAATTACATAAAATTAGAGTTGTAGGATGGGTAGAGCAAAGCGAAACCCATCATCAAACACCTATTCCAATTCCAAATCACTTTCCAATCCTGCGACTCCACCCCAATCCATTGGCAAAATCCCTTGATATACAAATTGATGAAACGACGAATAAGGCCAACCCGCGACGGTTGCGACATGACCGTGTTTCACCGGATTGAAATGAATGTAATCCACGTGCCGGGCAAAGTCGTTATCGTCTTTTATACGGTGCTCCCAAAATCGTCTTTGCCAAATTCCTCGCTCATTTTTAAGCATACGGCTGTTGGAAATTTTTTCACCTGTTTCAAAATGCCTGGAAAACACGGACTTGATCTGTCGCCAACGCAAACTGAAATCATCGTCACCATCGGGTAAAGTCCAGATGGCATGCAGATGTTCCGGCAACACGACAATAGCTTCTATTGTAAACGGATGTTTTTGTTTAACCGTACGCAAGGATTGTCGCAAAACTTCAATATGATCCGTCAGAAGTGTTTGGTTTCTATCAGCCAGATTTACCGTGAAGAAATAAGTGCCACCTTGGACTCGATGACGTCGGTATTCGGTCATGGTTAGCCTATTAAGAAGTTAACGATGGGTTTCGCTGCGCTCTACCCATCCTACGGAATTACATAAAATTAGACTTGTAGGATGGGTAGAGCAAAGCGAAACCCATCAAACAATCTCTATTTTTATTAATTCGTAAACAATCCTGATCTAAAGCTGTGTTTATTCGCTATTTGCAATAGAATACAAACCATCCCCTTTTCAACAGCTAGCTCTCCGGAGAATTTGACATGACTGATAAAAAAGTGACGTTAAAACAGGATGACCAAGACCGCGTTATCGAATTACCGGTCACGCCAGGCACCATGGGCCCGTCCGTCATCGATATTCGTTCCTTGTACGCGCAGACCGGCCATTTTACTTACGACCCCGGCTTTACCTCCACCGCCAGCTGCACTTCAAAAATCACCTTTATCGACGGTGACGCCGGCGTGCTGTTGTATCGGGGCTATCCCATCGAACAACTGGCGGAAAAATGCGATTTTCTGGAAGTCTGTTATCTACTGCTGAACGGCGACCTGCCCAACGGCTCGGAAATGAAAGGCTTCGTCACCACTATCAGCCAGCATGTCATGGTACACGAACAGCTGATTAAATTTTACAGCGGATTCCGCCGCGACGCGCATCCGATGGCGGTATTGGTGGGTGTAGTCGGCGCCTTGTCGGCGTTCTATCACGAAGTAATGGACATCACCTGCAAGGAAGACCGTTATATCTCGGCCATTCGCCTGATCGCGAAAATGCCGACCATGGTGGCGATGTGCTACAAATACAGTATCGGCATGCCGTTTATCTACCCCAAACGCAAGTTGGGCTATGCGGAAAACTTCATGCGCATGATGCACGGCGACGCCGGCGAAGACTATCTGGCCAACCCGGTTTTGGTTAGAGCGCTGGATAGAATCCTGATCCTGCACGCCGACCACGAACAAAACGCTTCCACTTCAACCGTAAGACTGGCCGGCTCCAGCGGCGCCAACCCTTATGCTTGCGTAGCGGCCGGTATCGCCTGCCTGTGGGGCGCGGCACACGGCGGCGCCAATGAAGCGGTGTTGAACATGCTGGAAGAAATCGGCGATGTGTCGAAAATTGGTGAGTATGTCGCCAGAGCCAAGGACAAAAACGATCCGTTCCGTTTAATGGGGTTTGGTCACCGGGTTTATAAAAACTACGATCCGCGCGCTAAACTGATGCGGCAAACCTGCCACGAAGTGCTGGACGAATTGAATCTGAACGACGACCGCCTGTTCAAACTGGCGATGGAATTGGAGCGCATTGCCCTGGAAGATCCTTACTTCGTCGAGAAAAAACTCTACCCCAACGTTGATTTTTATTCCGGCATCGTTTTAAGAGCGCTGGGCATCCCGACCGAAATGTTCACCGCCATCTTCGCGCTGGCCCGCTCGGTAGGCTGGATCGCCCAATGGGACGAAATGATCTCCGATCCTGAATTGAAAATCGGCCGTCCGCGCCAGTTATATAAAGGTGTGACGACTAGGGATGTAAAATCGATTTCTAATCGGTGATGTGGTAAATGCTAATCTACCCCCTCTCCTGATGGAGAGGGCTGGGGTGAGGAGAATCCAATTAGGAAACACCTATTTGATTCCCCCTCATCCTAACCTTCTCCTTTATACCCTGCGGGTGCTGAGGGAGAAGGAATCAACAGCATTCTCGCCGATACTAAAAAGCATTTTCAAGAAGTAACCGCCGACCGCTTCAACAACCTAATCCGCCAAAAATCCCAGGCAAAACGCATCAAAAACACCGGATTGGTGGAAAAATAGCGCTTAATCAAGCGCCTATCCTTGGCCATTCTGTAGCACCATTCCAAACCGCTTTTCTGCATCCACAGCGGTGCCCGCTTGATGTGTCCCGAGTGAAAATCAAAAGCAGCACCCACGCCCAATTGCACCGGTACATGCACTCTATCCAGATGCGCCGCAATCCATTTCTCCTGCTTGGGCGCGCCTAAGCCGACCCATAGAAAATCCGGTTTGGCGGCGTTAATCAAATCGACCAATTGCTGATCTTCCTCGTCGGACAGAGGCCGAAACGGCGGAGAATGCCAGCCCACAAGCTCGGCTTGCGGATAGCGCTTGCGAATGTTGGTAACCAAGTCTGCCAAGACCTCATCTTTACCGCCCAGAAAAAAATGCCGCCAGCCCAGTTGCTGACCATGATCCAGGCATTTCAACATCAAATCCGGACCGCAAACCCGCGTCTTAATCTCCGCTTGATGCACCAGCTTGGCATACCAGACCAAAGGCAGGCCATCCATGGTAGATAAGGCTTTGTTGGAAATATCGCGCAACTCGCTATCGGTTAGACAGGCCACGGTGGTATGCACGTTGGCAATACAGACCTGATGGGATTGGCCGGTGGCTATCCAATCCTGAAAAAGTTGTAACGTAAGTTCGTAATCCAGAATAGGGAAGCGTATTCCGAAAATATCTACTGACTTGATTGACTGCATTCCGTGCTCCATCGGGCGGTTAATTGAAAATTGATGCTTTTAACTTTGTCACCCTAGCATCGCTATATTTGCCCCCGGAGTCAATTCAAAGCAGTCCAATTCGACTAAATCAAAGCGATATCAACAGGGCAACGCTGGGAGTAGTTGCCGAGAGGGTTGCTACGCTCACTCCCTATCCCCCGGGCAATGCCGTTAAGTCAAGGTGCTTCCCCCTTTGAAAAAGTACCCGCAGGGCATGAAGGGGATCGAGGGGGATTTATTCAGAAAATCTCCCCTGCCCCCTCTTTTTCAAAGAGGGGAAATAACAAGACTAAAGCTTAACGACAGTCCCTCCGTATCCACCCTCTCCTCCCACGAGGAGAGGGCCTTTTAAAAGCCGTCTATAAGTTTGAGGAACGCTGCCATGGTTCAAACTACCCAAAAACCAACGCGGTCAAGGCGCGCAATTGACCACCAACTCGTCACTATATTGACCAACCTCGGCGTCTTTTAAGATATAAACCGCTGTATAGCGGCGCAATTCCGGCTTGCCGGCAACCAGTAAAGGTCGGTTATCGACATAAGGCGGTATCGTATCCCTTGCCAAAAATACAAACTCCGACTCACCCTCGCGCTGACAATAGATATTGATACCGTCGCTCTTAGATTTAACAAAATTCAGCACCACCACACCACCCGTCTGATCTACCCCGGTCAAGACCGGCTTGGCTTCGGAAAGCTTGGTCGTATCTTCCGAGCCGATGATACCGAGCAAATTACCCAAAGCATCGGAATAAGCCGGATGCGCCTTGATTCGCCTGACTAAAGCTCTCACTCGGCTTTCGATATTATTGCGACTGGCAGTTTTAGCCGCCGTGGCATGCCTTGCTGCCGCTGAAGCGGCATTTACTTCGCCAATCTTGGTATGTAACTCCTGATTATCGCTATCGACACTGGCAATATCCTCGGCGGATAAACCAAATTCAGCCTGACGCGCGGCGAGATTGACCTTAAAACGATCATGCCAAATCAATAAATCGCTATCTGGATGTGGAAAGTAATCGGATTTAGCCATTTTGAATTCTCCTTATTGTTACTAGAGGGAACCTCAAAAAAATCTCCCTTCTCCCTCCGTACCCGCAGGGCATAAAGGAGTAGGTTGGGACGAGGCAAATAAAATCAATAAGTTATATTCTTTACCCAAGCCTTCTTCAGGAGGGAGAGAGGATTTATAGAGGTTTCCAAAATACAATACCGCACAGTTATCGGCGCGGCAGACTCCACCGCAGAACCAACCGAATTAGACGGCAAAACCCTAACGGCTTAATTAATTCTATATACATTTTAAGAAGCTCTACAAGCCTTTGCTGGCGCGGCTAAATGTCGCGTCCGCACCCACGACTAGCTCATGGTTACCGACAAACCAATTGGCGGCAGCCATAGAAGACTCATCGGCACCGACAAAACACCTGGCGGTACCCACAAAAGGCTCAGCGGCGCCGACAAAGTTCTTGGCGGTAACTCCAGACGCTTCGTCGGTACCGACCAAGCGCCCGGCTTTGCCAATCAAGGCCTGTAGCGTGCCTACGAGCTATTTATGAATGATCACAAATCGTCCAGAACAGCGCATGAAGCAGGCTTAGGCACACCATTAAGATTTAATTAAAATAAAAAAATGGCTTGGTTATCAAGCCATTATGTTTTAGGCTGTACCTAGCCTCCAATATCATCCGCTTATAATTCGACACACTTGGCCAGGCTGGAACAGTTAGCTTGATGCACGCATCAACAACACCACTCTCGCCAAACCTGACGAATTTACTCATTGGTGGCACATAGCTATAGGGAACCTTTAAAAATTAAAAAATCTCCTTCTCCCTCCGGGAGAAGGTTGGGATGAGGGAACTAAATATGAAATATGATCATCCCTCACCCTCTCCTTTATGCCCTGCGGTTACGTAGGAAAAGGGATTTTTAGAGGCTGCCGATATAAGCTTGGATGGGCCCATAAAAAGCCATTATCGAGATATGCAATCGAGATAGGCTGTTACCAACACTTTTCAACAGCATGTCAGAACGGTGCGCTTTAGTTCAGATGCTAGCCCAGCGCACCAATTTGGCTCGTCAAAATTTATTACACCCTGACTGCGGTTGAAAAAGCGGTATTCGTGAGGTTACGTATTTCGTTATTGAAAAGAGCTGCTAGTATTGATTCCGTGTTGGCGATGCAGACTGAATGGACTAGCCCGCAGTTGACCCAATTCTGAAACAATTCCAAAGTATCTTCGTAACCAAGGACCGGAACACTACCCCTCAAATATTAACTGAATTAGCTGACTGTATTCCGTGGTCTGTCAGGCTATTGGAGCATGAGTTAATAAAAGGAGAAAATTATGTTTATTAAACTTGTCATTACCCTAACCTTTGCAACGTTCTGCTCGGCAGCGGCGGCAAAGGATTTCTACGTATCACCCTCGGGCAGCGACAAGCTGAATGGCCTGTCCCCCAGCGTCAATTTCTGGACCAAAACCGGCCCTTTCAAAACCCTAACTCGCGCTCGCAACGCTATTCGGCAATTAAAAGCAGCTGGTAAATTTAATGAAGCGATTACGGTCTATGTCGGCAAGGGAACTTACCAACTCCAATCTTCGCTGGACTTTGATGACAAAGACGCCGGTGAACCGGGCAAGGAAATTATATGGGCCGGGGAAAAAGGTGCCAGCATCATTTCTGGAGGTATCGTTCTTAAAAACTGCCAACCAATTAGCGGCACTAATCCACACCAAATTCTAAGCTGTCCTCTAAGCGCCGAGATCGCCACCAATATAAAAGGTGAAGTCAATGAACGTATTTCTGGTAATGCCCCAGCCTTTGAGCTCTTTATAGACGGGCATAGAATGCACCTAGCTCGTTGGCCCGATTACGATTGGGCACATATCAAATTGCCTCTAAATCTCAAAACTCAATTCAGCGTAGTTGAAAAAATCCCACCACTTTCTGGCGACTTAAGTAACGCCCAAATTCATACCTATGCAGGCAATGACACTTTCGACGAGTACATCGGTATATTGAATATCGATCAGAGCAACAACAAAATTATTTTATCTAGCGAAACTCATGATAATTTGGCAAGTGGCCGACGTTTTTACTTGCAGAATGTCGAAACAGCATTGGATGCTCCCGAAGAATGGTTTTTCGATAAAACCAATAACCAAATTTTACTCATAGCTCCGATTGGAACAAAACCAAACAACATTGTTATTTCATCTTCAACTAACCTTTTGAGAGTCAAAGACCTTAGTGATATTAGATTAAGTAACTTAACTTTCCAGCACAGCACCAGCAATGCTATCAATATAAATAGGTCCAGCACATTGATACTGGATAACCTTGATATAAACAATGTAGCAGGCCAGGCAATACGCTGTCTAACATGCACTAATGTCACGATTCATAACAGCAATATTCATGATACAGGCCAAGGTGGCATTTTAATGCTAGGTGGGGACAGACCAACTTTGGAGCCTTCTGGCAATATTATCAGCAATAATATCATACTAAACTATGATTCTATATTATTCAACAATTCTCCCGCCGTATCCATTAGAGGCACGGCTTCTACCGTTTCTCATAATCTAATACAAAATGGCAATGGTAACGCAATTATTCTCAATGGAAACGACCATCTGATTGAAAAAAATGATATTTCTAAGATATGCCAGCAATCCAGCGATTGCGGTGCAATCTATTCAGGTAGAGATTGGACATATCGAGGAAACATCATTCGTTATAATAGCATTCATGATTTCTCTGGCTATCAGTTATATAACGCCACTTTCAATATATCAAAAAATATTATTCAATATGTAAAAGATGGAGCGCGTGGCATTTATCTGGACGATGGAGTCAGCGGCTTCACTGTATATGGCAATATTTTAGAAAATGCCGGCCAGATGAGCATTCAGATAGGTGGCGGACGTGATAACCGTATTGAAAATAACATTATTAAAACCAACAAATACTCAATTCTAACCGATTATCGCAGCCAACATTATAATTGGTCTATAAATAGACAATCTTTGACGTCCATGCCAATTAGCGATACCGTCTGGCAAGCTAAATACCCTGAGCTGAGATTGCCTATGCACAATGACAAGTGGCCAGAAGGCAATACCATACGGCAGAACATCATAATCTCTACCGCTTCTAACGGTCAATCCATACGTTATTGGATGCCTAAGCAAACAAATAACATAAGTAATAATCTGGTGTGGCGAGAAAACGGCGACATTAGAGTAGATTACAATATTTTGGATACCGGCGCAGAGAAAGGAGGGAGCCTCTGGGAAGACTGGCTAAGCCAAGGAATTGAAAAGAACAGCCTGTTTGCCAATCCCTGTTTAACCATAACAGGCAATTCGATTAGTATTTCCTGTGCCAATTCCCCTATATATCAGATTGGCTTTAAACCTATACCTACGGATATCGGCCCTGTCGATTAAATTAAGAAATTTAACCTTGTGACGATTCCCTTAAGCGCTTTAACAAGCGCTTTTGTGGAATTATCATATGTGATATTTAATAGATTTTAATTAATTTCTACCCCCCCGCTTATTGGCACGACATATCTTTTCCTCCAATCATGCATACAACCATTACATAATAAAAACCATTCGACTATTTTTATCAACCCACCGGACATCGACTTAACACCAACAAGCCCCATAAATATAAATAATATTTTTATGGCCTCAGAAAATATAATACCTCATACTTACCCATCACTTTATCGAGTAATCTCATAATGATAAATAAATCATTTTCTATTATTGCATTGATATGTTTTTCAACCACTTCAATGGCTCTCGACTACTATGTTGCCCCATCAGGAAATGATCAATCTAGTGGATTATCTCTAGACGCAACTTCAACTTCCGGCCCTTTTCAGACTCTTTATCGCGCACAACAAGCCATTAGAGATTTGAAAAAAAATGGCCAGTTTAATGAATCGGTGACAGTCCATATTCAACCCGGCACATATACGTTACAAAGAATATTAGAGTTTGATATACGTGACTCTGGCTTTGCTGACCGCGAAATTCGTTGGCAGGGCGAAAATGGAGCCGTAGAGATAAGCGGCGGTATAACTTTACAAACTTGCACTGAGGGTGAAAATAAAATCTGGAATTGCCCTACTGCTAACTTAGCTTTAGATGATATTAAGTACTCTGATACAAACCGGAAAAAGGGCAGCATTCCAGGTTTTGAGTTGTTTGTAAACCAACACAGACTGCAACTTGCTCGTTGGCCAGACTCTGGCTGGGCACATATCAAAATACCTATGGATGAGAAAACAAAATTCAGTAGTTTCGAGCAACTCCCCCTCCTACAAAATGAAGTTAGTCGAGCCCAGATACATATCTTTGCCAGCAATGACTGGTATGATCAATATTTACCAGTATTAGCAATTGATCAAAATAGCAACCAGATAACCTTGTCGGCCGAAACTACCTTTCCATTAGCCAGTGGCCGACGATTTTACCTACAAAACATCCTATCGGAATTAAACAGTAGTGGCGAATGGTTTTATGACAAACCAAAAGCAAGAATATTATTCATCCCACCCGACAAAGTTATTCCTGAAAATATTATAGTCTCTTCATTACAAAAACTTGTATCGCTTAAGGCGGCAAAAAATATTAGCTTTCATAACCTAATATTTCGGCACAGCACGGAAACTGCCATCAGCATATCTAACTCAAGTGACATAACTCTTAACAAACTTGAAGTTAATAATGTCGGTGCTAGAGCAATAGAAGCTGTAGACAGCAACAATATTATTATTGCCAACAGCCAAATCTACGAAACCGGTGAAGGAGGTATTCTATTAACAGGTGGAAACAGAAATACCTTACAATCATCCAATAACCTAGCAATTAATAACCACATTCATCATTTCGGCACCACTATTTTGACTTACTCTCCGGCAATTCGACTGGGAGGTGTAGGTGGCAGCGCGAAACATAATATGGTCGAATATGCGGCAGGTACCGGCATCATTCTTGACGGCAACGACCATTTACTCGAAAAAAATGAAGTAAGTCATGTCTGCGATCAGTCATCCGATTGCGGCGCCATTTACATGGGCAAAGATTGGACTCAACGTGGCAATATCATCCGTAATAACAGTATTCATAATATCTTTGGCTACGGACTGGAAAGCGTCGATCTCTCAAAAAATTTTTTCAAATATTCTGCGCATGGCGCCAGAGGTGTTTATCTGGATGATGCCATCAGCGGCTTTACTATAATGGGCAATATTTTCAATAATGCTGGTGAAATGGCGATCCAATTAGGGGGTGGCCGCGATAATAATATTGAAAACAATCTATTCAATACCGAACAATATGCAATATTGGTTGATAATCGCTGGCCGTCTTACAATTGGGAAGAAAACAAAAAACGCTTAAAAGCGGTGCCTTACCAAAGTCAGATTTGGCGGAACAAATACCCGGAACTCGCACAACCAATGGCTCACGAAAACTGGCCCGAAGGCAATAAAATTAGACGTAATGTAATCATCTCCAATAAACTTGGAGGGACAACCCTGAGGTATTGGCTACCAGAACAAAGCAACACACTGTCCGACAATCTCGCATGGAATACTACAGGGCAATTCAATGTCGATTACGATGTACTTGACCGCTTGAAAAAGCGAGCAGGCGCTCCTTGGCAGGAGTGGGTTGGTGAAGGTATAGAGCACGGCAGTCTCAATGTTGACCCATGCGTCACAATCACTGGAAACAGAGCTACATTTTGCGCACAATCACCAGTCAAGCAAATTGGATTTCAGATGATCCCGTCAGATATTGGATTAATCAAATAGCGCGCCGATTTTAGACCAGACAACATAGCAAACTCCAATTACGTTAGATTGCTAAAATCTCTGCTAGGCCATTGCCGCCAGGTAAATGGCCTTCAACTGCTGATAATTGATCTCCGGTGTATACCTTTTTAAATAAGTCTCTCGAGCATTACTGCCCATCCGGATACATTCATCAGGATGATTCATTAACCACCGCGCCTTTTCTGCAAGTTCGTGCGCATTGCCGGGCTCAAACAGCAGTCCAGTTACACCATCCTCGATAATTTCCGCCATGCCGCCTAGCCTGGAAGCCAGCACCGGCAATCCGCGTGAGAACGCTTCTACTAATACCATCGGAAAACCTTCATACCATTCTGAAGGCATTACCAAAAATTTGGCTTGCCTCATTAGCGCATCAACATCTTCCGCAGACTGAAACCCCAAGTACTCGACTGAGTTTATCCCACTTAGTTGATTGGCAAGTTCCCCACTCCCAGCAATTTTTAACGGAACAGCCCCATTAAGTAGTCGCCAAGATTCAATCAGTGTATTAATACCCTTTTCAAGGCTAAGCCTCCCTACGAATAAGGCATATGACGGACCTTGAACTTCGCGGATGACGGCCTTGGATTCGGCGACAAAGTTAGGTTTAATGCTGATTTTATCTGCGGGAAAACCCGCCTCGATAAATTTTTCCCTGGCAAAGTTAGTCAGCGCGACAAAACGATCCACCTTATGCTGCCAGGTACCTTGTTTACGATGTTTATCTACCATATGCGCAACAACCAGGCTGCCTAATTTTGAGCCGCGATAACAACTATAAAGCACTGCCTGATATGGCGAACCGACCACACATTGTTCGCAAATCCCTCCATCACGCATAAGTAAAGCCCCTGGGCAAATCAAACGGTAGTTATGTAATGTTTGTACTACAGGAATGCCTTCGTCAATACAAGCGTCATAAATGGACGGGCTAAGTTGCGGAAAAAAATTATGAACATGAACCACATCAGGTTTAAAACTGCGTAATAAATCACGAACTTTCTCACGCCCGGTAACAGAATAATTGGTAGCCAAGGCTGTTTTGAATTTTCCCATCAAACTCAAGGGCAAATCCTTATTATCGACACTCCATAACATTACCTCGTGCCCTTGGTCGACCAGTAATTTAAGCTCAGCAGCAACAACACTATCTTCTCCGCCAGCGTGTTGATAATGGTTATGAACGCTCAAGATTTTCATTAAATATTCGAGATAAGCTACAAAAAGGGGGAAGCACTTTAATTGACAAGGTCATTACAAAAGAGTTAGACAAACAACTAGTAATCAAGCTTTGAATAGAGACGATTAATAGCAATGATTCTTCGCTAAATGCTCTCAAGAAAAGCTGTCAGCTTTTTTGCGGCGAAATCGCTAGCATATTCTTCGACAAACCGTTTTCTAGCTGCTGAACCAGTTACCAACATCCATTCCCGATTTCCCAGAGCCGTAGCAACTATTCGGGCGGCAGCATGAGCATCATTTAGCGGTAGGGCTAATCCTCCCACTTCATCACCCAATATTTCTAAAACACCGCCAACTGGAGCAGCAAAAACTGGACGCCCCCTCGCCATAGACTCGATCAATGTAATCGGTAAATTTTCAATCGTGGCAACATGAATGCATGCCCTATGTAATGCAATTTGTTGTGCGGCGTTATTAACAAATCCCACAAACCGAACCAAGTCATCAACTTTTAATGCACGCGCTTTTGCCTCCAACATCACTCTATCTGGGCCATCTCCCACTATTGTCAGTGTCAGAGGTTGTCCCATCTCTCGTAGTGCCGCAACAATATCCAAAAGGTATTGTTGATTCTTACGTGTTTCCAGGGTACCAATACTTATTAGATCGGCAACGGCGTCACTTTCATCAGGTAAGCCAGGGTCAGGCAAAAAATTGGGAACCACAGCAGAAGCCACTTTCTCAATATCGGGGATGCGATTAATAAGCTCACCCTTAATAAATTTGGAAACGAACACTAAGCCGTCGACTCGTGGTAAAACGCTCGACTCAAAACGTTGAATCGATCGATAAAGGTAGCCATCTTTCTCAATCAAGCCTTTGCCCACCCATTCGTCCGCTTGAGAAATATTAAAGTGGGTAACCATCGCCACACGCTGATTTTCAGATACTCTTGCACTCAGTGCAGCCTCAGCGGACAGCGGACATTGGGCATATATGACGCAATCCTTACCGGACTGCAAATATGATCGTAGGGCTTGCTTTAAGAAGTGCGCATGCCAATAGCGATACCACCACACACTGAACACCCCAATCAATAGTTTTCGTACCGCAAATACTGGGTAAACCTGCCAAAGAGCCGCATTGTATGGAGTAATTAATTCGCTAGGCTGATTTCTTAAATGCAGATAGTCCAAGTAAGCACGAAAATGCGTCTGCACCCCAGTGTCTCCCTCCGGCCGCATAATTGTGGCTATCACGATTGCTCTAGTCATAGTCAAATCAATCCTTAATGCTCATGATAAGCCTGCATTATTGCATCGGTAATACCTAGTGCCGAATTATCGAAGCTATATTCAGCGACTCTAAGCCGACAGTTTTCAGAAAAACGACCATACAAAGCTCGGTCGCTAAGCAAAGTTACTGCCGCCTCAGCCCATAGCTCTACATCCAACTCTCTGATAAAACCATTTTCGTTATCTGCAACCAATTCTCCTGCTACACCAGCATGCGGCGAGACTATCACAGGCAATCCAGAAGCACAGGCTTCGTTAGCAACCACACCCCAAGGATCCCATTCGGAAGGAAATAGAAATATCTTGGCATCGGCATACAGTTTGGGTAATTCCGTTTGAGTTGCATATCCCAAAAAATGACAATCAACGTATTCGGAAATATTGCCGGCATAGGCACGCATTTCAGCTTCCATATCTCCGCTACCCACAAAATCAATTGAAGTTTTGCGCCCCAGCCGTATCGCAGTTTCACGCGCCACTTGAAGAGCAAATATTGGACGCTTATGTGAGACAAATCTCCCACAATAAATAAAATCTTTAGGTGCTGTTGATAAAGGAATAGAAAAACGCTCGTTGTCCGCACATAAACACGATTTATAGATACGACTTTCGAGTACCCCGTACTGCCTGAACAAGGATCTGCTGCCATCACAAGCCCCAATAAATGCGCTACTAAACTTAAAAACAATACGGCGTACCAAACGATGTAACCAAGAAAGCGACAGCTCTGATTTAGCGGTGCCATCCGTCATGACTACATGGGGGACTCCGTGAGCAATAGCCCATGCAAAAGAAAACAAAAAGGTCGGAATATAACCTGTAGTTATTACGACATCAGGTCGTAATTGATTAAGCAAAGACCAGACCCCCGGGTCACAATGCATAAAGCGCCGCTCCATGGCTTGATAGCGGCCTGTCAAAAAATACGAGACAAAACCATAATCAGAAGTATCAAGAACGGTATCAATATGAGGAGGCGCACAAAAGATAAGCGAAAGACTTATCCCTTCTGCCTGAGCAACTTTACGCCATACGGGAACACGATAAGGCGCCGGCACATTCGTTACAATGACTGCATTTATGTCCGTTTTCATTAGTATTGTTCCATAAATAATTAAAGACTTTTGTCAACTTCAATTCGTTAAAGTTTCTGAAAATGAACCCATTGCGAATCCCCCCGCTTATTTTTTGACACAGCCTTAAAAAGAATGTTTATTCTTCCCAGCGCATAAACCCCAGCACAAACAATACGTAAAAGTTTACGAATTCTTTCATAGCGTATCCGCTCAATCAGATTGGCTATAGAAGAAGAATCCTGACTGCGCTTCAAATACCGATAGGCTATTTGTTGTTTGAGTGTATCCGCTGTATTTATGGGTTCGACCTGATACTCTAAAACAGTCCACCCGAACGAAATCCCAATTTTTTCAAAAACCTGTCGATTCCAACGGCTTATATGGTTAGGAGGCATGTCGAGTAAACAGCCACTAATTTCGTTGAATTCAATCTGTTCATTATTCGGAACAGTCACGAACAGATGTGAGTAATTACTACTAATACGGTTAAGGGTATTGAAAAGCTCCTCAAGACGATCCATGTGCTCCAATACTTGAAACATACAAATAATATCAAATAGCTTATCAAGCGAGGAAGGCTTTAAAGTTCTAATGTCTACACTCAGGCATTCAATTCCGTATTCTAAAATACGATTGCGTCCATATTCGGAAAACTCCAAACAGAGGATATCTTCTTTGGCAACAACTTTGGGTGAAATCCTCCTAACAAATGCACCATCACCAGCACCGATTTCAAGGAGCCTAAGAGAATATTCCTCTTTGCGAGAAGAAATTATAGAAATAGCATCTGCTGTTTTTTGATATTCCCATTTCCATTTTGGGTAACCCGAACGATCATAAGCGAGTGCATAAAAAGAAAAGTCCCCACCTACGAATGGATAGGCAAAAACAAATCCGCAGGAGTCACATTCAACATAATCGCAAGTGTATTGTCGCCATAAATCGGCAATATGATTAGCAAGTTTTAAATTACGAGCAGGATCGACTTCTTTCAGCACAAAATGCTGAGCCGCTTCATCCGCGGTGATGGTATAAAGAAGCCTCCCTTCTTTAAACCCACAGACCGGACAATAAATAGTATTTATTGTTGTTCTCGCGTATACCAGCTCAGCGCTAAATGCATAACTGTTTTTGTTTTTCATATTTAACAATCCTATAATTCAAGAAAAACTGCGCTAGAAATTAATATAGCAAAGCAATTAACTAAAGAATTGCTAGTTCAAAACAACACTAAACACTGCAAGCAACCAGATCAATGATCCAAAAAAAATTATCACACCAACTCTTCTACGTTTCCAATATTCCCGAAATATTAACCATATGAAAGCACTAACTGATTGCAAAAAAAACGTATCTAGCGAACTGTCCTTATCTATTTAGCGTGTTAATAATTAGTAATAAAATAAATAGACACCAGAATAACAAATTTAACTTCCATCTTAGAATACCACTTTTCCTATGATAGGCGAAAGACAGCCGGTAAAACTGTTACAGAGAATTTAGCCAAAAATCAAAACACAGCGCCTGTAAGAATAGGACAGAAAAACCTATTAAATTTTATAAATTGCTATAGTAGGCCTCAACAATAATCCATTCAGAAACCGCAAAAGATTTCTTTCAACTAAACTGTAAAAACAACAACTGATCAATACGGTGCATACAAACAAAAAAACTGCACCGCTAAAGTTACTAAAAATTGCGCCACAATTTAGCTTAATAACAAGCTTGATTAACATTGATAATACAGTGCCATGCAATAAGTAGAGTGAATACGATGCGTCACCTAAGTAAACAAGTACTCTAGGTACCGAAGCAGAAATATGAAGGGCTCCAAATATCAAAATAGCAGCAGGCACTCCAAACAGATAGACCCGCGCCATTTCACCTTCAAAGACCGTTGAATCCGCTAATTTTAAATAATAATAATATGCCCAAGTTAATGCAAATAAAAAAACACCAAACCAAAAAAACCATACAGCATTCTTGTATATTGAATGTCTTTTATATGCATAGGCTATTAAACAGCCAAGCGCAAAATTTAGAATAATTGGATTTACAAGCATATCAATAGCCAAATATCCGGATTTAATATTGAACAAATTACAGCTAAAAATCACAGCTATCCAAATAAGAAACGTAAAAAATAAATAAACTGGGCTTTTAAAATAAGTAAAAGCGAAGACAAGGTAGAAGATCACCTCGTAAGTTAGCGTCCAGGCCACGCCCATAACATATTGCTTTTGAGGAAATAATGAAAGAGACCCCAAGATCACCCTTAGATCACCTTTATAGGATTGTTCCGGGGACGGAGACGCAAAGAACCAACCCACTAAAAGCATGGTAACAAGCCAATATATTGGATATATTCTAATAAATCGCTTTTGTATAAACCTATAAAAATCAATTCCAGAACTGGAAGTGTAGAAAATAATAAATCCACTTAATACAAAAAATATATCTACACCAGAAAACCCAGCAACGAATACATTACTAACAAATAAGTAGCCTAACCGCTCACTTAACATTTCCGTGCCATGAAACAGCATCACTGCGAGAGCAGCAAATGCTCTGATAGCCTGCAGCGAATCGACCTTGCGCGCTTGTCTTTGCGTGACCATAACTAGAAACTATGCTTCATATCATTCAGCCTCTCATAATAAAGTGCCGATAATAACTACCAGTAATTCGCACAAGGTCAATAACAAAATAAACAGGAAAAATCATTCTTGGGCAATTGTTCCATCCGTACCAAAACCTTGCTTTTAAATTAGCCGGGGAGCGCATCCCTGAAAAGTAATTCAGCATATTTCTCATGGAAAAATGAGACAAAACCGTAGTCAAACCCGTGGCTTCAACATGGGAAAATACGCGACATTTTTTACTAACATAAATTTTAAATCCAGCTCTAACAGCCTTGAAAGACAGATCGTAATCAGCCGCATAATGTGGCAGACGCTTTTCGTCATATAGACCTATCTTTTGAAATACTTCAATGGGAAATAGCGTACCTCTGCCAGAGGCATGGGTAACTTCGACAACATCGCTATCATTAGTTATGTGATTATGCTCAAAGTCGACTGCCACAGCTGTAGCAAATAGCCAGTTTTGCCGGTAACCAATATCAAAAAGTTCGCCGGTTTTAATGTCGTGAATAACAGAGGTAACAATACTATTACGATACTTTTCACCACACTTAATTAATTGCCGCAAATAATCTGTCGGTAACTCAGTATCGTTATTTAGAGTTAATAGCTGATCATTATTCCCTGCATGCGCAAGCACATACCGTACACAAACATTTATAGCACCAGTCCACCAAAGACTACTGTCTGCACTGAGCAAAACAACCTCTGGGTACTCGGCCTGAATTCGCTCAGAAGTTCCATCGGTAGAACCATGATCACAAATGACAATTTTATAATCTTTGTAATCTTGTTTTACTAATGAAGCCAAACACTGCATGGTAAAATCAACACGATTAAAAACAGGGATACAGATCCAGATTACCATATTATTTAATGAAAATTAAAAAGACTTAGAAATCAAGTTCTTTCCCAGCGCATCATAATAAGCGACACTGGTATAAACCATAATAAAAATAAAAATAATACTTAAGCTGTTAAAACCTTTAAATAAGGATGACTCAGCCATATTATGCATTAATATTGAAACAAAACCCGTATGGCATATAACAAAACTAGAATTACCAAGTCTTTTCAACGCCATTTGCTTAATAAAAACACCCATCAATATTAAAAACACAAGCACACCTGCTACTAAACCACCTTTTACCAATATCTCTATATACCCGTTATGTAGATGCGACATTAGTATATGATATTTTTTGGTCAAGCCTTCAAGATCATCAAAACCAGAACCAATAATCGGGTGATCTATTAATGCATCAAGTCCGTTTGCCCATAGCAATGTTCGTCCCGTTAGTGATGTATCTCTTCCACTTAACGCAAGCGTTTGACTTACGATTTCCGAGGTACTCATGTAGACAGTTGTGATAATTAAGCTGCCTAAAAAAGCTACTGTAAATATAACTATTTTTACTGCTGAACTTTTTGTGCTTAACAAATACCAATACGAGGTATAACAGACTGCAAGTATTGAAGCAAGAATACTCGTCATGCTATCCGCATGAATAACTGTGTAAAAAGCAGCAAAAATACTAAAAAGTGCCACAATTTTTTCTAACTTGCTTGAACTAAGATAATAAAGGTTAATTGCCAGCCATATACACGCGAGTGACAGTCCGCCCAGTTTATTTGGGTGCTCAGTAATGCCTATCCATCGACTTGTTCCGAAATCTGTTGAATTTATACCGTATTGTGGAAATTGTAACGCTGCTACAATAGAGCAAATTATCAAAACAAAGCACAACCAAAAAACCCATCTAATCAGCCTTAACTGATTGTCTCTATAGGCCAACGCTACCAAAATGCAAATAGCCAGCGATGAAAACAAAAACACAACAAATCTAAACGTATCGACTGGTCTGCTTGACCATGCCGCAGTTATAAACATGTAAAAGATCAAGATCATCAAGAGGCTGTTTTTCATTGAACATTCGAAAAACTCTTTGATGTTAAAACAAAAAATGAGCAAGGTCAGCAGAATGTAGGCTCTGTGTAAGGGAAATCTTAAAGCATCGCCATTAATGGTTATATCAACACCAAAAAAGCCCCAGAAAAGATATAGACAAAATACAAATAATGTCAGGCTTTTAAATCGAAAGCTATTTATCATAAATTAACTGAATTCGCCAAAATACTGCGATATACTGCAATAGTGTTCTTTGCATTTACCTCTGAATTATATGTGCGCTGTGTATTGACATACATTGCTTCTATTTTATCTTTATTGTCGGAGGAAAGAGCTAAATCAAGCTGCCTAGACCATTCTTCTACATCGCCAGGTTTGGCTAGATAACCTGCTTGACCGTTTAACACCATCTCTCTGGTACCATCAATGTCACTTGTAATTACTACAGTTTTCATCGCTCCTGCTTCTAGTATAGGGCGAGCGAAATGCGGCTCAGTAAAAGGAGCAGCAATAATGTCCACCTCAGCAATATAACCCGCAATATCAAAAATAATTCCAGGAAAGAACACCCTGTTTTGCAAGCCATATGCATCAATAATTTTTTGTAGCTCTAGTCTTAAATTCTTCTTCCCGACCAATAGCCGCAATAAACTCTTAATCTTACTTTTATTTACCTGTTGTTGACCTTCACCAAAATACACCAAAACACTGTTAGGAAACTTTTTGCTGATTTCCGCAAACGCCTTCATCAGCGTGAGCGCTCCTTTGGCGGGAGTATTCCAACCTAGAATGGCAATAACTTTTGTTTCAGACGACACACCTAAAGTGCTACGCAAATTAACTGGAAGAACATTTTCATAATCAAATTTATTAAAACTTATAAAGTTTGGAATTACTAAAGCCTTTTTTTCTGGCGAAATTCTATTGATTTCCGATTCGCACAGTCCAATTACCACATCGCTGCATCTAGAAATTATTTTCCTTAAAAATCTGTACCGTATTTTGAAATTGCCATATTCCAAAAAATCTCGCATATGCCAAACTAGGGGAATCCCAAGCGACTTTGTTGCCAATCCTTCGGCTATCAAGACCGATGAGTTCAAATGCACAATATCAGGCTTTTCTTCACTTAATATGCTTCGCATTCTATAATAGGTAGGAATCAACTTAACATAATGCTTAAAATATGGCTTCAAATCATGATAAAACTTAAAACAAAAAGGATTTAATTCTTGATTTTCTATTGTGCAATGGGGTAGCTTTCCTAAAACATGATCCACCACACATTTAATTCCATTTTTCTCGTAAAAATCTACCGCAGGACCGTATTCAGTAAAATACACAATGACCGAATAATGTTGTCTGACATACTCTAATAAATAGAACAAACTCATCGGCGCTCCACCGTTAGCCCCAGAATGCTGAACAAAGAGTACTTTTGGATTATCAGACATGTGATATTTCTCTTGCTGGATTACCTGCGTATATTTTTGATGGTGGCACATCTTTAACCACTATTGAGCCTGTGCCTATAATACTATTTTCTCCGACAGTCACACCTTTGCATATTATTACACCAGTTCCAATGAATACATTATTTTCTATAATTACTGGTAGAGCGGGGATTTTATCTGGATCATTACAATGCCTTCTGTTAATAGGCTCCTTTGAATGAAAATCAGTATCGAATATTGAAACATTGGCGCCTATTAATACTTCCTTACCAATTTTTACTGCCTTAGCAGCACAAATTACTGTACCGCTTAACCCTGCATCAGAATCTATATATATTTCAGCATTTGCTCTTAAAGTTCTTATAATAACAGGATGATTAACTCCTAAATCCGTAAACCTAGGATGGGAGCACAAAACAACACGGTTACCGAGAGTTATTTTCGATCCTGGATAGCGTACAATAATCGGTAAACCATAAAACTCACATTCTTCACCAATGTTGACCCCATGAATTTTACATAAAACTTTCCCAGCAATTTGCCAATAGTGATATTTAAGTTTATTAATTACTTTGATTAAAAACATCATAGTTTTTTGCTAAAAAATCTGTTCTTGGTTCAGGAAAAGGCGCATTGAGATGTTTATGCGCCCAAACCCCTTCTAATGTTGAAATAAGTATTTCCATCCTATGCCGCTGCGTGTGATTCTTTCGCACATACTCGGCTGCATTCCGGCCAAGCGCCATTCTTTGTTGATCCGGCATTGACAGCAACCACTTTACTTTATCAACCGCTTCATTAGGGGTTTTAAAATAATGGCAATGCTCTCCATCTTTCAAAATCTGCTCAAATTTTGGAGAATATCCGGAAACATATGGTATGCCAGTAGCTATTGTATTAAACGGCCTATTAGAATCGTAATATTCAATGTCGCTAAACTGAGGAATACCTATCGCTACTTTAGAATTATTGTATGCTTCAATTTGTTGAAAAAAGCCAATTGGCCCTTTTGAACAAGAAAATTTTTCCCATCCTCTCCCATATAATGCGAATTTATTACCAAACTCTTCTTCCAACAATTTTATTAATATCGGTCTGTTTTTTGCGCCTGGTGCAGACGCAAATGGTCTTCTTGATTTCCATCTGTTTGCAATCATAACCAGATCGTTTTCCTTTTCTTGCTGATTGCTAATCGGCTGGTTGAAACTAACATGATCATAGGCCGCAGGTAGGAGATAGACATGTTTGGCGCCTTTCGCCGTAAGGTACTCGGCCATTCGGCCTAAGCCCTGGTTAAAACAAACATCAGTATATTTAACCTGCGCTAGAAGCGATTTTGGATACGGAACTACCCAAAAGTTTCCAAATGGATCACCATTTTCATTACATATTGCTGGCTTTGCTGGCAACTCTCTCATTTTACGCAGCATTTCTTCGTCTAGCGGACCGCCGTACCAAACTCCTTGCCAATATATTGCATCCGCTTGAAAGTCTCGTGCCAATTCATATATTTTCTCACACATTAATTTCCAACCATTTTCCCGGCCGTAAATTACGTAAGAAAATATTTCCAGAGCCTCAAGCCGCCCTTCGTTTACCATATCTGAAAATATCTTGCGCCTTGCGGGTTGATCACCTTCTTTATCTTCAATCGGTAAATACAAAAGTCGTAACTTTTTCATACTCAATATCCCTTCTTTAAAACAGTTCTAGCTATTGTGTTTAGCTCATTACTCGTTTTGCGGGCGATTAAAAAGCTACGAATTATTTCTCTAACCCGCTTTGCAGGCCCAAAGATAACAAATGTCAATAGCCCTACGCCACCTACAGCGATTTCAATTGGCAATAATTGAAATGCATTTAATCTCCAACAATAATGTGCCGTGAGATAAATCAACGCGCCAACCCATGCAGCTCCCATCAATTGAGAGAAAACAATTTCAAAATGAACCATCGGCCTTATTTCCAGCCTTTTTCCAAAAACAAATAGGTAAATAAAAAATCTTAACCAGTAATACACAGCAAGGGTTATTAGTATTAACTCTAATTTCTGCTGCAATGCAAAATATAGCATTATAGGCGTGGAAATAGATAATAATAATGTTTGAATTCTAATCTGTGTTGATAAAGCGCCAATAGCACTGCAAGCAGTCGCGGCGACACTAGCAAGCATTTCTATTGGTACGAATAACGCCGATATTTGCACAAACATTACTGCGTTTTGCCAGTTTTTGCCCAATAAAACATCAACCAACTGTGGCGCAGCAGCAAACATTCCACCCGCAACTGGCACCAGAAACAACCCAGTTATTACTAAGCTTTTAATGTATAACTCGCTGAATTGTTGTTTATCGTGTTGGTGTTTCGAATACGCAGGCAGTAACACCCCGGTTATCGAAACCAATAAATTATAGGAAGGCATGGAAATTATATTTCTACTTCTGTTCCATATTCCTAGCTCAGCTGCGGGGAAATACTTTCCTATCAGCAGATGATCTATATTGGAGCCAATGAAGCTCATGAAGCTAGCTACAGAATATCCGCCGCCGAACGTTAGAATATGCTTGTAATCGGATATTTTTAAATTAATTCTGATTGAATGCCTAGTTTTGAAATAGCTTGCGACAAACACGAATAAGAGTTGGCTAAGATAGGCTAAAGCAAGACTATATACTCCGTAACCATAATAAGCCATTAGAACCCCTATTACGCCGTTACTGATTAAATAACTAATAGACTCCACAATAGACAGAAACTTAAACTGCATATTTCTTTTTAATAGACCAATTGGTGTGGCGGACACCCCAATCAATATAAAACTTATAGCAACTATGTTTATTACTGGTGCTAATTCTGGCGTGTCAAAAAAAAGTGACAGCGGTTCTGCCAGAAAATAAATAATTAAACAAAACAATAACCCTGCGATTAACGAGAACCAAAACGAAGCTTGTATATCAGTGTCATTTATTTCTTTCTTCTGTTGAATTGCTGCGGATAGGCCGAAGTCTGAAAAATAGCTACCAAATTTTATGGTCACTAACGCTAAAGCCATTAGCCCAAACTCTTCAGGCTTTAATAACCTAGCCATTACGGCAAGCACCACTAACTGGGAGACACCTTTGAATAAGGCACCCAAATAATTCCATTTTATGCTATGCAACACACTCATTATATTTAGCAACTCTATACTTTAATTAATACGCCGAATATATTTACCGGCACACCCTCATAAATTAATTACGGGGCCATACTGCTCAGAAACCCAAGAAACAGGCGCGCTAAAATTGGGCTCAACACGATAATAAGCCCATTCCATCAAACTAACTTTATATCCAAGTATTTTATGATATAAATTTATAGCCATATTCAGCGAAACGAAATAAAATATTTGCCCATGGCTTACAATCCCTTAGAATTAAAGCGTAATATATAGTCAGCAACAACTAAAACAACGACTATCCAGAAATCCCACTAACTTGTTACTGAATTTAAAATAGGCACATATTTAAATATATATTTTTTTACAAAGATTGGCCCAAATAATCCTACCAATAGCAAAACGGGCGATATCATTAAAAAATTAGCCCCATCCCAAGTAAAAAACATCAATATTACACCTTTTGCAAGACCGATTAAGATTGTATTCATTAGGTATATGCTATAGGTATAATTACCGAATATTTCCCAAATAGAAAGAGTCGCATCAACCGTAAACCTCATCATTGAATGTAAAGCAGGCAAAGAGAAAAAACCTATAATGATTTTTGAAACTAACGGGGAAACGAATTCCACCGTGGCAAATGACATAATAAATAATGCAATCACATAATATCTATATCTATCGATAACGTTTAAATATTCTTGATACCACTGAACAACGATAACACCTATCGCAAAAAATATAAAGTATTCGCAAAACCTATCCAACATCAAAACATTAGATACTGGCATAAACTCAGCAATCAAACCAGCCAATATAATAAGCACCGGCCTTTTAATAAAAAACACCATTACCAATGGAAATACTATATACATTTCCATTAAAACATAGATAAACCAAAGCGACCCTCCGGCGCTCTGAGACGGCACTAATAAAAGATTATATAGCTCGGAATATACATTCCCTGGCAAACGATCAACATGCATCACTTTTGAAGAAGCCAATTTGCCAATATAAATTACAGCACCAAATAAAACATATCCCGGCACTAACCTTTTTAGCTTTCTAAAAATATACTTAAAGTAATCTTCACCATTTTTAATAACAGGAAATGTATATGCCATTATCACCCCGGATATGAACATAAAAAATGGCATATGAAACTTATAGATATAAAATTTAAGCACAGCATACCATTCATTTCCTGCTGGCGTATCTGCTGCGACGATATGCCCGACCACAACAAGAAAAATTGCAAATCCTTTAGCCTTATCTATATCCACGAGCCTGTCTTTTTTATTCAATTTAATCACCCGCTTTGCTGAATATTAATTAAGCCTTAATAATTTTTTTCAATCTGCGGCTAGAATAAATTACTTTCCCCCACCCTAATTCTTTAGGCATTTAGTCGACTAAGACGATGAGACATTCATAATCTTTTCGCACAAACTTTATTACCTGACCCAGCAGTGGTCAATAGGCAATAACCTCTTTTACTTTGATAACAGGTAACGCCGCCCCAATCTTCTCTTAAATATAAATCTGAATAAACTCAAACTAATAACTGCACCACTAATATCAGCCAATAAATCCAATAACTCGAACGCCCTACTGGGATTTGATAATTGATAAAGCTCATCAGTTATGCCGATGATTGTCACAATCACTACCGGAATAAATGACTCATACATTGCAGATTCTGGTCTTATATTTGACGTGACTCCGTAAACCAGCAGCACCAGCACACCAAATGCCATAAAATGTGCCACTTTATCCAAACCAGAAACTTCACCCATTATTGCAGCCGGCGGCTGTGATGATTCGATGAAAAGTATCGCTATCCATGCGATGCTCGACGCGATAAATACCATTGCTAGTTTGCGCTTGCTTTCAGGGTGAGCCATTATCTTGTTGATTTGGGGTTAAAATCCGCGCATTTGCGGCGCCCGCTAAATGCAGAAAACTCTGTTCGAGCATGGGTACATGTGTCACAAGATGCCGCAGGTTGGCTATTACGACTTCAGGATGCTCAGGGTATTCATGTGCTGTTTGGTTACGCAGTTCGCGCAACAATAACCATTTGTCTACGGATGGCAATAAACCAATTTTCTCCGCCCGGTTTAGCTTATCCAGGAAAGCTTCGTGTTCCTGCCATTCTTGCAGTATTTGTAAAATTGCAGGCAATAATCTCGATCCGATAGCATCCTGCAATTTGCCGAAACGGAACACTAGTTGGTCGAGTGTACGAACTTCCGCATCGTTTAGTTCGTGGATTGCGATATCTTTAATGGCGGAGAAATTTATGGCTTCTTGCCAAGCTGCATGCAATCGCGTCTGATGCAACCAACATTCCTGTAGTGCTGGACGAAGTTTAAATTCGATGCGTTCTTGTTTATTCATAACGGAATAGCTGTCTGTTCCGCAACACGCTGAATGGGCAGTTGCTCCCGCCCCTCTGCTGGGGCAAATACTAAATCGATACGTTGGTCGCCAAGTGCCTGCTTGGCTTTAACCAGAAAACGCAGTTTGGCATCTAAGGTTTTTTCAAGGTTTTGATTAAATCCTTTTACATACAAATCTATGTCGCCGCCACGTCTAGTATCGTCGGTACGCGAGCCAAATAATTGCAAGCTTGCTTGCGTTCCAAACACGTCAGCGGCGATGCACTTTAAGATGTCGGCTTGTTGTTGCGTTAATCGCATGGTTTATGTTCGTATGTTGCAGTGCCATATATTGGCCGTGGATGTCTTTGATTCATTTCTTGGTCTCCACATTCCAGTTATCGATTTCTGTTGGGCGCTCTTAATTCTACTTGGTCAGAGTCCGTCATATCCGCCGGGACACCCAAAGATCACAAGAGCTGGTATCCAGCCTTATGGATGGCGAGCTTCTAACCGTCCATGGAACCTGGGTTCCGGCAATCCATGCCGGAATAACGACCTTCGGCAATGTGATACCCCAAGCTGACAAAGTAGAATTAAAGCTTATGAAAAGGTCCGCTTAAAAATTAAAGAAACCTTTTCTCCCTTCATACTAAATGCCGCTAAGTTAAAACTTGTAGGTGCCAATTTATTCTCGCCATGGGCGCCAAAGGTCGAATAAATTCGACCCTACAACATATTCAACTCTTAACTTAACTACATTGCCTTCATACATACCCAAAGGGCACAAAATGGAAAATTGGGGTTAGGGAACCAAAACGAGTAATTCACCTTAGGACGCTCTAAACAATTTGGTTCCGGTCAGCCCCTCAGAGTACAAGGTGGTTCGACAGGTTACCTCGACCGGAATTAATAAAATACTGTTCGTGGTTAGCCGGTGTAAGGACTTAGTCAGAGCTTCCTTTTTAATTCCCCTCACCCCAACCCTCTCCCGCAAGGAGAGGGGGCTAAACTTAATAGCTTTCTTTTTTTCAAAAGAGAGGAGCTTTTAGTCAATAAGCCTGCTGCCCCACAAATCCTTTGAAAATTGTTAATACCACAATCTTTAAATCTAAAATGACTGACCACTGGCGGATGTATTCCAGGTCGTGATGAATCCGTCTTTCCATTTTGTCGATGGTTTCGGTTTCGCCGCGACAACCGCTGATTTGCGCCAAGCCGGTGATGCCGGGCTTCATTTTGTGCCGCAGCATATAGCCCTGGATCTGTTTGCGGTAGTATTCATTGTGCGCCACGGCATGGGGCCGTGGACCAACCACGGACATGGTGCCGCTCAACACGTTTAGAAATTGCGGTAATTCGTCTAACGAGGTACGGCGCAGAAAACCGCCCAAGGGCGTTACGCGACTATCGTTGGCCGTGGCTTGTTTGATGCTGTCGCCATTTTCACACACGGACATTGATCGAAACTTCCAAACCTCAATCTGCTCACCCTTAACGCCGTAACGCATTTGCTTAAAAATGACCGGTCCCGGCGACGTAATTTTGATCGCAATGGTGATGATCAACATCGGAATAGCGATAATCGGCAAGATGATCGCGCACAACAATAAATCTTCAAGGCGTTTGACCGATCCATCCAGCGACGAATTTAAGGGCGTATCGAAGACGCTGACTACCGGAATACCTTTTACGCTGCTGAGTTTGGACTGCATCAGATTGAAGGTAAAAAAGTCCGGGACAATGTTGACCGACACGGTGCTATCGGCCAGCTCTCGAATCAATTGGTTGATTCGCTTTTCCGCACGAAGGGGCAAGGTGATGTAGATATGATCTATCTCTCCGCGCTGTGCTCTTTCCAATAGCTCTTTAAAGTCGCCAACGATAACATCGACCATGTCTTCATCGAGCCGACGCTGTTTATTCTCGATACGGTCGTCGAAAAATCCCACAAAGCTGTATCCAAGCCACGGCATTTCTGTCAACGCGGCGTTAAGGCGCTTACCTAATGAATTTCCGCCCAAAATCGCGTAATTTCGGGTATTAAGCCCGTGCATCCGCAAATAAGACAATGTCGAGCGGCGTAGCGAGTGCAGCATGATGATGCTGAGTGGTGCCAGCGGCAGCCAAAGCTCCAATACTTGCCGCGAGTATTCAAACCCAAGGTCGAATACAAAAAAACTGCTGGCAATCAGCGCAAAGGCCACTATCCACGACAACAATATCCGCACGGCGTCGTCAAACAGGGGATCGCCACGCCAGCCGTGATAGATTTCCTGGTGCTCGGCAAAAATACCGAACAGCACCGTGCAAACAATGAATAAGCCTAGGTATTCACGACTGAACGTCTCGCCATAAATATGCAGAGAGATGTATAGCGTGATAAAAATCAACGCGGTGTCCATTGCCCGCTTAATGCTTTGCAATTCGGGCTGTAGCGGCCTGATAAATCCTTTTGGGCGAAACTGATTCATATCAAATATACTGGTTAGCTTAATGAGTGGATCATTTGCCTGCCTGATTATAGGACTTTAAGCCAAAATTATTTCAGCTTAATGAAAGTTTAATGAAACGCCTGCGGCGGCATGTAAACCGCTAGGCACTAATTCTTAGCGACATCGCAAGCGCAGCATTTGGTACTCGAATGCCGACTGAAAATTCAACGTTGCTTGCAAGCCACTTTAGCAGGTCTTGCCAAGCTCACCAATAAAAACGCCACCCTTAACCAAGTAAACAGACTATTTCATAATTTCCTATGTCAGATTCTTTCATATCAGCTAAAGCCATTCCTGTCCGCGAGCGCCTGATCATGGCCCTGGATGTGTCCAGCATCGCCGAGGCGCAAGCCTTGGTCGAAGAGTTGGGTGATGCGGTGATTTTTTACAAAGTAGGCATGGAGTTGTTCATGTCGGGTGATTATTTCGGTTTTATAGAATGGCTGAAGGCACGTGATAAAAAAGTATTTGTCGATCTTAAGTTTTTTGACATTCCGGCCACGGTGGGTCGCGCAATTAAAGCGTTGAGCAATAAAGGTGTGGACCTGGCCACTATCCATGGCAACGATTCCATCATGGAAGCGGCAGCAGCAGCGAAAGGCGACTTAAAGGTTTTGGCCGTCACCGCGTTAACCAGCCTGGATCGCGGCGATTTGGACGACTTGGGCTTTCGGTGCGATGTGCGTGAGTTGGTGTTATCACGCGCCAAACGCGCTTTGCAAATCGGCTGCGACGGCATTGTTTCGTCCGGCCTGGAAGTGGCGATGATTCGGGAACAGTTGGGCGAAAAGCTGCTGGTCATCACTCCCGGTATCCGGCCGGTGGACAACCGCGAAGACGACGATCAAAAACGTGCGGTAAGCGTCGAACAGGCCATTCAAAACGGCGCGGATTATATAGTGGTGGGCAGACCCATCCGCGATGCGGCTGATCGTAAAGCGATGGCGGAAAAAATTCAGGGTCAGATAGCGGCGCAGTTTGGTTGAGTGTTTGCGTTAATCCGGGTTTAGTTAGCTTGAGGGGTAAAAAATTTAGTTTTGCCGGGACTTTTAACTCCCCTCACCCCAGCCCTCTCCCTGAGGGAGAGGGGGAATACCGGTATTTTTATTAGCTAGACTAAATTAGGATCGCCCCATCTAGATCGGAAAGATAACTCCCTCTCCCCCGGGAGAGGGCAGGGGTGAGGGAATCCAAAAAAGGCTTTTGCAATGAAAGAATTGGCCCGTTCACTACGCAGAAATCAAACCGACGCCGAACGAGTGATTTGGCAACAGATCAGGAATCGGCAATTGTTGGGCTGTAAATTTCGTAGACAGCAGGTTATCGGCCCATTTATCGTTGATTTTGTTTGCCTGGAACCCAAGTTGGTAATTGAAGTTGATGGCGGACAACACGCTGATCAAAAGCAATACGATCAAGACAGAAGCCATTATTTACAACAGCTGGGATATAGAGTACTTAGATTTTGGAATCATGAGGTTTTACAAGATACGCCTGCCGTAATGGAAGCCATTCATCTGACTGTGCTTGAGTTAAGAGAATCGGTAAAAGCCGAGGAAACCCCTTCTCCCTTGGAGAGAGGGAATACTCCAAACTTAATAGCATTAGCCTATGAAAGTAAAGAGCCGTTAATTTGACTCCCTCCCTGCAGGACGACTGCATGGGTGCACGAGGCTGGGCAATGTCGGGCGTAGTTGACCAATAAACTCCCTCTCCTGATGGAGAGGGTTGGGGTGAGGAGAATTAAATAAGGTGAATTTCCTATTTTTATGTTCCTCACCCCTCCTTCTCCCGTGATAGAAGGGGATTCCTTTAATTTTTAGAGCCCTTCAAAAGCTAACGCCCGGCATCTAAAATTTAACTCCCTGCAAAAAGTGGGCATAATGCTCCGGTTTTTAATGCGCGAAACCAGCCAATGCAATGAAACCAGCGGCAAATATCTATTTGATCGGCCTGATGGGTGTGGGTAAAACCACCATAGGCAAACAGCTTGCTAAAGCCTTGCAATGGCCGTTCTACGACAGCGATAGAGTCATCGAGGAATGCACCGGCGTCGATATTCCGACGATCTTCTCTTACGAAGGCGAAGAAGGCTTCCGGATGCGCGAGCAAACCGTGATCCGTCATTTATCGGCGTTGCAAGGGATAGTGATGGCTACCGGCGGCGGCGCGGTGTTAATGCCGGAAAATCGGGCAGCATTAAAGCAAAACGGTTTCGTGGTGTATCTGCACTGCTCTATCGACAAAATCCTGCATCGCACCAAGCACGATACGCAACGCCCGCTGCTACGTACCGACAACCCCAGACAACGCCTGCAAACCCTGCTGGCGCAACGCGACCCGCTTTATACAGAATGCGCCGACTTTAAAATCGACTCCGGCGTATTGCCTACTAAAACCGTGGTGAAAACCATTTTGCAGCAATATCAGGCTGCTTTAGAAGATCATGAAAGAATTGCAAGTTGCACTAAATAACGACAGAAACTACCCGATTTACATTGGCGCCGGCTTGCTGGCCCAAGCGGAACTGTTGACCAAACATATTCGCTCCAAGCAGGTATTGATCGTTACCAACGAGACTATCGCCCCGCTTTATTTGGCCAAATTGCAGACGGCATTGGGCGGCGACTATCAAGTCGAAACAGTCATTCTCCCAGACGGCGAGCAGTACAAAACACTCCAATATCTGGAAAAAGTCTTCGATCAATTGCTCGCCAAAAAATTTAGCCGCAACGCCACTTTGATTGCCTTGGGCGGCGGTGTGATCGGCGACATGGGCGGCTTTGCGGCAGCCTGCTATCAACGCGGTATCGCCTTTATCCAGATCCCCACCACTCTATTGGCTCAGGTCGATTCGTCCGTCGGCGGCAAAACCGGCGTGAACCATCCGCTGGGTAAAAATATGATAGGCGCGTTTTATCAACCGCAATGCGTCATCGCCGACGCTGACGTGCTGGATACTCTTGACGACAGACAGTTGTCGGCTGGCCTGGCGGAAGTCATTAAATACGGTCTGATCCGCGACCCCGGCTTTTTAGAATGGCTGGAAGCGAATATGCCGAAATTGCTGGCGCGCGATAAAGACGCGTTGGCTTATGCCATCGAGCGCTCCTGCATCAATAAAGCCGAAGTGGTCGGCGAAGACGAGTTCGAATCCGGCGTGCGCGCTACTCTAAACTTGGGCCACACCTTCGGCCACGCCATCGAAACCGGCAGCGGCTACGGCCATTATCTGCACGGCGAGGCAGTGGCTATCGGCACTTGTTTTGCCGCCGATTTATCGCGACGCCTGGGCTGGCTGAATGATGCCGACGTCAATCGGATTATCGCCGTGTTCCAGGCCGCCAATTTGCCTGTCACTCCTCCCACGGAAATGACGACCGAGCAATATGTGGATTTGATGGCCGTGGATAAAAAAAATGTCGACGGCAAAATTCGGGTGATTTTGCTGGAAGCGGTCGGCAAAGCCTCTCTCCCCGTCAACGTCGATCTGGCGCAATTGCAGGCAACCTTGAACGGCTATGCTGGATAACGACGACCTGACTTACAGTTACCAAAAGCGCTCCGTGGTCAACAATACCGAACGGGCCTTGATTACGCTGGAGCGCTCGCAAAAACTGGATTTGCTGCTGCACTTGCTGGCCAATTTGCAGCAATCGCTGATCGTCTGCGGCCCGGAAGGCATCGGTAAAACCACGTTATTGGAGACTGTCAGGCAAAATCGCAAGGATATGTGGGAAGTCGTGTTGCTGCCTGCCTCAGCAGACTCCAGCTTCGAAAGCCTGATCAATGATTTATTACGCGGCCTGAACATCGCCAAGGCTTCGGCTTTCGATCTCAGCGCGCTGCGCGACAAATGCGCCAAACAAAAAGTGGTGCTGCTGATCGACGATGCCGGCAATTTGGTACCCGGTTTGATCACGATGCTGATTGAGTTTGCCGACTCGCTGCCGGGCTTACGGCTGGTGTTAGCGATGAATCACGATCAATTCCACATCAAAAGCGGTACCGACAAACGGGTGGAAGAATGTCATTTCATCGAACTGCCACCGCTCAGCAAAAAGCAATGCGGCGAGTATTTGCAAAACCTGTCGGCGCAGCCCGGCGCGGTGGTGTCCTTCAACGCCATCAGCGACAGCCTGATCGAAGATTTATACCGCGCCAGCAACGGTATCCCCGGCAAGATTCTGGCTCAATTGCCTAAATTGGCTAATTACCAAAGCCAAAAACGCAGCAAGGTGGGATTATGGTTGGCAATCGCCGGCGTTTTAACCGGGGCCGGCTATGCGGTGCAATCTTTATTGCCGCTGGACATGATTATTGAACAGCCCGCCGGCAATGCGCCGATTGCCAGTCAAAGCGAAAACACCAACAAGCTTGTGATCGAAAGTCTGCCTGTTCCGGCAACACCAGCACCCATAGAGCCATCGGCGCCGGCAAATGAAATACCAATAGCACCAACCCCGGTTGCAGCATTGCCCGAACCTAAAGCTGCCGAGCCGGAACCGGCACCAACTATCGATGCGGTCGCCGTTGCCCCCGTTCAGGACAAGCCTAAGCCGGCCAATCCTGTTCCAAATAACACGGACAAACAGCCAGCAAGCCAGCCTGTTGCCAGCGAAACTATTAGTGCACCAGCCACTGCCAGCCCTCCGGAACCCAAAACCGAGCCGCAGCAGGAAAAACCTGCAACGCCCGCTATAGAGCCACCGCCCGTCCAAGCCGCGACCAAGCCCGTGGAACACAAACCTGCCAAACCCGCCTTCGAAGGCAGCGATCAGGATTGGATCATGGCGCAACCGGCCGGCAACTTCACGCTGCAAGTCATGGTGTTGTCCAGTAAAGATGCGGCGCTGCGTTTCCAAAGAAAATACGCCGATTACCGCGACGGCCTGAAGTTCTATCCGATCAAACAAGGCGAACAGGAAAAATACGTGGTAATTTACGGCTCTTTCCAAACCGCCGCCGAAGCGATTCAACTTAAAGCCGTCATGCCCGGCGAGTTTAAGCAGGCCATGGAAAAGCGCTTCCGGGCCGTACAAAAAGAAAGCCGCCGCTGATTCTCACCCCCAATCAAAACGAATGACCAACTTACAAAACGACTTATTCTTAAAAGCCCTGTTAAGACAGCCTGTCGAGCGCACACCCGTCTGGATGATGCGCCAAGCCGGACGTTATTTACCCGAGTATCGGGAAGTGCGCGCCAAGGCCGGCAGCTTCATGCAGCTCTGCACCAATCCGGAACTGGCTTGCGAAGTGACCTTGCAACCGCTGGAACGCTTTAATTTCGACGCTGCCATCTTATTTTCCGACATTCTGACCATTCCCGATGCGATGGGCTTAGGTCTCTCGTTTGCCGAAGGTGAAGGCCCGCAATTTGCCAACCCGGTTAGAACCGCCGCCGACATCGCCAAACTGCCGATTCCCGACCCGGAAACCGAATTGCGCTATGTGATTGACGCAGTGCGCTTGATCAAAACCAATCTGCACGGCCGGGTACCCTTGATCGGTTTTTCCGGAAGTCCCTGGACGCTGGCCACCTACATGGTGGAAGGCAAAAGCAGCAAAAGCTTTCAGAAAGTGAAAAGCCTGATGTTCGAACAACCGCAGCTCATGCACCAGATGCTGGATAAGCTGGCACAATCGGTTGCCTCTTATTTGAATGCGCAAATCGCTGCCGGCGCCGATGCGGTGATGGTGTTCGACACCTGGGGCGGCATGCTCAGCCACGACGATTATCTGGAGTTTTCGTTGCGCTATGCCCGGCAGGTTCGCGAGCTGTTAAATACCCGCCATGATGGCAAGCAAATCCCCACCATTTTGTTTACCAAGGGCGGCGGTCTGTGGCTGGAAGCGATGGCCGATACCGGTTACGACGCATTGGGCCTGGACTGGCAAACCGACATCGGTCAGGCGCGCGCCCGCGTCGGCGACCGGGTGGCGTTGCAGGGCAATATGGACCCGATCACGCTATATGCGCAACCAGAAGTGATCCGCGAGAAAGTCGGCAAAGTGCTGCAAAGTTTCGGCAATGGCTCGGGACATGTATTTAATTTAGGCCATGGCATTTTGCCTGACATTAATCCGGAACACGTTAAAGCCATGGTCGATGCGGTACGGGAATTGAGTCCGCAATATCATCGATAAATAAGGGCATTTACACTTAAGGACAATGCCGCTAAGTTACGCCTCCCTCTCCCTCCGGGAGAGGGCTGGGGTGAGGGGTGTAAATAATTGATTTTAATCTCCCTCATCCTAACCTTCTCCCGGAGGGAGAAGGAATTATCTACCTCAACTTTGCGGTATTGCTCCGGGATTAGAGGACCAATTGCGGAGTTTTACGATTCGCTGAATAATTTGCAGCCATCCAAATTTCCAACATTTATCAATTTTTAACATTCTCGCCATGTGGATTCAAAAACGCATCCAGCTTGCCGCAAAACCGCGCGGTTTTCATTTGATCACGCGGGAAATCGTCGGCCAGCTAGCCGAACTGGATAAAATTGAAATAGGCTTGGCACATGTGTTTTTGCAACATACTTCGGCATCGCTGGCGATCAACGAAAACGCGGATGCCGATGTACGCCGGGACCTGGAAAGTTATTTCTCCCGGGCGGTAACGGAAAATGAACCATACTACCGCCACACGCTCGAAGGGCCGGACGATATGCCTGCTCATATTAAAACCGTTATATTGGGCAGCTCGCTAAGCATTCCGATCAGCGATGGCCAATTGGCCTTGGGGATATGGCAAGGCATTTATCTATGCGAGCATCGCAATCATGCCGGCAATCGCACTATCATCGTTACACTACACGGCGAATAAAGAGGTATTTATGAGAGCAGCAAAACTAATGGTTTTATTACTGGCGGCTTGCAGCCAAAGCCCGTCTGCTGAAGAAGCCGGAAAGCCGCTGGAAATGACAGTCTATCGTAGCCCCACTTGCGGTTGTTGCGGCAAATGGCTGGAACATGCCAAGCAAAACGGTTTCAAAATCAACGATGTGATCAGCGAAGACATGGAGACCATCAAAGCCCGTTTCGGCGTGCCTGAGAAGCTGGCATCCTGTCATACCGCTATCGTGGACGGTCATGTCATCGAAGGCCACGTGCCCGCCGCCGACATTCAGAAACTGTTGCAAAGCAAATCCAAAATAGTGGGCATCGCCGCGCCGGGCATGCCGATGGGCAGCCCCGGCATGGAAATGGGTGGGCAACAAGACGCCTACAAGGTGGTTTCCTTCGATAAAGACGGTAAGTACGAGGTGTTTGCAGAGCATGGCAGCAATCAATAACTAGGCTACCCGCTCTCGAATACTCATGACCTGCAATCGCACTTCACCTCCAATGACGCGCCGTCGCCAATTGCCGTTTAGATAGCTGTCAACAATTATGTGCTTTTGGCAACACAGCGTATGACTAAGGCTCTCGTCACCGGCGCCAGCGGTTTTATCGGCTCGCAGCTGTGCCAGGCCTTAATGAACCAAGGTTATGCGGTAAGAACTTGCAGTCGCGCCGGACATAGCCCGGACAACATAGCTTTTGATTTTGCAAAACCGGGAGCTTGCCCCGCGGAACTTTGCGCCGGTATAGACGTGGTGTTTCATCTGGCCGGTAAAGCCCACGCCTTGGCGGAGAACCGGCAGGATGCAGCCGAATACCGGGAAGTGAATACCGAAGGCACGCGCAAATTGCTGGAAGCGGCGCAACAGGCCGGAGTAAAAAGCTTTGTGTTCTTCAGCAGCGTGAAAGCGGTCGGCGATAGTAGCCGTCAACCCATGGACGAAACGCTTAACGAGCCGGCCAGCGACTCTTACGGCTTATCCAAATACGAGGCGGAGCAACTGGTGCTGCACGGCGGTTATATTCCGCATCCCGTGGTGTTGCGACTCAGTATGGTCTACGGCGATACCGAGAAAGGCAACTTGCCGAGGATGATAAAAGCGGTCCGACGCGGGATATTTCCACCGTTGGCAGAGTCCGGTAACCAACGTTCCATGGTTCATGTAGAAGACGTGATTGCCTCCGCCTTGTTGGCTGCCGAGAAGCCCGAAGCAGCCGGACAAATTTATATCGTCACCGATCAACAAAACTATTCCACCCGGCAGATTTACGACGCGATCAGAGCCGCTCTCGGCAAACCGCCCGTTGCCTGGTCGGTACCTATGCCGCTGCTAGCCAGCTTAGCGAGATTGGGCGATGGTTTTGGCCGGCTAACGGGGCGGCGCTTTCCCATCGATAGCGATAGCCTGGAAAAATTAACCGGTTCGGCTTGGTATTCGTCTGCTAAAATCGGCCGCGAATTGGGTTTTCAACCTCGACACACGCTCTGGAAAGCCCTGCCCGATATTATTCGCCACCTAAGTTAATCTAGCGTGCTACTGCTTTTCATTGTTATTTTGCTGCTCGCCGTCGTATTGACCGGCCTGATTCGCCGCTATGCCTTAACTTACAAGGTGCTAGACATCCCTAACCAACGTAGCTCTCACAGCGTGCCAACCCCGCGCGGCGGCGGATTGGCTGTCGTGCTGGCATTCTTTGCGGCCGCTCTCTGGCTGTTTTTCGATAGTCAATTAACCGGTACATCCTTAGCCTTACTGGGCTCCACGCTGTTGGTAGCTGTTATCGGTTTTTGCGACGATCACGGCGAAGTGGCCGCGCGCTGGCGTTTTTTGACGCATTTAGTGGCTGCAATTATCGCCCTGGAATTGTTGGGCGGCCTTCCCGTGGTATTGATCCCCGCGCCATTCGACGCCATCTTCGGGCGCTTAACCTTAAATCTCTCCTGGCTGGGCTATCCGTTGGGAGCGCTGTTTTTGGTGTGGACTCTCAACCTGTTTAATTTCATGGACGGTACCGACGGCATCGCCGGTTCGGAAGCGCTGTTCGTCTCGTCGGCGTTGGCAGGCTATCTGTTTTTTATCGACCAAAGCCTTTGCTCTGTCGCCTTTAGTTTGGCGGCGGCTTGCGCAGGCTTTTTGTTTTGGAATTGGCCGAAAGCGAAAATCTTCATGGGCGATGTCGGCAGCGGCTTTATCGGTCTGTTGCTGGGTTTATTGATTTTACTGGCCGCGCAACAGGCCGCCGTGCTGCTGTATTGCGGGCTGATTTTATTCGGTGCGTTTATCGTGGATGCCAGCTATACCTTGGCGGTTCGGATGTTTAGTGGACAAAAATGGTACGCGGCGCATTGCTCGCACACTTACCAACACGCAGCCAAACGGTATGGACATTTGCCGGTGTTATTGGCAGCCTGGGCAATCAATTGCGGCTGGCTGCTGCCTGTCTCTCTATGGATATTTAAGCATCCCAGCCATGCTTTGGCCGGGATTGCTTTGGCTTATCTGCCCTTAATCTATCTGGCTTACCGGTTTAAGGCCGGCCAAACCGAGTTGGTTATCTCGTGACCCTAAAATTTCGCTCCCGCACCACCATCTTTGTGCACGACTTGGCCATGATTCCGCTGGCCTGGTTCGGCGCTTACTGGCTGCGCTTTAATCTGCAAGACATCCCCGACGAATTTTTTTATTCGGCCTTATTGTTCCTGCCATGGGTTATCGCTATCCAGGTCAGTTTGTTCTGGGTGTTTGGTTTGTATCGCGGCGTTTGGCGGTTCTCCTCGTTGCCGGACCTGATCCGCATCGGTAAAGCCGTGTTGACCGGTATTTTTTTTATTGCCTCCGCCTTGTTTTTATACGACCGCCTGCACGGTGTGCCACGTTCGGTCGTGCCGCTGTATGTGCTGATCTTGTTTTCCTTGCTCAGCATTCCGCGTCTGGTTTATCGCTTTTGGAAAGAACAGACATTCGCGGAACGCATCGGCCGGCGCGCCTTGATTGTCGGTGCCGGGTCCGCCGGGGAAATGTTGGTAAGAGATTTGTTGGCGAATATCGATAGTGATTATGTGCCAATCATTTTCGTCGATGACAACCACGGCAAATATAAGCGCGAGATTCGCGGCATCCGCGTCGCCGGCACGGTCGAGCAAATACCCGAATTAGTGGAGCGCTGGAATATCGAAACAGTGCTGATCGCCGTGCCGTCGGCCAGCGACCAGCAGATGCGCCGTATCGTGGAAATCTGCGAAAACTGTTCGGTGGATTTTCAGACTTTGCCGTCGGTTAAAGAACTGCTGAGCGGCGCGGTCACCACCGCCAACCTGCGTAGCGTATCCATCGAAGATATTCTGGGCCGCACGCCGGTAAAACTGGATTGGCCCGGCATAAAAAACCACCTGCACGATAGAGTTATTGTAGTCACGGGCGGCGGCGGTTCCATAGGCTCCGAGCTTTGCAAGCAGCTGGCCAGAGCACAACCGCGCAAGTTGATCGTGTTCGATCAGTGCGAATTTAATTTGTACAAAATCAACGCCGACTTAAACCGGCTGTTTCCAGAGTTATCGCATCAGGCGGTACTGGGCGATGTCGCCGACCCTATTGCTGTGCAGCAGGTAATCAGCGGGCAACGACCAGAAATCGTGTTTCATGCCGCTGCTTATAAACATGTGCCCTTATTGGAAAATCAAATCCGCGAGGCGGTGCATAACAATCTGATCGGTACCAAGATCCTAGCGGAAGCGGCTATTGCAGCAGGCGTGGCGCGTTTCGTACTGATTTCCACCGACAAGGCCGTCAATCCTACCAACGTGATGGGCGCGACCAAACGGGCGGCGGAAATCCTTTGCCAAAACCTGAATCAAACCGGTAACACCCGTTTTACCACGGTCCGTTTCGGCAACGTGCTCGATTCTGCCGGCAGCGTGGTGCCCTTGTTCAGAGAACAAATCAAGGCCGGCGGCCCTATCACGGTGACGCATCCGGATATTACCCGCTACTTCATGACGATTCCGGAAGCCTGCCAGCTGATCATGCAGGCAGAAACCATAGGCCAGGGCGGGGAAGTGTTCGTGCTGGATATGGGCGAACCGGTGAAAATTACTTACCTGGCGGAGCAAATGATCCGCCTGAGCGGCAAAGTCCCGAACAAAGACATCGAGATTAAAATTGTCGGCTTGCGGCCCGGCGAAAAACTCTACGAAGAATTATTCCATGACCAGGAGCAATTGCTGGCAACCAGCCACGCGAAATTGCGCCTGGCCAAAGCCCGACTCTACGACTCCGTGGAATGGGCTAAACAGATTGAAGACTTACAGCTAGTCTGCCGGAACTACGATAACCAACAACTATTGGCCGGCTTGAAACAACTGGTACCGGAGTTTAATAATACGCACACCTAAAAGCACAATTCCTTATCTTCCGCACGCACAGGGCCTAGAGCGGGAAGTTAGGTTTAGAGATGGCATGCGTAGGGTCGAATTTATTCGACCTTTGGCGCCCATAGTGCGAATAAATTCGCACCTACAAGTTCTTAACTCAACGGCATTCCCCTAAAACCGGCCTATCCGATAGCAATACAGCTTGGTTTTCCGGCGATCATTGAGTTCTATAACCGATTCAGGTTCACTATTCGGAATGGGAAAGGAGGACGAGACAAACAAGCATCCGGCCCGCATTTCCCGCCGAATTTTTTCGCCTATTTTTGTCATCACCAGCGGCGACAGGAAGGCGAATACCACATCGAACTCCCGTAAATCCTGCTCCCAGAAACTGGACCGTCCGACCCGGACATTGGTCAGATTACGACAACGCCATGTTGCCAGCAGCCAGGGCAGCGGTGCTCGCTCTAAGGCCACTACAGCCATGTCCTGCCGGGCTTTTGCAAGCGGCACCACAACCGTGGCCAGACCGGCACCAATATCGACAAACGTTTGCGCACCCTCGCTTTGCACTATCTCAATCAGCGTATCGCTGACGGCAGAAGATGATAAGAACAGAGGAACATCACCTTTCACTGTCCCCCAAAATAATAGGGTTAGCAGCAGTAATATCAGCAGATACAGCCAAGCCGGCACTTGCCAGCTCAGACCCAGCAATACGGTCGGCATGAACAGCAAATGGATGGGCAGCCACCAAACAGGCTGGCGAAACCCCCGCGAGAACAGCGCAGCTAAGCAAGCCTGAATGACGACAGCTTGCCAAACGCTAATGGGCAGGGGGAACAGTGCGCGTAAAACCAGCATCACGCCATAGGCCAGCAGCTGGCTCAGCAAAGCCTTGAATAACTGCATCGCCGGATAGATTTCTTATTTTTGGGGTTCTTGAATATCGTCGCTCCCGCGTCGGCGGGAGCCCAGTTACCAAGGTGGATGCGCTGCGCAAATTGACGACTCCCGGCTAATGCGCAGCGCCATCCGCCCCGGTAATTTTGGTATTTTGCTGAATCGTCGGCGATATGGCCGGCAGGCCGGGAACCGTGGTATCGCTGCTACCGGGTTTATCTTCGGCGCCATCGTGCAGAACTTGATTTTCGGTCTTTTTATTCATCACCACGATGGAAATCCGCCGGTTCATCGGATCGTTCGGTACATCACCCTTGTAAGGAATGCTGGACGCCAGGCCGACGACGCGCAGCACCTTATCCTCGCTGAGACCGCCTTGGGTCAACTCGCGGCGCGCCACATTGGCCCGGTCGCTGGATAACTCCCAGTTGGAATAGCCGGTGCGATTGCTGGGAAACGGCAGCGCGTCGGTGTGACCGTTGATGGTGACTTTGTTTGGCAATTCGTTGATTACCGGCGCCAGTTCGCGCAAGATGGCTTGCGCGTAGGTTTCGATACCCGAACTGGCCAGTTTGAACATCGGCCGGTTTTGCGCATCGATAATCTGGATTTTCAGACCTTCAGGGGTGGTTTCCAGCTTGATCTGATCTTTATATTCCGCCAACTTGTCATTGGCTTTCAGCATGTCCTCGATTTTTTCCTGCAACTTTTCCAGCTTGAGTTTTTCCTGCTCTTCCGCGAGCTTTTCGATATCCTCGGGGGTTGGTTCGGCCGGGGTATTTTCCCCCTGATGCACTTGCCCCTCCTCTTGCGACTTCAAGTCCTGACCGCCGGCTTGAATGATACTGGTGCGGTCGCCGGTACCTTCACCGCTGCTATTGGTAATAGCTACGCCGAAGGGATTCTGGAAATATTCGGAAATGCCTTTTTTGGTTTTCTCGTCGGTGGAACCGAGCAACCACATCAACAAAAAGAAGGCCATCATCGCCGTCACGAAGTCGGCATAGGCAATTTTCCAGGCACCGCCGTGATGACCGCCGTGACCGGCCTTCTTGATTTTCTTGATGATTATGGGTTGTTCGGCCATCGCTGCTTACCCTTTACCGGCTTTCAACTGTTCTTCCAGTTCGGTAAAGCCCGGCCTGACGTGGTGAGGAATGGCGGTACGCATGAACTCCACTGTCATCGCCGGCGAAGTGCCTTTCGCGCAATTCAGCAGGCCTTTTTGGGTACACTTATAGGCATTCCCCTCTTCTTCCAGCCGCGCCTCCATCACCGAGGCCACAGGACCAATAAAGCCGTAGGACACCAGAATACCCAGGAAGGTACCGACCAGCGCCGCAGCAATCAGCTTGCCCAATTCCGCGGGCGGAATCCCTACCGATTCCATCGTATGCACCACCCCCATTACCGCCGCAACGATACCGAACGCCGGCATACCGTCACCGACCCTTTGCACGGCCTTGATCGGCTCGTTGCCTTCGGCGTGGTGCACTTCAATTTCCGCATCCATGATGTCTTCAAGTTGGTTGACGTCAACCCCTGTCAGAATCAGCCTGAGCTTATCGCAAATGAATTCCATCAGATGGTGGTCATGCACGATTTTTTCCCCAAAAATCGAACTTCCCTCCGGATCGTCCACGACTTTTTCCAGGGACAGCAAGCCTTCCTTGCGGGCCTTCTGACTGAGCGCGTTAAAGCTCATCAGCAGTTCCATATAGTATTCCTTGGTATAGGTACTGCCTTTCAGCGTAGCGGTACCGCCAGCCATGGCTGCCTTACTGGTGGCTAAGGAGTTACTGGCCAAAAAGGAACCAAAGGCGGCACCGACGATGATCAGCACCTCCACCGGCTGCCAAAGCACTCCCAAGTGGCCACCGGCCATCATGAAGCCGCCCAATACGCAGCCCAAAATGATCACATAACCAATGATTACAAACATGGTTGCCTCTAAAAGCTAAAAGTTAAATATAAAATCCAAACTTACCCTGGATCCACTCGCTTTACCGGCCGCCATGTAAGTTGCCGGATAAGTCTAGGCTAAGCTTTTCAATATCTCAGGCTAAATGCACAGTTTTTTTCAAAACCAGCTTGCTGATCGCCGGCAGCACCACAAACGTACACGTCATAATCCAGAAAATACCGATAGTGATCACCAGTCCCATGCTGGATATGCCTTGGTGCGGCGAAAATGCCAGACCGACAAAGCTGGAAATGGTGGTCAACGCGCCGTAGAACATGCCGCGCGCGGTACTGGATTGATAAATATTCTGATCCTCCGACAGGGAGTGATGCAGTTTTTCAACCATGTGGATACCATTATCGACACCCAGCCCCATTAATAAAGGCAAGGCAATAATATTGGCAAAATTGATAGGCGTACCGGTAAACACGGTGGTCGCCATCGTGAACAAGCCAGCCAGTACCAGAGGCGTCATCACCAACAGGGTATCGACGATACTGCGGCGAATGAACATCAACAGCAAGGCAATCGCCACCAAGGCGATGATGATGGCTTCCTGGAAGGCGCCTATCACCGCTTTCATGGACTCCCAATACATCACCGGCAAATCGGTGGCATTGGGTGCCACGGCCTGCACATCGGTGATAAAAGTCTGCAAGTTACCGAGATCGTTCAAATCTTCCTTAGGAAAAATCTGGATACGATACAAGCCGTCTTTACTCAGCCAACGCTCCTTGATTTCCGCCGGGATACTGGTGGGTATGATTTCTTCCGCATGGAAACCAATCAGAAGCTGGTTCATTACGGTCGGCAGCGTGCCGAGCAACGATGTTTGAATTTTCTCGATAAACACGCCACGGTCAGGCTGAAACCTGGCTTCCAGTTCCTCCATCACGTCTTGCAACTGTTGTTTAAAGGTTTGCAGCGATTTGATGTCGGCGGGATTGGTTTTTTTCGGCAGGTTGTTGTCTATCGCCGCGATCATGCGCTTGATTGCCGGTAGCGGATCGGTGCCGGTTTTTAACTGCGGGAAAAACTGGCTTTGCGGCCCCAAAGTCAGCACCATGTCGTCGATGATACCTAACTTGCTTTCCTGGTCGTCAGGCACAAAATCGAACAAGCTGACGGTTTTGTCGACGGTTTTCAGGCTCTCCAGCTTTTTCTGCGTAGCCCTGGCTTCGTCTTCGTTTTTCACCAAAACGGTCAAGGTCATCGGCGAGGTATCGCGCTCCTTCATCAAGTCCTTGAAGGCAATCACCGACTCGGTATGCGGATCACGCAGATTCAAGGGATTGAAATCGGTTTGCACCTGAAACACAAAATACACAGCAACGACCGCACCCAGCAACGTCAGCAAGGAAATAGCTTTGGCATAGTGCAGCGTAAAGTGGGCCAGCAGGTGGGTAAATTTTGTCGCGCCGGGTTGCTCGCCATGCAATTGATGCACGGGCGGATTCGGCAACACCTTAAGCAGCACCGGCAACACGGTCAAGGTGATGAATAAACAAATAAACAAGCTGGTACCGGCCAGCAAACCCAACTCGGAAATACCTTGATAATCGGTGGGAATAAAGGCATACAAACCGATGGAAGTGGTACCGGCGCACAGGATCAAGGACGGACTGGTCGCCAATAATGCCGAACGAATCGCCTTGCCTTTGTCGCTACCGTAGAGGTCGAGATTGTCGCGGTAGCGCAGGCAAAAGTGGATCGCATACTCCACGCCCAAACCGATATTGGACACCGCGAAGGCCACCGAAATTAGATTTAGCTGTTTGACCGCCACGGAGGCGAACAGACCGCAAAATACCATACCCAAGGCCAGCGTCAACAAGGTCGCCAGCATCAACAGCCAGGAACGGTAAGCGACCAGCAAAATGCCGCAGACCAACACGATAGAAAAGATGCTGGCGGTAAAAGTACCTTCACTCATCCCGGCCATTTCGTCATGTTCCAAGCCCACTTCACCGGTCACCCAGACTTTGACTGCCGGTAGATTGGGGTCCTGAATTTTGTCGGCGGCCTGACGGATCACCTTGATTGCGGGTTCTACCGGCAAAATCTGGCTGTAGTCGAATTTCGGGGTGACGAAAATAAAGGCTTTGTCCGATTGTTCTTCGCTGATCTTGTTTTCGGCGATCAGTTTTTGCCAGGACAGCAAATCGGTTTCGCCGTTCAGCGTCTTATGCAGCGAGTTGCTGACCTTGTCGATCAAAGACATCAAATCGATAGGCACTTCTTCGGTCTTGGTTTCCGCGTTCAGCGCGTCTTCGAAGATCGAGAAAAAACCGTTCAGGCTGGGATCTTGCGAGATTCGGCCGATAAACGGCTGGGCTTGCGCCAGTGTCACCGAAAAATCCTGCAACTTATCGGTATCCAGATATAGCAAGCCGTTGCGTTGGAAAAACGCGTTTTCATCCGGCCGATAGACCTTGGTGAAATGTTCGGTATCGGCTCTCAGTTCGCGGCTTAAGCGTTGTGCAGCGGCTTTGGTCAATTCCGGACTGGAAGATTCGATCACCAGTAACAGCGTGTGTACTTCCTGACCGAATTGTTGTTCGAACTTGCGGCGGTTTTGCTGAAACGGCGCTTCCGGCGCGATCAGTTCCGCGGTATCGGTGTTGACGGTCAGATGATTGCCGGTGTATTGCACGGCAAGATACGCCAAGATTACCGAGGCAAGTAACACTAATCCCGGCGAGTACAGCAGCCAGTTGCCCCAACGAAAGGCGATATTTCCCAAACGTTTTTCTAAGGACATGCTTAAGCGCTCACTACGGTGTTGATCAGATACACGGTGTAACTGGCGTAAATAGCCAACAATATCCCGCCTTCGACGCGATTGATCCGGCCTTGCTCGCCTTTACTGGAATAACCCAAAAAGAACAGCGACACCGTCAACAGCGCCATCAGCGGCCAATCGCGATTAACGATTTCCAGTGGAATCGACATCGGATGAATGACCCCGGCCAATCCCACTACAGCCAGCGTATTGAATAGGTTGGAACCGATGATATTACCCAAGGCCAGATCGTGTTCGCCTTTGCGGGCGGCGGCAATCGACGATGCCAGCTCGGGCAACGAAGTACCGATGGCGACGATAGTCAAACCGATCACCAAATCGCTGACCCCCAAATCCTGAGCAATAGTTACCGCACCCCAGACCAATAACCTGGAACTGATCACCAACAGCAGCAATCCGCTGATCAGCCAAATCACAGACTGGGCGCAAGACATGCTGCGCTGCTCCAGCTCTTCGGCCATCTCCTCGCCCAACACGTCAGTTGTTTCGGCAGTTTTGCTCAAGCCTTGGCGGATCATCCAGGTCATCACCCCGACAAACACCACCAGCTCCAATACCGCGTCCATCCGCGACAGATCGCCGTCGTATACTTGACCGAGTGCAAATATCGTCACCCCAAACAACACCGGCAGCTCTTTTTTGATAATTTGCGAATGCACTACGATGGGACTAATCAGCGCCACGGCACCGAGAATCAAGGCGATATTGGTAATATTCGAACCGTAAGCATTACCCAGCGCTATCCCCGGATTACCTTGCCAGGCCGACAAGGCGGACACTGTCAATTCCGGCGCGGAGGTACCGAAACCAATCACCACCATACCTATTAATAACGGCGACATACCCAGAAAACGCGCTATCGCCGCAGCTCCTTCGACAAAAATATCGGCACTCCAAACCAACACAATCAGACCGATGACTATCATCAACAGTGGCAAAGCCATAACCTACCCTTAAATTTTAAAGATCAAAAAAAACCGAAATACTGCCCTGCGTGACGCCGAATACTAATCCACAGTCCACTGCACCAGACCGCTGTAGGCACTGGCAATCACCACCACGCCAAACACAATCCGATACCAGGCAAAAATTATAAAATCGTGATGACTGATGTAACGCAGCAAACCTTTTACCGCCAACAAAGCGCTGATAAAAGCCGCGACCAAGCCGACCGCGAACGACAGCGCGTCGCTCTCGATATGCAGCAAGTCGCGGTGCTTGTATAAGTCGTAAAGACTGGCGACTACCAAGGTGGGAATCGCCAAGAAGAAAGAAAACTCGGTGGAAGCCTTACGCGACAAACCGAACAACAAGCCGCCAATAATGGTGGCACCTGAGCGAGAAGTACCGGGGATCAAGGCAAAGGCCTGGGCGATACCCAATTTCAAGGCATCCAGCGGGCTGAGATCGTCAACATTATCGACCCGGATTTTGTGCTCGCGCTTTTCCGCCCAGATAATCACGAACGCACCGATGATGAAGGCCAAGGCCACCGGCACCGGTTTGAACAGCGCGGCCTTGATATGCTTGCCAAACAACAAGCCCAGCGTCGCCAGCGGCATAAACGCAATCATCAGGTTTAATACAAACTTTTGCGCTTGCCTGTCGCTGGTCAAGCCGCTCAATACCGAGCCGATCTTAGCCCGGTATTCCCAGCAAATCGCCAGGATCGCGCCAACCTGAATCACGATGGTAAACAGCTTGGCCTTATCGTCGTTAAAATTCAGCAAATCGCCGGCTAGAATCAAATGGCCGGTGCTGGAAATGGGGAGAAATTCGGTTAATCCTTCAACTACGCCGAGTATCAGGGATTTGATGATGAGGGTAATGTCCATTTTTTTATCAGGCTCCGTACCAGTCAGGTACCAGGGTCGAAATCAGCATGTGGATGAAGTTGATGTAAACCAGTCGAATTTGGTAAGCCTATGAAAAAGCCATATAAGCGGGGCGGGATTATAGTCGAAATCTCAACCATTACGTAACTTTACCCTGTAAGGCACGGCAAATCCTGGCATTTATGACTTACATGCCTGACAGCAATTTAGGTGCACGCTTGCTTTGCATAGCGCTTGCCGATCTGCCAGAATCGGCGGCATCACTGCTACTGCCGTTTCGGTATCAGTCGCGCCCAGTCCGCGTAAAGGTGTTTAATCATGGCAAATGCATACCCACCGCTGATAGCCGCGCTTTGCGACCCGGCTTGTTTCCCGCATCCGGTCAAACGGGTCACCGTACTGGAAACCCATATTTCCTGGGTATTGCTGGCCGGCCGCTACGCCTACAAAATTAAAAAGCCGGTCGATCTGGGCTTTCTGGATTTCAGCCAACTTAGCCAACGCCACTTTTACTGCCAGGAAGAAATTCGCTTGAATAGGCGTCTGGCCCCAGGCATTTATTTGCAGGTAACGGCAATTGGCGGCAGCCCCACGCAACCGATAATCAACGCGGAACCGGCATTTGAATATGCGGTAAAAATGCGCCGCTTTGCGGCCGGTAAGTTGCTGGATACGCTGCTGACCCGCGGGGAACTGACGCCGGCGCATATTGACAGCTTGGCCGAGACTATCGCCCGATTTCATACATACTTGCCGGAAAACCCCGGCGCGGACTGCGGCTCTCCAGATGCTATCGAAGCGCCAACCCGGCAAAATTTCCAGCAATTGCTTGAGTTGATGAAGCCCGAAGATGCGGTATCGATCAAGCACCTGCAAGATAACTGCCGGCAAGCATTTTTGGCAGCCGAAAACCTGTTTAAGCAGCGGCAACAAGCCGGTTTTATTCGTGAATGTCACGGCGACCTGCATCTGGGCAATATCGTGCTGTTAAGAGGTCGGCCGGTCGCATTCGACGGTATCGAGTTTTCGCCCGAACTGCGCTGGATCGACACGATCAGCGATGTGGCATTCTTGATCATGGACTTGCTCCATCGCGGCCGCACCGATCTGGCATACCGGTTTTTGAACGCCTATTTGCAAATCAGCGGCGATTACGCCGGCCTCGGGGTGCTGCGCTTTTATCTAAGTTACCGAGCCGCGGTGCGCGCGAAAATTGCCGGGTATAGGTTCGCGCAAACCGGTGCGGAATCGACCCGACAAGAATGCCTAAGTTATTTGAATTTAGCCGGCAGCAGTTTAAGCCCGCGCAAACCGGCATTGATACTAACTCACGGCTTGCCCGGTTGCGGCAAAAGCACGGTTTCGCAAATAGCATTGGAAAAACACCAACTGATCCGCTTGCGTTCGGATGTCGAAAGAAAACGGCTATTTGGCTTAAACGCCCTGCAAAAAAGCGGCTCGGCTATCGATAGCGGCATATACGATCCGCAAGCAAGCCAAAAAACCTACCAATATTTATTAGAAAAGACACAAGCCCTGCTTGAATACGGGTTTCCGGTTATTGTCGACGCCGCTTTTTTAAAACACGCCCAACGCCGCCCATTCCAGGTGCTGGCACAAAACCTGGGAATTCCTTTCGTCATTCTTTCGATACAGGTTAAGGACGACGTGTTGCGACAACGCATTCGACGTAGACAAGAACAAGGCCGCGATGCGTCGGAAGCCGACTTGGTCGTGCTGGACAAGACCAAGACTGGCGCCGAAGCATTACAAGCCGAAGAGCTGCCGTATAACGTAATATTGACTAACAACACTGATGGCATGGATGGAAACGATCAACAAGCAGCCTGGCGCAAGCTGGAACGAACACTGGAATAAATTACGGTGCTGACTGTCTCGGCCCGACCTTTGCGGCAAAGGGCGCTATAAAAGCACACGCTTGGACAATATTAAATTCACGGTAAATTAGCGTGCGAGGGTTGGCATTTCCTACAGTCCGCGATCTTTGTTAGAATCGCGGGTGATCGCTAGATAATTAAACCAATAAAAACCACCATTTGAGCCATGAATAAAAAGAAAATTATACTATTTGCCGTCTGTTTGGCAGCCCTGCTTGCCGTCCAGATTAAGTTCTTCCTGCCGTTTATGTACGACATCGCCGCTTCTGATTTATTTTTGGTGGAAAGCAAGGACGCGGCCAACCCTATGTCCATTAGTACCGACATGACCGCCCTGGCATTCGCCCACTGCAACACCTATATCAAAAACGAAGCCGACGAAGATCAAAGCCTGTCATTTGCCAGTCAACCTACCAACGCCTGGACTCTCGGCAACTACGAATATATTGTTAATGCCGACGTGGAAATCAGCGGGAAAGACAGCCCCAACGTGATGCGTCACTACGCTTGCCGGATCCAATACGGCAAAGGCGACGACACATCCGGAGCAAGCGATTTCGAAAATTGGTCTGTTGAAGGTGTAAGCGGCTTGACCGATTAAGCCGGATTCATCTCGCGAAGACGTCCCCTCCGGCTACCGGAGGGTTTGTTGCAGGCCAACTATGCACCAACATCAAGTGAATGCAGATATATCTGCCGAACAGGTAATTTGCATACCAAATTCAGCCTAAACCATCCCTTAGGGTTTCCCGTTCCTAGATTTAGCCGCATCCCGGCAGTCGAATGGCTTGAGTTCGCCAACCTAAAGCAAGCAACTCATAAAACCACCCTATTGCGCAACACGCAGAATACGATCCCTCAGCAAGCACATTTATCAAGAATTGAGATAAGCTTATCTCCAGCAGAGAAACCGTGCCCCCTCACACGCAAAGCCTCGCTAACCGTGACGCAGTTCGTTCCAAACCAAGTTCTTCGGTACAAAAATATGCAAAAAACTCACTTAGCCCTGCTGTTCGCCGGCCTTACGCTTACCCCGCTAGCGGCCGAAGCAGGCCCAGTGCAAGACGATTTCAGCACCTGGATCAGCAGTACCTATCAAACCGATTTTGGCGGCAGCCCCTATTTGGCTTTCCTGGAATTGGCGCCTCGCACCAAAACCGACAATACCTTGTTTAATCAAATTATTGTCCGTCCGCTGCTCGGCTATAAATTAACTAACAAATTGCAACTCTGGCTGGGCTACACCTGGCAGGGCGAGTACAGCGAACAAACCGATTTTGAAATGGCCACCAACGATGCGATGCAGCAGGTGCAGTGGATAGACAACTGGACGCCGCAAGTGAATTTTCAATACCGGTTTCGTTTAGAGCAACGCTTTTTTGCCGATGAAGGTGACGTCGGCCACCGCATGCGGCACCGATTCCGTCTCGTCTACTCTATACCCGACAGCCAAGCCTATTTGATCGCGCTCGACGAACTGTTTGTGTATTTCAACTCTATAGACGAGGGCCGGCTGGCGCGATCCGTGCAAACCGGTATCAACCAAAATCGCAGCTATGTCGGGGTGGGCTACAAAGTGACAAAAAATTTGAATGTAGATACCGGCTATCAATTGCAATACATCCATAACTATGGCTCACCCGATGTGACCAATCACGTCTGGTTAACCAATATCAACGTCAATTTCTAGGCCGGAGACACTGCGGGGATTTTTGGTGGGGGATTTGCGAGACCTTAACCGTCCCGGTCAGCGCGTTGCTTAATCCGGATTATTCGCCAAAACAAGCAAGACCTTACTGCCGGGCTTACGACTGACTCTATATGCAGCCCGGATAGGCTGCATATAGAATCCTCGGTTCTCAGCTAAAAAAGCTCAAACGGTTTTTTACTTCCACAGCTACCAATGCATCGTAATGCCGCCGCAACACCGAATCGGTAGGACGCGGAAATAGCGAGGCCTCAATTTCACTTTGCAGTTGCTCCAGAAAACTGGACGTCGGCTCGACGCGTTCGGCAGCGAAAGTCTGGCTGGTCAAAGTCGCTGGCGTTTGGCCTTTAGCGGAACGAAATAGTTTACCGAAAAAGGAAAGTCCGCAACCCTGAGACGAGTATGCGCAAGCAGCGACCAGGCCGCTCAGTATGAACAATACAATGGCTTCGAACATATCAACACCTCATGACTAGTAAAGAATACCGGCTAAACCAAGTTGCCAAGTCAACCCGGTTTAGCCGGCGACCCTTGCTCAGCAATTAAGATGCCACAACAAAATAAACGTAAAGCACTGTTAAATAAGTAAAAAATAAGCTGTCGCTGGCTAAAACCCTGCTGCTTTCCTAACAATTTGTCGTTAATACGCCACGGCGGTGTCTCAAGAGACTTCCAATGCCGTGATTGAAAAAAGAGCCGGCAATCTCGAAAAGGTTTACCGGACATTTGCGGCTCCCCCAAGCCATCAAGTATGCAAAATCACCAGCCACGGCCCCAACTGCGTCACACGGATGGCCAAAGACTTTTGCAAGGCATCCAACATAGCCAAGCTGTCCGTAGGGAACACGCCGCTGACGCGCAACTGTTTGATATCCTGGCCTTTCAAGATGATCTTGGCTTTTGAATAGCGGTTCAATTCCGCGACCACATCGGCCAGCGTTTGATCGTGGAAAAGCAGCTTGCCGCGTTTCCACGCATTTAACTGATTCAGATTCGCCGCGTGCGGGGTATCCAGACTACCGTTGCCGGCATACAGCAAGTGCTGGCCTTCTTCGACCCGCATTGGCGCGGCAGTGGATTTATCGGTCAAGCGCACCGCTACCGCATGCTCCGTGACACTGACTTCGACTGCGCCCGATTCGCGCCGTACTACATCGAACACAGTCCCCAAGGCCTTGACCGCCGTATCGCCGGCTTCAACCTCAAACGGCCTATGCACGTCGGCGGCTACCTTGAATTCGGCTTGACCTCTCAGCAACACCACGCGGCGCTTGTCTTCCGCCCAGTCCACTGCCAACACGGTATCGGTATTGAGCAAAATGCTGCTGCCGTCTGCCAGTTGAATCTGCTTTTGTTCGCCAACCGCCGTCGCGTAATCGCTCAGCAGCCAATCTTGGAGCATGTCTCGACCAAACAGCACACCCAACACCAGCGAAGCCGCCAGCGCCAGACCAGACCAACGGAAGCGACGCCTACTAAGCACAGCTTGCCGCACCGAGCCGATTGACTCAGTCCGCATATCGGCGGGCGGAGATCCTTTGGCCGCCTGCGCCACCGAACCCCACAACGCCTCGGCCTCTGCATAAGCCTGACGGTGGGTATCATCTTGCCGACACCACGCTTCGAATCGGCGACGAGTGGCGTCGGTGACACACCCGGAACGCATCTCCACCAACCAGTCTATCGCCTGGTCGGCCAAGCTATCGCCGGAATCGTCTGGGTCGGTATTCATTGAGGCAGGGTGAACAAGAAAAGAGGGGACACACGATATAGCAAGGCCGGCGGAAAATAAACCGTTACCGGCATTAACCCCATTCACGACTGGCGCGGCAATGTTTCAAGGTCTTGGCAATCCGTTTGGCGATAGCCCGCTCGGACACGCCCAGACATTCGCCAATTTGCGCGTAGGTCAGACCTTCGACGGCACTTAAATAAAACGCCGTGCGACATTCTTCCGGCAGCTCATTCAAGGCCGCATTGACGGCGTCCAGATCTTGCCAGATCATCAGGCGTTGTTCGGCATCCGGATCATTACTGGCGACCGCTTCCAGCAGCTCCGCCGACACCTCTTGAGCTGGCGTATAGCGGGCACGCACCGATTCCTTGCGAATATGATCCACCACCAGGTTGCCGGCGATGAAAAATGCCAGAGCCCGCCTATCCTGAGTGGGGGCACGTTGCTCGGAAAACAGAATCCGCAAAAAAGTTTCCTGAGCCAGATCCTTGGCCGTATCCGGGCAGTTCAAGCGGCGCAGGAAGAAGCCGATTAAATCGTCCCGGTTTTCCCGAAAGAAGCGATCAATAGTGTCCGGAACTGCGTTCATCTGTGTTTTAAAAGACTGGTTTAATAATACAGACGTTTAAGAAGCAAAATCGGCACCAAGCGCGTTTGTTTCCTTACCGCGTTAAGCCGGCTATCGACCGGAAATCCCCGCCATTCGGGCTTTGACAGCCGCTTAAGCCGCCGCCAAACATACAATTTATCGAGGATGGGGAGGATTTGCCCGGACTTTACCGCCCATAAAACTGCGCGATATACCGCATATCGCGTGATATGCCGCACTCAGCAAATAAGCCGGGTGCGAACAGGAGGGCCTTAGCCGCGCCTACTGTCTATCTCCATCGCAGTCCATGCCGGAAAATTTTTGGGTCCACTGTTCATGATTTTTGTGCTGAAACGTTGTGAAGAGTAACGCCGGCAATCGGCGCCGCCTTTTACGCATTCAGGAGATTTTATGAGGACATCCACATTCGCGAACATGACCGCGCCTTTTGCCATCACGGCCCTGGCCTTGAGCATTGCCAACCACACGGTCCGCGCCGAAACCGCGCAAGACGCCGCCCGAACGTATGCCATCGCTGCCGGCGGCTTGACCGAAGCCCTGACGTCTTTTGCCGACCAGGCCAATCTGAAACTGGTCTTCAACGCCGATTTGACGCGCGGCCTAAGCGCCCCTGCACTGAACGAGACTGTCACAGTCGAGCAAGGACTGAGCAAATTGCTGAAGGATAGCGGGCTGGTTTATCGCTTGGTGGGCAACAATACAGCGATCATCGAAGCGAAACCGGTGGTCAACAGAAGCGAGCCGCAATCGGCGACTACTATGCCGGCAGTCACCGTGACAGGAAAAGCGACTTATGACGCGACCGATCCGTATAACAAAGACTATGCGCTACGTGATTCTACGACGGCTACCAAAACCGATACCCCCTTGATGGAAACACCGGTCAATATTCAAATCGTGCCGAAAGCGGTATTGAACGATCAGCAGGCTATTAACATCGATACGGCGTTGAAAAATGTCAGCGGCGTAACCGCCAGCGCGGGTTCCGGCGGGCAATCCGACGATCTCTATCTCCGCGGCTTTCGCAGCTCGGCGATTTTCCGAAACGGTTTTCGTTACGACTCGGAGTTTAGCTCTTGGGGCAAACGGCAGATGGCAAATGTCGAACGCGTGGAGGTGGTCAAAGGCCCGGCCTCCATTCTTTACGGGCGCATGGAACCGGGCGGTATGGTGAATGTGGTGACCAAGCAGCCGCTAAATACTCCCTATTACGCCTTACAACAGCAGTTCGGTTTGTTCGAACTTTACCGCACCACTATTGATGCCAGCGGTCCGCTGACGGACGACGACACCTTGCTGTACCGGATGAATGCCTCTTACGAAAACAGCGGCTCGTACCGTGAACTGGTCGATAGTGAACGGATATTTCTGGCGCCGGTGCTGAAATGGAACATCAGTTCTCAAACTCAGATCACCTTCGAGATGGAATACAAACACGATAATTTGGTCAACGACACCATGGTTTGGCCTTACGTCAACGGCCGATTCATCGACATGCCGCGCGGCCGTAATTTAATGGAAAAAACTCCGGAAAATCACGACGACATTTTGCTCGGCTTCAACTGGTCACATCAGTTTAACGACGATTGGAGCATCAGCCATCGTTTCGCCACCGAGCGTCGGGATACGCCGAACAGCGTGGCGATGCTGGGAGACGGACTGGCGGGTAGCCAGCTGAATCGAATCGTCGTCGCCAATCCGGCCGATATTAATACGTATTACACCACGCTGGATGTAACCGGCCATTTCAATACCTTTGGTTTAAAGCACACGCTGCTGGTCGGCGGCGACTATTACAATAACCGTTCGACCGGCCAATATTATTACGGCGATCCCGCTGCCGCCATCGACATCTATAACCCTATCCACACCGGCTATAGCTTTCCCAGCGGGTTCGATAGATACGATACCGACACCGATTTTTACGGCTTGTACGCCCAAGATCAGATTCACTTACCGCACGGTATCCATGTTATGGGCGGTTTGCGTTATCAGGTGGTCGATCAAGCCGATAAAGTAGCGCTAACTAATCTTTCCGTCGACGCAGTGACGCCGCGAGTCGGCGTGTTGTGGCAAGCGCAAGATTGGTTGAGCCTTTACGGCAACTATGTCGAAAATTTCGGCGCTACCAACGGTCTAGCTCAAGGCGGTAAACCGCTGCCGCCGGAGAGCGCGCAGCAATGGGAATTGGGCGCCAAAAGCGAGTTTTTCGATGGCCGGCTCAGCGCCACGCTGGCGTATTTCGATCTGACCAAGCAAAACGTCGCCACTACCGATCCGATCAATCCGCTGTATTCCATTGCGGTCGGTGAAGTACGTAGCCGCGGTCCGGAACTTGATATCAAAGGCGAAATCCTACCCGGCTGGAATATGATTGCTACCTATGCCAATTTGGATACACGCGTCACCAAAGACAACGACGGCCGAGAAGGTCGGCGGATGTTCGCGATCCCCAGAAACGTAGGGACGTTTTGGAATACTTACGACTTTCAACAGGAAGCAATGAAAGGCTTTAAAGTTGGCGGCGGCATTACCCTGCGCGATGGTTCCACCAATGTGCCGAATACCTATAACGTGCCTGGGTTTATTACGGTTGACTTAATGGCGGCGTACAATCTGAAAGTCAACCAATCCAAAATCACCTTCCAATTGAATGTGAACAACCTGTTGGACAAGAATTATCTGCAAGATGTGATTCCGGGCGTGGGGCCAAACTCGCGGGTCAACATAGGCACACCGCGAACGCTGCTGGGGTCGGTAAAGGTAGAGTTCTGATTTTGCGTTTCCGGTGTTTCAACCGAGGACCGTAGATACCGTCTCTCAAGTCAACGTTAAATTGCATAATTTGCTTGGTAAGGCAGGCGGGTTT
>NZ_LUUG01000072.1 GCF_001644035.1 Methylomonas methanica
AAAAGGCACGCTATAGGTTAATAGCGCCTTGACCACATCGAGACTCTGCATCGCCGGGTAATCCAAACACAGCAGGCCGAACACGGCCTGCGGCTGATTGATCAAATTCAACAGGGTGCCTATCACCAAGGCGACCTTGCCGGAGCGGCGGTATATGCCGAGTCGGATGGCGGTGCGATGCAGATCAAGTAATTTTGCAAAGCAATTACCAGCGGCGGCATTGAAGCCAATCGATTTACACATCCAGGATAACCTCTAACAAAAATGTAGATTTGGAGCGCGCTGTATGGCAAAAATCAATGCGCAAAAATCCAAGCAATTAAGCTCTGACGATGAAAATGATAAGCTAGGCTCTTTGTTCAAAACATACCATTAAGGTTATATTCTGTAAATTCTTGCACGTTTTATGTAATGCGCTGGACCTCCAAGCAAGCACTTTTGCATTGCTTGCTTAAGCCCGGATAAGGCCAAAGTCAGAGCAAAGCCCCGCCGCAGCTGCTGCCTTGGCCGGCGGTGCAACCGTAACAATGGGTGGCGGTGGCGATCGGTGCGTTTTTGAGTTGTTCCGGGTGCAATTCGCTGATATGTAGTTTGGGTTTGGTTGCGGCGCCCAATGACAAATCCAGCATCTGATTGAAATCACAGTCATAGACATAGCCTAGCCAGTCGATACTGAGGGAATTCAGGCACATCAGGTTTTCAAGGTTGTCGGCACGAAAGCTGCTTTTCAGTAAAGTCAGATATGATTCGAAGCGGCCATGACTGATCAAGGTGCTGCCAAAGCGCTGAATCGGCATATTGGCGATGGCAAACAGGCGGTTGAAGACGATGCCGTAATGTTGCTGCAAGTGCCGTTTGTACGCTAGTTCCAGTGGCTGTTGCTCAGGCGGCAACACGGCGTCTTGCGGGTTGAACACTAAATTCAATTCCAATCCGCTGTCCGGGCGGCCATAACCCAGCCGATTCAAACGCAGCAAGGCCGCCAGGCTGTCTTTGAACACACCTTTACCGCGTTGTTTGTCGACATTTTCTTCCAGATAACACGGCAGGGAGGCGACGATATTGACCTGCTGCGCGGCCAGAAATTCCGCAAGATCGGCGTATGCCGGATCTTCCAGAATGGTCAGATTGCAACGGTCAATTACCTCGATGCCACGATCACGCGCGGCTCGTACCAGATAGCGAAAATCGGCATGCATTTCCGGTGCGCCGCCGGTCAAATCCAGCGTGTGAATGTTAGCAGCTTCGGCTAAAGCCAGCACCTGATCAACGGTTTCCCGACTCATCATCTCGGTACGTTTGGGGCCAGCATTGACATGACAATGCAAGCAACTCAGATTGCACAAATAGCCTAGATTGATTTGCAACACTTCCAGCGGCTTGCGGAATAGGGCCGGAAAGTCGCTGTCGATCAGCAGAGCTTTGGTATCGTGCATGCTTAATCCTTGGAAAACCAGATGTCGCCATAAGCGGCGGCAGCCTGACCACCACCATTATCGGTATCGGTCATGATTGCGACGGCATCGATAGCGCTGATGTTTTCACCGAATAGTTGCTTGAAATCGGCCCTGATATTACGCTTTTCGGCTTGCCAAACATTTAGCGACGCTTCCGGCCCGCGTAAGGCCAACATCATTGCATGATCACCGGCAAAGGCATTGGGCCAGACGGTATCCTTTTTCGTGTTGCCAGCCCAGACATAATTGATGGCCTTGGTTTGCCAAAACGCCAGCCCGCCTTTGACCACCACATACACCCGCGCCGGGTAATCGTCACCAGCCTTGCTTTGTTCATTCAAGCCGGTCAAACGATTGCCGATGCGCCACGACCAGTTCAGGAACGGGGTTTGTTCCAGATCGATATGCTGCTCTTTGAACATGCCGGAACCGGCGGCATGACTATCGGCCGTCAATACCGTCACGCCATCAATAGCTTGCAGACGGTATTGGGTTTCGCCTTTGAAACTTTTATGCTCCCAACCCTCCAGGCGATTCTGGCTGAACTCGCCGATTGCCAGTTTAGTATCGGCAACCGCCGCGTGATGCAGCGGCAATATCGTTATTAGTAGCAACCAGACAGTTTTCATCATTAACCTACTTACATTGAGGACGCGTGTGGTTTCAGCCAGGCATCAATAGCCAAGCGTCCGCTACCACTCAATAGCAGCGAACCGAGCATGAACAAATAAACCAACGGCAATTTGTAATTGCCATAACCTTGATTGGTGATGGCATAGCCTTTCCATAATTCGGCCAATGTGTGCCACTCGGCTGACCAATGCACGGCGACGATCGCCACCACGGTTAAAATCATCAACGCCGCACTAAAAAAGCGAGTCATGAATCCCAATATCAACGCAATCGGGGCGATGATCTCCAAGCCGGTGGCCAAGGTCCAGCTAAAATCCGTGGGCAATAAGCTGAACGGAAATGGGAAGCTCACATCGGCAAACCAGTTATCGCCATGGAGTTTTTCCAGGCCGGCTTCGCCGAACTCGTAAGCCAACAACAGACGTAGAAAAATTGGCGCCAAGCCCTGTAAATTACTGTCGAAACAGCGAGAAAGCAGGCTGGGCATAGTGCATAGCCGCTCGATGCAGGAAGGAATCAGACAGGCTGTACAAGGGTCTTGGGCGGATTTAGGGAGGTTGTTCATCAGTAAGGCTCCAAAGTACAAACCGGGCGAATGTCGATAATCGCGCCCTGGCTATGTAGATCAGCCAGAATGTGCTGACCGAATTGGGTGAGTTCTAAAAATTGTGTGTCCGTGATTTCGGCTCTTCTCATCGCCTGTAGTGCCTGTAGTGCCTGTTGTCCGCTCAGGCCGTTATTTAACAGCAGGATCAGCTTGGCTGTGGCCGGGTTTAGGGCTATGAACTGCACTTGATCCTCGCTATCGCGAAAACCAAGGATATGGGTAGCCGTTTCGGGCGGTTCATTTGGTAGAAAGTTTGGACCGATGTCCTGCACCGGCCAGTGGTAGTGCAGCAATTGGATGACCGGTGCAAACACGGGCACATTGTTGAGCAATTCGGCATCGGACAACTGCTTTCGCGTGACCGGTTCGGCCTCGGCAATCGACAATTGCAATTCGATCCATTCGAAATGCGCTAGTTCGGCCAGAAACGGCCAATCATCGGGATGCTGACGTTCCTGTTGCAGATACTGCAAAAATTCGTCGGGAATCTGCCGGTAATACGGTGTCAGGCAGCGATGTTTGGCGATGAAATCCAGCAGCAATGCCCGCCAGTCATCTTTGGATAAGATGCTGTGAATGACCGGAAAACAGGCCGTCAGGCTCTCGTCGAATTTGTTGTAGAGCAGATCGACATACACGGCCAGTCGCTCGGGCGCGAATCCATTAGGTAATTGAGCCGCTTGCGGTTGACGCAAATAATTCAGAAACTGTCGTTGCTGTTGTTGAAAAGCTGGTGTCGGGTTCATGCCGCAACCTCGCTGATGCCATGTGTGCTTCGGCAATGTTGAAGACTCTGTTGCAAGGTACGAATCCGTTCCACTTCTACCAATAACTCGGCCAATGGCGGAATGTTGCTGTCTCGTTCCACCAAGGTCGGAAATACGCCAAAGCTTCGATAGGCCTCGGCCAGCAAGTCCCATACCGGTTCGATGGTGTTCTGTCCGTGAGTATCGATGATCAAGCCCGAAGGTTCCAGGTCGTGGCCGGCAACATGCCCATAAACGATGCGCTCGCCGGGCAGGCCGCGTAAAAACGCCACCGGGTCGTAGCCGTGATTGACGCTATTGACGTAGATGTTGTTGACGTCCAGATGCAGATAACAGTCGGCCTCGGCCAATACCGCATTGATGAAGCTCAGTTCGTCCATCTCCGCGTGGGGCGGCTGGACATAGTAGGAAGCGTTTTCCAAAGCAATCGGTCGTTCCAGAATGTCCTGAGTCTGACGAATACGGTTAGCGACATGCTTGACCGCCTGCTCCGTAAAAGGGATCGGGTATAAGTCATAAAAATGTCCCTCATCGCTGCAAAAGCTCAAGTGCTCGGTGTACAGGGCAAAATCGTGATGATCGAGGAATTGTTTCAGTTCGCCTAAAAACGCGGTATCGAGCGGTGCCGGGCCGCCCAACGACAGCGCCAAGCCGTGCGCCACGAAACGGTGACGCTCGGTCAGACTGCGGAACTGCTTGCCGAGACGACCACCGACGCCTACCCAGTTTTCCGGCGAAACTTCGAAAAAGGCTATGCTGTCCGGTACGTAGGCTTGTAACGCGGGCAACAGCGCCCGCCGCAAACCAAGTCCTGCGCCGGAAAGTCCGAAAACATTGGGATTGGATAGATACATCGGCGGTAGTCCCAAGCTTATTTGCCTGCGGGGGCGTCTTTAGCGCCTTCGGTTTTGTTAGCGCCGCAACTGGCTTCTTTGGCTTTGTCAGCACCGCATTTGCCTTCAGCCGCCTTATCGCCTGATGCAGCCTTAGCCTTATCGGCCCCGCATTTGCCTTCGCCGCATTTACCTTCCTTAGCTTTATCATCGGCAGCCGCCAACTGAGTAGGATTGATGCTAGACATCGCAAACGGATTTTCGCCGGCTTGAATGACGGGAGCCGCGCTCAGTAAGGTCGAAGCCAAAGCACTGCTTAAAGTCAAAGATAAGGTTTTTCTGTTCATGGTGTTTTCTCCAGGTATTTGATGAATGATCAGGACAAGCAATATTGCCTTCCTGCCCCATCAGTCGGAGTCAGTTTGAATTCCTTACAAATTTTTTCGACCTATCGACACATGAAGTCAGCGCTAAAAAAACTTCAAAGAGTGCTGTAAGGAAAGGCTGTTAAGTTGCGACTTAATCAGTGGTCAAGGCCGCATCTAATCAAATTGACTTATCCGACAAGGGCAAGCTATGAAAAACACCCATACTCAGGATTTACTGCATACGCTCTACAGCATGGCGTTTCTGGTTGAAGCCCGTGATCCTTATACCGGCGGGCATTTATGGCGGGTGTCGCAGTATTCGACGCGACTTGCTTTGGCTTGCGGGTTTTCCAAGCAGGACGCTGTTATTGCCGGGCTGGGCGGCTTTTTACATGACTTGGGCAAAGTCGGCGTACCGGACAGCATTCTTAACAATACCGGCAAACTCAGCGATGCAGAATATGCCGTGATGAAAACTCATCCGGCCTTGGGCGCTCAAGTGTTAGAGGGGCACCCTTTGGCGCCGTTGGCAATGGATGCGGTGCTAAGTCATCATGAGCGAGTTGATGGCCGGGGCTATCCGTCCGGTTTAGGCGGTAGAAAGATTCCTGAAGCCGCGCGTATCGTTGGGATTGCAGATGCCTTTGACGCGATGACCAGCACCCGGCCTTATCGGAAGGGTATGCCGGTGACAGCGGCCATCGAGCAGATCGAGATGAATTTGGACCAACAATTTGATCTGCATTTCGGTCGCCATTTCATCGAGTTGGCACAATCCAGTGAATTGGATGGGATCATCGGACACAGTGATACCGGCATTCCGATGCGCGAATGCCCGATGTGCGGACCGGTTGTGGTCGTGCATAAACACCAGAAAGCTGGCGACAAGGTGTTTTGCCGGGTATGCGGTAACGGCTTTGCTCTGGAAAAACAGCAAGGCAAGCTGGCATTGAAACCAACGATGCAAAAAGGCAACGCAGCGGATTTACAAGCGCTGATTGATCATGATTTGCTGGCAAGACTACTGGATGAATCGCTGCCGTATTTGCCGGTCGATAGTGGCGGTGGTAAAAGCTGGCTGCGGCGGTTAAGCGATTGGTTTTGAATGAGGTCAGGATTTGCCACAACACCCGGCCTGTTTGCCGTGCAACTGTATCGGCGGACAAGGGACGCTGCCATAGGAACAGAATACGCAACAATCGCCGGGCTTGGGTTTTAACAGGGTATGGCAGTTCTGACATTCGTAAAACCACTGACAGGCATCGCTGGGCATGGTCTCGGTTTTGCGGTGCCCGCAAACTGGACAGGTCAATGTAGACTCCAAAATGACTTCGTTGATAGCCATAACAATGCCCTATGATTTTTTATCCAACTGCTGCTGCAATTGCTCGGTATAGCGATGCGCGGCTTTCCGGATGAATTGAGTCTGGCTTTGAAAGTTTCTGCAGCGGGAACACATCATCACATGCACCCCTATCGCCAGGCGTTCGCCCAAGCTAAGTTTCATATCCAAACCCTGTGATACCAGGGCGGTAATATCGCGACAACTACGCATGACGATGCTCCTTTTTTGTTTTTGATTGATTGAACCAGCGAATTTCCAGGCATTCGCGCAGCCGTAATCGGGCTCTATGCATGGTGACCCAATAATTGGCGTCGCTTAAACTGGTTTCCCGGCACACTTCCTCGGCTTCCAGGCCCACCAGTTCGCGTAGCATGAATACCTTGGCCATTTTCGGCGGTAGATTGTTTTGGCACGTTTCATAGATGGCCCAGAACTCCTGTTGCTTGAGTGCCGCTTCGGGATCGTTCCAGGTGGTCGGACCGCCGTTCCAGTGGCCGTTGCTCATGAAAAACGCGTCTTCGTCTGATTCGTCCTCATCGTTATCGATTTGATCGAACTCAGCGGTGACGACTTCACGCGCACTGCGCCGCCAGTGATCGGCGATCTTGTGTTTCAAAATGCCGATGAGCCAGGTGCGTAAGCCGGCCTTGCCTTCAAAATTGGCGGACGCTTGCCACGCGGCCAGCAAGGTTTCTTGCACGGCGTCGTCAGCCAATTCAGTATCTTTTAGTTGCAGCAAGGCATAACGAAACATCACCGGCCGATGTTCGGCCAATAATGCTTCGCTCAATTGATTGGATGTGTTCATCGCGGTACTCAGCAACAGGCGCTATCAGCCTTGGCCGATTCACTGCCGGGTCCGGGTGAGCAATCGAATAAGCCGAAATGCCGGGATTTGTCGCCCAATACATGGAAGTGATCGCCGTAGCGGCTGCACGCCAGCATGTCGGCGGTGTTGCCGCAGACTCTTAACGGCCGACCGGTCTCGAAATGATGGTGGTCGTCCAGATCGAAACTGTGTGGCTGTTGATCGATAGTACCCAAATAGACAGCGACTTGGCCGAAGTCCTCACAACGATCTTCCAAAGGCATTTTAAAGGCGCGCACCGTGACCGAATCGAACTGGACCATGCCGATTTTGGCGAATACCTCGGGGTCGTCGATGCTGATGGGATTTTGCTTGACCTTGCGGACATCGGGGCAGCCTAAGTCCTGCAAAATGCGCCGAAAATCTTCCCAGTACAAGGCACCGCCCAGACACTCGCCCAGCAATACCGGGTCTTGGCGCAGTTCGACCGGGATGCGGCGGTCGGCAAACACGTCGGAAAAATACAGTTCGCCGCCCGGTTTCAACACCCGGAAGATTTCCGATAGCACACGAGGTTTTTCCGGCGATAGATTGATCACGCAGTTGGAGACCACCACATCGATACTGTTATCGGCGATACCGACCGTGGCCAGGTTTTCGATATGACCATGCAAAAACTCGACATTGGCAAACCCAAAGCGCTCGGCATGCCAGTCGCGGTGACGCACGGCGACTTCCAGCTGCTCAGGTGTCATATCCACGCCGATTACCCGGCCTGTCGGACCGACCAGTTTCGACAAAAGATAGCAGTCGCGACCAGTGCCGCAGCCCAAATCCAGCACGGTCTTGCCTTTCAGAGCCGGCGGCAACGGTGAGCCGCAGCCGTAGAAACGTTCCAGCACTTCCGGATGCAATCCCGCCAGTAGCGCTTTTAAATAGCTAGGCATGGCGTCGATACTGCAACAGGCACTGGTTTTCAGGTCGTCGCTGGATTGCAAAACCTGGCCATAATAATGGCGAACCGATTCGCTGATTTCGATACTGGTAGTCATGAGAGCTCTCGCGTTTTTATTATTGAAGATAGGCGTTTAGGTAGTATGAGATTGCGGCGGAACAGACAGCCGCACACGGCAAGGTCAAAAGCCAGGATAAGGCAATCGACGTGATCACTCCTGAATTGGCCTTGCCGCTGACCAAACCAATGCCGAATAATGAACCTACCGAAACATGGGTAGTGGAGACCGGCATGCCGAGTTTGCTGGCGGAAATCACCAACAATGCGGTCACCAGATTGGCGGACAAGCCCTGCTCGTGAGAGATGGACGTGATTTTATGACTCATGGTTTCCGCCACCCGCCGCGCATTGAATACGCCACCCAGCAGCATCACCATAGCCACCAGGATAATGATCCATTGCAAATCAAAACCGGGCGCCAGCAACAGCAAGGCGGCAATTTTCGGTGTGTCGTTGAGACCGCGAGCAAAACAAACCGCGCCGGCGCTGCAAAAATGCAGTCCATCGCGCAGGCGTTCAAGATTTAACCCCAAAATCTGGCTAGCTTGTCGCGCAACGCAAGCTTCTTGACGATCAAGCGTTAGAGACGGGACATTGATTGCCAGGGTCATATTGACGTTACTGGCCAGCGCCAGACTTTCCGGGTTTTCAATGCATAAACACAGGTTGTTAGTTAGTTGCCTATGGTTACGCCACATACTCAGACCTCGATACAACAAGCCGGCCGATAATAACGCCACAAACGGACTCAATAGCAATGGCAGCACGAAGTTGCTCAGCAACGGTGCCAGACTGATATTGCCGGATGTCGCTAATAAAGTGCTACCCGCCATGGCGCCTAATAAAGCATGGGTCGTGGAAATCGGAAAGCCGTAACGCGTCGCCAGAATCACCGTCATTCCAGCGCCGCCAGCGACGGCAATCATAAACGGTAGCGTGTGTATCAATTCGTCCGGCGCCAAGCCTTTGCCGGAAAACTTGACCAGCAAAGTCTGAGCTAAAAGCAGCGCGGTAAGCGAACCGGCCAACGTCGTCAGCGTCGCCCAGGTCAGCGCCTGCCGAAAGTTCGCGGTGCCGCTACCGAACAAACTCGCCACACCCTTGAAGTTATCATTGGCGCCGTTGGCATAGGCCAGAAAGCAAATGCTGATAAATAAAATGCTGGTGAGCATGAGAAATCTCCTGGATTGGGTCGACTAGTTGCTCTAAGTCGTCAGGAGAGGATCAAACCTTACAAAAATTTTCAGCTAATCAGAAACAATGATCATGCGCCATCACTTAAAACCATTTCCTAACCCAAAAGCGACGCCCCCAATACAAGAACAAAGGGAATAGTCCCCACCAAAGAAAATGCTCAATAGGACCACCAGACTCCACGGCATAAGGAATCACGAAAAAAGGCACCACAACCACCCATAATATCGACAGCACAACAGCAATTCGATTTTTTTTATCCAATCTCATAAACCAATTAAGACTTATATTCATAGCGCTACTCCAATTGAGTTAATCATCAGCAGAACGAAACCAAAAAGTGTGCATAAAAAGAAGCACCCACATTTAGGCCCTCGTTCCTCGAGGGATCTGGATCCAAAAGGGGATAGCCAAAATCAGTATGCAAAGCAACCATGTCGTTAACTGCTGATTATGAAACGTGTAAGCCAATGCGAATGGCAGACCTTCCATGAAATCAGGGTGAGCCTGAATAAAATCATATCCGTTCATAAACGCCTTGGTTTCACCCACTACCAATGCCAAGGCCTCGATGCTTAAAGCGAAGGCGAGTAGCTTATCAATAGGCATATGCAAATTTCCTCCCGTCATGCTGTCAAATGCCAGCGTTTGCCATTCCAATCTTCTTATCCCGATCCACATGCAAACGGCCAAACAGCACACGCCGAGCACGGGGATTGCAAATTGATCATTCGGAAAACTAAGCGTGCGGCCGTCGAAGGCTAGTCCATGGGTTTTATAGAGCGCTATCGGAATGAAAATCAGATAAACGACTCTCAATAGTTTTGCGAGTCGCCTATCATCGGGTTTGCCAGTCAATATATCGTGAAAACGCTGCATCAATAAACCGCCTAGGGCGGCATTAGCCGACACCATGAATATGGCATACGCGCGCTGCGACTCGCTGTAACTGGTGAACCAAAGAAAATTCGCGATCGTTACCAGACAAACCGAAAATGCCTGGCCCAGCGCCAAAAACAGCAATAAACGTGGCAACGAAAAACACCGTAGTTTTTTGAAGTAGGCCGCCACAATCAATAACCATAAAATTGTCGCCAAGGCAAAGTGCATGGGCCAGTTCGGGTTTTCGCTGACAGAGCCGGCTAACGACAGAATGGATTTACGATCGATGGACATCAAGCCCCAATTGGCTCCCACCACACCTTCATGCTGGCTCTTCCAGGGTTGGTTAAAGGCTTCGACGAGGTTATAGTCGAAACCATGTTGGTTTGCGACTTGCACCATGCTGCGGATGAATTTGGTTTGATTGACGATGCTGGGTCTCGCGTAACCGCGTTGCCGGCCGATACCCGGCCAACCGGATTCACCGATCAGGATAGGCTTGTTCAGCCCCATGCTGAGCATTTTGTCCTCGACTTGTTTGAATATCCTTTCAATATGCTCGGCTGCGCGATTGATTCCTATCGGTTCGTCTTCCCAGTAAGGCAGAATGTGGATGGAAACAAAATCCACTTCATTAAATAGTTGAGGGTAGCGCAGGTAGATCGACCAAACATCGGCATATGAAACCGGTTGATTGATTGCCTGTTTGACCTCGCGGATGTGCCCGATCAGGCTGTCGACGTCTAAATCATTTCGAAGCAACACCTCATTGCCGACGATAACCCTTTTCACCACATCAGGATGGGCATTGGCTGATTTGATCAATGCCTCTAGTTCTAGCGCATTGCCTTCCTTGCCGTCACCGAGCCAGCCGCCCAATATCATATCCACCCCATATTTGCGCGCAAAATCAGGGGTAGATTCCATGCCTCCGAGTGTGGAGTAAGTGCGAATGCCAAAGGTTTTGTCTGCCAAAAGTCCTAAATCTTCATCAATGTGTTCAGGTAGTGGAAATTTTTGTTTTATGGGGCTGAACCCATCCCGAAACGGCGCAAACGACAGGCTCATCAATCGACCCGAGGGTACGTCGACTCCAACATCTTCGGGTAAATTGGTAATCCACGCCAATATCCCATGAATGAATACTATAAAGATCAGGCAAAGTAGAATTTTGGTAGTTTCCCGATTAAATTTGTGTTTTGAGCTAATCATCCGCGGAACGAAACCAAAAGGCGCGCATAAAAGAAGCACTCACTATCACCACGGCAAGCGCTACGCAGGCCCACATAAAGGCGTGGACATAGCCAATGATCACCGCGCAACCCACCAGAAAAAATCCCAGCAGGCTAAACTCCCAGCCGACATGAAAACCGTTGAGCATGGTGGACAATCCCAATATCAACAGTATCACCAAGTCAGCACTAACACCGGATAACTGCCCGGATTTATTCAGAAAAGTGGCGGCAATTACGACGATGATGGTGTGTAGCCAATGCATGCCCTGTGCCTTAATGATGTCACCGAAGCTCACATCACCGCTTTTGGCTTGTAACCGGGCAACGAAAACGGACAGCAAACCAAAGACGAACACCATTAGGAGCCAATAGCCATAACCGTCATCGGGGTTAAAGTCGGTGATGAAAATGCCTACCAGCGACAACAGAACCAATAGAATAAATACCGTTTGTTCGATACCGAAGTGGCGTTTGGCGGGATTGGTCTCGTCCATTATTTCATCGTCATACATGCTTCGGGTTCCTTTGGTTATTATTAATTTGCGGTGCGGAAAATCGTCATTTGGGGTGTTGCTGAATCAATTTGGCTGCCGCGTCTTCGAGTTTCGCAAAATCGACACCGACGCTGATGACAAAACTGGAGGCTTCTTCAAAGGTCATGGTGGATCTGACGATCTTGGATTCGTGGACCATTACCGTGAATCCCGAGGTGGGATTAGGCGACGTGGGCACATACAGCACATAAAGCTCACCCTTATGATTGGTGACATAAGCCGGCACCCAGACGTCGTCCTTGGGATATTCGACGTAGACGACTTCCCGTGGCTTATCCTGGCCTTCGCCGGAAAATATGCCGATGATTTTTTTGCTCACTCGGTACACGGTACTAAGTATCGGCAACTTCTCAAGATACGATTCCAAGAGGGAAACCATATAAGTCTTTCCTTTCCCATGCCGAATCCGATAGCCTAAAAAGATCAGCAACAGAATGGTGATGGTGAACAGAAAAGCCGTCATCCAGTAGTTTTCGTAATATCCATGAACGCTCAGAAACGTATCCCGCAGCAAACGTTCGATGAGGACAACGATTTGCACGACGACCAGGATCGGCAATACCGACAGGACGCCCAACAGAAAATAGTCAAGAAATTTTCGAATGTTTTCTTTCATGTTTTACCCCTTGTGAAGTGACGTTTGTTCGGATGTAAGCATGTCTCAGACATCATCCGAAACGTTTGGTGCTCAGCAAAAACAGATCATGCTAATCGCAGGTAACGGTAATAACCTTTCAACAACATCGGCGAAAGCAGCGTGGTCATGGCGATCACGATAATCAGCGCTGCGTAGATATCGTTATTCAAAATACCCGAGGTACGGCCGAGTTCGGCAAAAATCAGGCCTACCTCGCCACGCGGAATCATGGCGATACCGATAGCCAGACGCTCCGTCCAGGGCCCACGTATTAATAGCGCACCTAACAATTTGCCGAAGATCGCAACAGCGAACAGACTGACGGAAAACCACCAAATGAATGGCGATGTCCAATCGATTTCACGTAGATTCAGGGAAAGCCCGACCATCACAAAAAATATCGGCACGAATAATTGAATGATGGGCCGCATTTGGGCTTCGATACGCCCGGTAAAATCCGCGTCTTCATGCAAAGCCATACCGAAAGGCAGAAAAAAACGTCGAGAAAGAGCAAGCCCCGCAGCAAAGCCGCCCAGTAATTCCGGCGCTCCCATTTCGTGAGCCAGCCAAGCAAAGAACAACACCAGAGAGACGATCAGGGTGGGAATCAGGCCGTCGGTCTGACTGATCTTGGCAAATTGCCGAATCACCAGGGAAATAGCTTTGGCAAACAGCGGGGCCAAAACGAAGAACATCGCGATGAAGCCTATGACCTGCATGGCATTGGCGGTGTTGATTTGACCTACCCGAGAAAAATCGTAAAGAACGGCCAGCAATACCACGCCGAGAATGTCGTCGATTACGGCCGCGCCCAATACGACTTGTGCTTCCCGGCTGTGTTGGCGTTTTAAATCGGTGAGAACGCGGACGGTAATGCCAATGCTGGTGGCGGTCAGGGTACCGCCGATGAATAGCGATTCCAGCAAACTGCGGTCGAATAGCCAGTGACTGAGACCGAAACCAAACACGAACGGCCAAACAAAGCCGCTGACCGCGACGAATAAGGCCTGCCAGCCGGTTTTTGCCAATTGGCGAATATCGGTATCCAACCCGACTTCGAATAGCAGCAATATGATGCCGATCTCGGCTAATAACTTGATGACCTGGCTCGGTTCCATCCAACCCAGCAAACTCGGACCGAGGATCACTCCGGCCAACAATTCACCCACTACCGGCGGACTTTTCAGGCGTGCGAACAATTCGCCAAACAGCCGAGCAGTCAGCAAAATGACCATCAACTGAAAGAAAAACTGATGAACTGCCTGAGCTTCCATCGCACTATCCCCTGAAGTTCTGGCTAAAGCTGTTGTTGGTTTTCCAATACTGTTTCTGGATCGCTCTTTGGCATAACGGCGTTCACTTTCCGGAAATCATCGCTGTTTGGCGATTTCACCATCATGTCTGGTGAGCCGGTGCCGATAGTGTTTTTCCCTTGCAATAACAGCATCGGCAATACCGCCAAACCGATCAAGAATGGCAGCAATAATGCTTGTTGGCCCCAACTGCAGGAAATATCCTTCAAATCCGCCGATACACTTTGGGTTGAAGCTTGCTTTGGGCCAAAATGCCCGGCCGGCAATTTCCAGGGTTTACTATCCAACCAGGCCAAGGCCTGAGCAGTCAACAACATCAGCCCTATACCCGCCAGGTTAACGAGGGTCACGCTGGCCTCATCGCGTCCCGACCAGTCCAGCGCTATACCGCCGATGTAAGACAGACTCATGCAGCACAGAAAAATCGGCAGCGATTGTTGCCCCATTCTGATGATCCAACGTGGCAGCCGCATGGATAGCCACTGGGGTTTCCATTTGAAGAGTTGATTCATCAGATAGGTCAGTGCCAGCAGGTGAACCCAGCGCAACAGTCCCAGATGGCTCTTATCCAATAATGGCTCCAGCCGTGTGCGCAACTCCCCCCAAAACGCCACTTGTCTATAAGTGGCTTCATGTCCCAGCGGAATAGATACCAACACGATAATCGCGCAAAACAGCATGAGTCCCCTATGCCTGTCAGGTATTCGCAGCCAACCGGCGCCAAACCCGAAACCGGTAAAGAACATCAATTGCCAGTTAAAGGGATTGAAATACCAGGGGCGGCCGGTAGTCGGGTCCGCCGTTAATTCCCAGTTGTATTGCCAGGCTGCGAAATAAATCAAAACCGGAAAACCCAGTGCTAATGAACGATGCAGACGGGATAACCCCCACACCATCGGCACCCACAAGATCAACACCAAATACATCGGCAAGATGTCAAAATAATTGGGGACATAGGCCAGGCTGAATATGTCCAATACAGCTTGCTGTGTGCTATCGAAGAAGTAAGCAATATTGAGTCGCTGAATGTAATCCGCATCGACCATCCAGCGGTTACCGAGCACACAAATCACTGCCATCAATAAAAACGAGGCCAAGTGCGCGGCGTAGATTTGCCCGCAGCGATGCAGCACTCGGACGCTGCCCAGCCAAAGCCCGGCCCGATCAAAGCTGCGGCCATAGGCAATCGCCGAGGCAAATCCGGACAGAAACACAAATATTTCCGCCGCATCGCTGAGCCCGAATCGTGATGGTGTGTACCAGAACCAGGGATTGGCGGGCATGTGGTTGATGAAGATAATCATCAAGGCGACGCCGCGAAAAAAATCCAGTTGCAGGTTGCGCGCTTGCACTGGATTGAGCTGTGATTCCATCGTGAATCCTTTGGCGATTAAGGCGGATCGGCTTCCGCTACGTTGTAATTATTCTGAATAAGCCCATGTGCTGATCGTCATGTCACCCTAAAATGCAGATGACACGCCCCAGCATAATTCCAGTGCAGGCCTTATGGTTCATGCCTGGATTTTTAACAAATCCTGATAATGATAGCGATGCAACCTTTCATCAACCTTTCAACACGGCAAATCAGACCGTGGTGGTTCATAAAAGATAATATCTGTCAGTCGACAATGAATATTGAAGAAGTGTCAAGTTTTGCAATGAGCGTCAGCGTCGATTATGCTAGGCCTGATGATGTAGGGACTTTTTCTAGTCGCAACTGCTTGGAGTAGGTCATGAATCCCCCCAAAACATCCTGGCACCATCTTTCACCAGAAGCCTTGCAGACTCGCCTGCAGGTGGATATTCAGCAAGGTTTGAGCGAAACTGAAGCACAGCGGCGTCTTGGTCAATATGGCCCCAATCGTCTGACTCCGCGACGCGGAAAAAGCCCGTTACGCTTGCTGCTCGAGCAATTTCATCAACCGCTGGTTTATATCCTGCTGGTTGCCGCGGCCGTCACTGCTTTTTTGCAGGAATGGGTCGATAGCAGCGTGATATTTGGCGTGGTACTGGTCAATGCCATTATCGGCTTTATTCAGGAAGCCAACGCCCTGAAAGCGATTGATGCGTTGAGCCGAGTGTTGACGATCACCTCCACGGTGTTGCGCGACGGCCAACGCCGCGCCATTTCCGCAGATGAACTGGTGCCCGGCGATGTCGTGTTGCTGCAATCCGGCGATAAGGTGCCCGCCGACTTGCGTTTATTGCAAATCCGCGAACTACAAATCGACGAATCGGCACTGACCGGAGAATCGGTGCCGGTAGAAAAGCGTCTGGCTACGCTGGAGGTTGCCACAGTGTTGGCCGATCGTTGCAACATGGCGTATTCCTCGACTCTGGTGACCTATGGCAGCGGACTGGGCGTGGTGGTGGAAAGCGGCGACAGCACCGAGATCGGTCTGATCAATCGCATGATTGCCAGCGCCACCGATCTGGAAACGCCGCTGACTCAAAAAATAAGCCAGTTCAGCCGATTGTTGTTGTGGGTCATCGTCGGTCTTGCGGTTGTCACTTTTGCCGTGGGCGTTTGGCGCGGCCATGCCATGCTGGACATGTTCATGGCCGCGGTGGCGCTGGCGGTCGGCGCAATTCCCGAAGGTTTGCCCGCCGCGTTGACGATTACCCTGGCGATCGGCGTATCCAGGATGGCAAAGCGCAACGCCATCATCCGAAAACTGCCGGCAGTGGAAACCCTGGGCAGCACCACGGTGATTTGTTCAGACAAAACCGGCACGCTGACGCAAAATCAGATGACCGTGCAAGTCCTGTTTGCGGGCGGCGAATTGTTTGAAGTCACCGGCACGGGCTACGCGCCCGATGGCGAGTTGCGCCGCAACGGGGCACCTATTGTTCCACAACAGCATCCCGCTGTGCTGGAATGTTTGAAAGCCGGGTTGTTATGCAACGATGCCCGGCTGCTTGCCGGAGCCGACGGTTGGCGCATAGAGGGCGACCCCACCGAAGGCGCATTGTTGGTGGCAGCGCACAAGGCTGGCTTGCATCATGTCAGCGTTAGCGCCGAACATCCTCGCCTGGATAGCATTCCGTTTGAATCCCAGCATCAATTCATGGCCACGCTTCATCACAATCGAGCCATGGATGCACGCCACGTTTATTTGAAAGGTTCGCTGGAAAGTCTGCTGGCCCGGTGTGACGCGGCTTTTGATAGTCAAATGCAGCCGACGGCATTGGATAAAGCCTTGTTGCAACGCCAGGTTGAGAGCATGGCTGCACAGGGTTTGCGGGTGTTGGCGTTTGCCCGTGCCGACCACCACTATGACGTGGTCCAGCATGACGAAGTGATGAGTGGCCTGACGTTTCTGGGCTTGCAAGCCATGATCGATCCACCACGCCCGGAAGCCGCAGTTTCAATCGCAGCCTGTTACCAGGCTGGGATTCAAGTCAAGATGATTACCGGCGACCATCCCATCACCGCTCAGGCGATTGCCAGGCAATTGGGCATGCAAGGCACGGAGCAAGTCATCAGCGGCGCCGAATTACAGAATATCGACGAAAGCCAACTTCCCGAACGGGTGGCAAAGTGTTCCGTTTACGCTCGCATCGCTCCGGAACAAAAACTGCAACTGGTAAGGGTGTTGCAAGCCCAAGGCCATGTGGTGGCGATGACCGGCGACGGAGTCAACGACGCGCCGGCACTGCGTCAAGCCAATATTGGCGTGGCGATGGGATTAAACGGCACTGAAGTCGCCAAGGAGGCAGCCGACATGCTGCTCACCGACGACAATTTCGCCACCATTGAAGCCGCCGTGGAGGAAGGCCGTGGTGTGTTCGACAATCTGGTGAAATTTATCGTCTGGACCTTGCCGACCAATCTTGGCGAAGGCTTGGTCATCTCCGCCGCCATACTCGCCAATGTGGCATTGCCGATTACCCCCGTGCAAATTCTTTGGATCAACATGTCCACGGCTGTGCTGCTGGGGCTGATGTTGGCTTTTGAGGCTAAGGAACCCGGCTTGATGAAACGCAAACCGCGAGAACCAGAACAACCGATCTTGACTAAACACCTAGTATTTCGTATTTGCCTGGTCGCGACCCTGCTGTTGATCGGCGCCTACGGTCTGTTCGAATGGGAGTTGTCGCACGGAGAATCACTGATGAAAGCCCGTACGGTGGCCGTGAATGTGTTTGTCTTCGGCGAGCTATTTTACTTGTTCAACTGCCGTTCGCTTCGGTATTCGATGTTTCACGTCGGGGTAATTTCCAATGGGTGGCTGATATTCGGCGTATGCTGCATGACCCTACTGCAATTGCTGTTTACCTACTGGCCGCCCATGCAGAAATTGTTCGGCAGCGCGGCCATTGGTTATGATGAGTGGCTGCTGATTATTGGTATAGGTATTGCGATCTATGCAACCGTCGGTGTGGAAAAATTCCTGCTGCGACGCCGAAGAGGCGCTTGATCAGCGAGGGATTGTTTTCAAGGGGCGATGCAAGTTTTGAACGACGGCAGTTCTTTTATCGTATTAGCGGGGGCTTTGGGTTATGAAAAGAATTTTATGGGCGGTGTTCGCCATAGGCTTAATAGGCCTGTATTTCGTTAACATGGCGATGCTGAAAATGCCGTTTTTGAATTGGGAGTGGGGGAAACATGCGGCGATTCGATTTTTTCTGGGCTTTTTTATTTTAGGTGTCAACGCTTTTTATGCTCAGAAATTAAAATTTACCAGTGCGCTTAAAGTAATATTGGCCATAGCCTTTCTGGATTATTTGTACGATTACTATATAGAAGCCTATAGGCTTAATTTTGAAATCATTTTGCATGGCTTGTACATGATCGTGTGGGGCTCGATAATGGGTTATCTTGCATGCAAGGACTTCAACAACAAGGAATAATAAAATAATCGCGCAATGTCATTCGATTGCAAGAAATGTTGATACAGGGGCATGCCAATGGGGGGTATTGTTGCCTTAATAGAAAACCATATTGAATATGCTCCATGGATAATATTTGGTTTGTTATTACTGGCCGGTTTTAATATCCCTATTTCTGAAGATGGCATGCTGTTCGTGGCGGCAACTTTCGCGTCGAGAAACCCTGAGCACATGCCGCATTTGTTTGCTGCGGTTTATGCCGGGGCTTATGGTTCGGACCTGATTTGCTACGGCTTGGGCAGAGTATTGGGACCGCGACTACGTCATTGGCGTTTTTTTTCGAAACTAATGGATAATAACAAAATCGACAAGGTATCGGACTATTATCGAAACTATGGCATATTGACACTGTTATTCGGACGATTCGTGCCGTTTGGCATCCGAAACCTGTTGTTTTTGACTGCGGGGCTTGGTCGAATGAATGCCGTTAAATTTGCGGCAGCCGATTTTTTGGCCTGCTCGGTGTCGGTAATGGTGTATCTCAGTGTTTATTATCACTATGGACAAAAAATCGTCATAATTATCCAGGAAGTGAATATCGCCATTTTTATTTTGGCGCTGTTGATCGGCGCTTATCTTTACTTTAAAAAAGCGAGGGCGAGTAAGGCATAAGCCGGCAGCCACCAGCGGTTACCTTGAATGATAACCGCTAAATTGCTGGATGGTGTTGGCACGCCGACGTGCCGCGAAAAGAGGCCTCAAGCACCGGGTATTTTCGACAATGCGGTTATTTTGTCTTCTTTACAATTTTTGGTTTCGTCTGTTTTTCTAATTTGGCGGTAAAGGTTTGAATTGGTCGTTTCAGGTTTCGGCCTTTGGTTGCTTTTTTCATGGCGTTGATGACGATAGGATTGGGCGAAAAAAACTCCGGCGTATTCCACTGGCTCCATTTGTATTTGATAGTGATTAAATCATCCGTATCAATATTGGCAACATTGCCGTTTTGCGTTGCTGTGTTGTACATACCCCAGTTATTCTGGCCCAACACCTTATAAGACCAAGTTGTCCAGTGGCTTCCAGATTCAGTCAATTTTTTAAGCCCGTAATTCCAGGATTCCGCATTTCCGAATAGCGTGAATTCCCCGACAAAATGCGGTACGTTATATTTTGTACCCCATACTTTAGCGTCCCTTATCCAACCATCCACAGCTTTTTTCATCACCGTGAAGTCTTCATTGTCTTGCCATTGGTAATAGTGCAGAGAATAGACGACGTTGTGCCAATGTTTCTCTCGGGGATTCGGCAGCGTATTCCACCACCATATAGCTTCCATGATGATGATGTGGTCTGGATCTACCTTGCGGATAGCGTGATACAGGCGGTCATAAATGCTAATTACGCTAGAACCCATGGGACCGGGAAAGGTCTCCGAGGGTTCATTGAGCAGGTCATAACCGGCCACAGCGGCATTGCCTTTAAAACGCCTGGCCAGGGTTTCCCAAAATTCTACCAGTTGATTCTGATAGAACGGACTGGAATAAAGCAAAGAGCCGTTTTGTCGGCCTGAATGATGGGTTCCATTTTGTGAACCCGGCGCACCATGCAGATCAAGTATGGTGTAGAGCCCATATTGCCGTGCTTTATTTACGGTCCATTCAATGCGGGATAAATCAATGGCGCCGGTATCATCCAGTCTCCAGTTACCTTCATCATCCATAAGGTTAAGTGCATAGATTGGCAGGCGGATACAGTTGAGACCGGCATCGGCGATGTTCTTGAAATCGATTTCCGTGATCCAGGAATCCCAGTAAGTGTTGTACAGATCCCAGACAGCCTCTTTACCAAAACGATCATTTAGAATATTGCGCGCATCCCACTCGTTTGATGCCCCGGTTAATGGTGACATCCAGGGTTCATGCATCTTCCAACCACCCAGATTGGTGCCGTAAAGATAAACCTTTTTACCCTTGCCATAATGGTCCCTGATGTTTTTTCCATTCACTTTCAGGAAATCTGAAGCGGAATAACATAAAGGCGACGATAGCATCAGCGTCCAGAGCAAAACCTGTACTCTAGCCAGCGTCGTCATAAGATTTCCTCGCACGGCCCAGCCAAAGACCTCTGCGACACGAACAGCGTGCATAGCCGACTGTCCCGGCAACTCCAGACAGGAAAACACACATTTCCGCCGCGTCGCTTAATCTGAGCCAAAGCCTCTTTGTAGTGAAATCGGGAATTGACCGGCATGTGGTTGATGAAGATAACCATTAAGGCAAAACCACTTAAGAATCCAGTTGCGGATTACCTGCTGGTACTGGATGGGGTAGTGATTCCATGATGAATCCTGTGCGAATGGGGCGAACCAAGTTTCGCGGTGTGATAATTATTCTGAATACGCCCATGGTGTGATTCTTGATGCACCCTAAAATGCAGACAACACGGCATGCCCTGATTCCAGTGTTTACCGTATGTATCAGACCTGGATTATTAACAGACTAATAGCAATAATAGCACCGCAAGCTTTCATCAACCTTTCAACACGGTAAACTTTTTGATGAGGATTTTATTGGTCGAAGACGATGCCGTGTTAGGTGACGGTCTTTCCCGGAGCCTTGGCGACTGGGGATTTGATGTCACACTGGCGGTGACGGGCAATTATGCCGACAGTGCGCTATGCACACAGCCTTATGACATGGTAATCCTCGACCTGGGTCTGCCTGACATGGATGGACGCGATGTATTACGGCAACTACGGGCCCGAAAGTCAGCCATTCCGGTATTGATACTCACTGCCCGCGATGGCCTTAATGATAGAGTCGGCGGTCTGGAGTTGGGCGCCGACGATTATATGACCAAGCCTTTCGAACTGCGGGAACTGGAGGCTCGGGTGCGAGCTTTACTGCGTCGCAGTCATGGCGGTTTTAGCCACGACATTGTGTTTGGCCGATTGTGGCTGGATATCCGCAGCCAGCAGATTATGACCGATGCCATGCCTATGACCTTGCCGCCACGGGAATATGGCGTGCTGGAAGCCTTGTTGCTGCAAGCCGGACGCGTAGTGAGCAAGGACAGCATTGCCCAGCGCCTGGCGGTGCGTTCCGAAGAACTGGCCGACAACGCTATCGAAGTCTATATCCATCGTTTGCGTAAACGTTTGGAGCCTTTGGGCATTGGCATCCGCACCCTGCGTGGATTGGGCTATCTGTTGGAGCAAAACGACGATGCGTAAACCTCAAAGCTTGCGGGCGCAGCTGTTGTCACGACTGACGCTACCGCTGCTCGTGGTGGTGATTCTGGATGCCTCGGTGTCATATTTCGTGGCGTTGCATTATGCCGACCAGGCTTACGATAGCTGGTTGCTGGATTCGGCAAAATCCCTGGCGCAACAGGTCAAGGCTCAGAAGGACAAAGTCACCTTCGAACTGCCGCCCATTGCCGTCGAAGTGTTTCGTTGGGATGCCATGGACAAAACCTTTTTCAAGGTGGAATCCGAGGCGGCCGGCTTTATCGCCGGCGACAAAGGACTACCCAGTCCGATGTTGGCGACCATGGCTAATAATGAGCCGTTTTTTTCCGACGGCGAAATCCAGGGACAAACAGTCCGGATTGTGTCGGTGCTCACCGCGCCGACGGCTGATGACACCGACGATGTGCTAATTTCCGTGGCCGAAACCCTCAAAAAGCGGCGCAGTATGATGAATGAAATTTTATTAGCGGTAGTGCTGCCACAGCTTTTACTGGTGTTGATTACCGGTTTTCACATCTGGACCGGTATCAACCGGGGGCTCGGTCCTCTCAACGATCTGGCAAAACTCATCGCCCAACGTTCGGCCAGAGACTTAAATCCAATTTCGGATGCCGGTGTGCCGCTGGAAGTCCGTTCGTTGACCCATACCATCAATGCCTTGCTGGATCGGCTCGGCGCTAATCTGAAGACGCAGCAGCGTTTCATCGAAAATGCGGCACATCAACTGCGCACGCCATTAGCCGGTTTGAAGGTACAGGCGGAACGGGCGCTGCTAGCCGATAACCTTGAAACCATGAAGCCGGCTCTGGCGCATATCAAAAACTCTGCCGATCGGGTCGCGCACCTCAGCACGCAATTACTAGTCTTAGCTCGCTCGGAGTCGGTATCACACAGTGTTCAGGTGTTTGAGTCTATAGATTTAGTCGGATCTGCTCGAAGTTGCTGTATGGACTGGGTGCCGAAAGCATTGGAACGCAACATCGAATTGGGATTTGATGCACCGACTGCGGCGGTTCGAGTAGTTGGAGACGAAGCATTGCTTCGAGAACTGCTCAGCAACCTATTGGATAACGCGAATTGTTACGGTAATCCGGGCGGACACATCAGCGTAAAAATCGAACCCAGCCTTGAGCCGCGATTGATCGTTGAAGATGACGGCCCTGGCATCCAGGCAAACGAAGCAGACAGAATTTTTGAGCGTTTTTACCGAATTCCGGGCAGTCGTGGAGAGGGTTGCGGACTGGGGCTGGCAATCGTCAAGGAAATCGCCGACCTGCATGCGGCTCAGATCAATGTCAGCAGCGGGCCACGCGGCAGGGGCACCCGAATTGAAATTGTCTTCGGCAGTTGCTTATAAAAACAAAATATTACGGTACTTCTTGAAGTTTGATTCTACTATTGAAAGGTTCGTGAAAGCTTGGGCGGTTAGAATGTCGCCGCAATTCCTTTGAAACACTCGAAATTGCAATGTTTTCTAAAAATCACATCAGACAGCTCAGTTATTTGATTTGTTTTGTCTCCGTCATCCTGCTGACATCCGGTTGTACTTGTCACAATCCAGCGCCTATAGATCAGTCCTCGTCGACGACAGCCTAAAACCGAAAATCACCTTTGGCTTTCCGGAAGCGCACTTCATTAAGATAGCCAGTCACGTTGGCTGAGGTATGCCGAAATTGCGGTATTCACTACGAGGCTGCAAATAAAATTTAGGGATGGCGCATAACATCAAAACATGCGGTCCAAGAAGGTTTGAATAAATAAGCTGTTGAAAGGTTGATGAAAGGTTTAATCGTTAGGATGCTACGGCTATAGCAATATTCCCTAAACCCCCTGGCGTTTTCATCGAATCGACATGCGTTGTACCTACTTGTTTTGCCTTATCAGTTTTCTGTTTATTTCCGGCTGCGAGCAGCACAATCCGGAGCCAGAGACTCAATCAAGCCCTTCGGAACAACCGTCGGCCACTGCCAAGCGAACGGTTTCACTTCGCCCTGATTCGCTCCCGTATATCAAAGTCCAGGAAATTCAACCGGAAGCCTTCGCGGGGACGATTTCAGCGCCGGCCCGTGTCGATTTTCGGGCTCAGGCCATCTCCACGGCAGGTACGGTAGTTGCCGGGCGTATCACCAAGATTCATGTGCAGATCGGCGACCGGATTAAGGCCGGGGCGCCCCTGGCGACGCTGGCCAGCGGCGAAGCGACGCAAATGCGTTCGGATTATGCGCGTGCAGCAGCCGAATTGGCTCGTGCCGAGGATCATTTACGGCGGCAAATGGAAATGCAGCGCACGGGGGTGGGGCTTGAGATTGAGCGGGTGGAAGCCGAAACACAACTCAAGCAAGCTAAAACGGAGTTGGAGCGTAGCCGCGATTTTCTAAAACTGTTGGGTGATGGATCGGCTGCTGAAGTCATCGTGCGTGCGCCCATGGACAGCATGATTCTGAAGGCGCATGTCTCGACAGGCGCAGCAGTAGAACCGGGAGCGCCCTTGTTCGATCTGGGTGAGCCTTCCGCTGCGTGGATTATCGCCGACGTGTTTGAGAAAGATTTGCTGTTGGTGGAAAAAGGCGCCAAAGCCATCATTGAACTGGCCTCTTCGCCGGACCCCATCGTCGGGCATGTAGTGGCGGAAAGCGCTGCCATTCAGACCGACTTGCGGCGGGCATCGGTATTCATCGAGCCGGATGATCCGAAGATCCCGTTGCGGCCCGGTATGTACGCCAGAGTCGTGATCGAAGCGTCGTCCCCCAACCAGATTATTCTGCCCACGGCGGCGATACTCATTAAGGATGGCCGCGAAACCCTGGTTTACGTGGAAACGGCACCCAATGTTTTTGAAGCCCGTCCGGTACAAGTGGGTCAGGCTCGCGAGGGTATGACGCCGGTGCTAAAAGGCCTGTCCGGTGGTGAACGCGTCGTGGTCAGCGGTGCGTTACTGCTGGACGGCGAAGCCTCTTTACTGCTGTAGGAGGCTTACATGCTAAAAATCTTGATCGAATACTGTGTCCATCGGCGTATTGCCGCCATGGTGGTCACTTTTGTCGTTGCCTTGTTCGGCATTCATGCCTACATCGAAACACCGATAGAAGCCTATCCCGATGTCACCAACACCCAGGTGACTGTGATTAGCCTGATGCCCGGCTATGCGCCGGAAGAGGTCGAGCGCCAAGTTACTGTGCCGCTCGAACGCGTGCTCAACGGTACGCCCGGCATGCTGAAAATGCGCAGTCAAAGCTTGTTCGGCTTGTCTTTGGTGACCATCACCTTTGGCGATGATGTTGACAGCTTTCACTCTCGCACCCTGATTACCGAGCGCATGACGGGCGCGGAACTCCCCGAAGCAGTCAAACCGGTGCTAGCGCCGGATTACACGCCGCTGGGGGAAATCTACAAATTTGTGGTCGTCAGTGATCGCCATTCGCTGTACGAGCTGCGTTCCGAAATGGAATGGAACGTATCACGCGTGATGCGCCAGGTACAAGGCGTGGCCGATGTGCTGACCTTTGGCGGCTATTACAAGGAGTTTCATGTCGAAATCGATCCCGTCAGGCTTGACTCCTTTGGCCTGACCCTGGATGAAGTCAATCAAGCCATTGCCAGTGCCAACCGCAATGTCGGCGCCGGCTTTTTACGCCATGGCGATCAGCAAATGGTGATCCGTAGTGTCGGCTACCTGAGTTCGGCCGAGGATGTGAAGAAAATCGTGCTGAAAAGCGAGGGCGGCACACCGGTGACCGTCGGCGATATAGCCCGCATGGTGCAAGCCTACACGCCTCGCCAGGGTGCGGTAGGTGTAAACGATCAGAAAGAAGCGGTGGAAGGTATCGTGCTACTGCGTCGCGGACAAAATCCTTCGCGCGTGTTGGCTGCCGTGCATGAGAAAGTCGAGGAGCTTAATACCCGCATCCTGCCCGCCGGCATGAAACTGGTACCCTTCCTGGATCGTACCGAATTGGTCGACAAAACACTGCATACCGTTTATGACAATCTGTTGCATGGCTTCTTGCTAGTGGTCGGTGTGGTGTGGCTGTTCCTACGCAGTATCCGTGGCTCGCTGATCGTGGCCAGCGTCATCCCCTTGTCGCTGTTGGTCGCGTTTGCCGGTTTGTATCGCCTGGAATTACCGGCCAATCTGATCTCCATGGGAGCCATCGATTTCGGCATCATTCTGGATGGCGCCGTGGTGTTGGTTGAAAACGTCATCCATCAAGCCAGTCATCAACATCCCAAAAATCACAGAGACATGGTGCATTTAATTGTCAATGCGGCCTTTGATGTGGCTAAACCGACGTTTTATGCCATGTTGATCATCATTGCCGCACTGATTCCGGTTTTCACCCTGGAACAGGTCGAAGGCCGTATTTTTCGGCCCTTGGCCTTGACTTACAGTTTTGCGCTGGTGGGCGGCTTGGTGTTTGCGATGACCTTGGTACCGGCGCTCTGCGCGGCACTGATTCAACCTAAACATGCCATGATTGAGGAACCGAAATTTTTGGTTCGTCTACGAGGGACTTACAAACGCATCCTCAGCGCGGCGCTCGCTCGCCGTACCACCACGTTAGCAGCCGCGGCCGGGTTACTTTTGGCCGGCGCTGTTGCTGTAGGCGGTCTCGGTACCGAGTTTTTACCGGAACTGGACGAAGGCGATGTGCATGTGTTCGTCGAAATGCCGGCCAGCATCGCTCTCGCCAAGGGGCAAGACGTATTGTTGGATATGCGTCAGCGACTGCTGGCATTTCCGGAAGTTAAAGGCATTCTCAGTCAGCAAGGACGTTCCGAGGATGGCACCGATAACGAAGGCGTCAACATGAGCGAAACCTTCGTCCATCTCAAACCTCACGAACAATGGCGGCCGGGTTGGCACAAGGAAGCCTTGGTGGATGCCATGCGTGAGTCACTGGCCGCCATACCGGGCGTGCGTTTCAATTTCTCTCAACCCATCAAAGACAACGTCGAAGAAGCGGTTAGCGGCGTGCGAGGCAAGGTGGTATTAAAGATTTACGGTAACGACCTGGAAAAAATGCGTGCCGTTTTGGAGCAGGCCAAAAGCCGACTCAAAGAGATTCCGGGCGTCATCGACCTGGACCTCTATCGAGAATCCATCGTGCCGCAGTTACAAATCAAGCTGAATCGTTCCGCGCTGGCCCGCCAAGGGATTACTATCGATGCTGCTCAGGATACGATTGAAACTGGGCTAGCGGGCAAAGTCGTCACCGAACTTTGGCAAGACGAGCGCCCTGTACCAGTACGGGTGATTTTGCCCAGTGTTGAACGCAGCGATAGCGAGCAAATCGCCAATTTGCTGCTGCCGACGCCGTCCGGTGCGCGCATACCATTACGGGAAGTAGCCGATTTGCCGACCGAGCGCGGTCGTACCTCCATTGAGCGCGAGGCCAATCGCCGCTTCCTGGCCTTAAAATTCAACGTGGAAAATCGCGACCTCGGTTCCGTGGTGCATGACGCAATGGAGGCAGTAGAAGGCAAGATCGAACTACCCGAGGGGCATTTCCTGGTCTGGGGCGGCGAGTTCGAAAACCAACAGCGGGCGATGGCCAGACTCGGTGTTGTGGTGCCGATTGCGGTGCTGATCGTGTTGGGTCTGTTATACGGTGCCTTGCAGTCCGCGCGTAGCGCGCTGGCCATCTTACTCTGCGCACCCTTTGCCATGACGGGGGGCGCATTCGTACTGCTGCTGGCCGGCATCCCCTTGTCGGTCAGCGCCGCGATTGGTTTCATAGCTTTGTTGGGCCAAGTGTCGTTGATGGGTCTACTCGTACTGAGTGCGACTGAAGATCGCAGACGACAAGGGTTGTCTGTGATGGAGGCCATCCTGAACGGTGCAACCGACCGCTTGCGACCGGTATTGATGGCTTCGATGTTGGCCTTGCTTGGTTTATTACCGATGGCCGTTTCCACCGGTATCGGCAGCGAAACTCAGCAACCGTTTGCAGTAGTGATCGTCGGCGGCATGTTCACCACTTTTTTCGTCGCGATGCTGGTGTTGCCGGTGATTTACTCATACATCACCCCGGAACGGCTCATTACCCCCGAAGAAGCGGATGAACTACCGGAGGAATCATCATGAAAAACAGTAATTGGAAAAAAAACCTTGTTCTACCAACAGTTTGTTTTTGCTTTGCGAGCGCTATTTTCAGTTCTTCGCCGGTGCTTGCCGAGGATTCATTATTGCTTCCAGAGACGGTCACTATCCAGCAGTTAATGGAGATTACTCGGGAAAAGAGCCCCCGCTTTGCCGCCTTGAGGCAACGCATCGAATCGGCCAACGCCGAAGTGGTGGCGGCCGGCGTGTTGCCAAATCCCAGAATCAGTTACGGCCGCTACGACCTGTTGACGAAACAGAACACTATGTACGACGGCAATGTTCAGCAACAAGTTACCCTGGAGGTGCCTGTGTTGATAGCCGGTCAGCGTGGTGCCCGCGTCGATGCCGCTGAAAAAAATCGCGAAGTAACTGCAGCCGACATTGACGCCGAATTTGCCGATTTGATTCATCAGGAGTGGGGCTTGTTTGTCAAGCAACTGGCGGATAAGCAACGGATTGCGGTGCTGGATGAAACCACCCGATATATGGGACATTTGGCCGACATCGTGTTGGGACGCGCTCAGGCCGGCAATGCCAGTCGCTACGATATGCTGCGTATCGAAATCGAAACCAAGGCGGTACAAACCCGGCTTGAAACGGTCAGTAATAATCTATCATCCTCAGCTGGTGAGTTAGGGGTTTTGCTGGGCTTATCCGGCTGGAAACCACAAGCGGCGGGCAAATTGGATTATCTGAATGTGTCGACCGATATTGAAAAGCTTTGGACGGATGCCATCAATCTGAACCCGGTGCTTGAGGCGGCAAGACGAGGCGAAATGGCGGCAGATGCGGTATTGGAACGTGCCGAGCGAGAACGCTGGCCTATTCCGTCGCTGCAAGTCGGTTCGGTCTTTACAGACAAACCTTACGGCAACACCAGCTTTGCCGGGGTATCCGTCGACCTGCCGATTTTCGACCGTGGTCAAGGCGGCATGGCTCGCGCTAATGCCGAAAAACAGGCGGCTATCTTAGCGCGCGGGTTAACGAATGCCCAAACCCGAAGTGCCTTGGAACGCGTAGTGGACCAATTGAGCAAACGCCGAGCTACACGCATTAAATTTGAACAGGAGGTGATGGGGAAACTAAATGATCTTAAGGACATGGGGGAAGCCAGCTATCGACTTGGTAAAGGTAGTTTACTGGAACTTCTCGACGCCTCACGTTCCCGAACCGAAACTGAATTGACGCATCTGGATTTGATGCAGGCGGAAATCGAGGCTGAACTAGATATTTTAAAAGTGGCCGGTTTGCTGGTAAACACTGTTAATGCAGAGCCAATCCAATAAGATCGGGTGCAATTATTGCTTCCAAATCCGACAAGAGACGTGAATATCGGTATGGGTAATATTATGAGCGAGAAATTTTCCATGATTAGCATTGACGGCGGCAAGGTTTTGCCGTCCATCCTCCGCTCAAGACCATCCGGTTTTGGCGCATGCTAATAACCATCTCAATTAGCAGGGGATTGGAATGAGTATGGACATCCTAGGCTCGGCAGTATCGGGACTGGCAGCGTCACAGCGCGCGCTTGAAACAACCAGTAATAACCAACACCTCCTTGCCGACCGCGACCACAGCAGCTGGATTTAGTATCACCTTTCCAAGTGGTGTGTTGAATGCCGGGGATAGTTTTAAGATCAGTTCCGGTATCGATGCTGCACGCACACTTCGGGTTAATGCGGCCATTACCAGCCCGAGACAAGTCGCCGCTGCTGATATGCCTGGGTTGTCAGGGGACAATAGAAATGCCCTGAAATTAGCCAAGCTTGAGACACAGTCAATCATGCGAAATGGCAAGGCGACTTTTACCCAGGTATACGGTCAATTGGTTGCAGACGTTGACGCAAAAACGCATTCAGCCCAATTAAGCCGCGATACTCAACAAACCTTGTTTCAAAGGGCAAAAGGAGCTCAAGAAAGCGTATCGGGGGTCAATTTAGACGAAGAGGCTGCCGATTTTATCAAGTATCAGCATTCCTTCCTATCAGGCAGCAGCTCATGTGGTTTCTATTGCAAAAAATCTTTTTGATACCTTAATACAGGCAGTTCGGTAATTTAAAAAATAATTATTTCAGATATGGATGGCTATAAAAACGCTTAAATCAAGCAAAAACCTCAATAGTATCGGTATCTATCAACGTAGCAACAGCAAAGGCTTGTGACTGTTAGCCAACATCTTCACGGTGAAACTACCCAACAGCCAATCGTGAATACGGGTATGGCTGAATGCTCCCATCACGGTCATATCGATGGCGTGCTGGTCTTGATAGTCGCACAGCACCTGCTCGGGTTTGCCGACCAGTTTTTTAGCAATGACCTCGATACCACCGGCCAGTTGCAGTTTGTTGGCGGCGACTTCGAGTAATGGGACTTTGCCTTCATCCTTGCTCACGCACACCAAATGACAAACCAACCCTTTATAAAGCGGACTGGTGGCTACCATGTCTAAAGCTTTGTCGGCAGCTTGACTACCATCGTAGGCCAGCATGATGCGTTGCGGTATTTTGAATTCGGCGTTGACCACCAAAATCGGTTTGTGCAGCGAGCGGATAATGGATTCCAGTTTGGCGCCGATCTTGTCCGGCTGGTTTTCGTGTACCTTGCCGCGCAAGCCGATCACCAACACCCGCAAGTCGTTTTCCAGCTCGATAAGCGACTCGACCAAACTGCCGTGGCGTTGATTGGTGAGGGGGTCGAGAATGCCGGCTTGCATCACCCGTTCCCTGGCGGCTTGCAGTAATTGCTTGCCTTGTTGCAAGCGCAATTTGCTGCGCTGCTGTTCCAGTTGGGTCAGTTCGTCCATGAGATGGTCACGACTATCGACACCGATGTTGCCGGTTATATCGGTGTGATCGGCATGTTCCGGATGGTGATCGATGGAGTGCAGCAGTTTCAAAGGCGCATCGACTTTTTGCGCAATCCAGGCAGCATAATCGCAGACGGCGTTGCTTAACGATGAGCCGTCGATGCCGGCTAATACCAAATTTTGTGTCGTATTCATCAATGGCCTCCCATGACTTTTTCGATTTCTTCGGGCTTATCGTGAACGCCGAAGCGGTCGACAATCGTACTCGTTGCCGCATTCATGCCGATAACTTCAACCTCGGCGCCTTCGCGGCGAAACTTGATCACGACTTTATCCAGTGCACCGACCGAGGTCAGATCCCAGAAATGAGCGCGATTGAGGTCGATGACCACTTTTTCCACGGCTTCCTTGAAGTCAAAACCGGCGACGAATTTGTCGGCCGAATTAAAAAATACTTGGCCGACCACTTTATACGTGCGGGTGCTGTGGTCTTGGTCCAGCTTCGATTCCACATACATAAAATGGCTGATCTTGTTGGCAAAGAACAAGGATGCCAGCAATACACCGACTAATACACCCAATGCCAAATTATGCGTCCAAACTACCACGACTACGGTGGAGAGCATGACGATGTTGGTCGACAGCGGATGTTGTTTCAGATTAAGTATCGAGTGCCAGCTAAAGGTGCCGATGGATACCATGATCATCACCGCCACCAGCGCGGCCATCGGGATTTTAGAAATCCATTCGTCCAGAAACACCACCATGATCAACAAGAACGTGCCTGCGACCAAGGTGGACAAGCGCCCACGACCACCGGATTTGACGTTGATCACCGACTGACCAATCATCGCGCAACCGGCCATACCGCCCAGTAAACCAGCACCTATGTTGGCCAGACCCTGGCCCTTGCATTCGCGGTTTTTATCGCTGCTGGTGTCGGTCAATTCATCGACGATGGTGGCGGTCATCAAGGATTCCAGCATACCGACCACCGCCAGCGGCAGCGAGTAAGGCAAAATGATTTTCAGCGTTTCCAAGCTCAGCGGCACATCGGGCCACAAAAACACCGGCAAGGTATCCGGCAATTGCCCCATATCGCCGACGGTGCGGATGTCGATGTGCCAATACATGGCCACAGCGGTCATGCTGACAATGCACACCAAGGGCGAAGGTACGGATTTACCGATGACCGGCAAGTAGGGAAATAGATAGATAATCGCCAAGCCACCGGCGGTCATCGCATAAACATGCCAAGTCACGTTAGTCAATTCCGGCAACTGTGCCATGAAAATCAGAATCGCCAAGGCGTTGACGAAACCGGTCACCACCGAGCGCGACACGAAACTCATTAAACTGCCGAGCTTCAGGTAGCCGGCAATAATCTGAAACACGCCGGTCAGCAAGGTTGCCGCCAACAGATATTGCAAGCCGTGATCCTTGACCAGTGTCACCATTAGCAAGGCCATGGCGCCGGTCGCTGCCGAAATCATGCCGGGGCGGCCGCCGACGAAAGCAGTCATCACCGCAATACAAAACGAGGCGTACAGCCCAACTTTGGGATCGACCCCGGCGATGATGGAAAAGGCGATGGCTTCCGGGATCAGGGCCAATGCCACCACGGTGCCGGCCAGCACATCGCCTCGGATGTTGCCTAGCCAGTCTTGTTTTTTCGATAAAAAGAGCATGTTTAACCTAAATAAAAAAAGGCTATGCAGGGCATAGCCAAAAGGTAGGAGCGGGAAATTAGGAGTAAGTTGGGTAGGTTACGGTGGATTGTCACTGTGCAGGATTACCGGTTGTATACTTAACTTGAATCAGTAGCAAGACTGTTTTTGACCCGATCTAGCAAGGACGTCATCAGGCGTCTTTCTTCCTCGCTCAATGCCGCCAACACTTCGATTTCCACGGCGTCGGCAATTTTCCACAGTTCTTCCATCACCGTGTGCGCTTTGTCGGTAATGGATAAGCGATAGGCACGTCTGTCATCCATATCCTTGTTGCGGACGACCATCCCGGACTCTTCGAGCAAATCGATCTGCTTGACCAAGGTAATCGGTTTGATTTCCAGAATCTCAGCCAGATCGATTTGCCGGCAATTTTTATTTTCAGACAGATGCACCAAAGCCCGCCACTGGGCATGAGTAAAGCCGATAGGTTCTGCGGCCTTATTGAAGCGCTGGCGGATAATGTGGCTGATTTCGTAACTGAGAAAGCCGAATTTGGAATGCACTGATATGTAACTCTTAATATAATAAGTAAAAGGTATTATATTCGAATGGCAATTTTTTAACAATCAAGCGACGTTTGCTGTAGAGTTCAGTAGTCCGGTTATCCAAGGCATGCGAGGTAAGACTCGTTATCGCCATTGACCAGACTATAAAAATTTGCGATCGAATTAATTGACAGTTACCGATTAAATCTAGCCTCGCCCAGAATCCTGAGCAGAAACAACCCCGCCATTACTAGAGCAAATGAAAACTCAGAAAACAAATTGGCATAATCAATCATTGGATGCATTGGAAACCGGCTTGCAGATTGATGTGCAGCAAGGTCTAACTGACATCCAGGCTGAACAACGCCTGAAACAATACGGCTTGAATTGCCTTACGCCCCAGCGCGGCAAAAGCCCATTGCGGTTACTGTTTGAACAGGTAAACCAGCCGCTGGTTTACATCTTATTGATTGCTGCGGCGATTACCGGCTTCCTGGAAGAATGGGTGGACAGCAGCGTTATTTTTGGTGTGGTACTAGTCAATACCATTATTGGATTCATTCAGGAATCCAACGCCCTGAAAGCCATTGATGCGCTCAGCCGGGTATTGACGGTCAGAGCAACGGTACTGCGTAACGGTCAACGCCGTTCCATTTCGGCTAACGAGTTGACGGTTGGGGATGTGGTGTTTTTACAATCCGGCGACAAAGTACCGGCCGACTTACGCTTGTTGCAAATCCGAGAGTTGCAAATTGATGAGTCCGCGCTGAC
>NZ_LUUG01000073.1 GCF_001644035.1 Methylomonas methanica
GATGCGGCGCGTTGACGAAGGGGCAGGAAGCCCCTTTCGTCAACCCCCGGCGAAAGCTTCGGAGCGCAGGGAATAAGCGGCATCCGGGCCGCCTTTTCTTTGGGTACTTTCTTTTGGCGGAGCAAAAGAAAGTACCTCGGCTGTCGGGCCGAGACCCGACATTAAAACCAGCCGTCGCGCCAGCGACACCTTAACCTCAATAGCCCTTCGACAAACTCAACTCGAACGGAATCCAATAAAAAACTAATCAACGCCCAATCGCGTAATACTGCAACCCAAACTGCTTAACCAACCTAGGCTCATACATATTCCGCCCATCGAATATCACCTTGTCTTTCAACAAACGACTTAAATCATCAAAGTCCGGACTGCGGAACTGTTTCCATTCGGTGACGATGATCAACGCATCCACATCGTTTAAGGTGTCCGCCTGTTTCGCGCAATACACCAATCCGGCTTTGTCGCCATAGATGCGATGCGCTTCTTCCATCGCTTCCGGGTCGTAGGCTCGTACAGTCGCACCCGCATCGATTAAGGCTTCCAGCAATACCCGGCTGGGGGCTTCGCGCATGTCGTCGGTGTTAGGTTTAAACGCCAGGCCCCATAGCGCAAAGGTTTTGCCTTTCACACCATCGGGATAATGCGTAGAAACTTTCTCAAATAAGCGGTGTTTTTGTCGGTCGTTGACGTTTTCCACAGCGCTAAGCAGTTCGGCTTGATAGCCGTAGTCGCGGGCGGTACGTTCCAGCGCTTTCACGTCTTTCGGAAAGCAGGAGCCGCCGTAGCCGCAGCCTGGATATATAAAGCTGTAGCCAATGCGGCTGTCGGAGCCTATGCCGTGGCGGACGTTTTCGATGTCGGCGCCCAGCCTTTCCGCCAGATTGGCGAGTTCGTTCATAAAGCTGATTTTGGTGGCCAGCATCGCGTTGGCGGCGTACTTGGTCAGTTCGGCGGACCGAATGTCCATAGTGATAACCCGCTCCCGGCTGCGATTGAACGGCGAGTACAGCGCTTTCAACAATTCGGCGGTTCTGGGGTTATCGGTGCCGATGATGATCCGGTCCGGCTTCATGAAATCGTCCAGCGCGGAGCCTTCTTTTAAAAACTCGGGATTTGAGACGACGTCAAACTCCAATTCCTGACTGCGCTCGGCCAATACATCTTTGATGGCCTGTTTGACTTTGTCGGCGGTGCCGACCGGCACGGTGGATTTATCGACCACTATTTTGTAATCGCTCATGTGTTCGGCGATGCTTTTCGCCACCGCCAACACGTATTTCAAATCGGCCGAGCCGTCTTCGTCCGGCGGCGTACCCACCGCGATGAATTGAAACAAGCCGAAATCCACGGCTTCCTTGACGTCGGTGGTAAAGCTCAAGCGACCGGCGGCGACATTGTCCTTAACCATCTCGTCCAAACCCGGCTCGTAGATTGGAATGACACCTTGCTTGAGTTGGTCGATTTTGCGCTGATCGACATCCATGCAAAGCACTTGATTACCCACTTCTGCCAGACAGGCGCCCGTCACCAAACCTACATATCCACTGCCAAACACCGTAATTTTCATCGTTACACCTTGTAAACTAATTGGAAGATCGTTTCTGTTTTAAGCGATACAACGCGGAAATATCCTCGTCGCCATAACCTTTGGCCATCAGTTTGGCATAGTCCGCGAGCGTCGTAATGGTTAGCGGGCAACCTACGCCGGCATGCTGAGCCATATGCTGAGCTATTTTTAAGTCTTTATGATGGAGCGCCAATTTAAAACCGGGGGGAAATTGGTTTTGGGTCATGGTCTTGCCGCGGTGATTCAAGAACCAGTTGCCGGCCGCGCCGCCGCTGACCACCTCAATGACTTTCTCCATCGGTAATCCCTGAGCCTCGGCAAAGGCCAATGCTTCGGTCACTGCCTGGTTAATGCCGGCACACATGATTTGGTTCACTGCCTTGCAAGCTTGCCCGGCACCGACACCACCCATGTGTTCGATACGCGCGGTCATGGCCGCCAACACCGGACGAACCCGTGCCAAAATTTGTGCGTCGCCACCGACCATCATAGCCAACGTGCCTTTGTTGGCGCCTTCCACGCCGCCGGACACCGGCGCGTCCAAGAACGCCGCCTGTTTTTCCGCCAGTTTTTGCGCCGCCACCATCGCCGTCTCGCTGCTGACCGTAGACATATCCACCACCACGCTGCCTGGCCGGATGGTTTTAGCGATAGCATCCACCACCATCAGCACGTCTTTATCCGCCGATACGCAGATCAACACCACTTCGACTTGACCGGCCAGCTGTTCGATAGTCTCGCAAGCCTGGATTTGTAATTCCGCCGCTAAGGTCTCGGCTTTACTTGAGGTCCGGTTGTAAACCGCAGTCAAGCATCCGGCCTTGGCAAGATTGCGCGCCATGCCCTGGCCCATTGCCCCCAATCCGATTAAGCCTACCCGCATGTCATATCCCCTTAATATTGTCTGGACCATTATAGCGCCTTAGTCCGGCGGCAACAGAGCACGCTGCGGCTACAAAGCGCCATACTTTTGCAGTAATGTCGCAATATTTTCCGCCAGGCGCCGGTACCCCAAGTCGTTGGGATGAACAGCATCCGACTTAAGCTCGTTGTTTGCCAGAATGCTGGGCACGGTATCCAGATCGCTCGGCACGCCTTCGGAGACGGCAAGTTCCTCATAAACTTTCGCACTATGCAAAAACACTATCCCAAACGCCGGCACACCCAACATAAGCACCGGAATATTGCGCTGCCTGGCTTCGGCAATCATGGCTTTGAGATTCTCGCGGGTTTGCTCCGCCGCGATTTGTTGCAAAATATCGTTGCCGCCGTGGATTAAAATCACCAGGTTGGGCTGATATTCATCCAGCAATGCCGGTAAGCGTTGCCTGCCCTCAGCGCTTAATTCTCCGGGGACGCCTTCGTTAATCACCTCACGGCTTATCATTTGCGCCAGGATACTGGGGTAATCATGCTGCGCCGACGCGCCGGTGCCATAGGTCAGGCTATCGCCGAACGCCAGGATGACGGCGTTATCCGGCAGCTTGCTAAAGGTTGGCGCCGGTTTATTGCAGGCTATGCAGCCACAGAATAATGCCACGGCAATCAGGAATATTTTCATGTTAGCCTCGGCTTGGGCACCTTACCGTTATCGATCCCATACTTCGGGAACTGCTGGTGCCTTCTTATCTTTCCAGGTAGGTATAAGCGTTCAATCCGGCCAGCAATTCCTGCTCGAAACACGCCTTTTGCTCAGCCGGCAATCCGCAGCCGTCAAGCTTTTGCCGATAGGCGGTTTTCAGGGCTTCGGTATTGATATGCACATAATCCAGCAATTCGCTGACATCCTCACCTTCCATGAAATCGCCGAAACGATAGCCCTGTTCGTCCAGTTCGATATTAATCGAATGCGTATCGCCGAACAGATTGTGCATATCTCCCAGAATTTCCTGATACGCCCCAACCATGAAAAAGCCGATCAGGTAATCCTGATCTTCCGCGATAGTATGCAGCGGCATGGTATTGGCGATGTTCTGATGATCGACATATTGGTCGATACGGCCGTCGGAGTCGCAGGTTAAATCCTGCAAAACCGCGCGCCGGGTGGGTTGCTGTCCTAGCTGATGAATGGGCATGATCGGAAAAATCTGGTCTATGCCCCAAATGTCCGGCATCGATTGAAACAAGGAAAAATTGCAAAACACCTTGTCAGCCAGCTTTTCGTCCAGTTCCTGCAAAATTTCCCGGTGATGATGATTGTCCAGGTCCAACTCGCGCTGAATCTGCTGGCACAAACTAACGTAATACTTCTCGGCTTCCGCCAACTCGGTCAGCGACAAATCGCCCTGCACGAACTTGGCGCGGGCTTCGGCCATGTTGAATTGGGCATTGTGATAAGCCTCGGCGATATTTTGCCCGGCTATTTCCACCGGCATAGCAGCACCTTGCAGGCTTTCCACTTCGGTGACATTGGTAATCAACACCGCATGGTGCGCCGTAATGGCCCGACCCGATTCGGTAATGATGTTGGGCTGCGGCAATCCGTGTTGCTCAGCCACTTCCGCAAAAGCGCGGACAATATTTTCCGCATACTCGTTCACGCTGTAATTGATCGAGCATTCGCGCCGCGAGCCGCTGCCGTCATAGTCCACACCCAAGCCGCCACCGGCATCGACCGTGGTAATGTTGGCGCCGAGCTGATGCAATTGCAGATAAAACTGGCCGGCTTCTTTCAGCGCCAGCTTGATATCGTGGATATTGGCTATCTGCGAGCCCATATGAAAGTGCATCAGCTGCAAACAATTCAGCATATTCAATTGCTGCAAGCGGGCGATCAGTTGCAAGACTTCGCTGGCGTGCAAACCAAATTTGGATTTTTCGCCGCCGCTGTTTTGCCATTTGCCGGCGCTGATGGTCGATAAGCGCACGCGCAAGCCGATCAAAGGTTTTACCTGTAGCTTGGCGGCTTCTTCGATGATCATCTCCAGCTCGGAAGGCTTTTCGATGACGATGAACACCGACAAACCCATCAATTGGCCCATCAAGGCCATGCGGATGTAAAACCGGTCTTTGTAGCCGTTGCAGACAATGGTACCGCCGCGTTTTGCCAGACCCAAAATCGCCAGCAATTCCGGCTTGCTACCGGCTTCCAGGCCGATATGCTCGGCAGCCACAATGCTTTCCACCACATTGCCTTGCTGATTCACTTTAATCGGATATACCGGCGTGTAATGGCCGCGGTAAGCATGCGCGACTCTCGCCTGATCGAATGCCTGCTGTAACTGGCGGATGCGGTCGCGCAAAATATCGGTAAAACGCACCAGCACCGGAAAGTTCAAGCCCTTGTCCCGCAAGGCCTGAGCGATGTCGAACAGATCGATTTCGGTCGCGCAATCGGCTTGCGGCTTGACGCAGACATGGCCTTGGTCGTTAATCGAAAAATAACCGTTACCCCATTGCTGGATAGCGTAAAGCTGCTTGGATTGTTCAATCGACCAGGGTTGTGTTGGCACGCGTTCTACTCGGACTGTCATAAAGAGGTAGAAATTCTAAAGTATAATGATGAACGTTATATGACTTTTTACAGGACTTCATCATGCTCGACGACCAATGGTTCAGCGAAGCGCAAACCGCCACCGGCACTGCGTTTTCATTAAAAATCACCCGTAAACTCCACGAGGAGCAATCCGAATTTCAGTTTCTGGAAATCTACGAAACCGAACAGTTCGGCAATCTGATGGTGATTGACGGCTGCACCATGGTCTCCACCCGCGATAATTTCTTCTATCACGAGATGATCAGCCACCCGGTGTTGTTTACCCATCCCAATCCAAAAAACGTGTTGATTATCGGCGGCGGCGACTGCGGCACCCTGCGCGAAGTGTTGAAGCATCCCGGCGTTGAATCAGCCGTGCAAATCGACATCGACGAACGCGTCACCCGTTTGGCGGAAATCTATTTTCCGGAATTGTGCGAATCCAACAACGATCCGCGCGCCGACTTGAAATTTATCGACGGCATCAAATGGGTAAAAGAAGCCGCGCCGAACAGCGTGGACATCATCATCGTCGACAGCACCGACCCGGTCGGCCCGGCCGAAGGCCTGTTCAGCGCCGATTTTTATAAAGATTGTTTCAGGGCGTTGAGCGAGAACGGTATCGTGGTGCAGCAAAGCGAATCGGCCTTGCTGCATATGAAAATCCTCAAGGAAATGCGCGAGGAAATGCAAGCCGGCGGATTTGCAAACTTTCAAACCGTGTTCTTCCCGCAATGTATTTACCCGTCCGGCTGGTGGAGTGCGACGATGGCCAGTAAAGCCGACTTGTCAAAATTCCGCGAGCAGGATGCCGCCAATAAAGGCTTTGACACCGTCTATTACAACAGCGACATCCACAAAGCCAGTCTGGCGATGCCGGAGTTTTTCAAAAAAGCCTTCGCTTAAACCACAAGCGAGCCGAAGCGAACCTACGCTTCGGCTACTGCTGAGTTGCATCCCACCCACGCCGCACAACACTCTCAAACCGCTTCACTACCTTCAGCTCGACATCGCTGACCTTGATAGCTGTCGGACTATCTGAGACACTACAAATTATAAGGTTGCACCTACAGCGCCCCGCTCGACAACATAATTTTACGTTTGGCCGAACAATCCCAAAAGCTTATTTCAACGCCCATGCCTGGAGATGATTAGGAATCAACCGATGACCACGCCTCCCGACAAAACTCAGTTAAATTTGTCGAACACTTTGGTCGGCAAATTATCCGAAAACGGTCGCGACCTTTCGGAGCTGGAGCCGTATTTGGTAGTTTTATCCGGTAGCGAACAAGGCAAGCAATTCAAATTACACAATGACCAGCATGTGCTGGGCCGCGAACCGGCCGTGGATATTCTGATTCCGGATCCGAAAGTCTCCCGGCGCCACGGCATGCTGTCGGTGAACAGCCAGCATATCCTCCTCGAAGACTTAAATTCCACCAACGGCACCTACGTCAATGGCAAGCGCGTCATAAAACATACACTCGCACTACTCGACAGAATCCTGCTGGGCGACACCTACCTGAAAATCGATTACAAACGCTTCAACGAGGCCAAATCGGAACAGGCGCTTTACGCGGCGGCGAATCTGGATTCGATGACCAACATTCTGAACCGCAATGCCTTCATGCTGCGCGCGCAACAGGAGTTTTCTTTTTGTAAACGCAACGAAACGCGATTGACGGTGATGATGTGCGACGCCGACCATTTCAAGCGAACCAACGACAATTTCGGCCACCTCGCCGGCGACCAGGTCCTTAAAGAATTGGCGAAAATTCTGAATGCGGAAATGCGCCAAGAGGATTTTCTGGCCCGTTACGGCGGCGAAGAATTCATCATGTTATTGCGAGAGATTTCTGTGGATGCCGCAGCCGCTTTGGCGGAGCGCATCAGACTTACGGTGATGCAGCATACGTTTCAATACCAAAATCAGCACATACCTGCCACCATTTCGATTGGCGTCTGCTCGTGTCGGGTAGTTACCGACACATCCCTGGAAGCAATTATCCAAGCGGCTGATGACGCCCTTTACCGCGCCAAGAAAAACGGCCGCAATCGGGTTGAAATCGACGCCCAGTAACTTTGGTTTGCAAACCAGGCAAAACAAACATCTGGCCGCATAAGGTATTTGCATTTCTCTGCGCCGTGCGTTACTGTCGGACTTCCAGTGTTTTCGGCGTTCTGCTGCTATGCTTAGCACGTCAGTAGAATTAAATTTGTAACACCACGGGAGTATCTAACATGAATAAAAATAAATTCCTCATCACCTGTTTGCTGTCAGGTGCATTATTGGCAAGCCAAACGGCACATGCGGACGAAAACCATCCGGGTTATCTGGCGGGTTTTACTTCCAGAGTCAGCCAAGGCTTCGCTAACACCACTTTCAGTTTTATCGAAATCCCTAAAAACGTGGTCAACATCACTCACGACCAAAACATCCTGCTTGGTTCGAGTTGGGGCGTGTTACGCGGCGTGGCTCACACCGTCAGCCGCACCCTGATAGGTGTGGCGGAGCTGATTGCCTCGCCGATACCCACCGATGAATTTATCTCTCCGCCATACGTATGGGACCGTTTTAGTGAAGATACCCGTTACTTCGGCCTGCATTTCCCCGGTTACTGGACTCATTACGGCCCGCTGGATCACGGTTATTCCGACACGCTGGATCATGGCAAGTAACGCGGACGATACCGCTCGATTTAGAGGATAAGATCATGAAAAAAAAATACGTATACATCCCGCTTGCCGTTCTGGCTTTATCGCTGACCGCCTGTTCCACGCCGAAAAAAGATGTGGCTGGACTCAGCGCCGAAATTGATGCCGCATCCAAAGGTCATTACGGTCAAGCCTTGCTCCACGCGTCAGCGGCTGAACAAGATTTAAAGTCGGCCAATCATGTGCTGAAACACTGGCAAAACGATTACTACTGGAACATCGACGAGAGCCTAAAAGCGCAGGAGGCTGCAAAATCAGCCGCGGCACACATTTTGGCCTCGGAAAAAGAGTATTGCCAATGGCTGACAGAGGCCCATTCACAAAACCATCATCACGTGGAAACGATTCATGAAACCGTAGCCTACTTCAAAACCGGTAGCCACGTGCCGTTTAAAACCAAGGAAGACACCATCAGTCATATCGGTCACTTTTTGCACGACCACCCCGATGCAACTGCTACTGTCACGGCTTCCACCGACACAGTCGGCAAGCCAGCCTATAACCAAGCCTTATCGGAAAGAAGAGCTAAATCCGTTAGCGAACTGCTGATTAAAAATGGCGCCAGAGCCACCCAACTGGTCTCTAAAGCTATCGGCGAAGCTCACGGTCCCGATAATACCGCTGATCAAAGTCACCGCGTTGCCGTGGTTATTTCCGCGCACCCTGACTATCTCGACTGCCCTAAACTGAAGTAAGTCCAACCCGCCCTGCTCGCGCCAGCGGCAGGGTGCTTGGCGGCAGAGATTCAATAACATCGATTATCGAATCTCTGCCCCACATTACATTTGGTCTGCCTGCTGTTTCTGCCGGTCCGCACTTTCAAAAATCTGCTTTTCCGCATCTCTGGCCTGATCCATGGGTTGCTTGATTGCATCCGCAAGCGGCTGCTGCACTGCTGCCGGCGGATTAGCCTTATCGGCCGGCGCCGAGTCGCAAGCCGACAAACCGCAAGCCACTAGTAAAAAAATCAAAGTGTTTTTCATGGGTTTATAGAACCTATTCGCAGGGCTATTGGACATTAAACTTCGGACTCAGCGGCCGGCGATGCCAAATATTCAATCATTCCGGTGCTCGCGAGGCCTACGCAAAACCTGCTGTATCGCCTGCTCCACCGCCATATCGACAGCACTGGCCATCTCCTGATATTGCTGCTCGCTGACATTAATGCCCTTATCGATGGTATTACGCACATAACACGGCGGTAATTTATTCAGCGCCAGACAGGCGACGTCTTCCTGAAATGCTTGACTGAACGGCTCTTCGGCCTGCTCAGCAAGCTTCCACAGCCGGTCTATCACCAATCGCTCGTAATAATTACTAATATTCAGCATAAAGACCTCTTGGCATGACATTGGCTAAAACTGCTAGCTAAGCATAGCCGAGAATCCTTTCGGGCCTAGTCCATTCTTTCGTTTTGGCAGATGTGATGATGTCAGCAAGACAACAATAGTGCTTTGGATCACTCCGCCCGTAAAGCTTCCAACGGATTCAATCTGGCGGCTTTGATGGCGGGCACCACGCCTGCCGCGACGCCGATAAACAAGGAAATCGCAAAGGCGGCAACGATGTAGTTCCAGGCCAATTGCACCGGCAGCGCCGGAACAAAAGCGGCAGCGAGCTTCACCAGTGCCACGCCCAACAAAACGCCTCCAGCCCCGCCGACCAAGCTCAGCAGCATCGCTTCGCCGAGAAACAGGTTAAACACCATGCCACGCTCGGCACCGATGGCGCGCAGCAGACCAATCTCAGACACCCGTTCCGATACGGCGATGGTCATGATGGTGAGAATACCGACCGAGCCCACCAGCAGCGAGATACTGCCCAGCGCCGCCACCGCCAGCGTTAAAACGCTGAGCACCGAATCCATTTTTTCCAGCATCTGGTTCTGAGTGACTATCGTAAAATCCTCAGCGCCGTGCCGCGCTATCAAGCGGCGCTTGATAGCTTGTTCGACAGTTTCCGCACTGGTTTCGCTGCTGTAGAGTAAATCGATTTCCATCAAACTCTGCCGATCGAACATTTCCATGGCCTTGCCGCTGGCGATGAATACCGTGTCGTCCAGGTCAAAACCCAACATCTGGCCTTTGGCCTGCATCACGCCGATGACCCGAAACCGGTCGCTGCCGATGCGAATCCGTTGCCCCAAAGGGCTGGCGTTACCGAATAATTCGGCGCGCATCTTACTGCCCAATACCGCGAAAGCGCGCGGGTTATCGAGGCCATCGTTAGGCAAAAAGCGGCCGCTATCGACTTTCAGCTGCCAGACTTGCGGCAACGCGGCCCCCACCCCAAATACATTAGCCCGGCGTTGTTTAGCGCCGGCCTCGATCCGGGCATTGCCCTGTACCAAGGGCATCGCCGCCAGCACATGATCCAGATTTTCCAGACTGGCCGCATCGGCGGTGGATAAAGGCCGCACCGTGCTGATGGTAGCACCGGATAAGCCAAAGGTAGTCGTTTTACCGGGATAAACCGCGATCAGATGCGTGCCGAACTGGGTAAATTCCGCTAGAACGAAACTATGAATGCCGCGGCCGATGGAGGTCAAAATCACCACGGCGGCAATGCCGATAATCAAACCCAGCGCCGTCAGCAGGGAGCGTTGTTTATGGCTGCTAATACTGCGTAGCGCCAGTTTGGCTAAATCCAGCCAATTCATCTTAGCGCCTCGCCAAAGCCGCAACCGGGTCCAACCGCGCCGCCTTCCGGGCAGGCATTACCCCGAAAATCAAGCCGGTGGCCAGCGCCACCGCCAAGGCCGACAGTCGGGCCCAAAGCGGCAAAGCGACCGGAAAATTAGGATACAGCCACTGCAATACCAAGATACCGAACTGCCCTATCACGCTGCCGACCACTGCGCCAGCCAGGGATAGCAAGGCCGCTTCGCATAAAAACCAGCGCTGCAACTGGCCTTGGGTGGCGCCCAAGGCTTTCAGCAAACCAATCTCCGCCGTGCGTTGGCTGACGCTGACCAGCATCACATTCATCACCAATACCCCCGCGACCGCCAGACTGACCGCCGCAATGCCGGCTACGGTAAAGGTCAATGCGGTAAGGATTTTGTCGAAGGTATTCACCACGCTGTCCTGGGTAATCACGGTCACATCGTCCTCGCCTTCGTGGCGCAGCTTGATGATATTGCGGACCTCGTCAACGGCTTTATACATAGCGGCTTCCGAATGCGCCTCAATTAAAATCCGAAACAAGGAATGGCTGTCGAACAAGGCTAGCGCGGACGCCACCGGCACAATGATGAGTTCGTCGAAACCGGTGCCTATTGATTGACCTTCCTTGGCCAACACGCCAATCACTCGAAACCGGCGGTCGTTGATACGCAGCCATTGGCCAACCGCTTGCTGATGCGCGAACAATTCGTCACTGATAGTTTTGCCGATCACGCACACCGAAATTTCTTTATCGGCATCGGCCTCCGGCAGAAACTGGCCTTGGGCCATCGTCAAATGCCGCACGCGCAGCAAAGCATGCGTGGAGCCCATTACATTGGTTTCCCGCTCCAGACCGCCGACGGACACCGGCGCCGAGCCGATGCTGACCGGCGCAATCGCCGCCACCTGCCGGCTGCGAAACAAGGCGGCGGCATCGTCCAACGTTAGATCGCGCGGGGTTTCACCAAACAGAGGTGGATGGCCGCCGGTGGTTTCGGTGCGACCGGGCAGGACGATGACCAGATGGGTGCCCAGCGATTCGAATTCGTGGACTACATAATTGCGGGCACTATCGCCCAATGCGGTCAACACATTTACGGCAGCCACGCCTATGCTCATCGCCAAAATAATCAGCGCGGCGCGTAGGGGCTGGGTCCGGATGGCTTTGCCGGCCTGAAGGAGTAAGTCTTTACTGAGCATGGCGATAGGGTAACAAGCTTAACCGGCAGTTTAGCTGGAACCGCCAACAAATACCCAGCTAAAACGCAAACGCTTCATAGACTGCGAGATTAAAACCTTGAGCTTAGGTTTTCCGGCGGCTGAGCGGAGCTTCGCCGAAGCCAGCCAGCGCGGAGTCGGCGAAGCTCAGCGCATAGCCCCCAGAGAACCGGGGCCAATCAGCTTCCGAAGTAATTTATTATCAGTTTTCCGCCGGACATCACCAAATCAGGATATTCCAACAATTTAAGCTTTTGCATCGGGTCGCCTTTTACCGCGATCATATCGGCCGGCGCGCCGGGCAATAAGGTGCCAAGCAAAGGAATATTCAGGTATTGACCGGCATTGGAGGTTGCTATCCGAATCACGTCCAACGGCGTCATACCTGCCAGATGTTGCAGGTACAGCAACTCCTGGCCGTCTATGCCCCAGGGAATATCGGGATGAGCGATTTCCGCGCCGTACAAAAACTCCGCGCCCAGCTCGGCTAAGCGTCTGACATTGCTGCTCACTCCCGAACATTTGGACAAGGTGTCGATGGTGCTGACGATTCTGACCTGCTGTGCCACGGCCCGATGCAGTTGTGCGTCAGGCAGAGTTTCGCATGGTGTATGTGCCCATTCGTCGATGCCGACGTCCAAAGCCAATTGTGCGCCTTTAGACTCCGCAAGATGTGCCGCCACCCGGCGACCCAGTTGATGCGCTTCATCGACGATGGCCGCCAACACAACCGGAGATAACATCGGCCAGCTATGAGGCTTATCATGCATTTTGGAGTGCGCGTGTTGGGCGTGAGCGTGTCCGCCAGACCAGGGCGCGCCTGCTTCGCCACCCGGCTCCAGCGCCACTTTGATCACTACCGCGCCACCTGCCACCAGTTTACGCACCGCTTGCCGCGCTTGTTGCGCGTCGGCTACCGGCATGGCAATGTCGGTTTCGCCCAGATTAGGTATCGGATAGCCTGCCGGCGCGGTTAAAATCGGCCCTGACGTCATTAGCCTTAAGCTGCCGTCGCCGCCGTAAGGCTGATGCAGCGGCCCGCCGACATCGCGCACCGTGGTGACTCCATGGCGCAACACTGTATCGGCCGGTACGTGTTGATAGCTTAAATGCGCGTGTAACTCGATAAAACCCGGCAATAAGGTTGCATCGCCGAGATCGAGTCGGGGTGCACCGCTATCGTTAAAGGCTTCCCGGCCGTCTATCCTGGCGACCTTGCCCTCGCTTATCAGCACCGCCGCATCGGTTCTGAGCGTATAGCCATCGAAAACCCGCGCCGCCGAGATTAGCAGCGGTTGGTCTTGGGCGAAGGCGGCGCTGCCCGGCAAAGTCAGCGCCAGCACCGATAGCAATTGGAGGCAGCGATTGAAACTAAATTGAGATTTCATGGCTATTTCGCAAAAAGCAGCGCCGGCGGAAACCGGCTCTGTCGAGTTGAAGTGGATTAAATCGCCTAGAAGCTGGCAGCAATACCGATTTGCCCCCAAATGCCAGGCATTTGATAACCGGGGCGGTATACATAGCGCTTGTCGAACAAGTTTTCCACGCTGACAAAGAGTTCGCCTTTTTTGCCCAACCCGGCAATCGGATAGGCCAGCCGGGTATTCGCCACGGTAAAGGCTTCGACACGTTGGTTATTTACTTCGCCGACATTCCGGGCTCTGTTCAACGCCCAGGTTCTTGATTGATATTGCAGGTCGAAGGAAAAACGCAGCGGACCAATCGGGCCATTGATACCGGCGGTCACCGCTTGTTCCGGGGTGTAGGGCAAATTCGGGATGCTGGGGTTTAATAAGGTCAATCCCGCAAACAGACTCCAATCGGCGAATAGCTCCTGCTTGACGGAGGCTTCCAAACCGCGCATCCAGTACGAGCCGAAATTGAGATAAGCACCCTGGGTTAAGTCGAACACGTAGCGGTTTTTGACATTATCGATGAAAAAACTCAAATCGATTTTTGTGGTTTTGAACGGCGAGGCTTTTAACCCCACTTCGGCATGATCGACATTTTCAGGCGACAAATTTTGCCAGCCGTTGGCTGAAAAATTCGGTAAAAAGCCGCCGGAAAACATATTTAACGGCACATTCGACAAGGCACCGGCGTTAGCCGCCGCGTCAATGCCGGGATAATTGACGCCATTCGAGACGTTGCCGAATAAGGTCAAATCATCCGAGACAAATGACAAACCGGCGTGCGGCGAAGCTTTGGATTTATAGTGACTATGATCGTAAAAACGCACGCCGATAGATGGCACCATCACCCAGTCTTTGTTCAACACCACGTCGTGATTCAAGGCCACATAAGGGCTGGTCAGCCTGAAAGTGGGTGTGGCGAATTGGTACACTTGGTTGCCGGTTTGAGCACCCAGATTGGTCACTTTACCGTTCAGCCATTCGTTATCGATACCGGCCAGTAAGGTGCCGCCCTGCCACGGCGAAAACTGTTCCTTCCAGCGAAAACCGTCCATGCTGTATTGACTGAGCAGATTCGAGCGGTTGTCGGCAAAGCCGGTGAAGTAAGTGTTTTGACTTAACCAGTTACCGTCTCCGCCGTTATGGTAAAGGGTAAATTTACCGTGCCAATCGCCGTGCTCGTGACTAACACTGGCGGCAACCATACCGGCAACCGTATCGTACTCACCGATAGGCGGCGTTACCCCGTACTGCCCGGGATCGCCGGCTCTGTTATCCGCGTACAGAAAAGTCACGTCCGAACGCCATTGCGGACTTAGCTGATAGCCGGCTTTACCCATCACGTTGCGCAATTCGCCATAGCCATTTTGGCGATGACCGTCCGATTTAGCATAGCCTTGCGCCAGCGAGAAATCGAAATCGCCGTATTTGCCCTGCACATCCGCTTGCTCGGTAATCGTGCCGAAAAAGCCGCCGGACAAACGGCCGCTACCGTGTAGACCGTCCTCGATCGCGGTTTTGGTTTGCAGGTTGATCGAGCCGAAATTGTTGCCGTTGATATGCGGTTGCGGGCCCTTGTACACCGTAATCGATTGCATGCCGTTGACGGGCAACAAATCCAGCAAGGGATGGTTCCAAGTGGCCATATACATAGGAATATCGTCGATATAGGTTTTAATCTCGCTACCCGGCCGGCCCGTGCCTTGACCGCGAATCGAAACCGCACCGCCCTGGTCGCCGCCGAAGGCGCCGACCGGGTTATAGCGCGAGATTTGCACGCCGGGCGTTCTTTTCAACACTGACGCCAAATCCAGCGCATTCTGATCGCGGATTTGCTCTTCGGTCACAACCGCGGACACGCCGGAGAACTCGTCCACATGGTTTTCTTCGATAATGGGGCTGGCGACTACCTCGGTGGAATCGAGTTCGTCAGTCTTTTCCTCCGCCATCACGGCGGCACTGGCTTGCAGTAGCGCCAAGGAAACCAGCAAGGGCTTGGGTAAATTCAGTAGGGGCAGCGAGGCATATTTCATGATAATTCCAGTCAACATTCGGCAAATATAAAACCCGATCCACCAAACATTTATCGATTAATGTTCGAATATGGAAAGCGTTTATCACAATGCTGATTTTAACGAATCACCCGCAGCAGCCTAAGCTCCTTTCATATGCTAAAAGTAATATTTTTTATGCTATAAGTAGTAGCCGGTAATGTCTGGCGTTTCGATTATTTCATCCAAAAAACTCGGCAGCCTATTTAATAACTATTAATTAAGCCAAATAACACAGTTTAAATAAAATTTGCCCGTTGCTAACCACACAGAGATTGCCATGACAAAAAAAACGGCGGGACGCTGGCGCATAAAAAACGAAGAATTGCAGTCCCAACAGCAAGGCAACTGCCTGACTGAGTATCTACCGAATGAAATGGGCAAAGGGCACTCGACTTTGTTTCCGCTCGATCAGGATCTGAACTATATCGAAACCCATTATCAGCCCAGTCAGGATTTAGCTATCCTGACCCGGATGGATCAGCACAACCCTCGTCTGGTTGTGACTTTGGGCATGCAAGGGCAATCGCGATTCGTTGATGCGCAAGGCCGCGAAATTACTTTTAATGAAGGCTATACGTCGATAACCGCATTTAGCTCCAGTATTGGCGAACGCCAATATCAAGCCAATAATCCGATGGCTCAAGTGCGCTTTTCGATGAGTAAGTCCTGGTTGAGTAGATATTTCGGCGAAAATACCGCAACGCGATTTTTTAATAAGAACGGCATTAATTTAATAAGCTATAAACCGATTTCGAACGCGGCATTAATTGCCACGCGACAGTTATTAAATTGCGATGCGGATAACCCGGTAAAACATGTATTTATGCACGGCCAAGCCATGTCGATATTAGCCGCCGAAATGGGCCATCTATGGCAAGACGATCAGAAGAGCTCGCCGGTATTTTCGCAAAAAGACAAGGCCATAGCCCAAGCCGCACGCAGTATTCTATTAAATGAATATAAAAACCCGCCGTCGGTTGCGGAATTATCAAAACGCGTCGGCACTAATCAATTTAAATTAAAGCAATTGTTTCATCATTTTTTTAATACTACGCCATATGGCTTATTATTAGAGATTAGAATGAAAACCGCATATCAGTTATTGGAATCCAGCCGCTGTCAAATCGACATTGCCGCCGCCCACGTCGGATACAATCACGCCAGCAATTTCAGCAGCGCTTTTAGCAAATATTTCGGAATATCCCCCGGCAATATTGCCAAAAACCACACATCCAAACCTTAAGGGTTTACTATAGGCGCGGCTCCGACAAAACTCGTGTGTCGGTAGCCGGCAGGACGATGCGTATTTTGGATTCGCAGACCATTAGACCGAGCCGATACGGCCGGATTTAAACCCATTCGCTCTTACCTCCCCAGCCAAACACCAGTGCCAGCCGACACTAATCAGCCGCAATCCATTCAGACTCCCAACCCTATCTTGCCGCCATCTAACAGCCGCCTCGGTCTAATCTATATGCTGGTCGCTTGCGTGTTGTTTTCGGTTATGAACGCCGGCGCGTACGCCATCGGCCTACTTGATACCGGCTTGCCGCCCAGCATGATCAGCTTTATCCGCATTCTGGCCAATTTATTGATTCTGACAGTCCCGGCGTTGATCGGCGGCCGACTGAGCGGTCTGTTCGGCGATGCCCGCCCGTCGTTGTGGTTGCGCGGCTTGTTCGGTAGCACGGCCTTGATGCTGTCATTTGCCGCCATCGCCCGCATTGGTCCGGGCGAGAGCGCGTTTCTTACCGCCAGCAGCGGCGTGTTCGTGATGCTGTTAGGGCCAGTGGTGCTGGGCCAAAAAAACTCGCTGCTGGTTTGGCTGGCGATTATCGGCTCATTCAGTGGGGTGTCCTTATTATTCGACCTGGAAAATAGCCACAACTTGTTCGGCCAAGCCATGGCCTTGCTGGCCGGCCTGCTGTCGGCGCTGGCGTATTTGATGGTGGCGCGCGCCGGGCGCAGCAATACGCCGCAAACGGTAATCTTCTATTTTTGTCTGGTCGGTTTGGTGTTACACGGTTTTTATTTTGCGCGCTTTGGCTATCGGCTGCCGGACTCGCCCGAAAGCTGGGGCTTATTGCTCTTGGTAGGTCTGTCGGGCAGCGGCGCGCAACATTACATGACCCGGGCTTATCAAGCGGCGCCAGCGGCCTTGGTGAGCTCCATCGGCTATTTGGCCCCGGTATTAAGCCTGGCCTGGAGCGTCTTGCTATTCGAACAAATTCCCGGCCAAACCGCTCTGCTTGGCGCCGCACTGATTTTAGTGTTTGGCGTGATGTTGCCGTTTCTACGTTAAGCTAGACCGGCCAGGCCCCTGTTATTGCATTATGAGATACCGTGGTGCTTGCAACGCCTGACCATAGGCATGATGCAGTGATTGCTGAATTGGCCGGCGCTTTCGAGACCAGATTTTAAACTGCAACTTTGCAATAAGAGGGAATCCAACTGCGAGCGATCATGTAGTCCGGCAATTCGTTAAAATCAAAGGCCTCGCCATGCGCGATCATTTGTTTGACATCGAACAGCTCGCCCACTTCCGGGATATCTTGATAAAACAGGGTGTAAAACGGCTTAACCAGATAGCGGGCAATCTTAATACCCAATGGCCCGATGAAATTACGGCGCTGGCCGACATGGGCGACTTCGTCGATGGTGATTTCGTCCAGCAAGGCTTTCAGACGATCCCGAACTTCCGGCTCGTCGGCCAATAACGCGTCGAATAACTGATACAGATGGCAATAGAAGCTGACACCCATTAACTCGGTGACGAAGGCCGGCGTATCCATCAATACCCCCGGCAACTTGGGAAACTGTTCGTAGATCATTTCCTTAAACGGGGTCAACGGTTCCCATACCACCCGATCTAATCCGCAGGTCTTCAGCATTTCATCGAACAAACGCCAATGGCAAAATTCTTCGGCCAGATGCACTCGGGAAATTTTGTCTTCCACGCTATGCGAATTAGCCATATCCGGCACCACATCCCAGGCGCCTTTAATACCCACCCACTCGTGGCGCGCGAACTTATAAATTCCGCACAGCAACAAAGTCAGCTTGTCCATGGATTTTGGATCGTCCACCATCTTCACATAATTGCGATAAAACGCTTCCGGGTCTGCCAAAGGCTTGCGCAAGCGCACGGGATCATTTTGAAAATACGCCAATCGTTCGCGTTTTTTAGCCAAATCCCGGTCTGCTTCCAGCAACTCACCACCATGTTGTTGGGTAAACAGCCAATAATCGGCAAAATTTTCCTGCCGTTGCGCGTCGCTGGCGGGCGTAAAAATAGAACGATATTTGGCCTGAGTCACAAAATATTTCCCAATCTGCGGATAAAGACGCAGATTCTAACGAATTAATGACTTAAGGGTAGATTTTAAAATTTTTCCGTCGAGGAAATCGTTTGATTGCTCGATTCCCGCTGCATTCCCAACCAATTCAACGCATCGTCGCGATTATTGAAAATCCGGTAAACCCAATCGGCATCCCTGGGCATTGACAACATAACTTGGGTGGTCAGCTGGCTGATGTGGCTATAAACCACAAATGCGGCCGCTTTAATACCGGGCAAGGTGCCAAGTGCGGTTTGCGAGGCAAAGTCATAGTGGTAGGCGTTTACTTTGTGCACCAGCAGCAGATAGGGCCTCCGCAAATGCGCAACGATCCACGCATGATATTCGTCGACACGAGCCAAGTTAAATTCCACACCCTCATCGACAACAAACTCCGCCAAGTCCTCATCCAGCTTGATGGCATTGCAAAAACTTAATCTAAATCGCTCCATCGTCCCTCCCCGGCCCACTGGCGCGTTAACTCTGTGGACAGTATCGCACAACCAGGAAAAGTCTAACGACAAAGTTATCGCCGCCAAGCTTTTTTTAGCGCCACCCTAACTGAAAAAACTAAACCGAGCCGCCTGCCAAACGACCATCGACAATTCGCAATTGCCGCTTGGCTCTTCCGCCGATGTTTTGGTCATGGGTGATGATAATCAGCGTCACACCTTGCCGGTTCAGATTCTCCAACAACTCGATAATGTCCTGACCGGACTTGCTGTCCAGATTGCCGGTCGGCTCGTCGGCCAGCAGGATACCGGGCTGCATGATCATCGCCCTGGCAATGGCTATGCGTTGCAACTGGCCGCCGGACAATTGATTGGGCTTATGCTCGGCCCGATCCAATAAACTCACCGAGGCCAATGCCTGTAACACCCGTTGCTTGCGCTGTTTGCTGTCGATGCCGGCGAGGATCATCGGCATTTCGATGTTTTCCGCCGCGGTGAGCCGGGGGATCAAATGAAAAAACTGGAACACAAAGCCGATATTGTCGCGGCGAATCCGCGCCAGTTCGTCATCGCTTTGCCGGGTGACATCGGTGCCGTTCAACAGATACTGGCCGGCCGACGGTTGATCCAACAAGGCGACAATGTTTAATAGCGTGGACTTTCCGGAACCGGACGGCCCCATCACCGATACATATTCGCCACGACCGATAGACAGGTCTATGCCGTTCAAGGCCTGCACGATTTGCTCGCCCACCTGAAATTCCCGGCGGATACCGCTAAGCTGAATCATGGCTTGACGCGAACCGTCACGCCGGCCGCCACGCCATCCTTACCAACCGACGTCACCACTTGGTCGCCCGCCTTCAATCCCGACAGCACCTCGGTGAAACTCCAGTTGGATAGGCCGGGCTGAAAGCTTTGTTCATGCAGCACATTGTCTTCGTCTATCAACAACACGCGATGATTGTCCAGAATCGCCTCGGCCGGCAAACGCAGCGTACGCTCTTTTTGGTTAAGCAACACTTCGATGTCCGCGCTGTAACCCGGCAACAATTCCGCCAGATCTTTGGGATCGCGCAAAGTAACTTCAACTTCCACCGTGCGCGCCTGTTTTTCCTTTTCCAACACATAGGGCGCAACGCGGGTCACGATGCCGGAACACCGTTTTTCTGGAAACGCATCCAGCGACACGCAGGCACTCATGCCGGTCTTGATACTGGCCGCGTCCACTTCATCGATAGGCGCCGAGACGGTCAGACAACTAACGTCCAACAAATCGATAGGCGGCAAGGTCGGAATCCCCGGCGGCGATGGCGTGACGAACTCGCCCAACTCGGCATTGACCTCCGCGACCGTACCGTCGAACGGTGCTTTCACCAAAGTGCGCTGCACAGCCGCCTCGGCGACGCCCAACTGCGCCTCGGCCACCTCAATGGCTTGCAGCGCTGCCTTGCACCCGGCGCGCTGCGACTTACCGCCGGTTACCGACTTATCGACCTGTTCGACTGACACCACGTTTTTGTGTTTTTGTAATTGAGTCATCCGCGCCGCTTCCCGCTCCGCGCCGCCGGCCAGTTGGCAGGCCTGTTCAGCACTGGCCCGGCTGGCATTGATTTGGGCCTTTTGCAGTTCAACCTGGGCTTTCAAATCGTGATTCCACACTTCCAGCAACACTTGGCCTTGCTTGACCTTATCGCCTTCCTTGACCAACAAACTCGCCACCTGCCCTCCAGTGGCCGGCGCCAGATACGCCCGTCGACACGCCTTGACCGTCCCCACCCGCGTATTCGCCACCGTCGCCCGCACCTCGCCTTCCGCCAGAGTATAAGCCTCCACCTCGACCGGCTGCGGGCGGCGGCTGTAGAAAAATAGTGCGGCGATGGCTATCAGCAAGGCAGCAACGATCAGAGATTTGCTTTTCATGGAGCGAGTGCGCGGATAAGAGGTAGACCGGTAGCCTACATCGACAACGCTTGATTGCCAAGTGATGAACTACTTCCGCTGCGCCCAGTAGCCTGGTCGCCGCCTGTGATGTGCGACGGCAAGAATTCGCAACTCCTCAGCAGTGCACTGATAGATGATGCTGTATGGGAAGCGACGGAGGTTATAGCGTCGACGCGTGCCGCGAAACAGAGTGCCGAGCAGCGGATTGGTCAAAACGAAGTTGGCAGCTCGTTCAAACTCGGCCACAAATGCCAAACCAAGTTCGATATTCGCTTTCAACGTATAGAATGCGGCTGCATCGTGAAGCTCCGTGAGCGCCGGCGGCGCAACGACCAGCTTCATTTCAGGGCTGCACGTACCTGGGCAAGTGCTTCAGCAATGGGAATGACTTGCACAGTTCCATTCTCAATATCGGATATTCTGCGCTCGGTTTCGGCGACCCAAGCTTCCTCAATCTCGGCGTCCTCGTCGAGACTGGCAAGCAGCAGCTGGGCAAAAGCCGCGCGTTCACCGACTGTTAGTTGCAGGGCTTGGGCTTCGAGCAATTCGAGTTGAGTTCCCATGGCTAAGGTCTCCGTAAAGATGGTAGCTGTATTATACCGATGCTCTGGTTAGACGCCATGTTAAGCAGGGTATGTTGCTGCAAGACCGAGTTCCGTTTTTCTGTGCTGCGGCTATAGCTGATGTTGAAACGGGAAACATTATAGACATCCGCTTCGAACCATCCCTGGAGTCTGGATTCGCTAAGCGGTCTAACGGCTCCGGCAATCCATTCCAGAATGACGCCGTCAACACAGTCCCCGAAGCCCTGCTGGGTATACAGTATTTATAACAATGCTAAGTGTTTTCTTGTGGGACGGCTGTTCTCCCGTTTGCCGCGCCGAGTACCGGAGCTTTCGGCGGGATCAGCCCGCAGGGGCGACGCATGGATGCGGCGCGTTGACGAAGGGGCAGGAAGCTCCTTTCGTCAACCCCCGGCGAAAGCGAGGAACGCAGGGAAAAAGCGGCATCCGGGCCGCCTTTTCTTTGGATACTTTCTTTTGGCGGAGCAAAAGAAAGTATCTCGGCCGTCGGCCCGAGAACCGACATTAAATCCAGCGGTCGCGCCAGCGACACATTATTTCGAAATACTTCAAATCCGCGTGGGCACAAAAACCGTGCCCACCCTACGAAACGTCAAAAAACAAATCTCGTATGCGGTTTTCAAGTTTGAAGCCATCAAAGCCTTGCATTAATGCTGGCTTGGTCTTTTGGCGTTGCATAACATTCGAATCAACATACATGTAAAGATGGTACTTGCCAGTGGAGGGTGTTTGTTGAGCGCGATCTTTTAACTCATCATGATGGAAAATCCATGCGCGGCTTTCCGATATGTCAACGAAGGCAAAATATTCGGCAGGTGAATTGACTGGAACCCACCAATCGAGAGTAAGCTTTCCTTTGCCTCCTGCAGGTTTTGGCGCGAGATTTGTTTTTATTTGAACTGTGAACGCCTTTTTTCCCTGGCTAGAGTAAGCAACAAGATCAATTCCTGCATCAGTAGTGAGATGTGCTGACTCAATGCCATACTGTAAAAGGCGATATTGAATAAATAGTTCGCCAAGTTTACCAATCTGTTGTGTTGATAACGTTTGATCAAAGGAACATTTAACTTTGTGTTTTTCAATCACCTACAAACCTCCACCTCAAACACCGTCCCCTTAACCGCCACCACTTTCACCTTAGCCCCCATCGGACTATCCTCCCCATGCACCTTCCAAAACGTATCATCAACCTTAATCTTGCCCTGACCATTCTCGATAGGCGCGATCAGAAAAAAAGTCCGCCCGATGTACTGCGCCCCGCGCTGATTCAATAAAGGATGATCGGTAACAGTCACCGCCCGATTCCGGGCGTATTTACGCCAGGCCAGCACCGACAACACCGCCAGCAAGGAAAACAGCAGTAACTGCACGTTGAACGGCGTGGCCCGCACTAACAACACCACAGCGCCGACAATAAACGCCGACACCGCCAACCACAGGAAAAAGAAACCGGTGACGACGATTTCCAAGGCTAAAAAGCCCACCGCCAGCACCCACCAATACCAAAACACAATATCTTGCTCCAACATAATTAAGCCTTTTTATTCAGCGCTTCTTTAGCCAATTCGCCGATGCCGCCCAGCGCGCCGATCACGCTGGAGGCTTCCAGCGGCATGAAGATCAGTTTGCTGTTGTTGGCCGAAGCGACTTCTTTCAAGGATTCAATGTATTTTTGCGCAACGAAGTAATTGATGGCCTGTACGTCGCCTTTGGAGATGGCTTCGGACACCATCATCGTGGCGCGGGCTTCCGCTTCTGCGAGTCGCTCACGAGCTTCGGCGTCGCGGAACGCGGCTTCTTTACGGCCTTCGGCATCCAGAATCGCGCCTTGTTTCAAACCTTCGGCTTTCAAAATTTCCGCTTGCCGCAAGCCTTCCGCTTCCAAGATCTGCGCGCGTTTTTCCCGCTCGGCTTTCATTTGTCTGGCCATGGAATCGACCAAGTCCTTGGGTGGGGCAATATCTTTGATTTCGATACGAGTGACTTTAAGCCCCCACGGTGAGGTGGCTTCATCGACTACCGTCAACAGGCGGGCGTTGATTTCGTCGCGGCGCGATAGCAGTTCGTCCAGGTCCATGGAGCCCATTACGGTACGGATATTGGTCATCACCAGATTGATAATGGCCATGTCCAGATAAGTAATCTCGTAAGCGGCCTTGGCGGCATCCATAATCTGATAAAACACCACACCATCGACCCGCACCATCGCGTTGTCCTTGGTAATGACTTCCTGCGACGGTACGTCCAGCACTTGTTCCATCATGTTAAGCTTGCGACCGATGCGGTCAATGATCGGCATGATGATATTCAAGCCGGGCGTCAAAGTCGCGGTATATTTACCGAAGCGTTCGACGGTGTACTCCATGCCCTGCGGCACGGACTTGACGCTCATGAACACCATCAAAACTGCAAACACCAACAACATTATTGCGAATAAACCAAAGCCGCCCATAGCGCCTCCTAAGTTGTGAAAATGAATTGTGTATTGCCAACGGTCACGCGGCTAATAATAATGTATGTCTCTTTAACTTGCTGGAAACAGGGTTCCGATTCATGAATACTTTGATCTACTACAGTTTTAACGTAATGATTTTGGCGGTGATTATCTTGATCGTCGGCCTGATCAAACCCAAGTGGATACTGCTGTGGATGGATAAACCCGGTCGCCTGCCCATCATGGCCATTGCCGGTGCGATATTTATGGCCGGTGCGGTGATGTTCGGCGAAGGCAATAAGCAAAAACAACAGGAACAAGCCGCCGCCGCAGCCAAACAACCCGCGCAAAAGGCGGGTGAAGAAGTGCCGGATTTACATTAATCCGTAGGGTCAAATGAATTCGCACTTCTAATTTCGCTTTTTTATTTCCCTCACCCCTCTCCCGGAGGGCGAGAGAGAACATCTGCCGAAATTTGAAGCGGGAAAATTATAGTTAAACTCGAAAGCTCGCGACCAACTTTTTTAGAACCTGCAAATCGCTGGCTTCGGTATCTGATTGGTAGCGTAAGCGAATATAAATCGCGGTAATCCGCTCAATTGCTTCGGCCAAATCCGGGCGCAGCCCTTTGGCGCGCTCGGCGACGGTTTTGGGGCCATCGCCGACATCAACTTTAATACCGGCTTTGCTCAGCTTGGCACAAAACTGCCGATACAACATCAGAGCCGGGTCTTGGCGGCGCAGGTTGGGCCGCAACAAGCGCCAAGCCAACACGCCGCCGACACCGGCAACGCTAATCAACAGCCAATAACCGAGCTTGACGAAATTATCTATCCCCAGGCTTTGTAAAAACGCTCTCTGATTAACCGTGTCGTAATTGATGATCCAGCGTTGCCAGTTGTAATCGACGCTTTGCCAGAGTTGCCGGCCGCGTTGCAGCCAGGATAAGGTTTTTGCGTCGAGTTGGATCGGGCTGAAATTAACCGCGCCGCTGGCAATTTGTAAATCCACGTTCACGCCGCGCTCGATGCGCTCAGGGGCGATGGCGGCGGTCGGATCGAATCTAACCCAGCCGCGCCCTTCCAGCCAAGCTTCCGCCCAAGCATGTGCGTCAGCCTGCCTGATCTCCAAAAAGCCGCCGACGTCGTTAATCTGTCCGCCTTGATAACCGCCCACCACCCGTGCCGGAATCTCCGCAACGCGCAACAAATACACAAAGGCCGTGGCGTAATGGCTGCAAAACCCGGCGCGGCGCTCGAATAAAAAGGTCTCTATCGGTTTATCCGGCATCGCCTCTGGACTAAGGGTGTAATGAAAGTTTTCCTGGCGAAAATGTTGCAACAAATTGCCGATAAACAACTCGGGGCCGGCTTGCCTGCCTTGTAACTGCTTAACCAACTCCACGATTTTTTCCGACGGTTTGCCGGGTAGTTGCAGATTTTCCCTGCGCTCGGTTTTGCTGATGCCTCCGGTGTTATAGACAGGCGAGGAGCTAAGCTGATACTCGGCGCGGTCACCGGGATTTTTATTGGTGATTAGCTGATATACACCGTTGCGCCGTAAGCCCGCGCCAAACTGCGTGGGCATCTCCAGCGCAAACACCCAATTCTGTTTTTGCGGCTCCATCATCAGCGTGTAATCGTAAGTTACGCCAGTAAAAGCAGGTTGATCCGGATTATTCTCCCGGCCCAATACCGGCGGCGCTCGCCAACTTACTCCATCGGTAGTGGCATAAACCGGCCCGCGCCAATAGCGCTGGGCCGGCGGCGGCAGGTCGCCGGCGAATTTGACCCGAAACACCAGTTCCGGCGACAAACTTAATTCGGCAATCGAACCGGGTTCCAAGGTATTGCTCAGGCCACTCTTGGCGTGAGTATCATTGTCCAGCCAACTCCAGTGCGGCGCCTCCAGGCGCGGAAACAATACAAACAACACCAAGGCCAACGGCAGGCTTTGCAGAATAATCGCCGCCGACGTTTTTAAGGCTGCCAGGGTTTGCGGCGCCTGGCTGTTTTGCGTAATCAAGGTAGCCAGCAGCACCCCGCACACCAGCAGGATATACAGAGCCATCAAGATGCTTTCTTCGTACAAAAACTGCGTGACCGCCACGATGAAAGCCAGATACACGATCACATACACGTCGCGCCTGCCGTGAATTTCCAGCAACTTCAAGCCCAACGCCACGACGAACAGACTGGTGCCGGCATCGCGGCCGAATACGGAGTGCTGCTGACTGTATAACAAACCTATTCCCAGCAGCATCAATAAAAATACGCCAAACCGGTTTGGTAAATAGCGGGGCTGCCAAACGCTCAGCAAGCGCCAGAGCAGCAGCAGCGTAAAAAATCCGAACAATAACGGCGGAATATGCCAGGCATGCGGCAGCGTGATCAGCCCTATCGAACCCAGCATAAACAGCATCAGTCGCGTGGACGGCAGAAACGGCATGCTCAAAACAGCGCCAGGGCTTGCAGACAATTACGGTAATGCGCGGCACCGTTGTCCGGCGGCAGACGCAAGCCTGGCAGCACCAAGCCGTAACGCAAACCGGCCTGCTCGGCATCCACCAACCAGCGGCACAACTGGCTAAGGCGCTCTTCCAAGTGATGGCCGGGCGCTTGTTGATAATCCAGCCACAATTCGCTGGAACTGGCGCCGCTGTAGTATTTACTGTGCACACCCTGGCCTTTGGCGAAGGCTTTCCAATGGATTTGCCGAATCGCGTCGCCGCGCTGATAGACTCTTACCCCGTCAAACTCGTCGCCGCTACGGCGGTTTTGGCCGGGCTTATCCTGACCGCCGCCGCTTTCCGGAAACGGCAGTTGCTGGTTGGCAGGCTTGGGATAAACCAGCAAAGGACTATCGAAACGTAAGGGCGCCCAGGCCCGAAATAAACCCAAGGGGTAGGTGCTGGAAACGGTCAGCGTGCCCGGCAACTGCCAACCGCGCTGGTGGGTGGGTTGATACAGTGTGACGATTTGGGTTTGCTCGGCGGCTAAGCTGATAGACAACTCGGACTGCAAAGTCAGATCGACAGCAAAACGCGGCTGCGAACCCGGATTGCTGATCTGGAAACTATACGGGCCTGCTTGGCCGGCAAACACCGCTTGTGGGCGGGCGGGTTGAATGGTTAATCCGGCCAAGGCTTTGAAGCTGTGCAGGATGGTCACAAAAAAAATGCTGGCCAGTAAAAATCCCAGCAAATAAGCCAGATTGTTGTTGTAGACAAAGCCGATCAGCACCAGCAACAAAATCAACAACACAAAAGCCAGCCCGCGTTGCGTCGGCAAAATAAACACCCGCCGCTGCGTCAACACAATCGGCCCGGCGGTCGGCGCCTCACCGCTAAAAAAACGCGACAGTTTAAGGCGCTGTTTTAAGGGTAAGGCCGCTTCGCTCAAAGTACCGGCACATGCTTGAGAATGGGTGCGACGATGGCCGCTGAATCGTTGGCGCCCACGTTTAAACGATGCCCGGCCACCGCCGGCAATACTGCTTGCATGTCTTCCGGCAGAACGGCCTGGCGCTTATCGATTAGTGCCCAAGCCTTGGCTGCGGCCAGCAAGCCCAGGCCCGCGCGCGGCGACAGGCCGCTGGCAAAATCGGTGGATTGGCGGCTAAAAGCCAGAATGGCTTGCAGATAATCCAGCAAGGCCGACGACACATACACCTGATCCGCGGCCTGTTGCAAGTCCGCCAATTGCGCGGGCAGTAACGCCACCGGCAACTCGTCGATCAATACATGCCGTGGTTGACCGCTCAGCAACTCCCGTTCGGCCTGGCGGCTGGGGTAACCTAACTCGATACGCATCAAAAACCGGTCTACTTGCGATTCCGGCAACGGGAAAGTGCCGATTTGATGCGCCGGATTTTGCGTAGCGATGACAAAAAACGGCTGCGGCAAGGGATAAGTGCGGCCTTCGACGGTCACCTGCCGTTCTTCCATCGCTTCCAATAAGGCACTTTGCGCCTTGGGTGTGGCCCGGTTGATTTCGTCGGCCAGGATCATTTGTTTGAAAATCGGCCCGGGATGGAAGCTAAATAACTGCTGATGCGCGTCGAATACCGAGGAGCCGACGATATCGGCCGGTAAAATATCGCTAGTGAATTGAATCCGCTGATATTCCAGGCCAAACAAGCGCGCCAGAGTGTGAGAGAGAGTGGTTTTGCCAACACCAGGAATGTCCTCGATCAGCAAATGTCCCCTGGCCAACAGACAGCAAACCGCCAGGCGAATTTGTGGTTGTTTACCGAGAATGACTTGATTGGCAGCGGCGAGTAAACGATCAAGAGCAAGGTCCATTGTGCAAAAGGCAAGAAATGTTGATGACTCGAGTATAGATCAGCTTGGTTGCACCTGCTATCGGCTTCATTGTATAAACCAGGGATTGACTATCCGGCCGGCAGAAGCCGGTTATTAAACCATGCAGCCCTGCTGCGGAGAGTGCCATGAAAGACTATGCAGATGTACGCGACCAATTGTTGAATATGTTGGAAGACCTGGACGACAGACTGGGGAAAATCACCGAAGACGTCAGACACACCGATAAACCGCTGGCCCAGGATTTTTCCGAACAGGCCGTCGAAACCGAAAACGACGAGGTATTGGACGCACTGGGCAACGCCACGCGCGACGAAGTCGAAAAAATTAAACAAGCCATTTCCCGTATCGATGCCGGTACCTACGGCATTTGCCTAAGCTGCGGCGAACCCATTAAAAAGGAACGCTTGGCTGCGGTACCCTACGCCAATCAATGCATTCGCTGCGCCGAAAAAAGCCAGCACCGCTAGGCCGATATACCTCTCGCCAGCATAAGGGGTGCTGCCATGGACGAATAAGCCGGCCGGTTTTGAATTGTGTACTATCCTTGCCGACGATCATTCCTTTTATTGCTGGGACATAAATCATGGATATCGCCGAACTATTGACCTTTTCCGTCAAAAACAAAGCCTCCGACTTGCATCTTTCCGCCGGCTTACCGCCGATGATCCGGGTGGACGGCGACATCCGCCGCATCAATATCCCCTCCTTAAACCACAAGGAAGTTCATGCACTGATTTACGACATCATGAACGACAAGCAGCGCCGCGATTACGAAGAATTTCTGGAAACCGACTTTTCTTTCGCGCTGCCCGGCGTGGCTCGCTTCCGGGTGAATGCTTTCAATCAGGATAGGGGCGCCGGCGCGGTATTCCGGACCATTCCCTCTAAGGTGTTAACCCTGGAAGACCTGGACGCGCCAAAGTTTTTTGCGGAACTGTGTACCAAACCGCGCGGCCTGATTCTGGTCACCGGGCCGACCGGTTCCGGTAAATCCACGACGCTGGCCGCGATGGTGAATCATATTAACTCCAACGACTACGCGCATATCCTGACGGTCGAAGATCCTATCGAGTTCGTGCACGAAAGCCAAAAATGCTTGATCAACCAACGCGAAGTACACCGCGACACGCTGGGTTTTAACGAAGCCTTGCGCTCGGCCTTGCGGGAAGACCCGGACATTATTCTGGTGGGCGAGATGCGGGACTTGGAAACCATTCGTCTGGCCTTGACCGCCGCGGAAACCGGCCACTTGGTATTCGGCACCTTACACACCACTTCGGCCGCAAAAACCATAGACCGGATTATCGACGTGTTCCCCGCTGCGGAAAAAGACATGATACGGGCCATGCTCTCCGAATCCTTGCAGGCGGTTATTTCGCAAACCCTATTAAAAAAAGTCGGCGGCGGCCGGATTGCTGCGCACGAAATCATGGTCGGCACCCCGGCCATCCGCAACCTGATCCGCGAAGCCAAGGTGGCGCAGATGTATTCGGCCATTCAAACCGGCCGCAAAGACGGTATGCAAACCCTGGATCAGAATCTGAAGGAATTGGTCGATAAAGGCCTGATCACCGCAAAAGGCGCAATGGTCAAGGCCGTCAACAAAGACATGTTCCGTTAATTTTTAGGAGGCGTCATGGACTTTAAAGCCCTATTGGCCCTGATGGTTGAAAAGAAAGCGTCCGACTTGTTTATCACCGCCGGCCGGCCACCGTCGATGAAAGTCAACGGCAAAGTCGTCGAAGTGTCCAAAACCATTTTAAATAGCGAACAGACCATGATGCTGGTCCTTAGCATCATGTCGCAACGCCAACGCGACGAATTTGAAAACACTCGCGAATGCCAGTTTGCCTTGAGCGTCCACGATTTGGGCCGGTTCCGGGTCAGCGCCTTTACCCAGCGCGACTCGGCCGGCATGGTGTTGCGCCGCATCGAAACCACCATCCCCAGCGCCGAAGACTTACATCTGCCGCCGGTGTTGAAAGAACTGATCATGTACAAACGCGGTCTGGTAATGTTCGTTGGCGCCACCGGTACCGGTAAATCCACCTCATTGGCAGCGCTGATTCGGCACCGCAACGAAAACAGCAGCGGCCATATCATTTCCATAGAAGACCCTATCGAGTTTATCCATCCGCACAAAGGCTGCATCATCACCCAGCGCGAAGTGGGCCTGGATACCGAGTCGTTTGAAGTGGCGTTAAAAAACACGCTGCGGCAAGCGCCGGATGTGATTCTGATTGGCGAGGTGAGAAGCCGGGACACCATGCAGCACGCCATCACCTTCGCCGAAACCGGCCATTTGTGCGTCTGCACCCTGCACGCCAATAACGCCAACCAGGCCATCGACCGCATTCTGCATTTTTTCCCGGAAGAAATGCATGGGCAATTATTCATGGACTTGTCGCTTAACCTGCGCGGCATTGTCGCTCAGCAATTGATTCAACGCGCCGACGGCAAAGGTCGCTACCCGGCTATCGAGATTCTGCTGAATACGCCTTTGGTATCGGACATGGTCCGTAAGGGTGAAGTGCATAAATTAAAAGAACTAATGAAAAGCTCGCGCGAGCATGGCATGCAGACTTTCGATCAAGCGCTTTACGATCTGTATACAGCCGGTAAAATTGGTTACGATGACGCGCTGCACGCTGCCGACTCCCGCAATGAGGTACGCCTGATGATTAAACTGGGCGCCGAGAACGTCAATTTCGAAACCGCAGGCATGACCCTGGCCGAAAACGACGACGAGGGGGGCAGTCTTTTTAAATAACCCTGGATATAGCTCGCTTGTATACATTTAGTACTAGTAAAGTCGCTCTACAAAACGCCGGATCGGCACTGTTATTAACCCGGCCCTTAAATACCGTTCGCCCTGAGCCTGTCGAAGGGCCCGCCCGGCCAGGCTTCGACAGGCTCAGCCCGAACGGAATACCAGAGATAATTAGGGCCGGGTTCATAATCGCATTGCTGGCGGGCTGCGCCTCGCAGCCGCCGGTCGGCGATAAATCAAATAATCGCGTTCGCACACCCACCCAACAAACCGCGCCCAACCAGTCGCGCCAAGCGACACCAGACTTGCGGCCATTCGCCAGCGTCGGCGGCTATCATGCCACGGCAGTCAGCGGCGATTACGCCAGGTATCCGGCCCTGAACCAGTTCATCGAACAGATGGTGCAGAAACATGGTTTTAACCGCGAGTATCTGCAAGGCCTATTCTCGCAAGCCAAACGCAAGCAGTGGACGCTGGACTACCTGGCCAAATCGGATCAGGGCATGAAAGGCAAACCCAGCAAAGGCGGCTGGACCCGCTATCGCGCACAATTTCTGGACGACCGACATATCAACGCCGGTATCAGTTTCTGGCAACAGCATCATGCAACGCTGCAACGCGCCAGCCAGCAATACGGCGTGCCGGCCGAATACATCCTGGGCATCATGGCGGTGGAAACCACCTTTGGTAGTTTCGTCGGCAATCATAGAATCATCGATGCGTTAACTACCTTAGGTTTTGACTATCAGCGGCGCGGCGAATATTTCCGCAGCGAGCTGGAAAACTTTCTGGTGATGAGCAGGACTGAAAGCCTGGACCCCGGCAAGCCGGTCGGCTCCTTCGCCGGGGCGATGGGTCTTGGCCAATTTATGCCCAGCAGCTTTTTGCAATGGGCAGTGGACTTTAACGGCGACGGCCGCCGTGACCTGTGGAACCCCGAAGACGTCATCGGCAGTGTCGCTAACTATTTTGCGCAACACGGTTGGCAAACTGGCCAACCCATTGTCTCGCGGACGCGCGGCAGTTTTAGCGGCATCGACAGTTTGGAGCCGGGCGCCGACCATGCTTATCCTTTGGATACCTTGGTTAAAGCGGGTGTAGAACCGGCTGATTCATGTGCTTGCGATTATCCGTTACGGCTGTTGTTGCTCAGGCATCAAAGTAAGGACGAGTACTTACTGGGACACCCTAACTTTTACGCGATTACCCGGTACAACCAGAGTACGCATTATGCGATGGCGGTGCATGAGTTGGCGTTGGCGATTAAGAGGGGGTATCAGAGGGTGGCGGGGGGACGTGATATTGCCGGATAGGTTTTGTGTCGCTGTCGCGACGGTTTTTTAAATGTCGGGTCTCGGCCCGACATCAAACCCAGCCGTCGCGCCAGCGACACAAAACACTACCGCAAAGTCAGAACTAACTTATTCAGAAGCCCCAGAGTTCAACAACTCAAACCCCTCCCCCTCCCGAGCCAAACAAACCAAAACCTCACTCGCGTCTGCCGGCAAAAGCGATTCAAAAACCGCCTCCAAATCAGTATCACTCCGCGTCGGCTCATGATGCGTCAAAAACAGCCGCTTTGCGCCCGCCTGTGCCGCGAAATTCATCGCCGAACGATACGTACCGTGACCCCAACCATGCCTGTTGGCATATTCGGCGTCGGTGTAGGAGCTGTCCATAATCAACGCATCGACGCCAGCCATCGCCGCAATCACTTCCTCGTGTTTTTGCTCGATCAGTTCCTGCATGGCCGGGTAGCCCGGATGGTCCGGCTGATAAGGATTGAGTTGCGGTTCGTAATCGCCGGTAAAAAACAGGGAACTGCCGTCGACGTCCTCGAGGCGATAGCCAAAGTTATATACCGGATGATTCAATACCGTCGGTGTCACCCGCACGTTGCCCACCGTAATAGGCGCATTGGCTTTCAATGTGAAATAGCGCACCTCGGCTTTTAACTGCGCTTCGCTGATCGGAAAATAGCTGTGCTGCAATTGCACATGCATCGCCCGTTCGATACCTTGATGAGTCAAAGGCTCCAGGCCGCCGTAGATGTTGATGATATTGCCGGCCTTGAACATCGGCAAGAAAAACGGCAAGCCTTGTATATGGTCCCAATGGGTATGGGTAATCAGGATGTGCGCGGTCAGCGGGTGTTTTTGCAAGCTCTGAGCCAGCGCGTGGATACCGGTGCCGGCATCCAGGATGATTAAATCGCCGGCACTGCTGGTGACTTCGATACAAGTGGTGTTGCCGCCATATTTGACCGTGCTGGGCCCCGGCGTGGCGATTGAGCCGCGCACGCCCCAGAATTTGAATTTCATGTTTTATCGGCCCCTGTAACACTCAATGGGCTTCGTCCCAGTTTTCGCCGCTGCCGACTTCCACCAGCAAAGGCACATGCAGCTCGGCGGCGCCGGACATAATGCCGCGAATGGTTTCCATATGTTCCGCCAAGCGCGATTCGGCGACTTCGAATACCAATTCGTCGTGCACTTGCATGATCATTTTCACATCCGGGTTATCCGCGCCTATCCAGGCGTCGCAAGCCAGCATGGCCCGCTTGATGATGTCGGCGGCGGTACCTTGCATCGGCGCGTTGATAGCGGTGCGCTCGGCGTACTGGCGCATCGCGGCGTTGCGGGAGTTGATTTCCGGCAAATATAAGCGGCGGCCGAAGATGGTTTCGACGTAGCCTTGCTGCTTAGCCAGTTCGCGGGTGTTGTCCATATACTGTTTCACGCCGGGGTAACGACTGAAGTATAAATCTATGTACGCCTGGGCCTGATTGCGCGGCAAACCTAATTGCTGCGCCAAACCAAACGCGGACATGCCGTAGATCAAGCCAAAATTGATGGCCTTGGCCGAGCGACGCAGATCATGAGTGACTTGCTCCAGCTCTACTTCAAACACTTCTGCGGCCGTGGCGCTGTGCACGTCCACGCCTTGCGAAAACGCCGCCAGCAGGCCGGCATCGCCGGACAGGTGAGCCATAATGCGTAGTTCGATCTGCGAATAATCGGCGGCGACAATTTTATAGCCGGGCGGGGCGATGAAGGCCTGGCGGATTTTGCGGCCTTCTTCACTACGAATCGGGATATTTTGCAGATTGGGATCGGACGAAGACAAACGCCCGGTCGCGGCCACGGCCTGATGATAAGACGTGTGCACTCGGCCTGTGCGGTCGTTAACCTGTTGCGGCAGTTTGTCGGTGTAGGTGGATTTGAGTTTGCTCATGCCGCGAAAATCCAGAATCAACTTCGGCAAGGCATAATCCACGGCCAGTTCCTGCAAGACCGATTCGTCGGTAGAGGGCTGGCCTTTTGGGGTTTTCTTCAACACCGGCAAGCTCAAGCGGTCGTACAAGATTTCCTGAATCTGCTTGGGTGAACCGAGATTGAACGCCGATCCGGCCAGATCGTGCGCTTGCTGCTCAATACCTATCATCCGGTTCGCCAGTTCCAGACTTTGCTGGGCCAGCATCGCGCTGTCTATCAGTACGCCGTTTTCCTCGATCCGCGCCAGCACGCTGATCAGCGGCACTTCAATTTCGTTATACAAAGCCCACAAACTGGGCTGCTGCTGCAATTGCGCGGACAAGGTTTGATGCAGGCGCAAGGTGATGTCGGCATCCTCGGCGGCGTATTCGCTAGCTTGTTCGATAGCCACCTCGGCAAAGCCGATCTGCTTGGTGCCCTTACCGGCCACGTCTTCAAAATGAATAGTGTCCACGCCCAGGTAATGCTTGGCCAGATCGTCCATATTGTGCTTGGTCGCGGTGCTGTTCAACACGTAAGATTCCAGCATGGTATCGTGTTGGATGCCGCGCAGCGCGATGCCGTGATTGACCAGAACATGGCTATCGTATTTCAGGTTTTGGCCCAGCTTGGGCTTATTCGGGTCTTCCAATAGGGGTTTCAAAGCATCCAAAACAGTTTGCCGATCCAACTGAGCTGGCGCATCGGGATAGTCGTGGGCTACTGGCAAATAAGCGGCCTGGCCGGCATCGACTGCAAACGACACCCCGACGATGTGCGCATCGCTGTAATTTAGGCTGGTGGTTTCGGTGTCGAAGGCAAACAGCTCGGCTTGCTGGAGTTTTTCCAGCCAGGCATCGAAATCGGTTTGAGTGAGGATGGTTTGGTAATCCCGAGCTAGCGCAGCCTTCGGCTCCGCCTCTCCAGCGGGAGAAGGCTGGATTGAGGATGCCGAAGAATCGTTGTTTGCATTTCCCCTCGGCAACTGCTCCCTGCGTTGCCCTACCTCCTGCATCCGTGCAGTCGTCACCACTCCCTCTCCCGCTGGAGAGGGAGTTGAACTGTCGCCATTCAAGGTTTTCAACCAACTGCTAAAACCCAAATGGCCCAACTGATTTTTAAGGGCCGCCATGTCCGGCTCCTTGCGTTTCAAATCCTCCAGGCTGTAATGCAAGGCCACGTCGCATTTGATGCTAGTCAGTTCACGGGATAAGGGTAACTGCCCCAAGGCCTCGCGCAAGTTATCTCCGATCTTGCCCTTGATCTCGTCGGCGCGGGCCATCAGATTGTCCAGCGTGCCGTATTCCTGCAACCACTTGGCGGCGGTCTTAGGACCCACTTTCGGCACGCCGGGGATGTTATCCACCGCATCGCCCATCAGCGCCAGATAATCGATGATTTGCTCCGGTTTGACGCCGAATTTGTCCAGCACGCCCTGAATATCCATGCGGGTGTTGGTCATGGTGTTTTCCAGGGTGATTTGCTCGTTCACCAGCTGCGCCATGTCCTTATCGCCGGTGGAAATAATCACCTCAAAACCTTGCCGCGCGGCGTTCTGCGCGAGGCTACCCAGCACGTCGTCGGCTTCTACGCCGTGTTCGATAATCAGCGGCAAACCCAGCGAGCGGATCAAGTCGTGCAAGGGGGCAATTTGTACCCGCAGATCGTCCGGCATCGGCGGCCGATGCGCTTTGTATTGATCGTATAAATCATGCCTGAAGGTCTTGCCCGGCGCATCGAACACCACGGTGATATAGGGGGTGTTGTAATCGTTGATCAGCTTGCGCAGCATGTTGGACACACCGTAAACGGCGTTAGTCGGCTCGCCCTGGGCATTGGTCAACGGTGGTACCGCGTGGAAGGCGCGAAACAGAAACGACGAGCCGTCGACCAGGATCAATTTATTAGCAGCGGATTCGGACATGTAGAGTCAACAAACAACAAGTAGGGTTCTCGCAAAGATACAGGGCCAAGCTAATGGCTGCAAGTGCGTTATTACCAGTCGGCGGCGCGGATGCTTGACTGGAATGCTGGCAATCGACTATTTTGCTCAAGGCTTTCAATCAGCTTTCCACGTGAGTTCAGTTATGGTATTTCAGCAGCATTGCCTTAGCCCGGAAGAATATCTTCGGGGCGAATTAATAGCCGACACTAAGCACCAATTATTGGACGGAATACCCCATCGAATGCCGTATGTCAGTTCGGATCATAATTTGATAACTGGGAATATTGCCTGCGAACTAAAACAACGGCTAAAAGACACGCCATGTAAAACGCTAATAGCTGACATGAAACTGCGCGTGGCCGACGATTTTTTCTATCCCGATGTGATGGTGGTTTGCAACGAGGATAGCGTGGACCCTTACTATAAAACCGCGCCGACTATCATCATCGAGGTGCTGTCAAAAACCACCCGCAAATTTGATCAAACTCTAAAGCGCCTGCGCTGCCAGAACATCCCAAGCCTGGAAGAATATGTATTGATAGAACAGGATAAAGGTGAAATTCAACTGTTTAGCCGAGCGCACAACTGGCAGTCGTTTTATTTTTACCTGGGTGACCGGATTAGTTTTGCATCCTTAGACATCAGCATCGCTGTCGAAGACATTTACGAGCGCGTCGACAACGAAGACGTCCTGAGTTTCTTACAGCAAAAACAGCAAGAAGCCTTGCAATCTGCGTCTTAAATCCCTGCCCGCAAAACCGCGTTGTGCAGTCTGGCCCGACGTTTTTTCAGCCAGATCACGACACCGGTCACCGATAGCATCACTATCGCCAAACCCAGTACGCAGACGAAAATTCGATACGGCATGCCGAACACATCGGCCATGTGCAAGGCTGCCAGCCAACTGGTAACGGTGTTGCCGGCATACTGACCGGTAGGCAATAGCAGCAATTTTTGCGCGCCGGTAGCGGCATCGATTACCAAGCGGGTACTGCCGTGCTTGTCCTCGACATCCAAGCTACTGCGAACGGTATACACATAAAAACCCTTGGCCGGATTGTAACGAAAACCCTGCTGGGCTTCGATCACAAAGCCTTGTTGACCGGACGCCTGTTCCATCATGTTTGCAGCAATGCGGTAAGCATCTGCCCAAGCGATGGGCGGATGTTTCAAGGGATTATCCAGATCGGGAAAATCGACCCAGGGTTCGTGATAATCGGTGAATACGGCACGAGTTACCGGCGCGTAAACGGTATCGGACAGATTCATAAACACACTGGACCAGGCAAACACCAACAACATGGCCCACAGCCACAAGCCGCCGGCCCGATGCAGATCGAAATTCACCCGAAAAGTAGAGCCGCGCCATTTAATTTTCCAGGCCGGCAGCCAACGTTGCCAAAATGAACGAGATTCGCTGTCAACCGCGACAATTTTGGTTTTTTTCGCTACCGGCAGCGTCAGATAAAAACCCACAAAACAATCCAGCGTCCACACTAAGGCGGTAATGCCCAAAATCCAACCACCAATTTCATCCAGCGCCAGTGCATAGTGCAGTTTGTAGACAAACGGCATCAGGTTGATCCAGCCTTCGGAAATCGCCCCCCAGGTGCGCCGCCCCAGTTCTTCGCCGGTGTAAGGATTCAGAATCAGCTGGGTGAAGCCGAGTTCGTAAGGCTTACCGTTGGCCGCATTGGTAAGCGGCTCTAAATCGATGTGTGCGGCATCATGTTCCAGCCATATTGCCACGACATTACCCTGCGGCACCAACAGTTCTGCCCTGGCTTTCAGCGACGGCGGACTCAAGCGCGCCGAAGCGGATACAGGCGCGAATAACTGCGGGCTGACTAACTTTTCCAATTCGCTGTAAAACGCCAACAGGCTGCCGGTCAAACCGACGATGATCAAAAACACCGTCATCGCCAGCCCGGCGTAACGATGCACAACTACCCAAAAGGGTCGAATTTTCATAGCTGCTCCAGGATGTCCAATATCATGCGGCAATCGTTGCCGTCATGATGTAAGACGTATGAAGCAAGCAAAAACCCCACCGTAAATTGCAAAAGGAGCTTCTAAGATTACTTATTAACCCGGCTCTTAAATTTCCCGGTTCGTCATTCCCGCTAAGGAGGGAGCCGCTAGACCACGCCGCGAATCCAGTGCAGCCGCTGAGCCCAGCCTTAGCGGGAGCGACGATGTTTAAAGGCCGGGTAATAATCCTGTCTACGCGCTTTCCGGTTCCCGCTGATCGACCAAGGCCGCGATGACCAAATCGCCGCTAACATTTAAAGTGGTGCGGCACATATCCAGGAAGCGATCCACGCCCAAAATCAAGCCCATGCCTTCGGGCGGAATCCCGACCTGTTGGGTCAAAATCATGATCAACGGCAGCGAACCGCCCGGCACGCCGGCGGTGCCGATGCCGGCCAGGATAGACATCAAGACTACCTGCACCTGCTGCGCCAGCGACAAATCCACGCCATATACCTGGGCCAGGAACAACACGGTAATGCCTTCGAACAATGCGGTGCCGTTCTGGTTGGCGGTGGAGCCTATCGTCAACACGAAGCGCGCCACTTCCGGCCTCAGTTTTAAATCCTGTTCCGCCAGTTCCAGCGAGCGCGGCAAGGTGGCGTTGGAGGATGCTGTAGCAAAGGCGTAGAGGTAGACATCCCGGCACTGGCGAAAAAAACTCAGCGGCTTGATGCGGGTAAAAAACCGCAGCAGCATGCTGTAGACCACCACTTGCTGTAGCAGCAGACCGGTCACCACCACCAGCACGTAAAAACCCAAGGAAAACAAAATGTGATGCCCGAATTTGAACGTCGATTGAAACACCAACGCAAACACAGCAATCGGCGCCAGTTTCATCGCGGTATCCACCACCAGCAAGCAGGCAGCATAGGTTTCTTCCAACAACTCCACCCAACGCGACGGCTTATCGCCATTGGTCGCCGCCAGCGCCGCGCCGAAAGCCAACGAGAAAAACATCAAAGACAGCATCTCGCCTTCCAGGGCCTGGGTGGCGCTAGCAAAGGGATTTTTGGGAATGATCTCCAACAAGGATTGCACCACCGGCTTGGCTTGAGCGACATTTTGCTGAATTTTATTCACACCGCCGTTATCGCCCAACATCTGCGAAATATCCAGCCCTACTCCAGGCTGCGCCAGATTGACCAGCGAAATCCCCACCGCCACCGATGCCGAACTAGCCAGCACGGTAAAAAACAAGGTGCGCTGGGCCACTCGCGCCAAGCCGTGATGATTGCTGAGTTGATACACCCCCAGCATCAAACCACTCATCACCATCGGCACCACGATCATGAAAATCAGCCGCAAGAAGATTTGGCCGATGGGTTCCATCAAATAGCGGTTAAACATCTGCAATGCTTCGCTGTCGGCAAAGCCGTGGCATATCAACCCGGCACATGCGCCCAGCACTAAGCTCAGCAATAATCGGTGGTGGTTTTTCATGGGGGTTCGGAAGTCGTTAACCGGGATGGTTCGATCTTAGGGGTTTTACGGGGATTTTGCTTGATTTATCGCGGTCGGGCCTTATTCATCGTTTGATAATGCATAGGGTGCAATAGGCGATAGCCGTATTGCACCGAGCGTTAGCTTTCGAATCGGTGCAATACGCTATCGCTATTGCACCCTATTTAATTAAGGGCTTAATGCCATTCTTCATCGATATCCAGCAAAACCGGAGCACTCGACCAATCGGGTGGATATAGCCCAAGCGCCACGTAATGATGAAATGTCGAATACGGCCAATCGTTAACATGTTTAACCAAACCATGTTTTAGCGGATTAATGTGGCAATAATCGATATGGGCCGCATAATCGGCGTCATCGGTGATCATATGCTCCCAAAATCGACGTTGCCAAATGCCTCGTTCGCCTCGGGCAATTCTAGAGGCGGACCGCTTTTCCGTGGCTGGCAAAGCTTTGGAAAATGCTTGTTTGATGACTCGCCAACGGTTAGCGTTATCCTCGTCGCCTTGAGGTAACGTCCAAACGCAATGCAAATGATTCGGCAAAACCACCCAGGCATCGATGTGAAACGGCCAACGTTTACGGGTATGCTTAACAACCTCTCGAAGCGTATCGATATGCCGAACCAGCAGGACGTTGGAATGACGTTCCAGCAGATTGACAGTAAAAAAATAAGTTCCGCCAGGAACACGGTAACGGCGATAGTTGGACATAAGTGATCCATATCCGACGCAAGATGTAAAAGGTAGAGAGTTACAGAATATTACGCTTTTATATTACCCGGTCGGATAGTATAGGATGCAATAGCGCCAGCGTATTGCACCAATTCGAAGGCCAACACTCGGTGCAATACGGCTAGCGCCTATTGCACCCTATGAGTGCGGCTTATCGCGTTGCGTTTTACAAGGCAATATCGACATCGAACATGTCTGCTACCTCTTCGCCAATGGCGGCGACTTCGCCTTGTAACCCGGAGGTAAACTGATCAATATCACCGTCCAGTAGTATGCCGATGCGCTCCAATCGATAACGCGCCAAACGTATATCAGCAAACGGTTTGAACAGGCCAAGCGTCAGCGTAATTAGGACCACGTTACCCAACATAATGACGAACAACTCCCTCGCACGAGCTTCGGACGTAAAAATATGGGAGCCTAACTTGGTTTGATTCCAGAGTAGATTTTGCATTCGAGAGATGAAGTAGGGAGCCACGACCAACAGTAGGCCAATGTAAGCCCATAACGCAGAGATACCGACGGCAACATTCACCATATATACTTTTTCGCCAGCGATATGTAATGCACCGCTACGGATCATTACTCGGGTAATGGTCATCGCTATAAACACATTGACGATGGTGATTAGCAAAACCACGCCATATAACTTGTAGAATCTGCGGACACCAGCGGCGAATTTGAAAAACACGTTTCCGTAAACACTGTTTTCACGCATATAACTAGCTATGCGTTGATGAGCAAAAGGCCACAACATACCCAATGTAAAAAACGAAAACAGTGGCCACAGCAGCATAGATATATAAGCCTCACCGGTTTCGCCGTGAAACGAAAAACGCAGACCGCGATAACTGGTGTTATGCAATCTGAAGCGTAGTGAACTTACCAGCAGCCAGGGCATTATCAACATAATCACCACCAAAACGATCAATCCTTCGATTAAATCAGACCTAATGGTAATTGAATAAGCAGCGAACAGCACAAACGCAAAGATTCGACCTTTTAGTATTGCTATAGGATTTCCGTGGTAATCAAAATTAGCGTTGGCTAAATACGTGTGACGGTAAAAATACTGGTTACGCCTCACCTTGGCCCATCCGGAATAGATGCCAAAAGTCACGATGCTGAGACACAGATTTACGATCCAAATCCGGAAATACTCTCCGCCATTGCCGGTGAAGCGGAGTGGTTGATATTGATGTGACTGCATATTTCCTGTCCTGTCGTTAAGTTTCCCGGAAAGCATAGAACATCACCATCACTATGGAAGATGAGTTTACTCAATTCGGAAGGCAGATCGCCCAGCGGCATCCTCCCTACTTAACACTCACCCTCCCCGCCAAACTATTCCCCTCCACCCCCTCGTTATACATGTCAAACCCACTAGCAGGGGGGATCGACGCACTACCTGCTCTAGCGACGCGCCAAACTTGATACAAGGTCAATTCGCCAGCAGATTGTAGTTTGGCGACGCGGACGATGCGGTCAGGGTAGCGCTGGGTTTCCTTGATATTGGCCCAGTAGCTGTCGTCTTTGGGCTGGATTTTGGCGTCGGCCAAGTAGGTTTCATCGTTTTCCTGGCCTTCCGCTAAGCTGGGGATACCGTCTTCGATTACCACAAATTCGCTGCCGGGTGCCGGCCGACCGGCGTCGGCGCTACGTTTGACGCGCACTTCGCTGACCACCACATCGCCGGGTTTCAAGGCTTGGCTCATGTCGATTAACTCGCTGCCTTTGGCGGTGATGCGGCGGAAGTTGCGTTGCACCTCCAGACCGGCGGCGCGGGCGGCGACGGCTGGATAGGGCACTTCGACACTGACGGTGGCGCTGGCAATTTCATCGGCATTCAACTCGGCGAGATGAATTTCGCTGAGGTCCGGGCTGTCGCCAAAGCGGTTGAAGTTGCCCAGATAGCCGCCGGGGATGCGTTGCAACGCACCCATCGCAAAGCCGTCTTTGCTGGTTACCGTAATGTTGCGGGCGTTCTGCTTGGCCGCTGCCGCCGCTTCCTTAGATAACAATTCGCGGCTGTTGAAAATCACCTGAGCGGTGTCGTAAGTCGATTGCCAGTAGCCGTTTTGCTGGGCTTGCAACAACCAGCGTTTCAGCTTGGCTTCCAGTGCCGGCGGCAAGGCCTGGGCATCGTTTAACGCACCCAGGCCAGCGGAGATCAAGCTGGGTACACCAAAGCCAAAGCCCAAGCTGTTATACAACTCGCCGCGCTGTTGCTGATAATTGGCTGGTTCAAAAACATCCAGCGCCAGTTGTAAGCGTTTGAGCAGATCGCTTTTCAGCTGCGGTCTATCCTTAAACTGCTGATTGAAGCTGTGCCAGTTTTGACTCTCGTAGGCTTTGACGATACGCAGCGCGGCTATCAAATCACCCGCGCCAGCTTTAGCGTCGGCAATGACTTTTTCGACAAAATCGGCTTGCTGTTGCCAGGGCGCGTTATAGGCATAACCGACTGTCGCGAAGCCGCTCAACACAAACCCGTCCGCCACCGGATTGCTTTCGGCGTGATTGTTCAGCCAATCCATGCCTTTGAAATAGGCGTTATTCACGCCTTCCACTTGCAAGTCGTTGGCGTATTTCAAGGCTTGCATTGCGATCAAGGTCACCGGTACAGTGGCCTCGCTGTCGCTGGGCCACAAGGCAAACCCGCCATCGGTTTTCTGGTTTTGAATCAGTTTACGGATGCCCAGCGCCGCGTTTTGCTTGGCGCGTTGCAGAGACTTTTCCAACGGACCCAGTTGCTCGGGTTTCAGGCCTGCACGCTCGATCAAATCCATTAATACCAGATTCGGCACGGTACTGTGCGCCAGCTGCTCGGTGCAACCGTAAGGGTATTGCACCAGCATAGACGCGGCCTGCAGCGCAGCGCCCAGCAGGCCGGAATTGACCCGTACCGTTACTTGCCGAGGCTGAGATTGCGCAGGCAAATCGATACGTAGCAGATTGTCCTGCTGACTACTGCTGTAAACCTGCGGCAGCGCGGCGGCTTTTAACGGAATCTCAAATTCCTCGGCACCACCGACTCGCACACCAGCCGGCGCTGTTAAAGCCACCTTAAGCGCCGGTGCACCTTGCCGATCGTTGGCAGTTAAGCGTAAGGGCCACAATTGCTCGGCTTTGGCGGCTAGTTCGGCTTGGGGTGCCGTTTCGCCGCTTTGCAAAGGCAATGTGTCGGGCAAGCTGATGCTACCGGTCAGTTTTACCGGCTGGGCCAAGTGATTGGTCAGTTTCACCGCCACGTCCACTTCGTCGCCTTGTCGCAAGAATTGCGGGCCGACCATGTCTACCGCCACATCGGTGACACTGCGGAACTGGCCGGTGGTTTCGCCGATGCGGCCATCTTTGTCGCTGGCTACTGCAGTGACCAGCCATTCGGTGATATTAGCCGGCATGTCTACGTCGATAGTGGCGTTACCTTTGGCGTCGGTAACAACATGCGGAAACCAACCGGCGGTATCGCGCATGGCTTTTTTCGCCAACTTGCTTTGGCTCTTCAAGGCGCTGAGCGAGAAATTGGGTTTACGCAGCAAGTCGGCGTAGCCGTAGCCTTGCAGATCGTCGGAATAGAAGGTCGCTAAATTGCTGCGTTGCAGCGGATAGAAAAAGTCGAAGATGCCGGGACGGAATTCGGCCTGCACCGCATACACGGCCCGGTCGACGATGGACACTGCGATTTCGGTGTTCGCAGCCGGGCTGCCGTCCGCGCGTTTGACTTGCAGCTTGATTTGGGTCGGTTTCAGCGGCTCGGTTTCGGCTTTTTCCGGCTCGATGGCAATCTGCAAACGCTTCTCCCAAGGCACGATTCTAAAGCCCAGCGTTTGTTCCTTATACTTGCCGCCGGCCACCGGCACCGTCACGGTGTGGTAAAAGCCAGTGCCGTATTCGGGCTTGGCGGTCACGTCAAACCAGCGGCTGCGGCCCTGGGCTTGTGCGCTGCGGCTGTCGAACAAACGCGCGCCGGCCACGGTTTCCCAAATTGCGCCGCTCTCGTTATTGCCCCAAGCCTTGGGCAACAAGGCAAACACCTTGGCTTGTTCGCCGGGGCTGAGGATAGTGGTGGGCGTGTACAGCTCCAGTTCCGGATTGTCGGCCACCGCTTCGCCGCCGCTGCCGGCGACGATTAAGGTGCTGGGTTGGGAGTTGGCCGGATGGTTTAACTTGCGCCCATCCAGGCTTTCCAAACGCGCAACGGCAGTCAGCCGGCCAAATTCTTTTAAAGCCGGAATGGTCAATTTTTGCTGACCACGCTCGTCGGTCGCAAAATCCAGTTTCACCAAGCTGCGCTTATCGCTGCCGGGTTGCTCCAGCATCACATCGACCACGCCGCCGGCTTTGGCGGCTGGTTTGCCGTCGGCATAGCTGGATTGCAACAGCAATTGCAAATCCTGATCGCCAACAGCCGCGACGGTTTTATTAAAACGCACGGCCGGTTGCGCTTCGGACAAGGTGGCGTAGATGCTGTCAGTTAAAATCGCATTGCCGCCCGCCGCATCCTGAGCGCGCACCATTAAGGAATAAATCCATTCCTGATCAGGCTTTTCCTGGTCGGCTGCCGGCACGGTAAACTCAAAACTGCCGTCGCCGCTTTCATCCAGTTTGGCGGCGGTTTCCCAAGGATTGCTGGCATCGACGGCTTGGCGCTCTTCGATTGAGCTGTACAGCCGTTGCGGTTGCGTCAGTGGCGCGGCGGATTTAACCTGGCCGAAATAGTCGTTGCCGGCGGCTAAACCGGCTCCGGCTTCCGTGACAAATTGCGGCGCTTCGAACTTTTTCCGGTACAGAAATACTTCAAATTTGACGTTCTGCGGTACGCCGCCGCTGTAGCGTTTGGCACGGAATTTTAGTTTAAACGGTTGACCGGCTTGCACCACCGGGCTGCGATCCAGCCATTCCAGGTAAAACGTGGGTTTGATGTAATCGCGCACCCGAAACTCGCCGCCGTAGGCTTTGTGATCAATCTCGGCCAACAAGCGATACAAGCCCGGCGTCTGACCGGGATCGAGATCGAAGCTGCCGGAAAACGAGCCGAAATCGCTTAGCTGGGTTTGGCCTTGCAAGCCAGTGGCGTTGCCGTCGGCGCGGATCAGCGACACATCGGTTTGTTTGGATTGAAAAGCCGGAATCCGCAACTGGCCGTCCTGCAAATTGCGGACGATGCCTTTGTAGAAAAAAGTTTCGCCCGGCTTGAAGATTGGCCGGTCTGTCATCACGAATACCGCGTCGTCCTTGGTTTGCGTCGGCAGAAAATCGGTAGCAGTCAATGCGGTACGCGCCGCTTCGCCGGGTTTAGCTGCCGGCGCGTCCACGCGCACCAGTAACTTACCGTCCAACACGCCATCTGGATTGTTAAAGCTCAATTCGCCAGCGGAGTTGGTGCTGGTCGACAAGGTTTGCCAGCGACCACGACCATCGCGGTAACTGACTTTGGCGCCAGCCAGGGGCTGTAAATCGCGGTTCATCGCACGCACCAGCAATTGTTCACTGGATTGCTTAACCTGCACCGCCAGACTGCTGACCTGAACCAGGCATTGCGCCTCGTTCTTGCCTTGCACCGCTTGCAGTAAATAAATGCCATCCGGCAATGGGTCGAGCGCGACCTGGCGGACCTTGTAGCGATGCTCGCTCCAGGTGTCTTCGTTAAACCACCAGCCCAAGTCGTGGGTTTGCTGGCCGTTGCGCAGCAAATCGATATAGCTCTCTTTAACCACCGTAAAACCTTTCGGCGGCGCGACTAAAACCTGCTGCGGCACCGACACCAGCGGCTTTTCGGTGACGGTCAGTACCGAGCCGCTAAAATTGGTTTCTTTCAAGGATTTACGAAACTCGACATCCAGCATGCCGCGCAACAGCTTTAATGGCGATTGGGCGTTGTTGAGACCTTTGGCGAAATAATGGCCGGGATTGAGCTCGCTGACTGGCTGCTCGTAACTGCGGCTGACGTTGAATTGGCCGTCCAGGAAGGTTTCCAGGTTATTGGCTTTCAGCACTCGGAGCAACATGGGCTGGTCGGTGAGGGTGTAATCCAGGCGGATGTTGGGGGCTTCGGTGTTGGTGAAGCTGCGTTCGGCGGTTAAATAGAATGGGCTGCCGGCGAAAACACAAAATGGCGTGATTAACAACAGCAACAACCAGCCAGCGTGTATCGACAAAGATTTGCGCGTGAGTGCGTTCATAAACTTGTACATGTGACCGTCTCCCGGCTAATGATTTTTAATTGACTGGATTCCTTTGCTTAACCCAAGACGCTCATGGTGCAGGTTGCTCGCTGTAGAATAGCTTTTTATTGGCGAAAATAAACACCCATCACCAATTCTGACCAGATGAATACCCTGGATTCGCCAGTCCACAGCGATACAAATTGCAGAAGGGTTTGCGCTGGTTTTTATTGCAATAAACCGCCCAACTCCTGCTCTATCTGTTCTATGCTAGGCAAGTTGGATTACAGTTCAGCGGGCAAAACCGGCGCCGTTTGTCACCTCGATATAAATTCATCTTTTCACTGCCTGACTCTATTTATAACGGGTCTGTTGATTACGGAATTTAACGATTTGTCCCATTCAAATTTCAAGAATCAATGATTATTTTTACTTCACTCCCCAGATTTTTTTGTACTTATCCCGATAACCGTTATCCGGATCGAATTCATTACTCGGACCGCCATCGAATTCAATGTTGGCTTTTGTCACGAGGTGAACCGGTGCTGAATAGCCGCTTGGTGGCTGTCCCGCAAAAGCGCGATTCAACTCGTCTATGGATTGCCATCCGTGTAAGCGCAAAGGTTCAGCTACCGTCCCAAATTGGTAGTGGTTTTTACGAATCCGATTGAAGGCCAATTCGCTGCCATCGCCTGCGGATATGTTCCTTGGATAACCGTTGCCGGGAATTGCGGCGGCGATAAAGGTGGGAGGCATGGCATCAAACCAGAGATCATTGACGGCTATTGAATACGTCCATTTTTTGCCATAGTGTTGCAACAGCCAAGCCGTGCGCTGCGGCATGGCTGTTGCGGTATCCTTCAGAGGGGTAGTGTCAACCATCAGCACACTGCATTCAGCGCATTCGTGCAGGGCGTCGATCATGGCCTTTGTCTTTACATTGGCAATGGCGTAGATGGGATCGCTGAAGATGACCACTCCCGCCTTACCATCGGAATCGGCCACTGCGTACATGGCGGCAGCCTTGCCGACCTCGGTCGGTTCGGTAGCGATATTGGTGAAGATCGGCAGGTCATGGTCCGGACCCGGCTTTCCCCAGGCATGCCAACCCACCATTTCGATACCCTTAGCCGCTATTTCGCGGATCGTATCCGCCTGCTCAACGGCATCTATAGCGCCGAGCACGATGCCATCGGGATTGAGGGCAGCCGCTTGCTTCAAGGCATCCCTTCTGCCTAACACGGTACTTTGTCCATCGATCAAACGAAAACTCCAGCCTAGAGTCTTTGCCGCTTCCCCGGCTGATCGCCCAACCCCTCGTGCTCCTCCGTTATTCTGGTCTGCCGACACGTAAATCACCAATTTATTGGGTTGCGCAATTGGTCCGGAGGTGGGGCCATCCCACGAAGGGTTCGGCTTCGATACCTTCGTCACATGGGCCTTGGCCTCCGCTACATAGGCATCTTCAGCGACCGCCCCATTACCAGCCAACGCGGCAGCAACTCCAACCATCGCTATCAAAAACGGTTTGTTGCTCATCATATTTTCCTCAATCAAGTCAGTGAGCCGCGCAATCAAATTTATTACCTGCTTAGCAAGCTTGCTTCAGCTAATACAAAGGAGCTTCCCGTATGTCGTCATTTCGGCAGGGCTTGCCGAAATCCAGGCTGCATGGATAGCTCTTAGCTTGCCATCCATGGCACTGTGCTCGCATCCCTGGGGTGCAGACGGGCTTTTTGGTTTAGCTGAAGCAGCTTACGAATCAAAATTTATTATGGGTAATAAGTTCAACCGGCCATGAATACTTCATGAGTGTTTATTTTAGCCCCCTATAATATTGTTTGATGCTATGCCGTTTGTGGATCGTTGTGCCACAGCGGAAGAATGATGTTCAAATTTGACAAGAGTCTCTTTTGTAACCCGTAACATAGAAATGAATTTTCAGAAACCAATCAAACACACGGAAATTGCATTCTCCAGACTTGAGTTTCTGAGGGGTGGCATTCTTCAAATCCTTGCGTGGCCTATCCTCTCTCTCCTATTCGTGACGGCGTTATGGTATTGGGTCAACTCGACGATCGACACAGAAAAACACAATGTCGAGAAAAAAGCGCTTGAAGAAGCCACCCAGTTGAGTATGGATTATGAAAAATATCTCACTCAAGTTATTGACCGGGCAAATCAAATCACTCTGCAGTTGCAATACAACTTGGAAAAGTCCCAAGAAAATCTAAATCTTCCGGAATTGGCACAGGGCGGTATTTTTAGAGGTGCTGACATCTTGAACGTGACAATCATCGATCAGAATGGTTTGCCGGTTACCAGTACCTTCCCGATTCCGAAAGATGTGACTTTTGCAGATCGGGATTATTTTGTCTTTCATAAAAACGACGACACCAATCTACTCTTGGTAGGTAGGCCAATCATATCGAGATCGAGGGACAGGCCTGTTATCCCATTTACACGTAGATTGAATACGCCGCAGGGAGCATTTAACGGCGTGGCCTATGTTGCCTTTGACCCTGATTATCTGACAGCGTTCTTTGCTGGCGCTTTCCCCGGTAAATCAGGATTGCTCGCAGTAGCTGGCCTGGACGGCGTTCTGCGTTCGATAAGGATCGGCAACCAAGCTCAGGATTCAAGCTTACCCGAGCTGCGAACGATCCCGCTATTTACGACACCTGAAGGCGCTACGTTCCTAAGCGAAGACTCTCGGTTTGGAGATAATCTGGCGCGCTATGTCGCCTGGAGGACCTTAAAAGACTATTACTTGGTCGCGATGGTGGGGATTCCGGAAATGGATTACTTCGCCCCCTACCAGGCCAGGTGGTCAACCTATCGGTCAGCGGCCAGCGTCGGAAGCGTCCTCACATTTCTGTTGGCGATTGTAGCGACCGGGATGTCTTTGCGGATTGCCAAGAGAAGATTCCAAGAGTTTGAACAGCGCAAGGCCTACCGACTTGCGACGGAAGGCGGGAATGAAGGCTTTTACATGTATGAAGCCTTACGTGACAGAAACGGCTCCATCACAGACTTTCAACTGGTTGACTGCAACCAGCGCGGCGCAGAATTTTATGGCGTCCCCCAATCTCAACTCATACAAGCCAATCTTTCAAATTTATACCCGGAGATTTTTTTTAATGAATTGATAAACGTTTTCCTGAGCGCGATGACTTCGGGATTCTATGAAGATGAAATTAAAGTTTCGCCCGAGAGTATGATGAAAATTGGCTGGGCAAAGCGAAGATTTGTACGATCTGGAAACGGTCTGGCCGTAACAATACAGGACATCACCGAACGCAAACAAACCGAAGAGGCTTTGCGTCTTTCCGCCGAGCGGCTGCAACTGGCTGCGCGTGCTGCAAATATCGGCATATGGGACTGGAATATCGTCGAGAACGAGTTGGCATGGGATGACTCGATGTACCAGCTTTACGGCATTAAAAAAGCGGACTTCGGCGGGGCTTACGATGCCTGGATAAGTACAGTACATCCCGATGACAAGGCGCATATCGATAGAGAAATTCAGGCAGCCTTGCTGGGTGAACGCGAGTACGCGCCCGAATTCCGCATCATTCGTCCGGATGGCTCCATCCGCTATATCAAGGCAGACTCGCAGACGATACAAAATAGCGGGGGCAAGCCCTTGCGCATGATAGGTACCAACATGGACATCACTGAGCGCAAGCGGATACAGGAGGCCATGGAACGCAGTCAGTCGGCCCTGGAGGAGGCGCAACGTATTGGCCACATCGGTAGCTGGGACCTCGATATGCTCAACGATGTGTTGAGCTGGAGTGACGAAATATTCCGCATATGGGAGATCGACAAGACGCAGTTTGAAGCAACGTTTGCCGCATTCCTTGAAACGGTGCATCCCGAAGATCGGGACAAGGTGGCACTAGCTTATAACCAAGCGATCATCGATAAGAGCTTGTATCAAATCGAGCATCGACTGCTGTTCCCGGATCACCGGGTGAAATACATCTATGAACGCGGCGAGCCTTATTTTGATAAGGATGGTCGTCCGTTGCGCTTTATCGGCACCTCATTGGATATTACCGAGCGTAAGCTGGCGGAGACAGAGCTGTTACGTTACAAGGACCAGTTGGAAGAAACGGTGGAGCAACGTACCGCGGAACTGTTGCTGGCGCGGGATGCCGCCGAGGCGGCGAACAAGGCCAAGAGCGTATTCCTGGCCAACATGAGCCACGAACTGCGCACGCCGATGAATGCCATTCTGGGTTTCTCCGGTCTGCTGCGCCGCGATCCGCAACTGACCGAAAAACAGCGCGAAAACCTGGACATCATCAATCGCAGCGGCGAACATCTGTTGACCCTGATCAACGATGTGTTGGAAGTTGCCAAGATCGAAGCCGGTAGACTTAAACTGGAGATTGCGCCCTTCGACCTGGGCAGCATGGTGCGGGATGTCACCGAGATGATGCAGATCCGCGCCCAGGAGAAAAGCCTGCTGCTGGTGCTGGATCAGTCGTCCGAGTTCCCCCGCTATATCAAAGGCGATGAAGCCCGCATTCGCCAAATCATCATCAACCTGATCAACAACGCCGTGAAATGCACAGAGCAGGGCGGCGTGACGCTGCGTCTGGGGGTCAAGAACAATGCTCGCCAACACCTGTTGGTCGAAGTCGAAGATACGGGGCCAGGCATCGCGCAAGAAGATCAACAGCGCCTGTTCGAGCCTTTCGTACAATTGGGGGATGCAGACGCCCAGCAGGGCACCGGCCTGGGGCTGACCATCACCCGTCAGTTCGTACAAATGATGGGCGGCGGCATCACCGTCGAGAGTACCCTCGGCAAGGGAGCGGTATTCCGGGTGGATTTACCGTTGGCATTGGCAAGTGCTGACGAAATTCTCGGAGCGGAAATCCGCAAACCCGGTGAAGTGGTGGGCCTGTCCCCAGGCCAACCCCGGTATCGGATCATGATTGTCGAGGATCAACGGGAGAATCAGTTGCTGCTCACTCAGCTGATGGCCGATATTGGGCTAGAGGTGAAAGTAGTGGAGAATGGTCAGCAATGTCTGGAATCGTTCCAGGACTGGCGCCCCGCTTTAATCTGGATGGACAGGCGCATGCCGGTGATGGACGGTATCGAAGCGACCAAACGCCTGCGTCAATTGCCGGAGGGGCAAACCGTCAAAATCGTCGCCGTCACCGCCTCGGCCTTCAATGAACAACAACAGGAAATGTTTGATGTCGGCATGGACGATTTCGTGCGCAAACCTTACCGCTTCGATGAAATTTACGACTGCCTTGCCCGACAACTGGGCGTGCAATACATCTACGCCGACAAGCACCCGACATACATAACCGGAGTAGAGCCATTGACGGCAGAGATGCTTACGGCTTTGCCCCAGGAATTGCGTAGCGAACTCATCAATGCGTTGGAAAGCCTGGAACAGGAACATATCGGTACCATCATCGGGCAGGTTCTCCCCTATGATTTAATCCTCTACAAAACCCTGATGCGGTTGGCTGAAAATTTCGACTACCCGACCATTCTCAATGCAATACGGGCCAACTTATCGACAATTGAGACATAACCGGAAAGGCAAAAGCCTGTCAGCAGTCGCCGACGCGACTGCCGACCTGAATCAGGACTGCACTTCGTTCTTGCCTTGCACCGCTTGCAGCAAATAAATGCCGTCCGGTAGCGGTTCGAGCGCCACTTGCCGGACCTTGTCGCGATACTCGCTCCAGGTATCTTCGTTAAATCACCAGCCCAAGTCGTGGGTTTGCTGACCGTTGCGCAGCAAATCGATATAGCTCTCTTTAACCACCGTAAACCCTTTCGGCGCCGCGACTAAAACCTGTTGCGGCACGGACACCACCGGTTTTTCGGTCACAGTCAGCACCGAGCCAAGGATTTCCGAAACTCGAATTCAATACATCACAGATTGCCGCGCTATTTAGGTATTTCGCAAAGGGGCAACAAATTAAACCGTTGGCCGCGACGAGCAAATTTAAGATCATCAAATGTCACAAACGCATGGCACTGTTTTGATGCCGCCAAATGTAACGCATCTGCAAATTCAAGCCCGGCCCGGCACCAGGTGATCGCCGTTCGTAACGCGAGCGTGGATAAGGGTTTCTGGAATATGGACGTCGCCGTGACTGGACAAGGTTGACGTGTCGGCTATTCTCGAAAAAATTGAATTAAATGGATTTTCGCGTTTTCAGCCATAAAGCGCAAACGCCAAAATGATCATCACTGTTCGATGTCTAGTTAATACACGTCGAATTTCGGTTTATTGATTCGCTCACTCTAGCCCTCCCCGCAACACCATTAAGTTAAGGCTTAACCATTCGCCTTTATGCCCTAAGGATACTGAACGTGTCGAAGGGTGAATGGTTGCGCCGATCATGGTTCGACAGATTCTCGGCAACTCTCCTGCGTGCCCAGCGTCTGCATCCATGCGGTCGACCACGAACGGCTTAACTTAACGGCATGGGTGTCTGGGAGCAGAACCGGCGGGTAGCTCCATCCGGCTGTGCCTGCTAATGGTGCACGGAGTCCGGCCAAAAGCCCTTCCAGCGTTTAAGCTCGCGCATTCTGTCTTTTGCTATCGTCGCAAGACTTTTTAGCTTGCGTGCAAACCTGCCAAGCCGCACGAATACACCTAAAAGCCTTGCGCGCAACGCGTTTAAGCTCGCGCACGAGGTCTTTTGCTATCGTCGCAAGACTTTTTAGCTTGCGCGCAAGCCTGCCAAGCCGCGCAGATAAACCTAAAAGCCTTGCGGGCGCGGCAAATTGATTCGCCCGCCCGGCAAAATGCCTAGCGCGCAACTCGATTTGGTCTGAGCCCAAGGAAACGGAGCAGTCGCGAATAGCACAATGCGATTAACGCGAGGCTTCAAGGCCTGCGAATTAGAAGAAAATCCCTATCCCCACGAAGAAAATCAGGCCCCGCATACCACCCATACCGGAATGGAATGGAATGGATCAATGTATTGTATGCAGGCTTGCGCGGCTATCGGCCATTTGCCAACCATCGTAACTATCAACTGTAAGGCAGCTCAATTCTTGAAAACGGCCATTCTTAACGTCCAGACTAACTGGCGCGGAAGGCGGAGGGTTGAAAAGCAGCTTTCAATTTTCTCACTGATCAGCGAGGTTTTACCATTCACTAAATGGCCATTATTTTGATGCTGTTTTACATGTCGCACGTACTGCTATCACCGTCGTGCAATTTCGCTTGGGTTTGATATCTCACGTAATCATTTTCCATGCCATCAAAACAATCAGAGCACGCCTTAGTTCAATCTTCATAAGGCTGAATCTATAGCTAAAAATAAACCTTCATTTATTTAGACCTACAATTTATTTCATGTTTGCAAACCAGAAATAACTGCAGTGATAATAAGCACTCTGCTTTTGGGGGATTTTTAGATTAAATGGACAAGTTTTGTGCCCCATCAGTTAGAAAGAGGTGTCAAAAATGGAAAAGCATCCCTCGTTATCGGTTAGCGCATCACCTAAGGGTGGTTTTTATGTAAGAGTTCATTCAGTCGCGATCCTTGGCATACTTGTGCTGTTCGCCGCTGCGGTGCTCTGGTGGCAGTATTTGGTCAAGCCCGAAAATTCAACCATACCGTCGCCGGTCAGCCAGACGTCGATACAGGTGCGTACTCTGCGCCTGGGCCTCAACATTGCGGCTGACAGTGCGCTGAATGCGGCGGCCGAACGATTTTCCGAGCTGATCGACGAACGTAGCGGCGGCAAGCTCAAGATTACCGTGCACCCTAACCAGGAACTGGGAAACGACGACCAGATGCTGGAAATGGCGCGCAAGGGCGAGCTCGATCTGCTGCTCACCCCCACCGCCAAGCTCAGCTCGGCGATTCCGGCGATGCAGTATGCCGATTTGCCATTCTATTTCTCAGGGCGCGAAGAGCTTTATGCCATGCTCGACAGCGAGCCGGGGCAAATGCTGCTTTCCAAGCTTCAAACCATCGATCTGGTCGGTCTGACCTTTTGGGAAAACGGCTTCAAACAATTCACCGCGAATACGCCGATCCGCAAGCCAGAGGACTTCGCCAAGCTGCGCATTCGTATTATGAAGAGCAAGCTGATTACCGACCAGTTCGAAACCTTAGGCGCCAAAGCCATCCCGATCGACTTTCACGCCACCTATCAGGCGCTCGCCGACGGCGCGGTCGACGGCGAGGAAAACCCGCTGGTAGCCATCGTCGGCATGCGCTTTCATGAGGTGCAAAAGCATCTGACACTGAGTAACCACGCTTATCTGGGCTACGCCTTCTCGGCCAGCAAACGGGTATTCGAAACGCTGTCGCCGGACATGCGCGACCTGATTCAGCGCACCGCGCGCGAACTCACCGTCTGGGAGCGTGAGGAAACAGCCCGCCGCGAAGCCAAATTCATCGAGACCATAAGCGCCGCGGGGGTCGAGACGCATACCTTGACCCCGGAGGAACGCCAGCGTTTCGCCACTGTACTGGCGCCGATAGCCGACAAATTCGGTTTCGAAGTCGGCTACGACCTGCTGGCCAAGACCGATGAACTGCGCTATGACAAGCAAAGTGGGACGACGTTAGCGCGCGCTCGCCAACCCTTGGTGATCGGGCTGGATGCCGATTTGTCGTCGGCCGGCGGCCAAGCGGGTGGCTCGATATTTCGCGGCGTGCAACTGGCGGTCGAGGACATCAATCGGGATGGCGGCCTGTTGGGTGCTCCGCTACGGGTGATCGCGCATGATCATGGCGCTAATCCCGAGGTTGGGCGGCAGAACCTCGAACTCTTTGCCGCCATGCCCTCGTTGCTGGCGGTAGTCGGCGGCATGCATAGCGCGGTGATCCTGGAAGAACTGGAGGACATTCATCGCCTGCGAATTCCTTACCTGATTCCCTGGGCGGCGGGGGGCAGTTTAACGGTGCATGAATATCGTCCCAGCTATACGTTCCGTGTCTCGGTCACCGACACCGAAGTCGCGCCGTTTCTGCTCGAACACGCGCTCAAGTCGGGCGGCCACGTCGCGGTATTGCTGGAGCGTTCGGCCTGGGGTCGCAGCAACGAGGCGGTGCTGAAGCCGCTGATAGAAAAGCTACCCGCAGGCAGTGTCGGGATAGACTGGTTCACGGCCAACGATCCCGACATAGAGGCCAAAATACATGCTTTAAACGATAACGGTGCCCGAGCCCTGCTGATGGTGGCTAATCCGGCAGGTAGCCGAGCTATCGTTCAGGCGATGGCGCGCCAGGAAAAGCCACTGCCCATCTTCGCTCACTGGGGCTTGACCGGCGCCGATTTCTGGAAACAAGAGCAAGTGGCGCTGCAACGCGTCGATCTGCGTTTCGTGCAGTCCGTGCTGATTCACGGCGCTCATATCCGCCCCCAGCTCAAAAAATTCATCACGCGCTATCGTGAGCGCTATGGCCTCGGCCCCGATGATACGGTGCCTTCCCCGGTCGGTAGCGTACAAGCTTACGATTTGATTCAGCTGCTGGCGCGCGCGGTGACGCAGGCCAAGTCTATCGACCATGCAGCCATCCAGGCCGCGCTTGAAACATTACGGCCCTACTCAGGCTTGGTACGCGACTACAACCCGCCGTTCACCAAGGACCGCCACGACGCGCTGAACGGCTTGCCTCTCCATCTGGCGCGCTTCGATGCCCGCGGCCATATTCTCCAGGCTGAATGACCCATGTCCTTGCTCGATTACTTTCGTCGTAGCGTTCGCCGCCGAATTACTTGGACCTTCGGCTTGTTCGTCGCGCTGTCTATGGTCACGGTGACGACCACGGTGGGTTTCCGCCTGTTTTCGACTATTACCGCCAATCTGACTCATCAGCTTGAGGAACACGGTCGACAAGATGCCACACTATTGATACAACGCATCGAATATCTGCTGGAAAGCGCCAGCGTACTGGTCAAGAATCCGCTGGTCATCAACGGCTTGAACGATGCCCAAGGCCGCCTGAGCTACCTGCCGGAGCTGGTAAAGAACTTCAGCGAAGGCCGCGATGTACGCGCCGTTGCCTTGCTCGGTTTCGACGGCAAGCCGGTCTATTCCAGCCTGATGAACTTGCCTACCTATGGCGATTCGGCCGAGTTACGTAGCGCACTTGCCAATGGCATCGTCAGTTACCTGGTCGACGCGGAACGCGGTGAATGGGTGGTGTTTGTGCCGGTCAGCTATTACAGCACTACCCAGGGCGCTCTAGTGGTGGTCTTCGATCTCAGCGCGGTGACCAAGCGTGTGCTGCAAAGTGACGAGTTAATCGGCCATCGGTTGCGGGTGGCGGACAAGGTTATCTACCAGCGCCAGCCTGTCGACAACAGTGACATGCTGGTAGTGAGCCAGCCGCTGGTCAGCGACGGCGAAAGCTTTCTGGCCGGGCTCAAGCTCGAAATCGAGGCCTCGACGCCGCGCCGCCACTACCTTAATCCGGCCGTCCTGGCGGTACGCGACGTCGCCATTTTAGGTCTGGCTTTGACGCTGGTCGCGATCGCGACCGCCTCCTGGATAGGCTTCAGCGTGTCGCGGCCGATCCTGTTGTTGCGCCAGCGTGTCGCTGCGGCGGACGGTAGCCCGGAGAGGCGCTGTGCGCCGCTCGGCACGACCGATGAGCTCGATGATCTTGCCGAAAAATTCGATCAGCGCACTAGCGAATTGTGGGACATACAGCAACATCTTGAGGAATTGGTAGCCGAGCGCACCAAAAAACTTTCCATAGCCAAGGATGCCGCTGAGGCCGCCAATCGCGCCAAAAGCATCTTCCTCGCCAACATGAGCCACGAGTTGCGCACGCCGCTGAATGCGATTCTCGGTTTCTCGAGCATGATGCGCTCCGATCCCGACTTGCCCCAAACCCAGCGCGATAACCTCAACATTATCAATCGTAGCGGTGAGCATTTGTTGAAGCTGATCAACGATGTGCTGGAAGTGGCCAAAATCGAGGCGGGGCGCCTGCAATTGGAGGTCGCCCCGTTCGATTTGGGCGGCATGGTGCGGGATGTCGCCGAGATGATGCAAATGCGCGCCGAGCAAAAAGGCTTGCGTCTCGATCTTGATCAGTCTTCTGAGTTTCCTCGCTACATCAAGGGCGACGAGGCGCGCCTGCGTCAGACCTTGATCAATCTGGTGGGCAACGCCGTGAAATTTACCGAACAGGGCGTTGTCACCATCCGTCTGGGCGTGAAGCAAAATCGGCGGCAGCATTTGCTGCTTGAGGTTGAGGATACCGGCCCCGGTATTCATCTGGATGACCAGAAGCGTCTTTTCGAACCCTTCGTGCAGCTGGTGGAAGGCTGTGTGAATAAAGGTACGGGGCTTGGATTGACCATTAGCCGCCAGTTTGTGCGACTAATGGGCGGTGATATCAGTGTGGCAAGCACGCCAGGCAAGGGCTCATTGTTCCGCATCGAGTTGCCGGTGGAAACGGCAAGCGCGGATGATGTCGTTAAACCTGAGGCTAAAAAACAAGGCGAAGTGATAGGGATTGCACCGGGGCAGCCTGTCTACCGCATCCTGATTGCCGAAGACCAACTTGAGAATCAACTATTGCTCAGCCGATTGATGACAAGCATCGGTCTGGAGGTGAAGGTGGCGGAAAACGGCGAACAATGCGTCGAAACCTACCGGAACTGGCAACCAGACCTGATCTGGATGGACAGGCGCATGCCAGTCATGAGCGGCGAGGAAGCCACCAAGCGTATTCGCCAATTGCCCGATGGCGGGAAGGTCAAAATCGTCGCGGTCACCGCCGAAGTCTTTAAGGAACAGCAGCAGGAGATGCTTGACGCCGGCATGGACGATTTCGTGGGTAAGCCCTACCGCTTTGGGGAAATATACGACAGCCTGACGCGGCAATTGGGCATACGCTACCTGTATCGCTCCGACACCCTGGAGGAACAAACCGAAGCCGTCGTATTGAAATCCGAAATGCTGGACAGTTTGCCGGTTGCGCTACGCAACGAACTTAAAGGCGCACTGCAAGAGCTGGATAGCGAACGCATCTCAGAAGCCATCCGGCAAATCAGCGAAGTCGACACGACATTGGGTCGCGTATTGTCCAATCTAGCTGACTATTTCAACTACCCAGCCATTTTGAAGGCACTGGAGAGGGACTAGGCATTCGAGTCTGAGATATAGCCCCATGTCGACGATATAAGGTTTTTAGCTTACGACTGTCCGTTGTCTGGCAATAATCAGTCGATCAAGAAAATACTTTGAACGGCAATTTGGGGTCGATAATCTCCCTTCGATCAGACTTGACGCGAAAGCGTTCGGTCATAGTTCCATGCCTGGACCGCATAACCTTAACTTTATTTTTTAACCCAGTTTTGCGCAAATCGGCATCCCAACGGAATCGCCTTTACGCGCTATTGGCCCCTCGTTGCCGCGAGTAGAGTCGTCCGATAAGTTTTGGCCTGACACGGGCTTATTTCCGGCATTCAAAGTTTTCTTCCTGAATATTTATCGACAACCTTACTGGGCTGAAGCTTAACGATCTATATTACGGAAACAATTCTATTGGGATACTAACTTCCCTTCTAGCTTTGCCCCTGCAGAAGCATTCTCAACCCTCCCCGCATAACTCAAAATCGGCAAGCCATAAAACAACTTATCCCCCTCCTGCCGCATCGCGGCCTTGGCGGCTTCATAGTCTTGCTGCCAGCGCGGGGCAAATTCATTGGCTTCCTGCGTGGTACCCGCTCCGCCGGCCAAAAACAGTTCGCGCACCGCCGCGCCGGGATTGACGAAAGCGGTTAGTTGCGCGGCTTGCCAGCGTGGATTTTCGATGCCGCGTTGCCAATCCAAGGGGCTTAAGGACTGTTTGTTGCAGGCGTCTTTCATCCTGGTCAGCAGGCTTTCCGAGCTGGCGGCTAGGAACAAACTGCCGCCGGCACATTCCGCACCCAAGTCCGGGTTTTTTAAATATTGCGCGTACGCGGCGCTGGCTTGCGGCTGCTGGGGATTGGCGACGATGATGCCCACCGCGCCGGTCGGGCTGTCTGCAGTGAAATCCCAAACCAAACCCACGCCTGCCGGTTCCGCACCGGGTGGCTGGGTAGAGGGGCCGTTTGCAGCCAGCGTTTGCCAGTCTTCTGTCGTTAAATCAGGCGACAAGGCCAGGCTGGCAGCGGCGCCGGCAAAGGCATCATGCGGGATGCTGGCTAAAACGCCTTCAAACAATTGTCCGTGCAATTGGCTTTGCCAAGCCGCCGCCGGCAGATTCAAGGTACCCAGTTGGCCGTCTGTTAAGGCAAAATCCCATTGCAGCGGATAGGTTGGCGCGCCGGTCAGCACCGGCAGTAAATTATCGATAAAGGCTTCGCTGCGTAGCGTCAAACTCAAGGGCGCATCGCTGCGGCGGCTTTGCGGGGCGATGCTGTCGATCACGTTCAATAACGCTTCCAAGCTTTGCGCCAGATAAATCCGCTCGCGGAACTGGGTGAAAAACAGCTTCTGCAAACCGATACGGGCTTCCAGGATCGGTTCCGGGAGTTTGTTGAGACGATAGCCGCTGGTCGCCAACACGCCGGCCAAGGCCGGCATGGCTTGATCGGCAAACTGGCTGTCGCTACGCGAGTAGCTGATCACCCAGCCCTGGCTGGCATGGGCCATGTCGTAATGCAGCTCGGCGTTGGCGGCGATGGCATCGCGCAGCAGTTGCGCCAGAAACTCGCCTTGCAGGCCTTCCAGATTGAGTTGCTCGGCTTTGACTTTCAGGCTTTGCAACAAACCGAAAAACAAGCCTTGCACGAAGCGATTGCCGACCAAGCTTTGCACTTGCGGCTGCGCATCCCACCAGTTTAAAAATGCCTCGCCCTCATTGAAGTTCAAGGTAAAAGCCACCGGATGTTTTTTTACATACCAGGTCGCCTGCTTCGGACAATCGGCGGGGCGCTGTACGGTGGCGTCCATCGTGGTGCCCGAGCCGACATCGCCGCCAGTCAAGGCGGGACAATGATCGTCGCCCGCCGGCACTGCATCGTTGCTGCCGACCAGCGAGGTGCTGGCATCCAAGTCGTTATTGGCGGCATCGCGTAATTTCACGGTCAAATCCAGCAAGGGCAGACCGGCGCGCATCAAACGGCTGAGAGGTTGCCGGGAATAATCCTGATAGCCGACGATGCCGGCGGTAGCGGTCAGCACCGCCGCCGAGGCAATCACGGTCAGGCGTTTTGCGGGGCTAAGCGGTTCCATTCGTATACTCCAAGGAAATAGGGATTTTCAGCGCGGGGGACCCACACCGGATCGGGCGATTGCAATAGTTCGGTGACGCTAACCACCCGCACTTGAGCATCGGCGCCTTGTGCGCCGTTGTGGTAGACGGCCAGATTTTCCGGATGGCCGGCGGCGAACAGCATTAGGTGATAGGGTTCGTCGTTGATCAAGGGTTTTTGATACACCAGCAAATCGCCGCTTTTTGCTGCGGCCAGGTCGCGGGATTTCAAGCGAAAGTTGTAGCCGATCAGGGTTTCCGCGTCGGCAAAATGACCGTAGCGCGCTTGACCGTTATTCAAGCCGGTTTGCCAGATTTGCGGATAGTCGGGGATGGCTTTGCGGGCCTGCTCGGATAAGGGTGGCAACATCAATTTGGCCGGCACGCCGAGTTTGGCGGTGCGCGCGGCGTCGCGTGGCTCTAAAGCGGTGCGATAGGCAAAACGTACCAAGCCGGCGCAGTCGCGTTGTTTGGGCTCCCAGAGCGGGCTGAGTTTACGGGCTTGCAGCAGGGCTACATCGGTGACGACTTGGCGTAGCGCATCGGCGTCTTGCGGTAGCAGGTAAGTTTGCCTATTTGTATTCCCCTCACCCTGCCCTCTCCCGGAGGGAGAGGGTTCTAACTTGGCTTTTACGAGAAGCTCGTCTCCAGCGGGAGATGGAGTTGCGTTGCTTCCCGATGCAGGCGGCTCCAGATAGCCCAATTCTTCCGCGCTGTCCTCGGCTTCGCCTTCCCGTTTGGGCTCGTGTTTGATGTATTCCTTTACTTCCGCCGGCATATCCCGTTCGGCATCCTGCCCCGGCACATAGATTTTCGCCGGCTGGCGGTTGCCTTGGATCACTACATACGCCAGGGTTTTGGTTTCGCCGGGCCGGGCCAGCGGTTTTTGCACCCGGCGCCGACTCTCGGAGGGCAAACCTTCGTCAAGGATGATGTCCAGATTGGCCAGGGTATGCTGCACTGCGCCGCCCGGCCAGTAATTGGTGTCGATGCGGAATACGCCAATCGGTGGGGCCGGATGCACGTATAAATATGGCCCGTAACCAGGCTGGTCGAAATTGTCGCCGTTTTGATTTAAAAAGAAGATGCCGCCACTGTTGGAATTGGTATCGGCCCAATACACATGGCTATTGTCCGGCTCGTAAATGTGCAAATCGGTATAAACGCCGTCACTATCGCTGGTGAGCACCACTTTCAAACCTATCGAAGAAATCACCGCATCGACTGTGGTGGACGCCTTGGCGACGCCAACGCTATTGGCGCATTCGGCAATCACAGTGTTTTTACCCTTCGCGGAGGGAAAAGCGCGGGAGAAGCTGCCATTGGCGTTGCGCACGTAATAACGCACGCCGTTGATATTCACCACAATCGGATCGGCGCTTGGGTCGGAACAGGTGCCGGCCACGGTGATCTGCAAACCGCTGGTCCAGCCGCCGGCCGGTTTGCTCAGTGTCAGCGTTGGCGCGATGGCTGGCCCGGTTGTCAGTGGATGCTGTTGCCCACGGCGGGTCAGAACATCCGGATCGTCGCTAGGCGCGGCGCGGCTTTGAGCCGATAAAACCAGCAGAAAGGCCGTAACCCAGCCCAGCCAGCGAATATCGAACAAGTGAGGTATCCGCATTAAGGCCTCCATCGGGCTACCGGATTTAACGAGTGCTGGAAATGTAGCAAGCAAATCGGCTAACGGCAAATCTAACTGCCGGATGTTCTGCATAACGTGGACAGACCAGATTTTTTGGCGCAAAAAAAATCCCTCGTTCCGCCTGGAGCGAGGGATCTTCTTCGTCAAGAGATAAACGGCAAAAGAAAGAACGCCGACAGGCGAATCTTTAAGCTGGGCCGATTATTCCATGCTCAGGATTAAACGGCAGCCCGACGCCGTTGCAGACCCAAAAAGCCGACCAAACCAGTCAAGAACATCCAGGCCGCTGCTGGCAAAGGCACCGGAGAACCTAAACCGCCGCCGCCCGCTGTGTCACCATCGCTAACAAATGAATCGCTTTCTCCGTCCGTACCAATTGATCTGACATGTAAGCCGATGCGTAAAGCTTCGTCTTGCAGGCCATGCGCAAGGTCCAAAAAGCTGACGCCAGTCTGCAAGGCTATACGAATACCCAGCAAATCATTACTGGCGTTGATCCCTTTGCTAGGATTGCCCGGATTAACATCAGCGCCAAAACCAGAAGTTGCAACAAAAGGGGTAACCAGTGAGTTGCCAGCTGGCAAATTGTTTGGGTTCAGGGTAGTACCAAAATCGGTAGTGCCACCAAGCTGCAGAAAAGGGGCGTATTGAGACAGCAGAAAGTTACTATCGTCAAAATAGATCTCGGCAATATTGGAAGCAATGCCCACAGCGTTTTTAAACGTGAACAATACATCATTGGCACCAATACTTTGATTCAAAATTGAAAAAGCATCGGCTTGATTGAAAACATCAACACTCAATTGGCTAGCCACGTTTTGACTGCTGTTACTGGTAACACGGTTAAAATCCAGGCTTATAGGCGAGGCAAAAACTTGGGTGCTGGATAACAGTAATACTCCAGCTGCTACAAACGATTTGCTTAAAACGAACGATTTCATTACAAGGTCTCTCATGATTTTAAAAGCGATGCTTGATTCTATAGTCTTAGCAATTCACTCACAACCCTCCCCAAAGGGCAGTAAGGAAGGATAAAGTTATTCGAGAGTCCCTTGCAAACGGGTAACCCAAGCGTCTTTCGCATTCGGATCGACATGAAACGCCAGCGCCACCGGCTTGTGCAACAAACCTTCTTCTCCAGAGGCGTTAGGGTTGAGCTGGCGTTTTTCCACAAAGTCTATCAAGCGCCGCAGGTGGTAAACCAGCAACACTCGATTGCCCTCGCTACCTTTGTAGATTAAATAGCCCACATTATCTTCGCTCAAGTCCGGGTTGCGGGAGATCAGCGCTGCCAATTTGGTGTCGCAAATGCCGGCCAGGCTTTTCAATACCGAATCCGGATGCAGGCGGATCAATCCCAGGAAATGCTCGACCAAGTTGCCGGCCAGTTGCTGCTGTTGCAGTTGCTCCAGCTCGGCATCGCTGAGTAAGAAACTTTCCGCGACCAGATAATGCCGGTCACGTTCGCCGTCGTTGGCAAACAGCGAAATCTTTGCCACCGCCGTGTCCTCCAAGGCATTCAGGAATTCTTGCGGCGAACGGATGTGTTTATCGATGGTGACCACCCAGGGCAAGGCGCGACCGGTCGCTTCAAAGCGCGATTTGACGCTGCCGATAACGCCGGAACGCGACAGCTCCAACTCCCGGCCGACTGGCTTCACCAAAAACGCATCGACGGCGGCGATCTGGGTGCGAAAGCCGGCGGCCTGGAAATGTTTGATCGCGGTCGAATAGCGCGGATAGTAGGGAATGCCGGTGCCGTCGTAGAGAATATTGATCCGCAGTTCGCGTGCCTGTTGCGCCACTAAGTCACGCAGCCGATTGGCGAAGGGTTCGACGTAAACGTAGTCGTCGCTGTGGTGATTGGCAGCAGTCAACAAGCGGTACAAATCGCTGAGCTTTCTGAATTCGTCCAAAGAGGCGATTACAAAATTGTCGCCGCACAGTGCCGTCGCGATTTCCTCGACGGCGGTTTTACCGGCGCCGGCGCCGCCCATGCTCATCAAAAAGTGCGGTTGGTCCACTGGGGTTTTGCCGGCAAAAATCGCGTCCCTGGCCGCCAATAAAATCCGAGTAATCTTAGCCAAACGTTCGTAGGCAATTTCCACGGTGCGGCGCAGGCGGGTTTCGTTGCGGGCCGCGACCAGCATTCTTTGTTTTAAGGTTTCGTTGTCCGCCAATAAAAATAGATTGGCTTGCTCGCCGGCGCATTGCTTCAATAAATCGATCAATTCGGCCTGGCTGGGGGAGCGCAAGCCGGTGAGCATGTTCACGTCCAAGCAAAACAAAGGGGCGACACCGTCTTCGCGAATGGGGATGGCATCAATCTCGAATTTGCCGGGGGCGCGCAAATCTTCGGTGCCCGGCAGATAGCCGATGATGTGTTCGGATACGCTCAAGGGGTTGTCGGCAAAATGCTGGCCGGCAATCAGTTGCTCGGCGGTGATGCTGCTCAGCGGCACCAGGCCACCGGTAACGGTGATCAGACATTCCACGCCATCGCCGGTGATATGCGACAGAAACGGAATGCCTAGTAAAAAGCGTTTGTTCTCCGGCCATTTGCCATAGCGGTTGGCTTGGTTGTGCAGGCTTTTAATCCGTTTAGGATCGAGCGCATGAGCAAAGGCGCGGCTCAGCGCCCGGTGTTGGCTGCCGTGATCGTGCAGGACTAAAGCGTCATCGGCAGTTAGGCGGCGAAAGTCGATACCTTGTTCGTAGACCGCTTTAAAGGCCGGCAGATTGCCCAACGCGGTTATGAAAAAATCCAGGGTAATGCGGTTGCCATAGCCATACGGGCGAATCACGCGTAAGGAATGATAAAAGCTGGCCAGCCGCTCGGCGATGTCGTCGCTATGGATCACAAAGCCGTTATTATCGAAAATCGCCGTGTCGGCATTGCTGTCGCCATCCAGCACCAATCGCTCGATAGCGACGCGAAACTGCTTGCGCTTGTCCGCATCCGGCATGGTGCCGGGCCGATGAGTGACGGTGGGCTGCTCCTTCCAATCGCTGAACATCTCGCGATGAATGCGCGAGTACAAGCCGGTCATATAAGTGACGCGCTTGGTCTGGTCGTGCGAGACGGTGATTTCCAGCTCTTGCAGCAAGGTCGATAACAGCCCTGCACCTTGAGCTATGGCCAGTGCGGTACGCAGGCGTTTTAGCGGTCTGTAGCCCGGAATATTCCGGCTGGGGTTTTGCATGATCCACCCTCTTATTTTTATAGTTATTATTTTATAGGGGGTGATCTTAACTGGTTATTGGAGGAGAAGGAATATTGGCTGAATGTCATTGACCGGGATAGCGCTATTGTTGGCGGCCGAGTAAGTCTGTTGCACTGCGATATGGTGCTCCGTCTTATGACGAGGCCAAGGGGGTATCATTCTCGGATTTCGCCTGCGTGGAGCGATGTTAGCAGGCTTGGGCAGGATTCTTTAAAGCCCCTTGACGCCTGTCTGGCGAGCGCTTTTCAGGTACAATAAGTACATTTTTTATCTATCAAGTGGCTCCCGACGTGTCGATTAGCAAAAACGATGTCTCTACTTTTCAGGGCCTGATTCTGACCTTGCAGGAATACTGGTCGAATCAGGGTTGTGTGTTATTGCAGCCTTTGGATCAGGAAGTCGGCGCCGGCACTTTCCACCCCGCCACTTTCTTGCGCGCCATCGGCCCCGAGCCTTGGAACAGCGCTTACGTGCAGCCTTCGCGCCGCCCGACCGACGGCCGTTACGGCGAAAACCCCAACCGCTTGCAGCATTATTACCAGTTTCAGGTGATCATGAAGCCGTCGCCGGACAATATCCAGGAATTGTATCTGGGCTCATTACGGCATTTGGGTCTGGATTTGCTGGAGCATGATATTCGTTTTGTGGAAGACAATTGGGAATCGCCTACCCTGGGCGCCTGGGGCCTGGGCTGGGAAGTTTGGCTGAACGGCATGGAAGTCACGCAGTTTACTTATTTCCAACAAGTCGGCGGCTTGGAATGCCGGCCGGTTAGTGGCGAAATTACCTACGGCCTGGAGCGGATTGCGATGTATCTGCAAGGCGTGGAAAGCGTCTACGACTTGGTCTGGACCCGTGGTCCGCAAGGCGTGGTCACCTACGGCGATGTGTTCCATCAAAACGAAGTGGAAATGTCTGAGTTCAACTTCGACCACGCTAATGTTGATTTCCTATTCCAATGCTTTGATACCTACGAACGCGAATGTCTGATGTTGCTGGAGAAAAACCTGCCGCTGCCGGCTTACGAAATGGTGTTAAAAGCTTCGCATTCCTTTAACCTACTCGACGCCCGCCACGCCATCTCGGTCACCGAGCGTCAACGTTACATCCTACGGGTACGCAACATGGCCAAATCGGTCGCAGAAGCCTATTACAACCGCCGGGAAGCACTAGGCTTTCCGATCCTCGCCAGACAGGGAGCGTAACATGACCGAGACCAATCATTTATTGTTCGAACTGGGCTGCGAGGAGTTACCGCCGAAGTCCTTGAAAAAACTCAGCCAGGCCTTGCTGGACAACATTCTGGCCGGCTTGCAAGAAGCCGGTTTGAGCTACAACCAAGGCCGCGCCTATGCTACACCGCGCCGCTTGGCAGTATTGATCGACGATTTACAAACCTTCCAGGCCGACAAGGTTGTCGAAAAGCGCGGCCCGGCTATCCAAGCGGCGTACGGTCCCGACGGTTCACCGAGCAAGGCGGCACTGGGTTTTGCGGCCAGTTGCGGCGCCACCTTTGAGGATTTGGAAAAGCTGGAAACCGACAAGGGTTCTTGGTTGATTTTTAAACAAGCAGTGAAGGGCCAAGCCACCGCTGAACTGATCCCGGACATTATCCGTAAAAGCCTGAACAATTTGCCGATTGCCAAACGTATGCGTTGGGGCAGTTTCGACGCTGAATTTGCTCGGCCGGTACATTGGGCGGTTTTGCTGTTTGGTGCTGAAATCCTGATCACCGATATTCTCGGCCGCACCACCGGCCGCGTCACCCGTGGCCATCGTTTCCATTCGCCACTGGATTTGAGCATCGGCAGTCCGCATGAATATCTGGACATCCTGAAACAGTATGGCAAGGTACTGGCCGACTTCGAAGAACGTATGACCATCATCCGCGACGCCGCGAATCAAGCTGCCAGCAATGTTGGCGGTATCGCCCATATCGAAGACGATTTGCTGGAAGAAGTGGCGGCATTAAACGAATGGCCGGTACCGGTCGTGGGCAATTTCGACGCGCGTTTTCTGGAGTTGCCGCAGGAGGTGTTGATCACCACGATGCAGGCCAACCAAAAGTATTTTCCGGTTAAAAATGCGGCGGGCCGATTGTTGCCGCATTTCATTACCTTTGCCAATATCGAAAGCTCCAACCCGGAGTCCATCCGTCAAGGCAATGAGCGCGTGGTGTTGCCGCGTCTGGTCGACGCTGAATTTTTCTGGAAACAAGACAGAAAGCAATCGTTGGCCGAGCGGGTCGAGAGCCTGAAAAGCATCGTCTTTCAAAAAGATCTGGGCACGTTGTTCGACAAAACCGAGCGCGTCGCTAATCTGGCGGCTTTGATCGCCGAAAAATTTGGCGTCAATGTCGAATTAGCCAAGCGCTCCGCACTGTTGGCTAAAACCGATTTGATGACCAATATGGTCGGCGAATTCGCCAATCTGCAAGGCACGATGGGTCGCTATTACGCGGCGGCCGATGGCGAACATGCCGACGTAGCCCTGGCCTTGGAAGAGCATTATTATCCCAAGCAATCCGGCGGCGCGACACCGAGCGGCCCAATCGGCCAGGTGTTGGCGCTGGCAGAAAAAATAGACACCCTGGCCGGCATTTTCAGCGCCGGCTTGATCCCAACCGGCGATAAAGACCCTTACGCGTTGCGCCGAGCCACGCTGGGCATCTTGCGGGTACTGATCGAAAACGGTATTGCTTTGGATGTAGTGGAACTGCTGGACGCGGCACTGGATCAATTCAGCCATGACTTTAATAAGGTCGAAACCCGGCAGAAAGTGATCGGTTTTCTATTCGACCGCTTAAAAGGCTATTGCCTGGATCAAGGCTACACCAGCCACGAATTCGAAGCGGTATTGGCGGTCAATCCGACCAGCCCCTTGGATTTTATGTTGCGTATTCGCGCCGTGCAAAGCTTTAGGGCCTTGCCGGAAGCGGAAAGCCTGGCAGCGGCTAACAAGCGCATTATCAACATCCTGAAAAAATCGGATCAAGCGCCTACGGAGACCATTGGTACCCTGGTTGAGGCCGCCGAGAAAAACTTGCTTGCGGCGGCCGAGCAATCGGAAACCGACATTCTGCCGCTATTAGCCGAACAGAATTATCCGTTGGCATTGAGCCGGCTGGCGCAATTGCGCGATAGCGTCGATGCGTTTTTCGATAATGTCATGGTCAATACCGACGACGAAGCCTTGCGCAACAGCCGTTTGGCATTGCTGGCGAAATTGTCTAACCAGTTCTTGAAAATCGCCGATATATCCAAATTGCAATCGTGACCGAGCGTTACGTTATTCTGGACCGGGACGGCACTATCAATGTCGATTCCGATGCATTCATCAAATCTCCCGAGGAATGGCTGCCGCTGGCCGGCAGCCTGGAAGCCATAGCGCTGTTAAATCGACACGGCTACAAAGTGGTGGTGATCAGCAATCAGTCGGGGATTGCCAGAGGCTTATTCGATTTGGCAACGTTGGAGGCGATACACGCCAAAATGCATGAATTGGTCGGTCTGGCGGGTGGAAGCATTGAGGCGATTTACTTTTGCCCACACGGCCCAAACGACTCCTGCGACTGCCGCAAACCCAAAGATGGACTATTTCGGCGCTTTGCTGGCGCCACAAACGCTGATTTGAGCCGGACTTATGCCATTGGCGACTCCTTGCGCGATATCCAGGCCGCCGAGTCAGCCGGTGCAAAACCGATTTTGGTCAGAACCGGGAAAGGCGAAAAAACCGCTATTGATAATCCCCAACTCAACGTTCCTATTTTCGATAATCTTTATGACGCAGCCACGCACATCGTCTCGACAAGCTGATTTCAGAGTCTATTTAGGCTCGACATTGTTGTTCATTTACATAGTATTCTCGACGCTGATTGTCGGGGTAGCCATCTTGGGCGGGTTTTTTCTGCCATTTCCGATGCGCTATAAAATCGCCGATATTTGGATCAACTGCCTGCTGTATATGCTGAAGTTGTGTTGCGGCTTAAGTTATGAAGTGGAAGGCCTGGAAAACATTCCGCGTGATAGCGCGGCGATTATCCTCAGCAAACATCAATCGGCCTGGGAAACGGTAGCCTTGCGGCAATTTATCTCCCCGCAAACCGCGGTTCTGAAAAAATCGTTACTGCAAATTCCATTCGGCGGCTGGGCCTTGGCGACGTTAAAGCCGATTGCGATTGATCGGCAGAATCAAAAAGAAGCGTTAAAAATGCTGATCGATCAGGGTATCGAGCGTTTGCAGGAAGGCTTGTTTGTAGTGGTGTTTCCTGAAGGAACCAGAGTGGCGCCGGGAGCGCATAAAAAATTTAACGCCGGTGGCTCTATGCTGGCGCAAAAATCGGGTTTTCCAGTGATCCCCTTAGCGCACAATGCTGGCGAATATTGGCCACGTAACAGCTTTTTGAAATATCCGGGCGTCATTAAGGTAAAGATTGGGCCGGCCATTGGCAGCATCGATAAAAAATCGAAGGATATTAATGCAGAAGCCGAAGCATGGATCAATAAAGCAATGCAGGAAATCGACGAGGAACGCACTGAGGCGTAAATCGAAATTAGGATATAAACCTCTTCTTGACCCACAAAAAAAAAAGGCCCGCTTTCGCGGGCCTTTTTTTCAAGCTTAAAGATTAAAGCGCTACAGAAGTAGAGCTAGAAACTTTTTGTTTTGACGCATCTGGATCGTCCATGCAACCGCTCAGGCCAACAATCATCAGGGTCATAGCTAAAAGAGATAATACTTTTTTCATAACATCCTCCAAATAAAAGTTTTTTATATTTTTTCGTGTACTGAATCTAAACAGAAAATTAAGCACGGCGAGATTTAAACATGCCGAAGCAGTTTAGCGCAAACTAAATCTGTTTGGAGGAAAAGAATCTGGAATATAAGGCCCACTTGCGTGGGCCTTACTCAGGTAGGAATATCCTGCCAGGGCTAGGATTATTTAACCCCTGAACCTTGTTGGCTAGGTGAACCATAGCCTTTTGGTTTTGGATTGCCTTGGTCTGGGTCGTCCATGCAACCGCTCAAGCTTACAATCATCATTACCATAGCCAAGACAGAAAATACTTTTTTCATAACATCCTCCGATTTAAAGGTTTTTATTTTTGTGTGTACTCAAATTCAAGCACGCAAAATTTATAGCATGACAAAACCGAGTATGCAATACCCTAGATGTTTACAAAATATCGATGTCTTTCGGCAAGTTGATCTTTATGTCCTTTCCAACCCATTGCGCAGAGCCTATTGCTTGCCATTCTCCGGCCAAGTTACTGTTCCTGAGGTCTTTTTCCCACACAAACGGCGCTCGAATTCTCTTCATTTTGACAATAAATTGTGTGCTATCCAGCTCTAAGTCGGTCTTTTTCCCCCAGAACGCCGTGACTTTCATGATAAATTTTTTCAAGCGGAACTCATCGATATTCGGCGTTACCGCTATGTTGGCCCACATCGAATGTACCCGCCCCCAATTCGGCGCCAACAAGCGACCCTGCCGATCAACAAACGGCAACCATTGCTCTTCGCCGTTGGCATCCAAATACGTAATAGCCAGCAAACGGTCGTAGCCTTCGAAATGGTCGTGCAGATACAAAGCGTGCGGAGTGATGCCTAAAAACGTGTGAGACATCATCAAGACCGCGTTGCTCATATCCGCCAACATGCTGGTTATCGGCGACTGGCGGGCATCGACATGCAAGCGGTACAACAAGCCATAGTGAAAGCTGCTGTTGAACTGAAACAAGATCAGCACCAGCAGCACTTTGCTGATTTTGTGTACGCGACTTCTGGCGGGTACCGCATGCTCCGCTTCGAAAATTCGCTCGTAGAAGCTCGGCGGCAGGCTTTCGGTTGATGCAGGCATACAGCTCACATCGCACACCAACCGCGCGCGTGAATCGGCAATCGCCCGATAACGCCCGCATATCCACTGATACAGTAGCGGCAGCTTCATGGCCCAGCCTATCATCGCGGCATAACGCATCGAGATTAAAATCTGCGCATAGGTGTCAACGCCGGCATAAACCCGCCCGTCGCCATCCACCGCGTACAAATCCGTCAGCAGTTGCTTTTCGCCCAACTCTGCTAGGGCTGGATAGTCGATTGCAAACACTTGTGCAGGCTTGAAATCGACAGCGTGCAAAACGTCGAAGTGATTGAGCGTTAAAACCGTGCGATTGCACAATGGGCATTGCTGGTCGTAAAACACCGTCAATAGCGGCTGTTTGACCCGCAGAAAGGCACCGATTTTTCTATACCAGGCAAACGGCATCACTAAAGCGTAAAAAATCAGCATGCCCATGCCAAACGGATAAATATTGAACGACAGCGTGATACCGACATGCAGCGAGATACCTAGCAGAAAATACAGCCATCTGCACCGGTGGCGATGGAAAAACAACAGGAAAGTAAACTGGAAAACTATGATGGTGTAACCGATGATTTTCTGCAAAATCTCGATATTCAGTAGCCACGACAAATCCAGCGCGGACATGTAATACGGAATTGAAGACGGCAGCCAGGCACCCAAGCCGTTGCGCCAATGCTCGGCAAACATCTTGTGTATCGCCGAATCGAAGTACAAAAATCCCAGACAAATCGCGACCGGCAGATAGTAGGTCAATGCCGACACTGCCGGAGCCTGGTACTGAGAATAATGCACGAAGGGACGCAGCAATTTTTTTCTCAGGCTATCAACAGAGAAGGCCTGGTCCATCGGCATGAAGATCAGAAAGAAATTGGCGCCGATCATGAACAAATCGAAGCCGCCGTCGAAATCGCGTTGCATAGGCGTGAAATTGACGAATACCAGCCAAAAAATGTAATTAGCAATACTGACAGCCTGACAGCGGTAGCCGATGACCAAGCAAAACGCCACCACGGCCCACAGCCACAAAAAGAACGGAATCATCGGAAATTCGACATCCATGAATGGGATGGGATCGAATATCAAGTGATTGAAATACAGCAGAAAGAAAACTTCCTGCAGTGTCACCAACCCGAACAATAGCCTGAAAAGGCCTACGCCGGTAGCGGGTACTTTTTTGGAATAAAGCGCGTTTATTTTCTGAACTAACAGTTTGTACATAGCGGATCGGCAGGCCAAAAGGCCACGGATTATAAGGTATTTAAACTAGGCATGCTTCAGGCAAAAAAAAAGCGGCTACGGGATCTATCCGTAGCCGCTTTTTCCAGAAAAGCTTTGTAAGCGAGGGGTATAGCTTACTCTTCGTCTTTAGGCTCAGCAAAAACCCATTTTACAAAGAAGTATCCTGCAGCGATGATAACCAGCGCTCCAATCATGCCCGACGGTTCTTTCAGCATTTCTGTTAAATCTAAGATCGCTCCCATGGGTGCCTCCTACCTTTAGTTAGTTGTTATAAAATGTGCCATGTCTTTGGCGGTCGAGCTTCATATGTTACTTTAGCCACCTTCAAAGTCAAGCGATTCATGGCTATCGCGGAAACATCCGACCGTAATTGCCATCCAGGCGGATTATGGTAGTATGCCCTCTCGACCAGATTTTTGAGAATTATAAAAATAGTTAACAGTTACAAGGGGAATAGAGATGATTGGTGGCGTAATAATGATTTTGACGGCAATCTGGGTTTATCAAACCCTGATAAAAGCCAAAACTGGTAATGTGCTGTTGTGGGTTGCCGGCTGTGCCATAGTGTTCTTGGTCATTCAAGTGATGTTCTACAACATCAACATCATGATCATCGACGGCTTGGACGGTAAAGATGTCGGCGGCGAATATGATCGCGATCTGACCAGCGTTGGCGATAGAAAAACCCAGGAAGGCGCTGGCGGCTGGTTCATGCCGGTTTTCTTCGAATTACTGCCGCCGTTTGCCGGCGTAATGGCTGTGGCGCTAATTCGCACACAGTTCATTCTGAAACAATCCCTGACACCTGCTAACCTGTTCAGCGGCATCAAAGAGTTGTTTGTCAGTATAAAAAACAGCTTCAAAACTTCCAGCAATTAATACTGGCTGATCCCGAAGCCCAAGGTAGCTTGGGCTTCGTTACCGACCGAAATTCCTCAACCGCCGGTAACTGCGGATACGATGCTGACTATCGTTAAAATAAATAACACGGTCACGATCAGCCCGACGACAATATAGGCAGGCAAAGAGCCGTGCTGAAAATCAACCTCTCTATTCTTATTGCTTTGCACGCCGATCACGGCGGCGATCACGCTTTTTATGACATGCAATAGACTGGGTTTAGACATGATTTCCCTCAAAATTTGGTTTGATAATTATACGGACTAGCCCACCGTACATTCACCCTTGCGACCATCAGGCAGTATGAACAGCACACAAAGATTACACCAGTTATTATCTCAACGGATTTTGTTTCTGGACGGTGCGATGGGCACCATGATTCAGAGCTACAAATTGGAGGAGAAGGATTATCGCGGCACACGCTTTGCCGACTGGCCTGTCGATCTTAAGGGCAACAACGATTTATTATCGATTACCCAGCCGGCTATAATCAAGGCTATTCACCGCGCCTATCTGGATGCCGGTTCGGATATTCTGGAAACCAATACGTTCAACTCCACCCGTATCGCGATGGCCGATTATCGGATGGAGGATCTGGCTTACGAGATTAACGTCGCCTCAGCCCGCGTTGCCAAACAGGCCGCGGAGGAAGTTAGTGCTCTGACGCCGGACAAACCGCGCTTCGTCGCTGGAGTGTTAGGACCCACCAATCGCACCTCATCCATGTCCCCGGATGTGAATGATCCGGGCTTCCGCAACATTACTTTCGACGACTTGGTTGCAGCCTACAGCGAAGCCACCCAAGGCTTGATCGACGGCGGTGCCGACATCATCCTGATAGAAACTGTATTCGATACGCTGAATGCCAAAGCGGCGATTTTCGCGGTCGAACAAACCTTCGACAAACTCGGCTACAAACTGCCGGTAATGATCTCCGGCACGATCACCGACGCATCCGGTCGGACGCTTTCGGGCCAAACCGCAGCGGCATTTTGGTATTCATTAAAGCACGTGCAACCGATCTCTATCGGCTTCAACTGCGCGCTGGGTGCCCAGGAATTGCGCCAGTACATCGAAGAACTGTCCAACATCGCCGACACCTACGTTTCCGCGCATCCCAACGCCGGTTTGCCTAACGAATTCGGCGAATACGACGAAACCCCGGAGCAAATGGCCGCCGAATTGGCCGACTGGGCCGCCAGCGGCTACTTAAATATCATCGGCGGTTGTTGCGGCACCTCGCCGGACACCATCCGCGCCATTGTTGCCGCGCTGGAAAAATACCCGCCAAGGCAAATCCCGGAACTGGAAAAACGCTGCCACCTGGCCGGCCTGGAAGCCATGAGCATCGGTCCGGAAACTCTGTTCGTTAACGTTGGCGAACGCACTAACGTTACCGGCTCGGCAGTGTTCAAAAAAATGATCATTGAAGAGCGTTACGAAGAAGCCTTGGAAGTTGCCAAACAGCAGGTCGAAAACGGCGCGCAGATTATCGACATCAACATGGACGAAGGCATGCTGGATTCAAAAGCCGCGATGGTGCGCTTTTTGAATCTGCTGGCGGCCGAGCCGGACATCGCCAAGGTGCCGATCATGCTGGATTCCTCGAAATGGGAGATTCTGGAAGCCGGTCTGAAATGCATCCAGGGTAAGGGTGTCGTCAACTCGATTTCCATCAAGGAAGGCGAGGAAGCGTTTATTAAGCACGCCAAGCTGGTGCGCCGTTATGGCGCCGCCGTCATCGTGATGGCGTTTGATGAGCAAGGCCAAGCCGATACGATGACGCGCAAGGTGGAAATCTGTACCCGCGCCTATAAAATTCTGACCGAACAAATCGGTTTCCCGCCGGAAGACATCATCTTCGACCCGAATATCTTCGCGGTCGCCACCGGCATTGAAGAGCACAACAATTACGGCGTCGATTTCATCGAAGCTACCCGCATCATCAAGCAGACTTTGCCGCACGCCTTGATTTCGGGCGGCGTCTCCAATGTGTCGTTCTCATTCCGCGGCAACAACCCGGTACGCGAAGCGATCCATGCGGTGTTCCTGTACCATGCGGTACAAGCCGGCATGGACATGGGTATCGTCAACGCCGGGCAGCTGGCGATTTACGCCGATATTCCGGAAGAACTGCGTAACGCTGTCGAAGACGTGATCCTGAACCGCACGCCGGAAGGTACTGAAAATCTGCTGGCAATCGCCGAAAAATATCGCGGCAGCGGCCAGGCTGCGAAACAGGAAACCCTGGAATGGCGGGAATGGCCGGTCACTAAACGCCTGGAACATGCGTTAGTAAAAGGTATCGCCGATTACATCGAAGAAGATACCGAAGCGGCAAGGCTGGAAGCCGAAAAGCCGCTGCACGTCATCGAAGGGCCGTTGATGGACGGCATGAATGTGGTCGGCGACTTGTTCGGCGAAGGCAAGATGTTTCTGCCGCAAGTGGTCAAATCGGCGCGAGTCATGAAAAAAGCCGTGGCGTATTTAATGCCCTTCATGGATGCCGAAATAGACGGCAGCGAGCGACAAACCAACGGCAAGGTGCTGATGGCCACCGTGAAAGGCGACGTGCACGACATCGGCAAAAACATCGTCGGTGTGGTCTTGCAATGCAACAATTATGAAGTCATCGACTTGGGCGTAATGGTGCCGGCCGAGACCATTTTGAAAACCGCCCGTGAGCAAAATGTCGACGTAATCGGCCTCAGCGGCTTGATCACGCCGTCCCTGGATGAAATGGTGCACGTCGCCAAGGAAATGCAACGCCAAGGGTTTACGATTCCCTTGATGATAGGCGGCGCGACTACCTCGCGCGCGCATACCGCCGTAAAAATCGAACCGCACTACCAGTCGCCGACCGTCTATGTCACCGATGCATCGCGCAGTGTCGGCGTGGTCAGCTCCCTGCTCAGCGACGATTTAAAAGCCGATTTCGTGGAAAAAACCCGTGCCGAGTATGAAGTGGTGCGCGAGCGTCACAAGGGGCGACACGCTAAGAATCCACAACATAATCTGGAAAACGCCCGGCTCAATAAATTCGATTACGCCAGCCATCAGCCGGTTAAGCCCAAGTTCCTCGGCACCAAAGTCGTCGATAATTTCCCACTGGATACACTGGTTTGGTATATCGACTGGACACCTTTCTTCCAGACCTGGGAGTTGTCTGGCAGCTATCCGGCCATTCTTAGCGATCACGTGGTCGGCGTCGAGGCAACAAAATTGTTCGAAGACGCCCAGGATATGCTGAAACACATCATCCGCGAGCAATGGCTGACGGCCAAAGCCGTGATCGGTTTCTTCCCTGCCAACAGCGACGGCGACGACATCGTGCTGTATACCGACGACAGCCGCAGTCAGCAACGCGAAACGCTGCATCATTTGCGTCAGCAAAACGTCAAAGCGCCGGGCCGGCCAAACTACTGTCTGTCCGACTTCATCGCTCCGGTCGGTAGCGGCATTGCCGACTATCTAGGCGGTTTCGCGGTGACCTCCGGTATCGGCATCGAAACCAAGTTGGCTGAATTCGAAAAAGATCACGATGACTACAGCTCCATCATGCTCAAAGCCCTGGCCGATCGTTTGGCCGAAGCATTTGCGGAATACATGCATCAAGCCGTACGCCGCGATTATTGGGGTTATGCGGAAGATGAAGTACACGACAACCATGCGCTGATCGAAGAAGCGTATCAGGGTATCCGTCCGGCCCCCGGCTATCCGGCCTGCCCGGACCACACCGAAAAAGCCAAGTTGTTCGAGCTGCTGAATGTCACTGAGAACACCACTATCGAACTAACCGAAAACTTTGCGATGTATCCGACCGCCGCAGTCAGTGGCTGGTATTTCTCGCACCCGGACTCGCAGTATTTCAATGTCGGCAAGATCGATCAAGACCAGCTGGAAGACTACGCGCGACGCAAAGGCCTGAAGGTCGAGGTGGCCGAACGCTGGTTGGCGGCGCATTTAAACCATTAACCGTTAAAGTAATGACGGAGTTTATCCTGTTCGGCACCGAAGGCTGCCATTTGTGCGAAGAGGCTGAGGCGTTATTGGTAGCCGCCGGACTGGATTTCACGAGCCGGGACATTATGGCCAGTGAGCAATGGCAGGCGGACTACAGCGTATTGATTCCGGTGCTGTGGCACGCCCAAAGCCAAAGCCAACTAAATTGGCCATTCGATAGCCTACAGCTCAATGCGTTTAGCATAGCCATCGATACAGGCGACTGCTTGCCAACCGCTTAGTATCGGTTTAGCCGCAGTTAAAGCGCAACTGCCGGAACAACGCACCGCCACTCAAAACGGCGAACGAAAAATCAGCTGGTCAAAGCCTTCAGAATGGCCGGATAGTCAAAGTTATCAGCTAAATAGGCCAGGATTTTGCGCAATTCAGGATCCTGAGCAGTCGCCAGAACTATCGCTTGTTCTATACGTTCCGGCTCGAGGCTTTCCAGTGCATTTTTCAGTTCCTCCCGTGCGGATGCCGGCAAGCCTGCCAACATGTCCGGCGTTAATGGCGCGAACTGCCGGTTTTGTTCCGGAACACCCTCGTAAACATAACGCACACCCAAGTGCTTGGCTAGACAGTCGTAGATTTCGTTGAAGCGATAAGGCTTGCGCACAAAATCGTTCATACCGGCTTCCAGTAGTTCGCTACGCTGCTCCAGGAATGCGGAGGCTGTGACGGCAACAATGACGACCTCTCGCCCGCCTGGCAACTTACGGATTTTTTTCGTGGCCTCCAAGCCGTCCATTACCGGCATTTGCCTATCCATCCAGATAAAGTGCGGTTGCCATGTTTGAAATAGCTCTATGCCTTGTGCGCCATTGCCGGCCACCTTGCAGGAAAACCCGACCGATTCCATCAACTTGGCCAGCAATAACTGATTTTCGGGCTGATCTTCAACGATTAATATACGGTAATTGCTTTGCCCCTCAACTAAGCCGATGACGGTACCGGCTTCGGCTTTATCGAAACTGGGACCGGCGATATCCGCCTGATTAACTTCCGCGAGCGGTAAATCTATTCTAAATAAAGCGCCTTGATTCGGTTGGCTTTCCAGCGTAAGCGCACCGCCCATCAGCTCCACAAACTGGCGGGTAATGGTCAATCCCAAGCCGGTGCCTTGATTATCCCTTTGCTCACCCAACTGCACGAACGGTTCGAAAATGCGCTGTTGATCAGCCGCCGGGATTCCCACGCCGGAATCTTCAACCTCGATCTGTAGATGCGAAATTCGATTTTTACGGGTGCCAAGGCGTAAGGTAACACCGCCTTGCTGAGTAAATTTAATGGCATTACCCACCAGATTGATCAGCACTTGACGCAAGCGGGCCTCGTCACCGACGATGAAACGCGGAAATTGCGAGGCCTGATCGATCAACAACCTCAAGCCCTTTTCGGCGGCGCGGACACTCATCATATCGCTAATATCGCGCACCATATTACCCAAATCGAAGGGGGCATTTTCCAGATGCAGACGGCCTACTTCGATTTTAGCCATTTCCAATACGTCGTTAATCAACGCCAACAAATGCTCGCCGCTACGATTGATGATATCCAGGTTTTGCCTTTGCTCGTCCGACAATTGCGGATTTTTCCGCATCAATTTCGAGAATCCGAGAATTGCGTTCAGCGGAGTACGCAATTCGTGGCTCATATTGGCCAGGAATACGCTCTTGGCCCTATTTGCCGCTTCCGCTGCATCGCGCGCCACTATGAGGTCGGAAGTACGCTGCTGGATTTCGTCTTCCAGATGTTCTTTATAACGCCGCAATTCTTCCTCGTTTTGCTTGCTATCGTGGATATCCATGCGAATACCCAACATCCGAATGACCTTACCGTCCGCATCGCGCCGAATACCAAAACCGCGCACATACTGCCAACGATAACTGCCGTCTGCATGGCGCATGCGCGCTTGGTATTGATATTCCGTGAAATCCAGGGACAACACGCCGCTCATTTTGGCGCTGACCTCCGCCTGATCCTCCGGATGGACGCTCTCGAACCATTCGCGCCGATCAACCATGCCGTCACGGGCAGGATAGCCGAGCATCGTGTAATAGGTCGGCGAGGCATACCATTGGTCGTTTCTTACATCCCAGTCCCAAACACCAACCTTGGTAGCTTCCAATGTCAAACGCAACCGCTCCTCGGAATCGCGTAAATACTCTTCCATTTGCAAGCGCTCAGCCTTATCGCGCAGCACAGAAATGCCGAAGGCCAGATCGCCGGCCAGTTCCTCTAGCAAACGGATCTCCGCTGCCGTGATCGCGTTTGGTTCTGCCGAATAAATCGTTAGCGCGCCAAAAATATCCGCGTTTTGATCCGCCAAAGGCAAGGCGATAACCGAGCGATAGCCGCGTTGCAACGCAGCGTCTCGTGCCGAAGCCATCAGCGCATCGGTGCAGACATCCTGAACATACACTTTTTTGCCGCTGTAAATGGCGGCGGCAGCGGGACTGTGTTCGCCCGCCGCATCCCCACAACTGTGATCGGTAGCCGCCAGATAGCCGTCTTCAAAACCGGCCCAGGCTACCGGGCGTATCGTTTTGGGATGGCCGTGCTCCAAATAGCCTACCCACGCCATACGATATTCGGCTTCGTCACAGACAATACGACAGATTTCTTTGAGCAGGCTTTGCTCGTCGTCGTTACGCAGCAAGGCCTGATTACAATTACTGATGGCGCGCAACTCGCGATTGAGCTTGTATAAGGCAGCTTCCGTTCGCTTGGCTTCGGTGATGTCCGTGCGTAAATAAAGATAATTACAAACCTGATAGGCTTCGTCGTAAATCGGCGACGCAGTGATCTGCTCCCAGCGCAATTCGCCGTTCTTGTGGCGATTTGTCAGCGAGGATTTCCACAGTTTGCCTGCTGCCAATTTTGCCTGACAGGCTTGGTATTCGTCGGCAGTTATTTCAGTGGACACTAGTGCGCGAGGCGTCATTTTATAAGCCTCGCCGAACGTATAGCCGGTGATCCGCGTATAGGCGTGATTGGTGTAGGTCAATATGCCCTGAAGATCGGTAATCTGGATGCCGGTCGGATTTTGATCCGCCGCTTGCGCCAGCCGATTGATTTCAGTGGCAAATAGGTGCCGTTCCGTAATGTCGCGATTAGTGATACGCCTGCCCCGGTAGCTATTGTCCGCCCCGAACACGGCCTGGCAACAATGCGAGATCCAACGAATTTCGCCGTCGCGGCGGACGATGCGAAAATCTACTTCAGCCAAGCGCAAATGCTCGACGTCATGACGATGATCGGCCAGCAAGTGCCGGTCGTCGGCATGTATGATGCGGGGCAATAACCCGACATCGGCGATGAATTCCTCGGCCGCATAACCGGTAACCCGCTGGCTGGAAGGCGTCATATACAAAATCTGCTGTTCGTCGCCTTCCCAATATTCCCAGTCGTAGGTGTAGTCAGCGACGGTATGGAATTTTTCCTCCTCCACCGCCAACTTGGCCCCGGCCTGCAATTGCCGCAGCCAAGCGCGGACTACGAACCGGGCGCTGCTAACCGAAATCAAAGTAAACAGGATGACCAGACCGGCCATTTCCATAACTTCATTCCACCACTCCGCCAGAAAATCGTCCCGAGCCAGACCGACGCTCACCCATAGCGGATAGGAATCCAGTTTGCGAAAAGATACCACCCTGGCGGTATTGTCAAAGCTGGTAGGCGTGTAGAACACTCCCGAGGTATATCCGGATGCGAGCATCCGGCGAAATTCCGGCGAAATGGTTTTATCGCCAATCGCGTTGCCGGGCTCGGCAGGGGTGGGGTAACGAACAATTAGGCCCATGTCCGCATCTCTTAGGTTAATCGCCCCGCGACTGCCGACATCGATGTTGGCAAGCACTTTACCCAGGTTATCCAATGAAACGTTTGCGAAAACCACGCCGGCAAAACTGCCGTCGTCATGGTTAAGACGCCGCGCAAAATTAATCACCCAAACCTTATTGACATGAGACATCACCGGTTTGTTAATAAATAACCCAAGTGCCGGATTATCGCGCAAACTAGTGAAATAGAGCCGATCAGCCATGCTAAGCCGTGTGTCTTTAGGTACATCCACGCCATAGGATAACCAACCTTGCTGGTCTGTAGCCCTAAGCCCGATAACCCATGGCAGACGCGATTGTAAGCGCCGCATAAAAACAGACAGCGCTTCGGCATCAACGCTCCCCATAGCTTGTTGCCGCTGGATTTCCTCCACTGCCACCAACACGCCTAAGTCGACTTTTTCGATAACGCTATCTAAGTTTTGCGAGATAACCTTGGCCAGGTTCTGCGTCGTAATTTCGGCGCGCTGTTGATATTTGTCGAAGCTGCGATACAGCGCAAATCCCACGGTGACGATAACCAACAAATTAAGCAGAACCGCCCCGGCAATCAGCCGCCTGGAGACATTGTTTGGAAAATCAAGCTGACCTGGCATAGCTGAACTCACAAGACTGATGTGGTTTACGGGCTGCCCTCAGGTAGTTTCGGGCAAACGGTCTGATCGCATTCCTTAAATTTGCCAAAGCGCGCTGCTAACCGCGTAAGGAGCCGCTCAAACAGGCAGACTGTAACCCCGTTCTCGAAAAAGCTTCAAACAAATCTCGACTATCTCCGAGTTATACAGCACACCGCGATTATCGGAAATTTCCTGTAGTGCGGCATCCAGGCCCAAACCGGCTCGGTAGGGGCGATGAGACGTCATCGCTTCCACCACATCGGCAACCGCCAGAATTTCGGCTTCCAGCAAAATCTCACCCGCCTTTAAGCCATGCGGATAACCGCTGCCGTTGGGGCGTTCGTGGTGCTGCAAGACGATTTGGGCAATTGGCCAGGGGAAATGGATGGATTTGAGGATATCGTAGCCAGTTTCGGCGTGCCGCTTAATCAAGCTGAATTCCAAATCGTCCAGCCGTCCGGGCTTGCAAAGTATTTCGGCGGGGATCCGAATTTTGCCGATATCGTGTACCACGCTCGCCAGCGTAAGCCCCTCTATCCGCTCTTCCGGCAATTGCAAACCGCGGGCGATAGCCGTGGCGAGGTGAGCGACGCGGCGCTGATGACCGGCGGTGTAAGGATCGCGCGCTTCAATAGTAGCCGCAATCGCCGTGACGAAATCCAGCATGCCGGCGCGCAACTTTCTCTCGCTTTCCATGAGTTTACTGGTTCGCTCTTCCACCTGTTCTTCCAGATGGTTGCGCAGGCGATCAAACTCCAAATGAGTACGCACCCTAACCAACAATTCGTCGCGCTGATAAGGCTTGGTGACAAAATCCACTCCGCCCAAGTCAAAGCCGCGCACTTTTTCGTCGGTATCCATTATCGCGCTAACGAAGATGACCGGTACATCGCAAGTATTCGGGTTAGCCTTCAGTTGCCGGCAGACTTCGAAGCCATCCATCTCCGGCATGCGGATATCCAGCAATACCAGTTCCGGCGGGTTTTTTAGCGCGGAATTCAAGGCCAATTCGCCGCTAATAGCGGAACGAACCTCGTAGCCTTCGTCCTTCAGAATATCCGTTAATAATTTTAAGGACGCCGGGGTGTCGTCAACGGCGAGAATATTGCCTTTATGTGTCATAAAACTCTTTAATCGGTTTGCCGTAACGCTTTCAGGATACCCTGCCAAACGCAGTTTTCAGCAAAATATACCAATTTTTTCCGGGGCTGACGCAATCTCGTGCGCCGCGCCGGAAGGCGAATTCGTTTGGAACCGTTTTGGACGCCGCCCGATTCTGAATGGTGCCGGTCTAGCCGACTCCGTAGGACATTATAGTTTACGCCCCACGCCCCGGCAGAACGCGGGTAAGTTTATTGAAAGTGCCGGTATGCGGCTATTTTTGTAACTCCTCTAAAGTTATCGGCTTGCTGTTCGATAACCTAGCATGCCCACGCGTTGCCTTACGGCGACCGCTTTCCTGAACCAACCCGACGAGGCCACGTCATGCTCGATTCCGTCTCTTCCATAGCCGCACTTGCGACGCAAATGTCCACCCAAAAAACCGCTCAGCAAGTCGAAGTGGCCATGCTGGTTAAAGCCAAGGAAATGCAGGAACAACAAGGACAAAACGCCTTGAAATTGCTGGAGTCGGCCAGTGTCTCCAGTAATGGGATCGATGTCCGGGTTTAAGCGACATAAGATTGTCGGCATTTAGCCGCCTTGCTTGTCCTGCATCGCCAACGCCGCCTGATACAAGGTTTTTTTACGCTGGCCGGTAATCTCTGCCGCCAGCGCGGCGGCGGTTTTGGTGGAGCATTCTGTTAGCAGTATGCCCAAAATCCGCCGCTGCTCGTCGTTTAATTCATCATCCTGATCAACGTGCTCGCGACCGGCCACCAACACCACGAACTCACCCTTGCGCATGTTTTCGTCGATCTGCACTTTCTCCAACACCTTGGCCAGTTCGTCGCCAACGATGGTTTCATGCAATTTGGTGATTTCCCGGGCCACGACGATTTGATGCTCGGCCGGAAATACCGTGAGCATGTCTTCCAGAGCGGCCTGGATACGATGGCTGGATTCGTAAAAGGCCCAAGTCGAGTTGTCAGCCAACTTGTGTTCGAAAAAACTGCGCCGCGCCGAGCCGGTGCGTGGCAAAAAACCTTCGAAACTGAAACGACTGGTCGGCAAGCCCGCCACCGACAAGGCTGCGATCAGCGCGCAGGCACCGGGAATCGGACACACCTCCACACCCTGTTGCCTGGCCAATTTGACCAGCGGAAAACCGGGATCGCTGATCATCGGCGTACCGGCATCGGACACCAAGGCCACCGACTGACCATCGCGTATTTTGTCTACCAAGCCTTGCGAAGCATGGTCTTCATTATGTTGATGCAGCGATTGCAGCGGCTTATTGATGCCGTAATGTTGCAACAACATCTTGACGTGGCGGGTATCTTCGGCGGCAATCAAATCCACCTGCTTTAAGACGTCCACCGCCCGAAAGCTGAAATCGGCCAGATTACCTATTGGCGTGGCAACCACGTATAATTTTCCGTACATTTATTCTTCAGGCCCTATGCTATGTCTGATCGCAAATTTGCCGTCATTATGCCGCGTCGTGTTTTAAGCTGCTGGTTTTTCGGCCTGTTGTTTCTGGCGGCTTGCAGCGAACAACCGGTCAAAAACAAGACTCAATTGGAAGTGCGCCCACAGGCCAGCACCCGAAAAGCCAAACCGGCAGAACCGCCGCGCAGTTACCGGATGACCGACAATCAAAACAGTCTGCATCTGCTGGATGCCGACACTCGCTTGCAAGCCGGCGACAGCCAGGCCGCGCAAAAAGCCCTGGATAAGATCAACGCCGAACAGTTATCACCGGAACTGTTCAGCAAATATAAATTGCTCCAAGCCCAAGTGGCCTTGAGTATGGGCGATGCGGAACAAGCCTTGAAAAAGCTCGAGGGGGTGCGGCCTGCCATACTGACCGACGCCGATCAAATTGCTTATTACCAATCCATGGCCTTCGTCCATGCCTTGCTGGGTGATGTATTGCCCAGCGTCAGAGCTCGTCTTAAACTGGGCCGACTGCTGCAAAAACCCGAGCAGCAAAAACAAAACATTGTCGCCATCCTGGATGCGCTCAGCGTGTTGCCGCTGGAAACCCTCAGCGGCCCGTCGCCCATCGTCGACGAATTGAGCGGCTGGATGGCGTTGGCTAAAATTCTTAAGCAACGCAACGTGGCCGGTTTCGACACAGCCGGACAAATCCAGCAATGGCGGCAAATGTTTCCCGGTCATCCGGCCAACGCCGATTATCTGCAAGCCTATCTGAACCCGCCGCCAGCCGTTCAACAAGCAACTCAAGAACCGGAACAGCCCGCGCAACCGCCAACGCCGGGAGCAACCATTGCCGTACTGCTGCCCAGCTCGGGCTCTTATGCCAGTGCGGCTAAAGCTATCAGGGAAGGATTGACGGTAGCCCATCGCCTGGCCGCCAGCGCCGCGCCGCAAATGCCTTTAAAGTATTACGACAGCGAAAAAGACGATATCGCCAACGTGTATCGGCAAGCCGTCAGCGACGGCGCCAAACAGGTGATAGGGCCGTTGGTGAAAGAACAAATCCAAAGCCTGGTGCAATCCACCGAATTAACCATACCGGTGCTGGCGCTGAATCATGTGGAAAATCTGAGCAAAACCAATCTGTATCAGTTCGGCCTCAGCCCGATCGACGACGCGGAACAATTGGTGCTAAAGGCCAAGCGTGACGGCCAACAGAACGCTGTATTGCTGACGCCGGATACCAATCAAGGCCAACGAGTGCGCCATTATCTGATGTCGGCCTGGCAAGCAGCCGGCGGCGCGGTGGTTGGCGTGGAAAGCTACGATCCGAAACAGCACGATTTCGCGGCCATCGTAAAAACCTTACTCAGCCCCAGCGTCAGCGTGAATGGTCAGAAACAATCATTGGCCTTGTTCGTGAGTGCCAGCCCGGAATTGGCTAGAGAGCTGGCGCCGCAATTAAAGTACTCGCAAAGCAGCGAGTTGTCGGTTTATGCGATGCCCAATATCTATAGCGGCCGGCAAAACCCGGTGCGCGATAGTGAGTTAGGCAACATTAATTTCTGCGATCTACCGTGGGTGTTTGCCGACGCCTATAGCGGCCCTTTGAGCCAACAAGCCGTGCAAAATACCTGGCAAGGCCTGAGCGATAGCCAAGTCAAACTAGTCGCTTTGGGCATAGATGCCTATAACGTCATCGGCCAACTACCGCAGTTGGCCGGCGGACCTTACGCCGGCGCGACCGGTCGCTTGTCCTTAAACAACGAAAATCGCATTACCCGCAAACTGGTATGCGCCCAGTTTAGAAGCGGCGTGCCGGTCGCCTCAGGCTTTATCGAATAGCATGTTATTCGGCAAAACCAAGCCGGTTCATCTGCAAAAGGGCGATAGCGCCGAACAACAAGCCTTGGCCTATTTACAAAAGCACGGCTTGCAATGGGTGTGTAGTAACTTCCGCTGCAAAATGGGCGAGTTGGATCTGGTGATGAAAGACGGCGCGGCGCTGGTGATCGTGGAAGTGCGCTTTCGTAAATCGGAGCAATTCGGCGGCGCGCTAGCCAGTATCACCCGGCAAAAACAGGCGCGCATCATCGCCGCCACCCAACACTATGTCATAATCAACAATCTGAGCAACGTCTCGATTCGCTTCGACGTAGTTGCTGTAGCCGGCGACAACCGGCTGGACTGGATTAAAAACGCTTTTCAAACCTGAGCACTATGAGTTTACAAGACCGCATCATCGCCCACTTTTCCGACAGCATTCAAACCAAGCAGGATGCGATGGCCAGCCTGTGCGAGCTGATAGAATTCGCCTCGCAAAAAATCGTCGAAGCGTTGGTAAACGACAAAAAAGTGCTGACCTGTGGTAATGGCGGCTCAGCGGGCGATGCGCAGCATTTTTCTTCGGAAATGTTGAACCGTTTTGAACGGGAGCGTCCCGCCCTACCGGCGATTGCCCTGAGTACCGACACCTCAACCATAACGTCTATCGCCAACGACTATCATTATGACGAAATCTTCGCGAAGCAATTGCGTGCTTTGGGGCAGGCTGGCGACATCTTGTTGGTCTACACCAGCAGCGGCAACTCCGGCAATATCATCAAGGCCGTAAAAGTGGCGCACGACCGCGACATGACCGTTATCGCGCTAAGCGGCAAGGACGGCGGTGTACTGGCTGGCGCGTTGAACGAAGCCGACATCGAAATCCGCGTACCGTCTTACTCCACGGCCCGCATTCAGGAAGTACATTTGTTGATCTCGCATTGTCTATGCGATTTGATCGATCACCAGCTATTTGGCGGCTAAGGCCTTAGGCGCCCGTTATAAATCAATCCTATAAACGGGCGCTTCGGATACCTTATTACCTGACGTAATGTAGTTTTTGCCCCAACATTTCGGCAGTTACCAGCACCACCCCGCCTTCGCTGACATAAAATCTGTTTTTGTCGTCGTCAAGATTCTCGCCAATCACCGTGCCTGCTGGCACTTCACAACCTTTTTCAACGATGGCTTTGGTAATACGGCAATTTTGACCTATCCGTACTTGTGGTAACAGGATGCTGTCTTTGATAAGCGATGATTCGTTCACGGTAACATTCGAGAACACCATGGAATGCTTGATAGTTGCGCCGGAAATAATGGAACCGCCGGCAATCATCGAATCCACAGCTAGACCCCGCCGGCCGTTGTCGTCGAAGACAAATTTGGCCGGCGGCGTTTGTTCCTGATAGGTCCATATCGGCCAGGACGTATCGTATAAATTCAAATCCGGTTCGACGCCAATTAATTCCAAATTGGACGCCCAATAGGCGTCTATTGTCCCGACATCGCGCCAATAACTTTGTTGACCGCTTTGTAGATCCAAAAACGGATAGGCATTAACAATATGATCGTCGATGACGGCGGGAATAATATCTTTACCAAAATCGTTGGTGGAATTTTCAGTCTGGGAGTCTTTAATTAATTGCTGCCATAAAAAATCGGCATTAAAGATATAAATACCCATTGAGGCCAATGCGGTATCGGTTCTACCGGGCATCACAGGTGGATTGGCCGGTTTTTCGACAAATGCTCTGACCCGGCGATTTTCGTCCACGTCCATCACGCCAAAAGCAGATGCGTCTTTTAACGATACTTCCAGACAGCCTATGGTTAAATCGGCATTTTTTTCGACGTGGTCGATTAACATGGCCGCATAATCCATTTTATAAATATGATCGCCGGCCAGAATTAAAATATGATCAGGTTGGCGGGCCCGCAGAATATCGATATTCTGCAATACGGCATCGGCTGTACCTTTGTACCAAGAGTTTTCGTCGATGCGTTGTTGCGCCGGCATTATGTCGACATATTCCCCGAATTCGCCGCGCATGAATCCCCAGCCTTTTTGAATATGGCGGATCAGCGAATCGGCCTTATATTGCGTCATTACGCCTATTTTACGGATGCCGGAATTCACGCAATTGGATAACGGAAAATCGATAATACGAAACTTGCCGCCAAAAGGCACGGCGGGTTTGGCCCGCCAATCCGTCATATTCATTAACCGGGAACCGCGTCCGCCGGCAAGAATTAGAGCAATGGTATTTTTGGTTAATTGATGGATATTGTGTGTAGGCGCTGACATGGTTAAATCTTCAGAAAAATAAGCTGCTGGCCGAATATGTTTTATAGGGTGTATCAGGTTTTTCCAAGGCTTTTTCAAACCTAAAAATTACCGGCGAAAACTCAAAATACACGCATTTTTTCAAGCGAAGCAAATACGCCTGAGTCGTTAATATCCGGAGTGATATGTAATTCGATAATGCTTACCGCAGGTAAATCGACAAGGTGCTGTTCCGATGCCACAGTGCAACCTTGCGGATTAAAATTCCAATGTTGGCGGACGATTTCGTTAAACGACTGTCCGTTATCCTGAGAAATGCGAACGACGTACTCTTGCGTTCTGGCAATAGCGGATTCCAAAAAATCCAGTTGAATACACTTCACTGGCTGCGCCTGCATAAACAGTAGCCGAATAACTTGCAATCCCGGCATTCCCGCTCGCCACCCGCCTCTAAATCCATTCAGTAGAGCGGCTTCGATAGGGTGCTCCGCATCCTCTGACGAGACTTCAACGTCTGCAAGTTCCTCCAGATTTAACTGCGGCGTGGTTAAAGATGCTGTGTCGGGCCGATTGTCACCGATAATTCGTTTTTGCATGTTTTACCTGACGTAGGACTGCATTAATCAGTCGAAATAATTTGAATCCGGTTTTGTTTGTCGGAATTGATTTGCTGAAACTTTTAACTCGAGTGAAATTGGGCCGATATTTGATCTGCAATAACTGCACACCAGACATCGGACTGTTAAGAGGTACGTATTTTCGGCATGGCTCGGTCCTAGAAGAGCAAAGTGTTTTTACTGCGAATTCGCCAAGTTCCGTAGATTTGATTAGGAACCCCCGTCTTGCAACGAACCGCAGCCGAAAAATATGGGCGCTTCCCTGCGCCCCAAGTTGAGAGGGAGGATTAACCTTTCAAGAAACTGGCCATGATGCCAGCCGGGTCAATACCTTGATGCGGGAATTGCTCCCACAACCCGCCACAGCCTTCTTTATGCGTAGCAATATGCGCGTATTTCGGTGTGTAACCGCGCTCCAGCAACCAAGTACCCATACGGCTACCCAAACCGGTTTTACGGTTAAACGACTCAACCACCAGCACTTTCGGCGCTTTGCCGAGCTTGGCCAGCACGTCTTCGTCGATGACATTCAACGTAGGCTTGTTAATCAAACCGACGTCCACGCCTTGTTGTTTCAAGCGCTCAACCGCATCCAGCGAGCGATACAAGGCTTCACCGAAGCTGACGATATAACCCGCTGTACCTTCGCGAATGATTTCGTCTTTGCCGGGCACGAATTTGTAGTCGCCACCGAAAAACTCATTACCATTGCCGTCCAAAATAGTCGGCACTTTGGAGCGGGTGGAGAAGATAAAACGCAAACCTGGGTCGAAGAAGACTTTTTCCACGCAAGCTTTCATTTGCAACGGATCAGCCGGGAAATACAGCTTGGTATCGTATGCGTCGCTTAGGCCGTTGTCGGCGAACATATTGTTCAAACCGAAATGGCAGGTGTTGTCGGCCATGTCATCGATACCGGAATGCGAGAAATGGCTCAATACATTGGAGTTGTTCAAACGGGCCATAGTGATTTCAGACATCAGCATCTCTAAAAACGCGCTGAAAGTGCCGAAAATGCCTTGTTTACCTGCTGCCATACCAAAGCCGGCCGCTGCGGAAAAATTTCCGCGCTCCATGATGCCAGAGGAGATAAACACTTCCGGGAAGGCTTTATGAATTTTGAACAAGCCGCAAGAGCCTTCCAAATCGCTGTCCACAACCCGCACTTTGGCAATCCGCTCTGCTTCAGTTAAACGACCCAAAACATCCACGCAGGCATCGCCGAAGACATTGCGGTTGGCATCCCATTTGTCGCTGGAACCCAAAAATACCGCGTCGTTTTTAGGCGCTTGCACGGTTCTTAGATGATCCGCGGCGGCTTGTTGGCCGTGCGACTCCAGATATTCCAGCGCGACTTTTACCGAGACGACATCGTGGCCGTGAGTTGAGCCTTCCAGGCCGACGATGCCTGGACACATCGGCCGATGGTTGATGACTGCCACCGGGCCGGGCGTGTTGATCGCGGTGATGATGCGTTTATATAAATCATCCAGGTCTTCACCGTCGCCTTCCAGCACGGTAACACCTTGACCAGCCAGGGTTTTGGCGGTGCTGCAACCTTTCAGATAATCGGACGGATGGCCGGCGATGGTGACGTTGTTGTCGTCGATGATCAGTTTGACGTTCAGGCCTTGCGCCACTGCCAGACGGGCGGCTTCGGCATCGTTACCTTCCTGTTGCGAACCATCGGAACCCAAACAGAACAAGGTTTTATCGGGGTTGGCTATAGCCACACCGTTGACATACGGCCACATGTGGCCCAAACGGCCGGAACTGAATTTTACGCCCGGGGTGAAGCCCAATTCAGGGTGACCCGGCAAATGCGAATGCGCGGCGCGATATTCCATCAGCCGTTCAGCCGGTAGATCACCGTTCAGGGTCGACATCAGATACTGAGTGGCAACACGATGGCCGGCTTCGTCAAAGAAAATCGGCACAAATTGATCGGAACCACGAAATAACGCATCCATGATCATGACTTCCGGTACGGTATCGTATGGGCCGCCGGTATGACCGCCCACGCCGCGCGCCGCGCCGGTTGAAGTAAAAAATACGATGGCGTCACGGCAAAGCTGAATATTGGCTTTCAGGCTGGCACGTTGTGCATCGGTCAAGGTTGGGTTTTTTGGATCTAAGCTGATGCGCTGGTAAGCGCCAAGATCGATTGGAAATTTGGACATAACTAATCTCATGGTGAGGACATTATTTTTATAGACGCGCATCTAGTTGTTACGCTGTCATTTTTAAACGCGGCATAAAATAAAGATAATATTTAGCCCCGGTAAATATCCGTTGCTAATTAACTACAATAGCGCTGCTTTTTTACACAAACCGTTGCTATTTGTAGTCTTACATTTATTTTTCCATGCCGTCATATCGAACCTTACACCCATTAAAACTGGCTTTGCAAGACTTATTAAATACCTACTAATTTGTATATAAATTGAAACGGACAGCCTGTATGGCCGTGCGATAAGCAACAGAATACGTTCCATGGAAAATCAATTAGTTATTCAAGCCGTTTCTGCTCTCGGGGAAATATAAGCCGCAAAAAAATTATTTTATTTTTCGCCACAAAGCCGCTTTGCTGTACATATTGAGTGGATTGTAGTGTGTTGCGAAACCGCAATCGGAAAAACACCAAAGAGCCTACCGCTGGAAGTAGACCGCGGCCTTGGAACCATTAGTTTCGTTCTCGCTCTAAAGCGGTAAGTTAAAGAATGGCTTCGGCCGAGGATAAGCTAGGCCGATTGGTCAAGCTTTCCGATGCGGCGACCCAAGACCATCGCTTCTTCAACAGCCAGGGAACCGAAGATTTTAGCCCAAGCGTCATGTCGGATTTTTTGGAGAGCACCGGCAAGACATCGCAATGCGGCGTACGTGACCGGCACAAGGGGAGAGGTCGCGTTAGTTGTATTTCTCGGGAACGTGGGCTATGTTTCCAGCACCTAAAGTAAAACGACTGGTTGACGCTATACAAGATAACCAAGGTGGTCAAAGTCAATCAACTTACTGATAAGGGCGGAAGTCCGGCAACTTGATTTTCATGAATTCCGCATCGAAGGCCGCGAGTGCTGATCCGATAACTATTGAAGCTGCTGCAAATATCCTTGGAATACTGCTAAGTACTACCAGAGTGTCTTTATGATATTGATTATTAAAAATATCCCGTCGATTACTCAAGAAAGTGAGCTGGGAGACTTTGTCGCCCCCGCCCTCAAGTTTTGTCTGTTACTTCCCTTCAAGCTTGGCAATATCCTAAAAACCGACATCTTTTGTCTTAAAAACATAAAGACAAATGTTTTGTCGTTTCATGGTCGTATTTTTATTGACGATGAAAAAGCAGGGAAGCTTGCTATCAAAAAACTGCATGGCAAGCGCTTCAAAAATAAAATCGTCGAGGTCAGAGAATATTTTATTCGTTCGCACAAAAACGACAGACGCTTAGGGCAAAAACCGGTATCGACGGACTTACTTGAAAAGCGCAAAGGCGAGCGCCGCTGCAATATTAAGCATGAAGGCGAAACAGCAGCTTACACGAATGTATTCGATACCGAAAATATCTATCAAATTAGCCGCAGATTACGAGATGACTCTTATGATTACTAAATCACGGAACTTGCAGCCCGCGTTTCGCCCGCACGACGAAGAGACACCCGGACCATGACCTTAAAAGTCTGGAATCAAACAATACCGGTTTGCTCCACTCTCTCCCCGTCAATTTTCCCTTCAAACCGATGCGCTATGCTCTGCATCACCAAAATCAACACCACCCCTGCCAAAATAAAACCGATCTGTTGCAGCGACGTTTTGATGTCGGTCTTTTGATGTAAAGACGGGATCAAATCGGCAACCGCGATATAAATAAAACTGGAGGCCGCCAAAGTTAAAAAGTAAGGCAAGATGTGATGCAAATCGCCCAGACTGAAATACGCCAATACGCCGCCAACTACCGTGCTTAAGCTGGCAAGAACGTTGTAAAACAAAGCTTCGCCGCGTTTGTAGCCGCTGTGCAGCAATATTGCGAAGTCGCCGACTTCTTGCGGAATTTCGTGCGCCGCCACTGCCAAACTGGTGACGATACCCAACTGCACGTCGGTCAGAAACGCCGCACCGATCAGCACACCATCGACGAAGTTATGGATGCTGTCGCCGAGGATGATAAACATGCCGGCAGGGCGATGGCCGGCCGGTTGGATTGAATGCTTATGGTCATGATTATGATGATGGTCATCGTGCGATTCTTCGCCGTGGGCTTCGCAAGCGTGAGAATGGCAGTGCCGCCACACCAGTAACTTTTCCAAGACAAAAAACAACAGGATGCCGGCCAGGATCGTAGCCGAGAGATTAGACATATCCTCGACCGGCACTTCCTCAAAGGCATGCGGGATCAAACCGCAAAATGCGCCGGTCAATAAAGCACCAATCGCAAAGCTGATGCCGTGCGGCAGCACATGCTTTTGCTTGTCTTCCGGCAGCAATAAAAAGACCGCAGCAGCCAGCACGCTAAGCACACCACCCAGCGCGGTAAACAAGATAATCGACAACAACACAGTCAAATTAGTCTCTCCAAATCAGGCTGGCCATGCGGCCAGTGGTCGCGCCGTCACGGCGGTACGAGTAAAAACGTTGTGGATCGGCGACGGTGCACAGGTCGCCGCCGTAGACTTGTTCCACGCCGAGCTCAGCCAGTTTAATGCGCGCCAAGCGGTAAATATCGGCCAGCCATTTGCCCGGCTGCCTGGCACGAAATGCCACGGCGGTAATCGGGTTGTCTTTAATAAAAGCGTCCCGCACCTCGTCGCCGACTTCGAAATTGTCCGGGCCTATCGCCGGCCCCAGCCAAACATGCACATCCTGGCAACTCATCGCGTATAGGGTTTCGGCGATGATGCCGGCCTGCAAGCCACGCCAACCGGCGTGGGCGGCGGCGACCACTTCACCGTCGTCTCCGCAGAACAGCACGGGTAGACAATCCGCCGTCAGTACCGCGCACACTGTGCCGGGCTGATCGGCGAAACTGGCGTCGGCTTCTGCCAAACTGTCGGTTTCATCAGCATTCACTACCCGAACCCCGTGTACTTGCTGTAGCCAGACCGGTTCGGATGGCAGTTGCAGCATGTCTTTGATGATGTAGCGGTTGGTTTTAACATGCTGCGGGTCGTCGTTGACGTGGCCGGCCGGATTTAAGCTGGCGTAAGCACCGGTGCTGACGCCGCCGGTGCGCAAGGTTACGGCGGCATGCACATGCGCCGGCAGCGGCCAATCAGGCTTGATCCAGTTCATTTTCCGCCAGTAGTTTCAATAGGTTTTGCATGTCTTCGGGGATCGCTTGTTCCCATTCGCAATACTCGCCGGTTTCCGGATGCTCCAGACCCAGTTTGGCTGCGTGTAGGGCCTGACGTTTGAAATTGCGCAAGGCTTCGGCCAACGCCGGGCTGCAATCGGCCGGCATCTGGAAGCGACCACCGTAGACTTGATCGCCGACCAGCGGATAATTGATGTGCGTCATATGCACTCTGATTTGATGAGTGCGGCCGGTTTCCAGCTTCACGCGAATCAGCGTATGGCGCTTAAAGCGTTGTTCTAGGCGGTAATGGGTAATGGCTTCTTTACCACCGCGACGCACGACCGCATTACGTTTACGGTCCACTGGATGGCGACCGATCGGTTCGTCGACGGTGCCGCCGGCAGTCATCCAGCCTTTTACCAGCGCCAGATATTCACGATGGATGCTACGCTCCTGGAGTTGCTCGACCAGGCTGTTATGAGCCTGCAAGGTTTTGGCGATCATCAGCAGGCCGCTGGTATCCTTGTCGATGCGGTGCACAATGCCGGCACGCGGCAGGGTATCCAAGCTGGGAGCGTGATTGAGCAAGGCATTGACTAAGGTGCCGTCCCAGTTGCCGACAGCCGGATGCACAACCAATCCGGCCGGCTTATTCACGATTAGTAAAGAATCATCTTCGTAAATAATGTCTAGCGGGATTTCCTGAGGCGCGTATTCGATCACGCGCTCGGCTTCGGCATCCAGCTCAATTTCCTCGCCGCCATCCAATTTCTCGCGGCCTTTCATGATCTCGCCATCCACCAACACTCGCCCGGCTTTGATCCAGGTTTGCAGTTTGCTGCGCGAATAATCCGGAAACACTTCGGCCAGACACTGGTCCAGTCGCATACCCGCCAGTTCCTCTGGAACCCTTGCCGTCAATATCGTCATAGTCGTTTTTAAGTTATACTCGCGGCCAGAACGCCGCCAAAAGCTGCAAAAAACCCGCAATATTACAACGTGTTGATAAACGTATGCGATTAGTTTTAGTAAAAACCGTTTTTATCGCCAGTCTGGCTTGGATGCTGCAGGGCTGCGAAACCCTGGATGCCTTCATGAGCAAGGACTCTTCCGCCAGCAAAGAGGAAGAATACGCCGGCTGGGACGACAAGATGTTCCATGAAAAAGCCAAAGAAGCGCTGGATAATAAAAACTACCAAAAAGCCGTTACCCTCTACGAAGCGCTGGAATCGCGGTATCCATTCGGCGATTACGCTGCTCAAGCCCAATTGAACGTGGCCTTCGCTTATTACAAAAATGACGACCCGGAAGCAGCGCTGGCCGCGGCCGACCGTTTCATCAAGATTCATCCGCGTAATCCCAGCGTCGATTACGCCTACTATTTGAAAGGTCTGATCAATTACAACCGCGGCATCGGCTTTATCGACCGCTTCCTGCCCACCGATTCATCGCAGCGCGACCCCGGTCCGGCCAAGGATTCTTACGATAATTTCCAGGAATTGATCCGCCGCTACCCCAACAGCCAATATGTCGCCGACGCCAAGCAGCGGATGATCGCGTTGCGCAACAATATGGCGATGTACGAAGTTCATGTCGCCGACTTTTACATGCGCCGCAAAGCCTATGTCGCCGCCGTAAACCGCGCCAATTACATCATTAAGGAATACCAACGCACCCCGGCGGTACCATTTGCCCTGCAAATCATGCAGGACGGCTATCGGCAGTTGGGTATGGATGAATTGGCTGCCGACGCCGAACGGATTTACACCTTGAATTACCCGGCCGGCGCGCCACAGGCCAATTACAAGGACGAAGGCGCCATCCAAAAAGTCTGGGATGCCATGGGCCTGGATAAATAAACGCTTGAGAGGTTCGACTGATTTGCGGTTGGTTGGTCTAGGCTGGCTGCTATTACACGCTGGCTGCCTCAACGCAGCGGAACCGCTGTTTCAAAACCGCTTTTTCCCGCTGTCGCAAAACACCGAGCTGGTTTGCGCCACCAGCCAACAAAACTTTACCCCCACCGCCGCACTAGCCGACATCATCCGTTTTTATGAAGCGGGTCACCCGGACTTGCGCAAACATGCAGTGGCGGTGCTGACCGATCATAAAAACCAGGACCACCTGGATGATCTGGCGGATTATCGAGAAGACTGCGCGAACAATAGCGCCGGCGAACTCTGCGTACTGGAGAAATACTGGGATGACCGCGAAGCGGCCTGGCGGGCGCTCGCCTTGTTCTACGACACCAAAACCGTCATTAAACACAGCGACGACTATCGCTATGAAGTCAAACGCTTCAACGCCGACCATCTGCGCCTGTTCGAAAAAGCCATTCGCAAGATCCCGGCCTTTTTAAGACAAAGCATCAGCAAAGCCAAGCCGGTAGATAATCTGGAACAGGAAATTGCCGATAAACCCACGGTAATGCAGGAACTGATACGCGATGCGTTTCAGGAGGACTACAAAAACAGTATCTGGCAGGATCACACCCACCCGTTGACACTGATACCTGGCATAGGCTTTCGTTCGCAAACCGTGGCGCAGGTGTTCAGCGGCCAGAACCTGATCGTGTTTACCGTCAAGGCCTTTGATAAAGGCAAGGAAGGCGGCACGTATCGCGACATCGGCGTACAATATTTGGTGGATTTTCGCTTGCCCATCGTCGTGCATGAAATCGCCCACACCATCGATAATTTTCATTTCTGGAACGGTCAGGACGATCTGTACTTTTTCTACAAGTACCACAAGATTTCCAACGACGAAGAGATCATGAAAATCATTGCCGACTCCAAACTGGCGCTGTGGCCGTCGAAATGGTTCGAGGCTTTCGAATATCTAGGCGAGGTCAACGAGGGCCGTTACGACGGCACCACGCAGGAAAAACTGGCCGAATTGGTGGCGCAATACATCCTGATCCCGGAACGCTTGCAACAAAGCGCGCCGGCCGCCTATCAATGGCTGCGTGAAGACATTTTTCGCGGCATCGAATATGAAGGCTACGACCGTTGCAATGTACCGTTGACTAAGCCGCTGAGCTGGTGGCAGTACGCCACCGGCAAGATGTTGGGCCAGTAATACTTTATGCTATGCTGATCTGGAATTTTAACCTTGCTAAACCGCTGTCCAGCCATGAAAAAACCGCAAACCCTTTCCCTGCAAGAACAACTGCTTAAATCCGGCCTCAGCAACGACGCCAAGCTCAAGCAAGTCAAAGCCGAGAAGCGCAAACAAACCAAGCTGGAACGCAATAATGGCGTGGAGATTATCGATGAGGTCAAACTCAGTGCAGAGCAACTGCGCCAGCAACAAGTAGAGCGCGACCGCGAATTGAATCGGCAACGCAAGCTGGCCGAGGAACAAAAAGCCCTGGGCGCGCAAATCAAACAAATCGTCGACATGAACCGTATCGCTCAAGACTCAAACGGCTTGGCTTACAATTTCACCGACGACAACAAAGTTAAAACGCTATACGTGGCAGACAAAGTACGGGAGGCCTTGATCAACGGCCGGGCCGGCATCGCCAAGATAGATGGGCACTATGAGATCATACCGGCGGAGGTCGCCCGTAAAGTACAGGCGCGGGATGCGGGTAGTATTGTGGTGTTAAACGAAGCGACGCAGGATGTGGCGGCCGCCGACGATCCGTATGCCGAGTTTCAGATTCCGGACGATTTGATGTGGTGAGGCGCTAGACCTTACGAAAAATCAAATCCCAAACCCCATGACCCAAACCCAATCCGCGATTTTCGAACTTGGTCAAGGGTCGATAAGTCGGTCGTTCACAAAAGTCGTTAGTCGGGCTGCTATTTTTCAAACCGGTGCCCGCCGACAAAATCCCCAACATGTCCTTGGCGTAATGCTCCCAATCGGTGGCCGCATGAAAATAGCCGCCGGCCATCAACTTCTTGTTCAGCAATTCCACGAAACTGGGTCGGACGATGCGGCGCTTGTGATGACGGCGTTTTTGCCAGGGGTCGGGGAAAAACAGATGAACACCGGCCAGGCTATGACCGGCGATTTTTTGCTCCAGAATCTCGATCGCATCATGGTGGTAAATCCGCACATTGCTAATACCGCGCTGCTCCAGCAATATCATCAAATGGCCGACGCCGGGCCGGTGCACTTCTATGCCTAAATAATTGAAATCCGGATTGGCTGCCGCCATCGCCGCCAGACTGTCGCCGTTGCCGAAACCGATCTCGACGATCAAGGGTGCTAGGCGACCAAAGGCTTGCTCTGGATCAAATCCAGCTTGCGGCGACAGGCAATACTTGTCCCAATGGCTTTCCAATGCCAGCTTTTGGCCGGCGGTAGCGCGGCCTTGGCGGCGGATGAAGCTTTTGATTTTAGCGGGGTCGATTTTTTGGGGTGAGGTCATGGGGTATAGCTGTTTTTAGTCGAGTAAAACGTAGGTCATGCTCTTTTGAATCACCCAAGAACTGGCGGAATAATCGTAAACGTTTCCGGCAATCTGGTTTCGCCGGAAAACCTATTGGCTTATTCTTGCCTTGGCTCTGGTAAAAGCACAATACGAAAAGATGAAAATTTCATTTTAAGCACTTTTGATAGCGCCAAAATGGAAATAACCAGACCAGTGGTAATACTCAAATAGTGTGCAATCGGCTTTGTCACTTGATCGTCGAAGCCAAAAGCAATTGTTATTAAAGCACCGATAAATCCAATGGCTGCACCCGCAAGTAATCCGAATACTGTAGATCTCCAAGCCCATGACCAAAATATTTCTACTGTACGGCTAAATGTGACATCAAGTTCTAGCATCGAATATTTCCCATAAATTTTAGCCCTCAACTGGGTTGAATCCAAGCAACAGATATTGTCCTACGCCGCTTGTCTTCCAATTTGTTCGTACGAAAACTGCGGAAGGTCGACACCTTGCTTGGCATGCTCCACAGTGATGCCGCATACCTGCCCGGCTGCATCTATATCGAACAGGGTGTTATTGTCATAATCGCGGGTTTCCATAATTTCGGCGTTACTAAACTCGATATATAAGGTATCGGTGTCTTCAAACCATTTGATCTTCATGGGGTAAATGACCTATCAAAAAACGCGTTATGAATTGTTTCGCCGTCTTCCAAAAGTACGACACGCAAATATCGTCCTCCGGCTTCGTCAATCGCCCCCCAGCCGTATTCTACCGTCCATTTGAATCACTTGCTTTGTGGGTTGATTGATAACCCTTTCAATCCAAGTAAAATCGATGTCTCTTCGATCAGGTCGCTGGCGCATGATTTCAAAATACTGGGTGAATTTCATGCGTAAAGGTTAGATTGAATTATGTCAGATGTAATACTGCTAGGGGCCTTTCTAACTAAGCAGTGCCGACAATTAAGAGGCTCATCAATCGCGACCAATGCCTCACTTTGCTCAGCGTATCGTACTTGGTTGAATATTTAACCGCCAAGCTGCTCCAGTCTCGACTTCGCCGCCAGCCCAAACGCCGACTCCGGCTCCTTTTCGGCAATACGTTGCAGCACCGATGAACTGGGTTTTTCCAATAAACCAATGGCCCGCAACCGCACCGAAGCGTGGTGGGCGTTTAGCGCCGCCAGTTCCGTCAGATAACTGCCGGAATCGTTCAGCAGTTTAAGAATCACTCTTTCCGGGTCTTCGGTAAACAGATCGCGGACCAGTTCGCCGTATTGTTCCTGCAAACGGATCAAGTCGCGACGGTCGAGTTTTTTCGGTTCGGTGGGATCGTCACAGCAGCCCATTGCTTCAGGCTTCTTGGGTATGCTCGGAAACGAGCTGGTGAAATTCGAACTCGCAGCCACCGCAACCGGATGCCGCGCCGGTGATGCGGGAAATTCTTTCCAGATCGACGATGCCGTCGGCTAGCAAGGCTTTAATTTGCTGCGCGGTGGTGCCGCTGCAATAACAAATTACGTCGTTTTCGGAGTCAGGCTTCGTGGCATTCATGAAACGGTAGGGTATCCGGAGTTAGTTGAGCGGTTCCGATTGCCAGCGCAATTGAATGGTATCAGCTGAAAGATCTGCCCCGCAGTCCCATTCGATAAAATAATGGCCGTTATGGATTCGTTCAAATTCAGTCTTGTCCTTAAGGGGAGTAAACGCTTCCGAGTCCAGATAGGGTTTTACGTCAAATAAACCGGTTTTTCCGTCATCGGTGACGATGTAGAGTACATAATCATCTTTGGGGACAATTTCGGCGATTCTCATTGATCGAGTCCTCGAATGGGAAATGGTTTTTTGCCGCTGACCGCAAGTTGCCAGTCAGCGAGTAAATCGTCCTGGTGAATTTCAATCCATGCGACAACCAGCTTGTGTTTCTTTGCGGGCAGTTCGCCCGCCAATACCGTTCCATCGTGAATCGCATAAACCGCCACTTGCCCCTGATATTCAGCATGGATATGCGGAATATTGTGTTTGTCCGTGTCGTAGAAGAACATCCTGATCAGGATGCCATAGAACATGGAGATGGTCGGCACGGTAATACTCGGTTACAAAAACAACCCATCAATCGGCGAAGATGCCGACGCAAAACGCTTACGCGGCATACGTCCAGCCAGGAAGGCTTCGCGTCCCGCTTCGATGCCTTTTTTCATCGCCGAGGCCATCAACACCGGATTTTTGGCGGCGGCAATCGCTGTGTTCATTAACACGCCGTCGCAACCCAATTCCATCGCCATCGCCGCATCGGACGCAGTACCGACGCCGGCATCGACCAGGATGGGCACCTTGGCGTTTTCGACGATAGTTAGAATGTTGTAGGGATTACGGATGCCCAAACCGGAACCGATTGGCGCGGCCAGCGGCATTACCGCCACACAGCCGATTTCTTCCAAACGCTTGGCGGCAATCGGGTCGTCGTTGGTGTACACCATCACGTCGAAGCCTTCCTTGACCAGCAATTCGGCGGCGACATAGGTTTCGGCGACATCCGGAAATAAAGTCAGTTGGTCGGCTAATACTTCCAGTTTGACCAGTTTATGGCCGCCCAACAATTCGCGAGCCAAGCGGCAAGTACGCACCGCATCGTCGGCGGTGAAGCAGCCGGCGGTGTTGGGCAATATCGTGTATTTATCCGGCGAAATCACGTCCAGCAAGCTGGGTTCGCCCGGATTCTGGCCGATGTTGGTACGGCGAATTGCGACAGTGATGATCTCAGCGCCGCTGGCTTCGGTGGCCAGGCGGGTTTCTTCCAGGTCCTTATATTTGCCTGAACCTACCAACAGTCGTGAACTATAGTTTTTGCCAGCCAGCGTAAAGTAGTCGGCTTGACCGCCGCCGATGGCTTGCACGATTTCCAATCTATCGTCAGCTTGCAAGCGCTGGCTGGTGTGTTGGGTAAACGGCAAAATTTCTTTGTTTAATTCGACTGCGATGCGTTTGCCGGTCAAGCCCAAATCGGCAATTACGTCGGCGACGGTAGCGTTCTCGCCATATTCGCGATTGTCGCCATTGACCAATATTTTCATGCGTTAAACCTTGTGTGTTTTTGCGGCGGCGCGGCGACGTTCAACGGCGCCGGCCAGATGATGTAATAATTCTGCGCTGTCTTCCCAGCTTAAGCAGGCGTCGGTAATGCTTTGCCCATAAGTCAGTGGCTTGCCTTCCTCGACATCCTGACGACCGCCGATCAGATGACTTTCCACCATCGCGCCGATGATGCGGTGGTCGCCACCGCGAATTTGGCTAGCCACATCTTCCGACACCAGCATTTGCCGCTGGTATTTTTTAAGGCTGTTGGCATGGCTGAAATCGATCATGATATTCGGGCGCAAACCGGCTTTTTCCAGACCCTCGGCGACTTGATCGACGCTAACTTCGTCATAGTTAGGCCGGCTATTGCCACCGCGCAGGATGATGTGGGCGTCTTCATTGCCACGTGTCGAGAAAATCGCCGAGCGGCCTTCCTTGGTCAAGGACAAAAAGTGATGGGGACTCATAGCGGCATTGATGGCGTCGATGGCGATTTGAATCCCGCCGTCGGTGGCATTTTTAAAACCCACCGGGCAAGACAGACCGGAGGCCAGTTCCCTATGCACCTGACTCTCGGTAGTGCGCGCGCCGATGGCGCCCCAGGAAATCAAATCGGAGACATATTGAGGGGTGATTAAGTCCAGGTATTCGGTAGCGGCCGGCACACCCAGGTTATTAATGTCCAATAGAACCTGGCGGGCCATGTGCAGGCCTTTGTTGATGTTAAAGCTGGAATTCAAATCCGGGTCGTTGATCAGGCCTTTCCAGCCCACCGTGGTACGCGGCTTTTCGAAATAAACCCGCATCACGATCACCAGGTCGTCTTGCAACTCGTCCATGATCAGTTTCAAGCGCCCGGCGTATTCCACCGCCGCTGCCGGGTCGTGGATCGAGCAGGGGCCTATAATCACCAGTAATCTATCGTCGGCACCGGTAAGAATGTTGTGAATCGCCGCCCTGGTATGCAGAATAGTGGCTGCGGCCTGCTCGGTCATCGGGATTTCTTCGTGAACCTGAATCGGCGCCACCACGTCCTTGGTTTCACAAATTCTTAAATCATCGGTGTTATAGTTAGTTGGCATGACACTCAGCAATAAGCTTTCAGTAGATGGATTAAGCGGTTATTTTAACCGTTTTGCCGCGTCGGTGTTACAAAGTAATGCCTAAACCGACTTGAGAAAACCCGGATATGACTGACGACAGACCCATTAAACGCTGCTTGACGGTGTGCCTGGCACAGTCGTTCGAGTTCGCACAATTGCGGGAAAAACTGCTGGATACCACCCGCGCGCAACTGTTCAGAAACGCCTTAGTGATAGACTACAAAACCGGCTGCGCGATTGTGTTTGCCTACGGGGTGATGGTGTGCTGGAACCTCAACCTAGACGACCGGCGCTCTTTGCAGGATTTGCTGCTGGACTACGCGATCAAACCCGACGCCGAGCCTCAGGAAGACAATTTCAGCTACGAAGTGGGCTGCGAGCAAGACCGCTTTCAACACGATCATCTCGAACTCCAGTCCGCCGATTTCAAAGTATTGCTGGCGTTGTCGCATGCGATGGCACAATCGATCAAGCTGGCGGCTTTCGAAGGCCATGCTATCGACACGATCCGCGCTACCAGCCATTTGCCGCAATCGCTGGCGCGGGAAGGCACGATCAAACTCAATCGCAAAACCATGGCCATGATTCGCGGCCAATTGTTCCTGACCAAAAGCGACATCATCCTCAATTACGACTTGTTGGATACCCCGGAATTTTTCTGGGAACATCCTGAATATCAGCATATTTACTCGATGGCCGCCAATTACCTGGAAATTCAGCAACGCACCGACGTATTGTCAAAAAAGCTTGAGACAATACACGAGCTTCTGGAAATGCTGGCCGATGAACAAAAACACCAGCATTCCTCGGCCTTGGAGTGGATCATCATTTGGCTGATTGCGGTGGAGATTGTGATGTCGATTTTGGATAAACTTTTTTAGTTAGCCCAACTCTCGGCTTTCCAATTTGGCACCTGGTTTGCCGCAAGCTAACAGTTGCCCCGGAAAATCAAGGGTTGACGGTATCGACCGGCTGCCGCGATAATCGACCCAAAGATTGAACTCGCTCACAAAAATATTGGTATCCCCTACGCCTCCACTTAGTCTTGCTGCTAAGTCTAAGAAGTCGTATCACTAAATTTACTTTAAGGACAAACCATGAAAATACTATCTGCCCTATTAGCGACGTTTTTATACTCGGCTAACGCGACTGCGGCTCTTGAATTTACTTTTTCAGGCAATTTCGTCAACTTCACCAACGGCAATTTTTCAGGTCAATTAAGTTTTAACCCTTTTTCACCGACCGAAAGCATTTTTTTCCCGGCCACTCCCGAAGAGTCCGGTAGTTTGCGTTTAAGCTACGCACTAAGCAATCCGCTATCGGTGCAGGTCAACAGCCAAGCGTTTACCATCGACAACGATAGTGTCGTAGTTAATATTGTCGACAATGCCACCAGCACCACCGATGATCTGATAGCTGCACATGGCTTTACCGGTCACGTTAACGCCGGCATTTATGACCTACTGACACTCAGCATGGAGTCTTCAAATAACCAATACGACGCCAACGGCCTGGTATCCGGAGCAGAGTTTTCGGTAACAGCCTTTTTCGATCATAACCTACTCGACGGCAACGATCTTGAAAACCCTAACTTTCAAGGCGTATTCGGATTGCCCGACCCTAGCTATTTGGTTTTTGAAATCAACCGGAAATTAGGCGAAAGTGCGGATTATCGCGGCGCCGGCATCATCTCTGACAGCAATATCCGCGAAATTCCGGTATTAGGGCCGGTTCCGCTACCTGGCGCGGTATGGTTGTTTGGTAGCGTTATCGCCGGATTCGGTTTCCGTATGCGCAAACAAGCTTAATTGCCTGATATCGGGATGAGTCAACGCCTGCGCCAATCTTTGCCAGGCTGACTCGTCTTTGGGTAAACCAAAACGCAAACTAGTAGGTTCGTGAAAAAAACGGGTCAGAACGCCTTGTCTAGCCAGTAGCTCATGCAGCTTGGATGCCTGCTCATTTTTCACCCATTGAAACAAATCACATCCGCCGTAGGGCTGCCAGCCACAGCCTGTCAATAGCTGCTGTAGACGTTGACCCTGCAATGCCAGCGATACAGCATTGGCAGACTGCCAGTCTCGATCAGCCAACGCCAGCGCCGCGACATAGCGTCCGGGATGGCTTATAGCCCATGGCCCTAGCAGCTCCGCCAGTCTAGCCAACAAGCCCGGCTCGGTAATCACGAAGCCGCAACGGATGCCCGCCAGACCGAAAAATTTGCCCACCGAACGCAGGACAATTAAGCCCGGCCTTAACGGTAGTGAAGTAAGGCTGTACTCGGATAGACCATCCATAAAGGCTTCGTCAACCAACAGCCAGCCGCCGCGCCGACTAAGTTTTTCATGCCAGCTTAACAGCTGCGATCGGCTCCATAGACGGCCGGTGGGATTATTAGGATTGACCAGAATCAGCACCTCCAACTCATCCATGTGGTCGTCTATCGCGCGCTCTTCGACTCTGATGACCTGATGCCCGGCTTTTTGCCAGCTGCCGGCATGCTCGGCGTAGGCCGGATGCAGCAGGCCGACTCGCGATTTTGGTCGTAACAAAGGTAATGATTGAATCGCCGCTTGCGAGCCGGCTACCGCCAGCAAGGAGTCGTTTTGGTAGTAAGCCCGTGCCGCCGCAAGTAATTCGTCATCATCCTCCGGCAGGCGTTGCCAGCATGCGGCGGGAATGGCAGGCACGGGCCAGCCATTGGGGTTGATGCCGGTGGACAAATCCAGCCAGTCGGACAAAGGAATGCCATATTGGCTAGCGGCTTGCCGCAAGCGTCCGCCGTGCTCAAGCAAGAGCATCTCCCGCACCGATTACGATCAGCCATAACACTAGAGTCCGGTACATCAGCTTGCAGGCGCGCTTAATATCGTCGTTTTCCGGCGCTTGTAGGCCGCCAAACCAGGGTTTTTGTTTTATTTGTCCGTGATAGCAAGCCGGTCCGCCCAGTTGCAACATTAGGGCACCACCGCCAGCGGTCATCACTGGCCCGGCGTTAGGGCTATCCAATAAGTGCGCTTGCGTCCGCCAAGCATTGATGGCCTGCGCGGTATTGCCGAGCAAGGCATAACTCAAGGCCGTCAGGCGTGCCGGCAACCAATTCAGCAAATCGTCGAAGCGCGCGGCGGCCCAGCCGAAATGTAAATAGCGTTGGTTTTTGTAACCCCACATAGCATCCAACGTATTGCTGAAACGGTAGAGCAAGGCGCCGAACGGTCCCAATACGACGAACCAGAACAAAGGCGCAAATACCGCATCAGCACCATTTTCCAAAACCGATTCGATGGCCGCCCGCCGCACATCGGCTTCGGTCATGGCTTCGGTCTGACGGCTAACGATTTTGCCAACCTGTTGTCGCGCTAACGGCAAGTCGCCACCCACCAAGGCCACATGAACGGCCAATGCATGCTGTTGCAAGCTACGCGCGGCGATACAAAAATACAAAACCAGCACATCGACAGCGATGTTTAGCGGAGGCCAACTCGGTAGAACCAGTATCCACAGCACGCTCGATGTCAGGACCACAAATACCGCCAATCCACCACTAAGTTTCTGCCAGAAATCCGATTGTCGGCAGTCCAACAGTAGATTTTCGACAGTACTCGCCCATTTTCCGAACAGCGCCAAGGGGTGATACGCATCGCGCGGCTCACCCAACCAAAAATCGATGGCTACGGCCAACAAGATGCTGATGGTGAGAATCATGATTTATGAGGGATAAACGAACCTAGACGCAGGAAAGGGTGAGCCAATTGGCCCAACTCCGATCAGTGGGACGATTTTCATCGTCCCACTGGATTTGGCGGAATGCTTAGATAGCTTCGTGAGTGGCCTTGGCGGCCAGCAAGAATTTTACGGCACTGACCAGAGCGAAAATGACCACGCCATAGATCAAGGTAGACGTCAGGTAAGGCGGGTAATACATCGCCACGCGCTCAACATATTGTGTGAATGAGCCGTTGGGATAACGGCCGGACAGCCAGTAAAAGCTGCCGTTGGAAAACAAAAACGCGATGGAGGTAGCCGCTACCAGAGCCATCAGACGTTGTGCGGCAGTGGCTACCGACAATATAGTGAATTTGCGGCACCATTTGCCGCCCAACCACATCGAGCCGTAAGAGCCGATCAGAAATACGTAGGCTTTGGACACACAAAAATCGCTGACGCCGAGTTTAGTGATCGCCAAGTAATCAATCAGCACTGCTTCCGCCAGCAATATGGCGAACAAATAGCGTCCGCCCAGCCATAAGCCGGCGAAAAAAAACACCGCCAGCGATGCGTCAGGCAATGCGAACGGTGTACCGAAATGGTGAAAACGGGTGGCAGCCATCAACGCCATCAACGCTACCGCGCCGGGTTTGACAGCCAAGGTTTGATTCAGACTCATAGGGTTCTCCAGAAAAGGTTTAGTAATTGTAATGGATCGAAAAATAGAAGTTTCTGCCGAAGCTGTTATAGGTGTTGACCGTTTGATAGCGTTTGTCGAACATATTATTCAGTTTGGCGCTTAACATCCAATTTTTGTCGATACGATAAGCAGTGCGTAAATCTGCGGTCATGAAGCTGCCCAACCGCACGGTATTAGTACTGTTATCGAAACGTTCGCCCTGAGCCAGCACGGAGGCGCCAATATCAACGTCGCCGAACGAACGCGAAACATCGTAGGACAAGCTTTCCGTCACCCGACGCGGCAGACGCAAGTTGGTCTGCCTGTCCTTCGGTGTCATCAGGTTCATGCTTAGTTTGTTGTTCCAGCCGAAAATTTGCGTGGACACTTCGGCTTCTATGCCGTCTATCTGAGCCTTGCCGATATTTCTGGCAGTGGATGGCGTACCACTGAATACAATCAAATCCTCGATATTGGTGTGATAAGCGCGCAGCTCCCAATTTGCCCAATCGTGACGTCCGGCAAAACCGGCTTCGAAACTGGTGGATTTTTCCGGCCGTAAGCCAGGGTTACCGAAACCCGGGAAGTATAACTGGTTAAAAGTCGGCGCCTTGAAGGCATTGCCGAAACTGGCAAACGCGCTGAGACCGTAATTCCAGTTGAACCGCCAGCCAAAATTGCCGGTGACGCTGTCGCCAAAAGCCTGGTTTTCGTCCCAACGCAAGGAAGCATTCAAAAAATGCTTATCAAAAACTCGGCTATGCAACTCGGCAAATGCGCCTACATCATAGCGGGACGTTTCCGCGTAACGCGTGGTGCTGTCGATTTCATCAAAACGGTAGTCTGTGCCCAGCGTTAATTGGTGATCCCTATGCAAGGCCAGTTCGTTCAACCAGCTGACGTTCCAGCGCGTGGTGTTAAAACGGCTGGAGAATAGGCCGTTATGCCGAAACTGATCGGCATCGTCCACGCTTTGTCCTATGCGTAATGTGGACCGCCACATATCACTGAAATTAGCGCTGGCGGTCGCCCCCAGCGTCTGATTGACAAACTCAGTGGTGCTACTGATGGAGTTGTCTATCTCGGTTTCACCTTCGGCCCGCAGGAAAAACGCCTCCAGCTCGGTACCATTGTCGAACCGGTAACCGGCTTTGGCATTCAGACTGGTGTTGTTATAGCCGTCGCGGTCTGGATTATAGCCACTCGCGACGCTGACACCGCTCAAAGCATTGATGCCCTGGCTGCCCAATTGCGCGGCACCCAGGCTATACCAAGCCTTGCCCCATTTGCCGTTGACCGCAGCCGAACCATTATACGTGTCGTAAGAGCCGCCGCCGGCTTCCAGCGCGATGTTCGGCCGTTCGCTGCTGCCGCCCTTTCGGGTAAATATCTGAATCACCCCGCCAATCGCTTCCGAACCATAAAGGCTGGATTGCGGGCCACGGGTTATTTCCACGCGTTCGATTTGATCGATAGGAATAAACTGAAACGCACTGGTGCCGGTGGTAACCGAGCCAGCCTTGATGCCGTCGATCAGAACCAGCACATGATCGGAGTTAGTGCCGCGCAGATAGACGTTGGTGTCCTTACCGTAACCGCCGCTCTGCACCATATCGACACCCGGCGTGCCTTTCAGTAGCTCGGGTAGGGTTCTGACCTGAAGTTTTTCGATGTCCTGGCGCGTATAAACCGTCATCGCTGTGGCCAACTCGCTCTGCCGAGTTTCGGTGCGAGTAGCCGTGACGACCGTCTCGGCAAGGTTTATCGCCTCGTCGCCAGACGCCGCCAACACCGTAAAAGGCGTACTCGCCAGAAATAAAGATCTGTATAAAATGGATTGCATATTGTCCTCTGCGCCCGCCGCGCATCCGGGTGAAAAAGGACAGAGGAAAAACGGAAAACGAAAAAGACGGAGGCAGGCTAGGCATGGACTCAGACCATTCCGTAAACAGCCCTCCGCTGTCTCGAATGATCTTCCGGGCCAGTCTCCGGGCTTATAAGTGGCTTTACGCCTGATCTACGACCTTCCCATGCAAAGCGCACAGTGGCAAAAACGCAGCTCTTTACTTATCTACCGTTGCGGGGGCAGCG
>NZ_LUUG01000074.1 GCF_001644035.1 Methylomonas methanica
ACAGAGTATCTAACGGGCTAATCCGTTCAAAAGCTCCGGTGCTCGGCGCGGCATACGGGAGAAAACCAACCCCCCTTGAAGAATTCCTCGTTTTACTCGTTCCCATGCGCTGAGTGGGAACGTTGTTTCATCGTTCCCACGTTCCAACGTGGGAACGCCGCTCCAGACGCTCTGCGTCGTCTTGAAATAATGATATGCTGCCGCGCGCAAGGTAGCCCGTGGATAAGCTGAACGTAGTGAAACGCATCGGTTTTGACTTGGTTACTCGGTCTTGGAAGCTCTAGCTTCCCGATCAAACCGACGAAAGCTGGAGCTTTCAAGATGGCGTTCCCAAACTGGAGTTTGGGAACCAGAGTAAAGAAACTGGCAAATATCGCAGCCCATAGGTGCTGCATGTAGTGCAATGCATCGGTCGTGTAAGGCTGACCTATGATTTTATTGAAATGAAGGGCTCTGAACGTCTAATGTTTGGTTTATGTCGGGCTGGGACATGTCTTCTTGCGTTTCGGTTACCGGCTGATCGGTTGCGAGGTCTTTGGTGCCGGCATCGTTTTGTGCGCATTTACCCTTCAACAATTCGATGGCGCCTGGCCAGCAGGATGCCTCGACGTAAGACTTGGCATACCAAAGAAAGGCTACGCCTGAGCAGTCTTCATGAACAATCTTGGCTGTAACGCTAACATCGTCGTCATAAACTCTTTCCACTTTGCAAAAGTAAACGGGTTCAGACCAGGCTGTGTTGGTTGTTAGAGATAAAAGGGCCAGAGCAGATATTTTTTTAAGAAATGTCATCTTTTTATCCAAAAATGCTAAATAGTAGTTTCAATATTCGGCTTTACCATGTTTAAAGTCAAAATTTACATCCGAATTTTTACGCAAGATACCGAAAACTTAGTCAAGGTAACTTCTAAAAACTATAGGAAACGCTATTCTCAGAGAAACCCGGAAGATCAAAGACATCGTGGTGACTATGGCATAATTCAGCAGCGATGGCTTCTCGTCGCGACAAACAGGAAATACAAATGTATTCGTCAGATGATGAAATCGGCATTATCACTGCCTTTGTAGAGCAATTGGAAGAGCAGTCCATCCCGCGCGCGTTGGCCGTTAAAAAAAGAGTGGAAGATGGCGATACGCTGAACGAAATTGAAATCATGCATTTTGAACAGATGCTTTCGGAAGCCAGCATGATGATGCCCCTCTTGAAGCATCATCCTGAATATCAAAAATTGATCGCCGAATTAGCCAATCTTTACAACGAAATTTCGGAACGTGCCTTAAATAACCAGATGAACGTCAAAACTTAGAAAGCAGACATTCTAAGTCTGGATAAGGCTTCATTTAGGCGCCAGTTGTAGGCACAAAAAAGCCGGGCGTACCCGGCTTTATGGAATTTCAGCGCTATAAACAGCTGCTATTCAAAAGAAATTTCTTCCAGACTGGCTAAACAGCCTAGTCCTCTGGCAAATTCCTGTAATTCACTGGCCATGTGAAAGTTAAGGATGGAGTTTGTCTTCAAATCGACAATCGCGTATTCGACAATCGGGTCGTTGCTCTGCAATCTGGGCTTGTACTTTAATAGTTTTTTTGATTCTTTAGCCAGCTTACGGTTAAGCCGAGCCGTTAGCGCGCGAATTGATACCAACTTTTTCATATCCAATCTCCATGCGTGAAAACAGAAAACGCAGTATAAGTGATTTTGACGGTTTTATGACAATGGCCAAAAAAAAGCCTGAGACGCTCCGCACAAAGTCTGTCTTGTTCAGCAAGCTTCAAGCTGTCCATGCGTCTAGGTTTCGGCAAGCTCCCAAGCCCCTTGTGCACCGGCGGGTATGCCGAAATGACGATTTTTAAGATGCGCAGGGCATTCAGCTTAGGCAATTTGCGAATCAGCATGTTTGTTTAGCGACAGCAGCAATGCATGATGAAGATTAAACTGGCTAGCTCCTGCAAAGCATCGATAATATAGCCTGATGTTGTGTGTATTAAATCCGGCGGAGCCGCTTCCGCGCTAACCATGAGGGCTGTCATGTCTGAGCAAATCAACGATTTTCAACCAATATCTTCTGAAAGCGAGGCGGGCACGCCTGTCGAGGTTTGGCTGACGACCGCGGATCAGCAGGCTTTGTTTGACCGGCAAGCCAGCTTATTGGGTTTTAACCACAACACCGGCGATTTGCCTGTAATAGCGATCAATACCGAAGATTGTTATCAACCCATCGAAGGCTTTGGCTTCTCCTTGACCGGCGGCAGCGCCATGCTGATTGCTGCGCTACCCGGCGCTGAAAGGCAGGCTTTGTTGCGGGAGTTATTTTTGCCGGAAGGTGACGGCATCGGCGTCAGCTGTTTACGCCTCAGCATTGGTGCGTCTGATTTAAGCGAGCGTTGCTTTAGCTATGACGACATGCCGGATGGTCAGACGGACCTGGAGCTTGCGCAGTTTGATTTGAACGCCGGGGATACAGAGGTTATTCCGCTGCTGCAAGGCATTCTGGCGCTCAACCCATCGCTAAAAATTATCGCTACAGCCTGGTCGGCACCACGTTGGATGAAGACTAACCAAGCGTTTATCGGCGGCAAACTCAAACCCGAGTACTACGCAGTCTACGCCGCTTACCTGGTCAAATACCTGCAAGCCATGCGCGAGCGTGGCATCGTGATCCATGCCATCACGCCGCAGAACGAGCCGCTGAATCAAAAAAACGAACCCAGTATGGTCATGGAAGCGTCGGAGCAGGTCGAGTTTATCAAAGGTCACCTCGGACCGGCCTTGCGCGACGCTGGTTTGGCCGACGTGGAATTGTTTTGCTGGGATCACAATTGTGACGTGCCGGAATACCCATTGGCGGTGTTCGCGGACGCCGACGCGCGGCAGTATCTCAACGGCTCGGCCTGGCATCTCTATGGCGGCGATATTTCGGTGTTGTCGGAAATGCACCAGGCGTATCCGGACATGAAACTATATTTCACCGAGCAATGGGTAGGCTCTGATGGTGAATTCGGCGGTGACTTAATGTGGCACGTCCGTCATGTGCTGATCGGTTCATTGCGAAACTGGAGCAGGGCGGTTCTGGAATGGAATTTGGCTTCCGATCCATTTTGCGGGCCGCACACACCAGGCGGCGAGGCCCGCTGTGTGGGCGCTTTGACGATCGACGGCGATGAGGTTATGCGGAATGTTGCCTATTACGTGATTGCTCACGCCACGAAATTCGTCCGGCCCGGTTCGGTGAGAATTCACTCCAGCGATCCAAGCGATTTACCTAACGTGGCCTTCCTCACGCCTGCCGGGGCTATCGTGTTGATCGTGCTAAACGATATAGCCGAACAGCAAGCCTTTGCCATTCAATATCAAAACAAAAGCGCGCTCGTCACCTTACCGGCAAAGGCTGTGGCTACTTATGTTTGGGCAGCCTGACGAACCGTCATCCAAGCAACACATCGATCCGGCGATATTGACCTGATCGTAAGGCTTCTGCCGTCGCGCCCTCGATATTTGCGGTACTTACCGACTGCGTCGTGCCGTCACGACCGTATAACTGAAATTGCAGCGGTTTTACCGCATCCTCACCAAAAGTGTCGCGGCGCTGTGGATTGACATAAACCAGCAAGGTCGAGCCGAACAGCGTGCAGGTCGCGCTATTGGCGCGTAAGGTCTCCTCATCGGCAAACGGCGTGACCGATTGCTCGCCGCCGGTAAAAAATGTTGCAGCCAAAAACGGTCTCGGTTTAAAGACCAAGATGTCCCCTTCCAAAACAAACGGCTTTGGCCCCAGAAAGAGATGCGTCCACAAGTGCAAAAACTCCACGGTAGCGCCGGATAATCGGGCCACGCAGCCGCGTCCGTGCTGGCGCGCATCGATTGTAAAACCGCTACTGACCAGGAAACTGGAGTTCTCGATGGGGTTGCGTTTGTATTCGCTGGGTTCGTGAAAAGGCAGCAGTAAGGTTTCGATGTGGGCATAAAACTCATCGATCAAACCAGCCCGCACCATCTCCAGTACAAACTTGTAATGCATGTGTAAAAAGATCGAACCGTTCTCCAGCCAACCGTAGTTAAAAACCCCGATGCGCCCCAAGTCCAACGCATCGTCGCCCAAGGATTCGTTGACTCGGTACATGCCCAGTTTGCGGTCGAACAATTCGGAGTTTTGGACGGCTTGATAAAGCGTCTGCGCCTGCACCGGATCGGCGATGCGCAAGGCATGTACAAAGCCTTCCAGGAATAATGGCAGCTGTTTTTGCCGAAAATGGGTTACTTCCAAGCCACCGGTCTCCAGCTCCCGATATTGCTCCGCATCGTAAGCAAAATAAGTGACTATGCCTTTAGGTGTGCGGGCTTTGTCTATTGCGGTATTCAGATAATTTGTTACCAAGCCCAGGAAACTTTGGATATCGGCAAGCGCTTGTTCGGCACCGGCAAAGCCCATGAATACCTGATCACGATAAGCTTCTTTCAGCGCGCCGCTTTCCTGCCAGAACAACTGTGGCGTCAAATCGGCGCGGCTTAACAGAACGTGTAACGAAGTCACAAACTGCGCTAACTCAACCGGTAACACGCAGGGGACATCGACTTGGCTGAGCACTGAGCGAGTGAAATCCACCAAACGCTTCAGCTCTATGGTTTCGTTCACCGACGAGCCCAAAATGCCAGGCAAGCCGTTCAAGGCGTCGCACCAGCCGGGTCGGTCCGCTTCCATTTCGATGCCCACTCCGGCCGGATCGAGCGTAGCCAGCTTGTTAGCCACCAGCGTCAGAATCTTGCCCAATAAACTGGTGTAAACAATCTCACCGTGGCCGGCTTGCGTACGCACTTGATAGCGGCGCTGCTGGCGTGCGTCAATAAGGGCTTTTTTCTCAGGACGATATTGCACCGCGTTGTATTGGCGAACGCCATTTGCGGTTAGCACATACTTTTGCGCGCGCGGCGCCACAGCGTGGGTAGGGTCGAAAAAGCTGTAAGTTTTGTCCTGAAACAAACCGGCTAGGCGATCCGGAAAAATCGCCGCATAACTAATCAATAAATCCACCAAATAGGTCCAATGATCCGACCAATAGCCGCGGTCGAATTCCGCGTCTTCCATTTCCCGCGCTTCGGACAAAATTGCGGTCAGCATGGCTTCCGCATCGGGAGTATTTCCTAGCGCCTGCACCAGTTCCGCGTACTTAAATTCTTTGTGCAGCAAGGATTCCAGTACCGGAAAACGCTGATAAAAATGCGCAAAATTGTCGGGCGCATCCAAGGCAAAACGCGAGTTGCGCAAAGAGCAGGGGTTATAGCCGTCCGGCTGAATCAGATTGAAAAAATAACGAATGTTTTTGGCATCCAAGGCCGGATCGAAGAACAGGTCCATGCGCCGATTTTGCAGCACGTCGCGAAAGTCGCCGTTGCCTTCGGAATAGGGCGTGTCTTGCAATAAAAAATCGTTGTAATCCCGCTCCAGATCGCCATGCTTGCGGCCAAACAAATATAAATGCGCGCCGCCGGGTACTGGCATGGAAAAGCCGCCGCGTAAGCCGTTGTCAAGATAACATTGCCGGGCATGAGCATCGAACAGCGGTTTGGCGGTCGCGGTAAAAGCCTTTTGGCTGATGTCGTTTACCAAGCGGCGATTGGCTTCGCGTTTGCCCTCAAAATAGTCCGGTTGAGCGGCTTCGATAAGGAATTGATCCAAAATCTCACGGGAACCGGCATGCCCGTATACCCCGTAAAACACCCTGCTTTCGCCGGGCTGCAAAGAGAGCTTAAGGTGCTGAAACGCTGCCGGCGTCTGATTGCCGCTGACCTGCTCGGCAAAATCCAGCGGCTGGTCTGAAAAAAATCGTTCAGGTTGAGCAAAATCGCCGGCCAAACCAAAAATCCGTTCCGGATCGACAACGGCTTGATTGTGCTGGCCATCCAAAAAGCCGACGAAGAAATTGCCGGCAATCACCGGCTCCACCTGCGGGCTATCGGTGGGCCAGACTTTCAAACGGTAAAACGGCAGATTCTCCGCCACGCCCTCCACCCGCATAAAAGCTTCCGAGGTGCGGCTCATGAATTTGAGTATCCATTGATTCATCGCATAGGGCAGCACTTGCGGCAAGCCATCGACGATCTCGATCTGTCTGGCTTTATCGGCGGTGTTGACGATCTCCACCCGACGCAGCAAACCGGCCACCGGCGCTTCGGCCAAGGTGAACACATCGGCGCGCAAGCTTAAGCCGAGTTTGGGATTAAGTTCTTCCACGCCCACCTCGTGCGGCGTCACGTAAAGACGCTGCGTAACCTCCGACCCAGCACCGCGCTGAAACGGTTCGTAATTCAGACTGTGTCCACCATCGGCAACTTTTAGAAAAGTCCGAAAACCGCGCGACGCCGTCAGTTGATAAGCCTTATCGGCCGGGAAAAACTCCAAAAACGCGCCGTCCTTATTTCGCACCCCAAAACTGGCAATTGCCTGCCCGCGATTCACATAAAACACCCAGGCTGGGCGCCCGCGCATCCCGGCAATCCCCGGCAAAAAACTGGCGAAAGGCGCGCAATCGTTATACTGCTCGACGACGAAACAGTTTTCGCCGGCTTGGAAATAGTGTGGCTGGGTCATGGTCGCGTTATCGTGGTTAGTTAAAATACCGCTAATGTGGCGGGAGCAGCATTACTGCAACAGCATCATAGACAACAAATTATGTTTTCAGAAGCCAAAAACATCTGACAGGAATAGGCGGATGGTTCCAGATTGACATAAGTGGACATTGATAGCATTTATTGTGCTGGTTCCCACACGCGTTGCGTGGTCACCAGCACAACCGTGCTGCGGTTTGATGTTGCAGCAGCGCGGCTAATCGCCACTCCCATTCTGGGATTGGGAACGAGGTAAAATCTCCGGATGGTACGGGGATTTTGAGGTGTCAGTTTGCTTTGTAAAAGTCAAAGCAACTATTTTAAGGGTAGTCTTTATTGCAAAACGGTAACTGCTCTTTGCGCCATTCTGCCGTGAACCGCTTTGGTGGGATGTATGCCATCCCAGAACAGATAGGAGTCAGGCTTTTTACAGGTGTATGGCGGCTCATTGGGGTGAATGCAGGCATCTGTCACATTGGTGATGCCAATTGTTTTGAGGCATTGTTCTCCTTATCCCAGACAATTTCCTCCAGCAAGCCATAGAGATCCAACGTTCTGATGTCGCCCGCCGCCTGTAACGCCAAATTTAAACCGTCTTGAAGTTGCCCCAAGGCTAGATTAAAGCCCAGCGCTAGCATATTCGCGTTATAGGCAACAGTATCTTCAATTGGTCTGGGTGGCGGCGTGAAAAGGCGATCCAATAAGCTAACCGTTGGTGTTCGGCCGATGTTCGGCACATTCATCAGGAGAAATTTGCGCGCCCCCAAACCATACAGCGTTTGAATCGTCGCGCCAATATTGCCAATTGCCTGGCCGATTACTTCCTTAGCAGCGTCAACGTTTTGGGTATTCAATAGTATATCCAGCGCATCTCTGACATCGTTACCGCCAACTTCGATAACAAACAAGGTTTCGCCGGAAATAGGCTTGCCGGGGCCGATTTGAAAATCCGCTAAATAGGCTGCCAGTTGATCGGATAGGTTAAACCGGCAGCGCATAACATCGTCCGGAAGCGTCTGTGCTGTTACCGGCCTGGCTCTGGCGCCACCCACGGCGTAATTGCTGGCCTGCAGTCCTGGATTTCGCAGAGCGGGTCTAACGGTTCCCGATAATCCCTGACCACGCGCATATTGCTCAATCCAGGTGGCGCCATTGGTTACATGGTGACCGCCTCTGGCGTACACCCCATCGGGCACCAATAATTCAACATAAGAGTCATCGGGTAAATACAATTTATCCATTTGATCGTAAGGCGGCACATTTAGTGGTGTACCCAAATCGCATTGAGCAAAACCAAACTCGGCGGCATTATTAATCAACACAATCGCGTTCCCGGAATCACTCAAACTCGCACCAAACACCACGATACGATCGAACGCTGATTTTTGGGCAAAAACTGCTGCCGACCAAGTCAAACTCAGCGTCAGCATGCAGATTTTAATAACGTCTTTTTTATTTAATGCTCGCATAACTACCCCCCAATTCTTGGTTGTCAATTCTGTCCTGGGTTACCAGCGTTTGAATTTTTCATACGTGCTTGTTTCTGAATTTATTGCCCGAGATACCCGACTCTCTGTTCCTTGCTTACGATGGCTTTGCCTAAAAACTCTAACACTGCAACGCAAAATGACAATGCGTATAAACACCTGTATGACAGCTCTTGCTAAAGCCGACTGGCCGAACTCAGGGAGTAGGCTAATTGGAAATATGGATTGAATGTCTTAAGCGAGGAACAGTCTATTCGACTATTTTAGTTTCAAGCATGCCAGCACTGGTTGTTGACTCCAACCAGCCACCACCTAAAGACTTGTAGACAGCAGTCAGGGTGCTAGCAATTTCGCTTTGCGCAAATTGACTTTGATCTTGCAACAAACGCAGTAAAGTCAGAAAATCCGCTATGCCTTCCTGATAACGCAGATTTGCAAGTGCCGAGGCTTCCTCGCTGGCTTTAGCTGCTGCCAGCAATGAACTGCGGCGGGCGCGCTCCTGGCGATAGTTAACCAGGGCCGTAGATACTCTGTTCAAAGT
>NZ_LUUG01000075.1 GCF_001644035.1 Methylomonas methanica
GGTTGGCGAAAGGGGCTTCCTGCCCCTTCGCCAACGAGCGGCATCCCTGCCGCTCCCCTCCGGGCTGATCCTGCAAAAAACTGCGATGCTCGGGGTCGAAATACGGGACCAAAACCCTCCCGATGACAAAATCCTCCTGTCTAGCAATCTGCTTAAGCTAAACCAAAAAATCCGTCATGCCCGCCGGGAGCGGGCATCCAGTGCCATGGATGGCCTGTCTTGATCGGTTTGATGCTCAAGAGGAATTTCATAAATAACCAAACATCTGCTACACAGCAAGGGTGTTCCCCCGTATGCCGCGCCGAGCACCGGAGCTTTTATCGAGAATAGCCCGAAGGGGCAGCGCATGGATGCGCTGCGTCGGCGGAGGGGCTGGGAAGCCCCTTCTGCCGACCCTCGATAAAAGCTTCGGAGCGCAGGATTAAAGCGGCATCCGGGCCGCCTTTTCTTTGGATACTTTCTTTTGGCGGAGCAAAAGAAAGTATCTCGGTTGTCGGTCCGAGAACCGATTTCTAAATAAGCCGTCGCGCTAGCGACACATTACCTCCACGGGTACTAAAACCGTACTTAACCTACCGAGCGAAATTAACTAGAAATCCAAGGTACTCGAAAAATTTTCTTCCAATCATATTGCCATGTCGGAAGGAGTGACTCCATGTGACTAGCATGAAAAAGAAAGAAATAACGCACAAAGAGTCTGTCGAGCATATCAATGCAATCGTCTAACTGTTTATATGTTGGAAGGTCCTTTGGATCTCGTCTGTCACGATGTGCAACACGTCTGTCTGCAAAATCCTCACATGCAGCACTTGTCTCGCGCAGATGCTTTAGGTCACAAGAAACTCTGTCAGGATCAATATGTTTACAATTTGGATCAGCAAACCGATTAAAGTCTTTGTTGGCAAAACCCTCAACAACTGAGCCTTTATAAAGTGAGACATAATAATCGCGGCTTAAAGTTTGAGGAGATGCGACCATTTCAGTCAACAACCGAGCCAAAGAAATACTTTGATCATCGCATTTTACTTGACGGCGAACCCCACTAACCACGTGGGATACATAAGTGTTAGAAAAGTATCTATAAAATGAGTTAGATTCGTGCAACTCAGGATTATCGCTAATTATTTTCTGGACTTCATGAAAGGTGTGCTTTGCAACGACAAGCTCTTGAATCTCTGACTTTATAATATCAAGCCATTTCAGCCATTTTTCGAGTTTCTTGTCCATGATTTCTTGCTTAGGGGCCTGAATTAAACAAGACCTAACCGCTTAGAAACCCTCACCAAATCCTCCTCCGTATCGACCCCCGCCTCCGGCGTCTTCTCCACAATCTTCACCAAAACTTTTTCACCATGCCAAAGAATTCTAAGCTGTTCCAAAGACTCGACACTCTCTAACGGCGACGCCGCCCAACTGCAATACCGCTGCAAAAACCCAACCGTATACGCATACATCCCAATGTGTCTGAGATGCGGCAACGTCGAAACGGCAGGATCGTGCTGATCAGGAAAAGTCGAACGGTTCCAGGGAATCGGCGCCCGGCTGAAATAAAGCGCATACCCGTTTTTGTCCAAAACGACCTTCACCGCGTTCGGATTGAAAATTTCATCCACATCCAAAATCTTCGCAGCCAGGGTGGCGATCCCGGCCTGGTCTTGACCAGCCAAAGCCATAGCCGCATCGCGGATGTACGCAGGTGGAATCAATGGTTCATCGCCTTGCAGATTGACCACGATTTGCTCGTCCGCCCAACCCATAATCCGGGCCACTTCGGCGATGCGCTCGGTCCCGGACTGGTGGTTGGGATCGGTCATCACCGCCAGCAGGCCCAGGTCACCGACCGCATCGAAAATGCGTTGATCGTCGGTCGCTACCACCACTTGTTCCGCGTCGGCTTCCAGCGCGCGTTCGCAAACATGCACGATCATCGGCTTGCCGGCGATGTCCAGCAAGGGTTTACCCGGCAAGCGGGTAGAACCGTAGCGAGCCGGGATAACGACTTTAAAACCGGTGCTCATTTACGTAGCGCGTCCGCTTCTTCAAAACTCAGTTCGCGGGCTTCGTCTTCCAGCATCACCGGAATATCGTCGCGGATCGGGAAGGCTAAATTGTCGGCCTTGCAAATCAATTCCTGTTTGTCTTTATCGTAAATCAGGGAGCTTTTGCATAGCGGGCAGGCCAGAATATCAAGCAGTTTTTTATCCATGAGCTTTGTCTTTGAGTAGTTTTAAGAGTTGTTGGGAAAATGCCTCGGGCAGTTCGGCATCAATAGGTAAATACCAGTACTGGTCGGTAGCGAAGCGGGCACATTTGACCGCGTCTTTTTCGGTCATAAGCACCGGGCGCGGCTCTTTAAATTGTAAGTCTTCGGCAGTAAACGGGTGATGATCAGGCAAGGCGTGGGTTTGACAATTCAGACCGGCGGCAGCCAATTGCGCAAAGAACCGGGCCGGGTTACCTATCGCAGCGACTGCGTGACACGCCACACCCTTGAATTCGCCGAGCGGTTTTCTTTCGCCGGTTTGCAAATTGATCAGTTGTTGGCCCTTGCAGTGCATAGGCAATTCGCCTTCCAGCAATTCGTCAGGGCCGTTGACGACCACCAGATCGACGTGTTTGACGCGCTCCTGCGGCTCGCGCAACGGGCCAACCGGCAGACAATAACCATTACCGAAGCGGCGCTGACCGTCGATCACCACAATCTCGATGTCGCGTTCCAGCGCATAATGCTGCAAACCATCATCGGAGATCAGCACATCACAAGCGTTGCTTGACAGCAATTGCCTGCCCGCCGCGACCCGCTCCGCCCCTACCACTATCGGGCAAGCGCAACGTTTGGCTAATAACACCGCTTCGTCACCCACTTGCGCCGGGTCGCTGTCCGCGGTGACTACTTGCGGACTGGTGCTGGCCGCGCCGGCATAACCGCGGCTGATCACGCCGGGTTTGTAGCCGTTTTGTTTCAGGAATTCGACCATCCAGATCACCAAGGGCGTCTTGCCGGTACCGCCCACGGTAATGTTACCGACGATGATTACCGGCACCGGTAGCCTGGTTTTTTTCAATACGCCGATGCGGTACAAAAAGCGCCGCAAGCGGATGGCATCGACGTAGAGCATGGACCAGGGCATCAGCCATGCGGAGATATACATCTCTTTGTACCAGGCATCCTCAAACCATTTGATTAGTTTCTTGTTCACGGCTTTTCCGGTCTGTTGATAGCGAAAGTAATGTGGTGAAAGCCCAATTGATTCGCGACATCCAAGGCGCTGACTACGGCTTGATGCGGGGCTTTGCCGTCGGCGCTGATGATGAAGGGCAACAGCCTGGAGTCACCAGCGGTTTGTGCTAAAGCCGCTTTCAAACCTTCCAGATTCTGATTCACCAGCTCGTGAAACTGATTGTCGTCGCCGGCCAAAGCATAAGTGCCTTTCGCATCGACATATAAATTGATGGTCTTAACCTGCTCCGTGGCGTCGCTGCCTTGGGCTTCGGGCAAGTTGATCTTCAGTTCGGAATGATGGCGAAAAGTGGTGGCCACCATGAAGAAAAACAGTAAAACCAACAACACGTCTATCATCGGGATTAAACCGATATCGACCTGTGTGCGGCGTTTGCGGCGGAATTGCATTAAATATCCTCGCGCGCGCCTTGCATGATGTCGATCAGGCGGAGCGATTCTTCTTCCATGCGCACCACATGATCGTCCACCAACCGTTCGAAATAGCGGTGAAAAAACAGGCTGGGAATCGCCACGGTCAAGCCCGAGGCGGTACAAATCAAGGCTTCGGAAATACCACCGCTCAACACGGCCGGATCGCCCATGCCGCCTATCGCGATGTCGGAAAACACCCGGATAATGCCGTCCACGGTACCCAACAATCCTAATAAGGGCGTGATCGACGCGATGCTGCCCAACGCATTCAAATAACGCTCCAACTCGTGAGTCACCTGCCGGCCGACTTCTTCGATACTGGATTTCATGATTTCCCGACCATGCTTGCGATTCAATAAGCCGGCTGCCAAAATCCGCCCGAGCGGCGAACTCAGTTTAATGCGCCTGATGGTCGGTTCGTCGAGTTTTTTGTCCCGATGCAATTGCCAAATGTACGGCACCAAATCGGCGGGAATAATGCGTTTGCGTTGCAAGGACCAAAAGCGTTCGCCGATGATCGCCATCGCCACGATGGAACACAAAATGATCGGCGCCATCATCCAGCCGCCGTTTTTGATTACTTCAAACACGTTGTCTATCCCTCTTTCATGAAACTGATCAATTTTAACCCAATCCCGGGCGAGATTGCCGGGCCACGCCGATATAGGTAATCAGTAAGGCCACGCAACACACCAAGGCGGCGATGATGTAAACCAAACGCCCACCCAGCATATCCCAGAAATAGCCGCTGTACAGACTGCCTATCATCCCGCCCAAGCCAAAACTGATGCTGCTATAAAGCGCCTGGCCTTTGCTTTGATGCCGCTCGCCAAAATACTGATAAAGCAATTGCATTGCCACCACGTGCGCCACCCCGAAGGTCGCCGCATGCAGAATTTGCGCGCTAATGGTCAATGCCAGCGAATCCACTCCCTCGGCGATTAACAGCCAACGCACCACGCTCAGTAATACCGCGAAAAGCAATAAAGTGCGCGGCGAGAGCCATTTCAACAACTGGCGCATCGCCATAAACAGCAGCACCTCAGCGGCGACACCGCTAGCCCACAATAAACCGGTTTCGGTGGCCGAATAGCCGTGCTGCTTTAAGTAAACCGAATAAAATACGTAGTAAGGGCCGTGGGCGACTTGCAGCAGCATATAAACCAGCAGAAACGCTAGCAGCTCCGGCTTGAGGAGAATTTGCCAGATGCCGCCAGTGCTGCTGTGTGTCAGACGCGGCCGCGCTTCCGGCGTCATCAGCGCCATCAGCCAATTCAACAGCATCAAACTGCCGATAATCCACGGCAAATAGGCGATGCTAAACTGATCCAGAAACCGGCCTATGCCCAGTACTGCCGCAATAAAGCCGATAGACCCCCACAGCCGGATTTGGCTATAACGCTGCGGTTCGGCTTGTAGATGAAACAAGGTAGCCGCTTCGAACTGCGGTAGGGTAGCGTTCCAGAAAAAACTGAAGATCACCGTCACCGCCGCAAACCACAGGTAATCGCTACGGTACAAAAAACCGGCAAAACACAGCACAGACAGCAAAGAGGTGATACGAATCAGGCGTAAATTACGGCCGGTTTTGTCGGCTAACCACCCCCAGTAATTCGGCGCGACGATCTTGGTAGCCACCAAAAACGCCGTAAGCTCGCCGATTTCGGTAGCGGCAAAGCCGACTTGCTTCAGGTATAAACTCCAAAACGGCAGGAAAGCGCCCAGCGTGGCGAAATAGCAGAAGTAAAAGCCGGATAAGCGCCAGTAAGGTACGCTCATTCAGCGCAGAATCGGCAACCCGGAATTTACATGCAAATTCTGCGCGCGGTGCCGTAACAGATGATCCATCAACACAATGGCGACCATCGCTTCGGCGATAGGCGTGGCGCGGATACCGACGCAAGGATCGTGGCGGCCTTCGGTGACTACTTCTATGACTTCGCCTTTGCTGTTGATACTGCGGCCCGGCAAGCGCAAGCTGGAGGTTGGTTTCAAGGCAATCCTGGCCACAATGTCCTGGCCGCTGGAAATCCCACCCAAAATACCGCCGGCATGATTGCTTAAAAAGCCTTCCGGGGTGATTTCGTCACGAAATTTCGTGCCTTTGGTATCGATGCACTCAAAACCGTCGCCAATCTCCACACCTTTTACCGCATTGATGCTCATCAAAGCATAGGCCAGTTCGGCATCCAGCCGGTCGAAAATAGGTTCGCCCAAGCCGGGCGGCACATTGCTGGCGATCACTTCGATCTTGGCACCGATGGACTCGCCTTCCTTGCGCAAGGCGTCCATGTATTTTTCCATCTCTTCAACCTTGCCAGCGTCAGGGCAGAAGAACGGGTTATTCGGAATTTCGTTCCAGTCGAACGCGGCTATTTTGATCGGGCCCAGTTGCGACAAATAACCACGCACCAGGATGCCGTGCTGTTGGAACAGATATTTCTTCGCAATCGCACCTGCCGCAACCCGTGTGGCGGTTTCCCGTGCCGAGGATCGGCCGCCGCCGCGATAATCGCGTAGACCGTATTTGTGCTGATACGTGTAATCAGCGTGGCCGGGGCGGAAACTGTCGGCGATTTTTGAATAATCCTTGGAGCGCTGATCGGTGTTTTCGATCAGCAGCCCAATCGGGCAACCGGTGGTTTTGCCTTCGAACACGCCGGACAAAATTTTCACTTCATCGGCTTCCCGGCGTTGGGTGGTGTGCCTTGAAGTACCGGGCTTGCGTCTATCCAGATCGATTTGCAAATCGGCCTCGGACAACTCCAGTCCGGGAGGGCAACCATCGACAATGGCGCCTATTGCCGGGCCGTGGCTTTCGCCGAAGCTGGTGACGGTAAATAATTTTCCTATGCTGTTTCCGGACATGGTTATAAAGCGCTGACAAAGTGTGAGTGATAAAGAGTGACTTGTGCGGCGGTCAGTAAAAACACGCCGTCGCCGCCGCGTTCGAATTCCAGCCATTGGAACGGCACGTCGGGAAACATTTCCTGCAAGGTTTCGGCGCTGCTGCCCACTTCGATGATCAAAATGCCCTGCTCCGCCAGATAACGTTTGGCGTCGACCAAAATCCGCAACACCAAATCCAAACCGTGTTCGCCGCCGGTAAAGCCCATCTCGGGTTCGGCGTGAAATTCAGCGGGCAGGTTTTCCCATTCGGCGATGGCGACATAGGGCGGATTGCTGACGATGATATCGTAAGGCTTGGCCGGCAATTCGTTGAATAAATCGGATTGATAGAGTTGGACCTGTTCTTGCAGTTCATGTTTTTCAATATTGATCTGCGCCACCGCCAGCGCATCATCCGACAATTCCACTGCGTCCACTTGCGCATCCGGAAAGGCATAAGCGCAAGCGATAGCGATACAGGCGCTGCCGGTGCATAAATCCAGGATATTGAACACCTGAGTTTCTTCCACCCAAGGCTCGAAGCGTTCGGAGATTAGTTCGGCGATGGGCGAGCGCGGCACCAACACCCGTTCATCGACATAAAACGACAGGCCGGCAAAAATCGCTTCGTGGGTTAAATAGGCGGACGGTTTACGTTCGACGATGCGGCGCTCGATCAATGCCACCACCGCCTGCCGTTCGGCCATAGTCAGTACCGAATCCAGATAGCCGTGATCCAAATCGTAAGGCTGATGCAAGGTATGCAACACAATCGCCGCCGCTTCGTCCAAAGGCGTGACAGTGCCGTGACCCAGAAAAACCCGATGTTCGGCAAAGCGGCTGGCAGCCCAGCGAATATAGTCTCTGATGCTGCTGAGGGTTGTGATAACATCCGGGCCTGTTAAATTCATAGCGTGTCTATACTTAAAAATACGTTTAAAAATGCAGCAGCGGATTTTAAACCAATCCCCCGCCGCTTGCCCGAATAAAGCAAAGTAAATGACCGAGGCCCATTCTCAAGCGCTATCCGCCAAACTGGCAAAAAATCGTCTGTATCAAGATTGCTTTAAATATATGCAATCCGATTCCTTGGCGTTACCGACCATCCCGGATGTATCGGTAAAAATCCGCCGGGCGATCAACGAACCCAACGCCAACAGCAACAAAATCGCCAGAGTCGTGCAAATCGACCCCAGCATTACCGCGCGCTTGGTAAAAATCTCCAATAGTCCGCTATACCGAGGCCGGCGCAAGATTGAGAGCTGCCCGGAGGCCTTGACCCGTTTGGGCTTGAAAGCCGCGCAGGACATCATTACCGCCTTCGCGTTAAAAGCAGTGTTTAACGCCAAATCGCCGGTGATTCGCCGCAAGATGCAAGATCTTTGGGCCCATAGCAGTTACGTGGCAGCGATCAGCGCGGTGTTTGCTCACAAAACCCCCGGTTTCGATCCGGACCGAGCTATGTTGGCCGGCTTGATTCACGACATAGGCGTGGTGCCGATTTTGGCCTATGCCGACCGGCAACCGGAGATTTTGGCTAACCCGGGCGATCTGGCCGAAGCGGTACGCGAATTGCGCTGCCCGATAGGCGTGCAAATCGTCCGCAAATGGGATTTTCCCAGCGACTTTGAAGACGTGATCATTCATGCCGAAAACTGGCACCGCGACAGCGGCGAACAGGCCTGTTACAGCGACATAGTCATGATCTCGCAACTGCACAGCTTTATTGGCAAGATAGACATCAAACAAATGCCCAAGCTGGACGAATTACCGGCGTATAAAAAACTGGCTAAAGGCAATCTGGACGCGGATTTAAGCATCAATATCCTCGATCAGGCAAAGGATGAGATCGAGCATATCCGACAAATGTTGAGTTAAACCGCCCTGCGCAAGCGTTGGCAATCTGCTCAAGTTGCGGAATAATCTGCCCAGCCCGGTTTGGTTGCCTACATTGCCATTCGTGGCGTTGATTTTTCTTGGCTTTTTTCTATCGACGGAGTTAACTACATGTCATATAAACTACTGTTTGCCGCCCTTCTGCCCTTGATTTTTGTAACCCCTGCCCAAGCTGGCAGCCTGAACAACGGCAGTTGGCAACCTAGCGGTTGCGGCGTAGTGCCTGACTCACCTACCATCGATGGCGGCAATATCGATGCCTACAATAAGAGCATTGCGGCTATAAACACCTGGCAACAAAAATCTCGCGATTATTTCGAATGCTTGATCAAGGAAGCCAACACTGATAACGGTATCATCGCCGATCATGCCAATCAGGCGCAGGCCAAATATCGCGACACTGTGGAAAAAATCGGCGCGGAAGCCGAGGCAGCCAAGAAAAAACTGGATAAAGAATAAGCTGGTTACGCTGGTGCAATCCACGAAACTCAGTTTATGCGGCAAACACGCCATTTTTACCGCGATTTACAATTCGCGCACCGATTAAGCCTCCCGAGCAGCCGGGATTTATCATAAAATCTCCGCATGATATCAAGCAGCCATTCGCCAATGCGGAGGCTGCGCTTCAAGACCTCCACTCCTTAGCAATAAACACTATCCAAGACATGAAAAAAATCCACACCAAGCTGCTGATACTGGCGATCAGCATGCTGTTAAACGGTTGCGCCAGTCTCGGCAAAGGTATTACCGAAGCCATTCTGGAAAAGCAGGAAGCGGAAGATACCCGCATTTGCGAAATCAAAGGCGACAAATTCGAAGGTATTAAACCGCAACTGGAAGTGCATGATCGAAAAATGAAGCTGCTGATGGTGCACGGCGTCGGCAACCACTTGCCGGGTTACTCCACGCAGTTCATGGAAAAGCTGGCCAAAGAACTTGATCTGACCGTCACCAGCAGAAATGTCAAAAATATCCGCTTGTCCGATGCAAAAGCCGATGAACGACCGCTGGGCAATTTGCGTATCCACCGTTATCTGGACGCCGGCAAATCCCAGGAAATGCTGTTTTACGAGCTGACCTGGTCCGAGATCAGCGCCAAGGAAAAAGAAGTGCTGTCTTACGATAACTCCGGAGAACAGTCGTTTCGCCGCGCGGAAGTCAACGATCTGTTAAAAAAGTTCTCCAACGATACAGGACCGGACCCTATTATTTACCTGGGCGAAAAGCGCGAAGATATTCTGTCGGCATTCGCGCAATCCTTTTGCTGGATGATCCACGGCGACTGGAACAGCCTGCCGGATGACGCTAAGCAAACCTGTTCCACCAAGAACGTCACGCCGTTTTATAACGACAGTTACGCTTTCATTTCCCATAGTTTGGGCAGCCGCATTACCATTGACGGTCTGCAACAGATTGCCGCGAAGTTGAGCAACGGCGAAACAGCCAGCTATTACGCGGCATTGACCAACGTCTTAAAAAATAAGGAGATACCTATCTATATGATGTCCAACCAATTGCCCATGCTGCAATTGGGGCGGGCGCTACCGGAAGTCGCCAATCATGCCGACACCTATTGCCAAGCCGCAGGCGCCAAATATAACGAACGGATCATGGCTAAAACGTCGGTGATCGCGTTTAGCGACCCCAACGATTTGCTGAGCTATGCCATCCCGCACAATTTTGTGAATAAATATCTGGATTCGCGCTTGTGCGTTAATGTCACCAACATCAACATCAACGTCGCCAGAGTTTATGATGCGTTCGGATTGGGTAAGCTGGCTAATCCTATGGACGCCCATATCGGCTACGATACCGACGACCGGGTGATTGCCTTGATCGCTAAAGGTATTGCTAACGAGCACACCGCGCCTATCGTTAAAGAGCGTTGCCATTGGGTGGAAACCATAGATTAAGCCCTTCAGGGTATGGCTAAAGGCTTAGCCATACCCTTCCGTATAACGCGTAAGACAATCCCGCCGACTTCACCCTCGCTTCACATTCACCACATCATCCGCTCACCTTGCCGGAGCATGCTGTTCATCGTCTTTTAACTCCACGGAATAAACGCGATGCAAAAAAAACTCTGGCAAAAGATCTGCATAATGTTCGGTCTGACTTTGGTGCTGCTGATACCAATCGGCATGATAAAAAATCTGGTGGGCGAACGCGCCGAGCGCCAACAACAGGCAGTGAGCGACATTGCCGCCAGCTCGGCCGGGCCGCAACAGTTATTCGGCCCGTTGCTGGTGGTGCCTTATAGCGAACGCTGGACCGAAATTATCGAAACCAAACAGGACGGCCAAGCCAAGCGCGAACAAATTGAACGCATCGATAATCGCCTGCTGTATTTTCTACCCGAGCACCTGAATATAACCGGCGAACTGGCCACGGAAACCAAGCAGCGCGGCCTGTTCAAAGTACGCTCTTACGTGCTGAATGTCAGTATCAAGGGCGATATGAAATTGCCGGGCGGTTACGGCAACCCCAAGCCGCTGCATAACGGCCAAATCAGTTTCGGCACGCCTTACGCCAGCGTCGTGCTGGCGGATATGCGCGGTGTATTGGAAGCGCCGGGCGTGGAATGGGGCGGCAAGCAGTATGCATTCGAACAAGGCGCTGAATTACCCATGCACCAAGCTAACGGCATGCACGTGACATTGGATGCGCCGCCGGTCGAGTTTGGCCCGATTAGCATGCCGTTTGCGTTCACGCTAAAAATACGCGGGATCGAATCGTTGGACTTTATTCCGGCCGGCAAGCAAACCCGTGTCGACCTGTCCTCCGCCTGGCAACATCCGAGCTTTTACGGCCGCTTTCTGCCTGATCCGCAAACCCAGCAAGTCGGCGCAGCGGGCTTTCATGCGCTATGGTCGGTCGATGCGTTGGCATCGAATGTCGCCGAAAACCTGTACAAGTGCCAGGCCATCAGTTGCTACGACAGCTTTGGGATACGCTTGATGGAGCCAATCAATGTCTATTCCTTGTCTGATCGCGCCAGCAAATACGGTTTTTTGTTCGTCTGCCTGACTTTTGCAGCCATCTTTCTGTTCGAAATCCTGAAAAACCTGGCGATTCATCCCGCTCAATACGCCTTAGTCGGTTTGGCACTAGCGATGTTTTTCCTGCTGCTGTTGAGCTTATCGGAACACTTGGATTTTGTGCTGGCTTATCTAATCGCCAGCGCCGCTTGCGTGGCGTTGATCGGCTTCTACCTCAGTGCGGTCCTGCGTAGCGTAAAACGCGGTATTACCGCCGGCGCCTTACTGGGCGGCTTGTTCGGCAGTTTGTATGGCTTGTTGGAATCAGAGGATAACGCGTTGATGCTGGGGTCTTTACTGATGTTCGCATTGTTGGCCCTGGCCATGGTCACCACGCGGCGCCTGGATTGGTACGGACTCAGTCAATCCAGTACCGATAACTTGGCAATCATTTAAATCCCATCGGCTCGGGACGCCGGCTATAAGCATCGTTCCGAGCGACAACATCGAGGTAGTTATGATTGTTGCTCATCTCCCAGCCGGTTATATAGTATCGACACTGCTGTTTCACAGATTCGAAAAACATGGGGTGCCAAGGTTAGTTTTTCTGCGTGCCGGCTTACTCGGCAGTATAGCCCCTGATCTGGATATGATTTATTTTTATGGTTTCGACCACCGCGCTCACCCACACCACAGCTATTTCAGTCACTTTCCGAGCGTTTGGCTACTGTTATTAACACTGGCAATACTTGGTTTTCAGCATTGTAGGCACAAGAAACTGCCGTTGTTGGCGCTAATTTTTACCTGCAACGGGATGTTGCATATGTTGCTGGACTATATCTCGACCAATATTTACTGGTTGGCGCCATTCGTAAACAGGCCTTTTGCTTTATTCAGCGTGCCTAAGGCCTACGAAATCTGGTGGCTAAACTTTCTGCTGCATAGATCGTTTGCGCTGGAAATTTTGCTTGTCTTTTGGGCCGCCTATTTGTGGAGTAAGCAGCGCATGGCCCGGCGCGACTGATGAAGGGAATAAGGTCTAATCGGGCAACATAATTTTGCCTTCCGCGAACAACACGGCTTGCCCACCGACCCTGATGGTCAAGTTCTCCAGGCCTTTGTTATCCATTTCCAATTGAATCAAGCTGCGGCGAGTGCTTTGCTCGCCGCGTTCGACCGCGAAAGTGTGGGTACCTTTTTGGGTGTGTTCGAAGGAACACAAGTAGCAACAAAACGCCGGCATCGCGCTGCCGACCGGCGGGTCGGCATGGATGCCGATATTAGGTCCGAGCAAGCGCGCATTGAAATCCGCTTCCGGGCTTGACGATTTCGGACAAAACAGCAAGATTTCCTGCGCCGCGGTTTGCGGGGCCGCCGATTGCGCCCAGGCCGCATAATTAAAACGCGCCTTGCGCACCGATTCGACATTCCAAACCGGCACTACTAAATAAGGAAACCCGCAAGACACCAAGCGCGGCGAGTATTTTTTATGATCCAGCTCCGATAATTGCAAGCCTAAAAAACTGCAAATTTCATCGTCGCTGGGCGCGAAGCGGTCGACAATGGAATCGACGCTACGGCTAAATTGCACCAAGCCTGGCTGACCATCCTGACTGGACAGATTGACTTGGATAACGCCGATATTTTGTTCGAACTCAAGTTTGGTGAGCGGCTCGGTTAACGCCACATCGCCGGAGATAGCCAACACATAGGCTGCGGCAATAATCGGATGGCCGGCAAAATTGATTTCGCCCAACGGGGAAAATATTCGCATCCGCCGGTGCTTGTCGCTATCGGCTTTGTGAAACAGAAATACCGTTTCCGACAGATTCAATTCCTTGGCAATCTTGGCCATTTTTTCGGCATTCAAGCCGTCCGCCTTCGGCAATACCGCTATCTGCGCACCGTTGAAAATCTGGTCGGTAAAGACATCAGCGATGTAATATTGGTAGTTCACACGTTACTCCATTTCACAGACAGCCAAAGACGGCGATTTTTGTTGCACCGGCGGCGACGCCAGCATGACGGCGACTCTGCCGTTTTCCAAGCGTACCGGATAGGCGGGCACACTAACACCGGCATCTTCAAAGCAAACACCGGTACGTAGACTGAAATGTTGCTTGTACATGGGCGAGGCGACCATTGGTTCGTCACCGATGTCGCCTATCATACCTCGCGACAGGACATTGGCCTCGCTAAACGGATCGAAGTTACCGATTGCATAGACTTCCTGCCGACGCTGCAAGTAAAAAATCGCGATTTGTTTGCCTTTTAGTAGGGCACACACGCCAGAATCGGCTTGCAAATCGTCGATGTCACACACATCTATCCACGTACTCATTATGCCGCCTCCTCGATCAATTTGAAATGTTTACGTTCTTGCGCGTTGGCGGGCCGCACTTGACCGCGCTCCTCGACAAACACCACGTTGTCGTCGGCTTGATCGCTGTTGACGAAATGCCGGAAACGTTTCAGCCTTTGCTCGTCCGCCAGCGTAGTTTTCCATTCGCACTGATAGGTATCGATAACATGCTGCATCTGCCCTTCCAGCTGTGCACCTATACCCAGCCGATCATCTATCACTACCGATTTCAAATAGTCCAAGCCGCCTTCCATGTTTTCCATCCATACCGAGGTGCGCTGCATGCGGTTGGCGGTGCGGACATAAAAAATCAACACCCGGTCGATGTATTTGATTAGTGTCTCTTTATCCAGATTGGTGGCGAACAAATCGGCGTGACGTGGTTTCATGCCACCGTTGCCGCACACATACAAATTCCAGCCGTTCTCGGTGGCAATTACACCGATGTCTTTACCTTGCGCTTCCGCACATTCGCGGGTGCAGCCCGACACCCCAAATTTGATTTTATGCGGCGCGCGCAAGCCTTTGTAGCGGTTTTCCAACTCTATCGCCAAACCAACGCTGTCATCGACACCGAACCGGCACCAGGTACTGCCGACACAGGATTTCACCGTGCGCAAGGATTTGCCGTAAGCATGACCGGACTCGAAACCGGCGTCGATCAGCTCTTGCCAAATCGCCGGTAATTGCTCGACGCGGGCACCAAACAAGTCCACGCGCTGACCGCCGGTGATTTTGGTGTAAAGCTGATACTTTTTGCCGACTTGGCCAATTGCGATCAACATGTCCGGCGTAATTTCCCCGCCGGCTACCCGCGGCACCACGGAATAAGTCCCGTCTTTTTGCATATTGGCCAGGAAGATGTCGTTGGTATCCTGCAAACCGATATGTTCTGTTTTCAGGATGTAGTCGTTCCAATGTGAAGCCAGGATAGAACCGACCGCCTGCTTGCACACTTCGCAGCCCAAGCCTTTGCCGTGTTTGTCCAGTAATTCGTCGAAGGTTTTGATTTCCTCGACCATCACCAGGTTATACAAATCCTGGCGGGTATGTGGAAAATGCTCGCAAATATCGGTGCTGACTTCGACACCCAGCTTGGTTAATTCGCAATCCAATACTGACTTCAATAGTGCTGAACAGCCGCCGCAACCGGTGCCTGCTTTAGTCTCGGCTTTCAGGCCGCCCAGCGTGGTGCAACCGGCTTCAATTGCGCCGCAAATCTGGCCCTTGCTGACATCGTAACAGGAGCAAATCTGCGCCGAGGCGGGTAAGGCATCCGGCCCCAGACCCACCGGTTCGCCCGCGAGTTGCGGCAAAATTAATGAATCCGGATGCTCCGGCAGTTCGATGCCGTTCAAACAATATTGCAACAACGTACTGTAAGCGGAAGCCTCGCCGACCAAAACCGCGCCCAACAGGCGTTTCTGGTCTGGGCTGACCACCAGGCGTTTATAGATTTCGCTGGCGCCGTTTTGATAGGTGTAGACCATGGCGCCTTGGGTCTTGGCATGCGCATCGCCGATACTGGCTACATCGACACCCATCAGTTTAAGTTTGGTGCTCATGTCCGCACCGGTAAAACTGCCCGCTTCGCCGGCCAAATCGGCGACCACGGTACGCGCCATCGCGTAACCGGGCGCTACCAAGCCAAAAATCTGCCCGTTCCACAGCGCACATTCGCCAATCGCGTATATATCCGCGTCGGAGGTGCGACATTGATTGTCGATGACGATGCCGCCGCGCGGACCCACTTCCAAACCGCAGCCGCGCGCAATGTCGTCGCGCGGGCGGATGCCGGCGGAGAACAAGACGATGTCGGTTTCCAGCGTTTCGCCGTCGGCAAAATTCATTTTGTGTAGGCATTCCGCACCGTCGTCGATCAACGTGGTGTTTTTGTTCAAATGGACTTTGACGTCCAGCGCTTCGATCTTGCGCTTCAACATTGCCCCGCCGCCGTCGTCCAGTTGCACCGCCATCAAACGCGGCGCAAATTCGACCACATGCGTGTCCAGCCCTAAATCCTTTAACGCTTTGGCGGCTTCCAGGCCCAGCAAACCGCCGCCGATGACCACGCCGACTTTGGATTTCGCTGCCGCGGTTTTCATCGCTTCCAAATCTTCGATGGTCCGATACACCAGACACTGCGGTCTTTCATGCCCTGGCACCGGCGGTACGAATGGATAAGAGCCGGTTGCCAATACCAGTTTGTCATAATCGACTATCACACCTTTGGCAGAGGTAACTTGCTTGCGCTCCCGGTCGATACTGGCGGCCTTGTCGCCTAAATAAATCTCTATGCCGTGCTCTGCAAAGAAACCGTCTTCCACCAAGGATAAATCGGCGGCCGTTTTCCCGGAAAAATATTCTGACAAATGCACCCTGTCGTAAGCGGCTCTGGGCTCTTCGCAGAATGTGACAATCCGATAGCGATCTTTCGCGTTGCTGGCGACCAATCCAGCCAGAAAATTCTGGCCTACCATACCGTTGCCGATAACAACCAGGGTTTGTTTCATATTCATCAGGGGCCTCTGTTTACTCAGAATTTATGCAAATGCGCTACCTGGCCTAGTGGCGGTAAGGCGATTCAAGGAGCTACTGCCTGGTCGCTACCGCCCTTTTTCACAGCCAAAAAAAAAGGCATCCTGTTCGAATGAATGACTCATTCAAGCAGGACGCCTTTGTCCAGGTTTAATACGGGGGCAAGTCTAACGACAAGACTTGATAAATCTATAACAAAATTGATGCCAACATTAAAAACCCTTTAAAAATGCCGGCTCCCGCAGCCAGGTAACGTTTTTTTCCGCAAAATTCGCACCCAAATAAGGCAAATAAACCGGTCTCTTGCACCACTATGGCGCCATGCTGCCGCGAATTGACGGATTTGTCGCGACCGTATCGTTGGCACATAAGCTGCTTATATAAACCAAGGAACGACAACCACGGATCATCCATGTCTTTTACCCCTTTTAAATTACTCTCCATGCGCGGCAAGGCCAAAGTGCTGCACATGAGCTGGATCGCGTTTTTCATCAGCTTTGTTATTTGGTTCAATCATGCTTCTTTATTAGTACTGATCCAGCAAGACCTGGGGATCAGCGAAACCCAAATCGAAATTCTGTTATTGCTGAACGTGGCGCTAACCATACCGGCCCGTGTCATCACCGGTATGCTGGTAGATAGATTCGGCGCAAAAATCAGCTATAGCGTGTTACTGGCGGTATGCAGCATCCCCTGCTTCATGTTCGCGATGGCGGAAAATTTTGCCGAACTGGCTTGGTCGCGGTTTTTACTGGGCTTTATCGGTGCCGGCTTCGTGGTAGGCGTGCGCATCATCGGCGATTGGTTTCCGGCCAGCCAAGTTGGCACTGCGGAAGGTATTTACGCCGGTTGGGGCAATTTCGGTTCGGCGGTTGCGGCGATTTTCCTGCCGGGATTGGCGTTTTATTTCGGCGCCGAACACGGCTGGCGTTCCGCGATTGCCTTGACCGGCGTCATCGCTTTGATCTATTCAGTCATTTATTATTTCAGTGTGGAAAACCTGCCACCGGAAATTGCCGCATTGAAAACCCGCCGGCCGATGGCGATGGAAGTCACCAGCATCCGCGACTTGTTTTTATACATGCTAAGTCTGGTGCCCTTGTACGCGACCATCTCCTTATTGGCCTGGAAACTGTCCACGCCGGCCACGCCGGTCCTAACCGACGGCTGGAATCTGACTATTCATGCAGTCGTCTGGCTGCTGTTCCTGATCCACGTGTTTCAATTGGTCAACAACAACGCCGACCGCCTCAGCCAACCCATTGCCAGCATTCATCATTATCAATACCGGCAGGTATTCATCCTGGCGATAGCCTATCTGGTTACCTTTGGCTCCAAACTGGCCGTATTATCGATGCTGCCGATGTTTTTCTTTAAGACATTCAACGAAACCCAAGGCACCAGTATGTTGGATGCGGGGTTTTTAGCCTCCAGTTTCGTGGTGACCAACGTCATTGCCCGGCCGGCTGGCGGCTGGCTCAGTGACAAGATTGGCCGCAAATTGTCCCTGTATTTATTCGTGGCCGGCCTGGCCGGCGGTTATTGTCTAATGGCGATGATTTCCGCGCAATGGACTATCCTCGCCACAGTGGCTGTCACTTTGCTTTGCTCGATATTCATGCAAGCGGCGGAAGGCGCGATATTCGCGTTCGTGCCCCTGGTCAAACGCGCCATCACCGGCGAAGTAGCAGGCATCGTCGGCGCTTACGGCAACGCCGGCGCCATCGTCTATTTGATTTTGCTGACCTTCGTCTCCACCGGGCAATTTTTCTTAATCCTGGGCCTGTCCTGTTTCCTGTTGTTGGGATTGATTTACTATCTGGAAGAACCGAAAAATTACATCACCGAAATCATGCCTGACGGCACCTTGCTGAAAATCGCCCTGGATTGAACATGGCAGCGCTTAATGTCTTGGTCGTCGATGAATTCGACAGCGAACCCCTGCTGGAAACCAGCTTGCGCCAACACGGCTGTGAGGTGGTAACGCTAAAACTTAAAGAACTGGACATGATGCAAATTGTCCGGACACTGAATCCCGACGTGGTGGTCTTGAATCTGTATGCCCCTAACGAGGCTGTCTTACGCACTATCGTCGATATCAACCAAAACTGCTCACTGCCGGTCGTCATTTTCGCGGAGGATCAGCAAACCGAGACCATCAACAAGGTCATCAAAGCCGGGGTCAGCGCCTATATAGTGGATGGTCTGGATCCGAAACGTATCAAATCCATCATCGACATCGCCATAGCGCGTTTCAAGGAGCAACAAGCCTTAAAAGAGGAATTGAAAAAAACCAAGACTCAATTGGAAGACCGCAAACTAGTGGATCGCGCCAAGGCGATTTTAATTAAGTCGCAAGGCTATACGGAAGATCAGGCTTATCACGCTCTACGCAAACTAGCGATGGACCGCAACATCGCCATCGGCGAAATGGCCAAGAACGTCATCTCGATGGCGGAGTTGTTTAACAAATGATCGCTATTTACCCGGCCTTGCTTTGCGCCGCGAGCCCTGATGTACCAGCATCTTAGAACAGCCTTCAACTCGCCACCGCGGGGCCTCGCAACGAACGCAGGTAATCCAAAACCCGCGCTTGCCGCCAACGGTCATCGGCAGCGCAGTCAGCGATCCGCGCGCGTTGACAAGCAAGGATAGCTTCGTCGCGGCCTTTAGCTGTCCACGGTCTTAGATCCGCTGGCGAATTCGCCAGCAGCACAGCAGCCTCCTCGTCGGGCAACGCCGGGCCGTCACGCAGCCAGGCTTCGGCCTGCTGAAAGTTGTCGCGGCACATCAGCGCAATCATATAGTCGCAGGCCGATTGCAGCCCGGACCGCAGCCGGCCTGGGCTGACCGACACCATGGGTAGCAGCGGCGCCAGCGAGGGGAACAGGTGATTGGCATAGATGGTCGCACCCCAGTACGATTCGGCGGTCCGGCGAAAATGGGCCAAGTCGCGCACCGAGACTAAACCGCTGGCAGCCAGCGACAGAATTTCCACCGGCGGTTTGTTCATGTCGACGGTATCGTTGGCAACATCGACATACAAGCCGCCGAATTGCAGCGCGTTCTGGAAATATTGTTCGCGCAACACGCCCCATACCGAGCGCACGATACCGCCTTGGGATATGAAGTCGAGCAGCACTTGTTCGATCGGCATCTCCGGTTGACGTAAGCGGGTCGCGAGCAGTGCGTAAATCTCACGGGTGATCTCCTCGCAGCGACCATAGGGATAAGGCTTGCCTGCGGCAGCCGGAAGTTGCGGCGCCAACAGCGCATCGACCTTAACTCGCAGACCCAGAAAATAAGACTGCAATGCAGCGATCCGTGCAGCCAGATAGGCGTCGGTCAATGCACTCTGTTGGGCGTCAACGGGTGCGATTTGCTGGGGAAGTAAGGGAATCATGGCAGAGCGGGATTGTCGCCGCGAATGCCAATCCTTGCAAATTACTTAGAACAACTCAATCTCGGTCGAATGCCGGTCAGGTTTTGAATGTTCGACTTGCGGCTGATTTTCCGTTTCCGACAGTAATAATTTCAAGGCTGCAATTCGCTGTTTGAAACGCGTTAAACCGTCGCGCTCTTCCCGGTCGTGATGCAATCTCAAGAACGCGTGCAAGTAATTGCCGACATTTTTTGTATCCACGGCTATTTTTGCCATCATTTGGGTAACGATATCCTCAAACTGCATCGCCATTACCCCTTCCTGAGCCAGTCGCTGGATTTCATCGGTTGCCAGGGTGATGCTACTTGAATGCCCATTAGCCTTGGATGTCATTTGGATCAATTCCTGACCTAGGCTGCCCAGGTTTTCGCGTGAACGTTCCGCCAGACTTAGATCAGTCTGCGCCGCTTGCGATACCAGCTGATCCACTTCTTGCAACGATTGGATTATGTCATCGAGTGTGGCGCGGATTTCATCACTGAATTGACGAGTCTGGGCCGCAAGTTTTCGGACTTCATCGGCGATGGACCGCTTAATGTGAAAGGTTTTTAACTGAGCGAGCGCGTCTTGAATGGTTGAACTGACCTTGGTGGTAATGACCGGACTGTTCATATATTCCCTGAGTGGCCTGTCGGTGGTATCAGCGGAGGAAATAAGTTTAAAAATATCCTTGGTGGTGATGATGCCTATCGGTATTTTGGATTCGACGACAATAATAGAATCTTCCATTTTCTGGAGATGGTTGAGCACATCTTCCAAAATCCAGTCCGCAGTGAAGGTTACGGGCTCTACTCTGGTCACCAAGTCGCCGATGGTTTTTTTTTGCACCAGTACGGTAGGATCCACCGCCGATAGAATGTCGGTATCCGTTAATATCCCGACAAGACTCTCTTTGGCGTCGACGACACCTAAATACCGATCGCCGCTGGTTTCAAGGATTTCGAATGCCGTCAGAACTCGTTCATTTTCGAAAACGCAGGTAATCTTGCGTAATGCCAATTCAGCTAAGGTAGCCTCGCTGCTGCCGCCACCGTGCAGATGCTTCAGCAAATCTTCAACGGAAAATACAAAATATTCCTCGCCAATCTCAAGCACTACACTGCTGACATTATTGTGATCTATCAGCTGCGAAACCGAACGAATAGTCATATTTAACGTCGCTCGCAAAAGCTGTTTTTGCGCTATCGACCCCACAGTTGGAAAAATTGTAAATTCAGTCACGAGCGTCTCAAATTTGGCTATGCCTTGCGGTTGATTCTTGCCGAAAAGTAATTTTATTGTCTGGCAAGTGGTGTTAAGCCGGGGATTTTTGGCGTTTCTCGCGCTTATTAATTTGTTGGGTGTTCAATATTTTCAGCGGGGGTATAGTGGCTGAATCAATAAGCCCTTGGCGGGTATTTGACTTGAATGTATCGTGCAATCTCAGTAGATCGGTGACCGATTTGGCGTCGGTTTTACGCATTAAATTCGCGCAATGCACTTTTACGGTCTTTACAGAAATATCCAGTTTTTCGGATATTTCCTTGTTGGTATGGCCCAACACAACCAACTCGCAAGTTTCAATTTCGCGTTTCGTCAGGTTACGGAATTGATTGTTGATAGTGACAGCGAATTCATATTCGAAAAAAGCCAGTTCAAGGCATTTGCGTATCTGTTCCAGACTAAAGGGCTTTTCAATAAAATCAAACAATCCGATTTTTATCGAACGCAAGGTTGTCGATAGATCACTTGATCGGGTGATACAAATCCGGGGATATTCCAGTAATAAAGCAAACTCGGAACCGGACGGCGATATTTCGACCACTTCAGGGTCGAACACCATCACAAAGGCAATTTTTTTGCTGGTTAAACTCGCTTTGTTGTCGACGAGCCATCGAGACAATTCATCACGACTAGCCACGTAATCTACATTCGCTTGCAGACTTTCTCTGACCCGATTAATACCTTTAAACGATGAGACTTCGCGGTCAGCAACCAAGATTAATCTATCGAGTCCAAAACCTTTAGTGCCATAGTCTGAAAAAATTGATGCAAATTCGTACTCAAAAACGTGTCAAGTGTACGTAAGTCTTAAAGTTTGTCTATTGGGCTAAGGTCTTGGATGCCTCTACCGCTTCCCCGCTATTAAGGCTATTTTCACGGATCGAAGAAGCAAGGCATCTTCAGCACCCGCAAATATCAAGCAAACCGTATATTTGCCGCCACCTACGTTCACGGGCGATACTTGCCGATGCTTACCCCGCAAACCGAGCGATATGAAAATCCAGACACCCTCATTGAAAGAGATCGAAACCGCAACGCTGAATCATTACAGCCAAAATGCCGAATCGTATTGGCAAGGCACCAAGGATCACGACGTTACGCAGAACTACGCGGCCTTCCTGGACGCGTTGCCGCAAGAGCTCGTATTGGATATTTTAGATTTGGGCTGCGGTCCCGGCAGAGACGTGTTCTATTTCAAGTCTTTGGGCCACAGACCGGTCGGTCTTGACGGCAGCGAGGTATTTTGCCGGATGGCGCGCGCCCACAGCGGCTGCCGGATATTGCAGCAAAGTCTACTTAGCCTGGATCTGCCGCCACAAGGTTTCGATGGCATCTTCGCCAATGCGTCTTTATTTCATGTACCGAGCCGCGAATTACCGAGAGTACTTAACGATCTTTACACAGCGCTAAGACCGGCAGGAGTTTTGTTTATCTCAAATCCGCGCGGTAATGGCGAAGGCTGGTCCGGGCAACGCTACGGCCATTTCATGGAAATCGACAACAGTCGGGAGTTTTTGGCAAACGCGCAATTCGAGATACTGGACCATTACTACCGCCCGTCCGGCAAACCGAGGCACGAGCAGCCCTGGCTGGCGATTACGGCAAGAAAACGGGATGAAAGCTGCTAGCCAGTAAGCACTGCGCTAATCCAACATCAGTCCAAAATGCTGGGCAATGCCGGGGCATTTCCCTAACTCTGTTATTATGGCCTGCCAAGTGCGCGCTATTTCGCCGCATCTCCTTGATATTAGAGTCTTTGTGAATACACCTGAATTTTCGTCCCTGCCGTTAAAACCCGCCCTACTGGAAAACATCGAATCGCTGGGTTACACCCACCTGACGCCCATCCAGGCCGAAAGCCTGCCGCATATTTTGGAAGGCAAGGATGTGATTGCCCAAGCCAAGACCGGCAGCGGCAAGACCGCGGCGTTTGGCATCGGTTTGTTGTCGCGGCTGGATTTGAGCATCTTTAAAGTGCAAGCCATGGTGATCTGCCCTACCCGCGAACTGGCCGATCAGGTTTGTAAGGAAATAAGACAACTAGCCCGCTTTACGCAAAACATTAAAGTCCTGGCCCTGTGCGGCGGCACACCATTTGCCCCGCAACGCAGTTCACTGGAACACGGCGTGCATGTAGTGGTGGGGACACCGGGGCGTCTGCAGGAACATCTGCAAAAAGCCAGCTTGCGCCTCGATCATTTAAAAGTGCTGGTATTGGACGAAGCAGACCGCATGCTGGACATGGGCTTTGCCGACATCATCTCCGACGTGATTTCCTATGCGCCGACGCATCGGCAAACCCTGCTGTTCTCCGCCACCTATGCCGAGCCGATACGGGCCCTGAGCCAGAAGTTTCAATTCAAACCGGTGTCGGTCAGCGTCGAAACCAGCCATCACGATAACCCTATCGAACAGCGTTTTCATCAAGTAGATAAAGCCAAGCGCTTGAACGCGCTAGGTTATTTGCTGGCTTACCATCGCCCGGAATCGACAGTGGTGTTTTGCAATACCAAGCGCGAATGCCAGGACGTGGCGGATACATTGACCAATTGCGGCTTTTCCGTGCAGGCGCTGCACGGCGATTTGGAGCAAAAAGACCGCGATCAAGTGCTGGTACGCTTTGCCAATAAAAGTTGCTCGATTCTGGTTGCCACCGATGTCGCCGCGCGCGGCCTGGACATCAAAGATATGCAGGCAGTGATCAATTACGAACTGCCTTGGGACCCGGAAGTGTACGTGCACCGGATAGGCCGCACCGGCCGAGCCGGCGCGAAAGGCCTGGCGCTGAGTTTGGTCAGCGAAGCAGAGTTGAACCGGGTCAAAGCCATCGAAGAATATATTGCCGGTTCCGTAAAGTGGGACGACATCGCACCATTCAAACTCAGCAGCGAACACCGCTTCGAGCCGCCCATGGTCACACTGTGGATAGACGGCGGCCGCAAGGACAAAATGCGACCGGGCGATATTTTGGGGGCATTGACTGGTGCTAACGGCATAGCTGGCGGCGAAGTGGGTAAGATCGACATCTTCGATAAACACGCTTATGTTGCGGTGAAGCGCAGCAGCGCCGATAAAGCCCTGACCTGTTTGCGGGCCGGCAAAATCAAAGGCCGCAATTTCAACGTGCGCAAGTCGCAATGGAATTAGCCTAAGGGCAAGCTCTTTTTTAGAGCGTTGATTGCAGACATCCCTTGGAACCCGCCTCGCGGGTATGGTAGCCAGAATCGGCTCAGCGGCGCCTTGCGCCGCATTTGCTAGGGCCTATCTATTTGCAACCCGGCAAATAAAAATAGCGCGCAGATAGTCGAATCGCCAAAGCCTGCTATACCTATGCCAGCCCATATCCCCTACTCTAATAAAAACTCAGCCCGTGGCGCCTAAAACTCATATCAGTTACCTGGACACTATTCGCGGTCTGGCGGCCTTGGCCGTCATCAGCGAACATTTTGTTATTGCCTATGGACTACCCTGCGAAACGCCGCTCTGTCAGCAATTACTGGATTTCTCGCCGCTGCACATCTGGTGGGACGGCTCGGCGGCGGTGTCTATGTTTTTCGTGCTCAGCGGCGTGGTGCTGTCTTTGCGCTATTTTCGCGCGGGACATATACCGGATCTCAGCGAATTTCATTTGGCGCGCTTCCTGATCAATCGGATGTTCCGGATCTGGCTGCCGTATTTGCTGGTTTTGCTGATCAGCACCGGCCTGTTCGTGAACACCTTCGACAGTGAGATACTGAGGACCAGCCTGCCTGCCACCGATTGGATAACCGGAATGTGGCATAAATTTCCGCTAACTCCCACCGATATGTTGCGCGAAAGCTTTTTATTGAAATTACCCGCCTTGATCGTACTGCTACCGCAAGCCTGGACTTTAAGTATCGAACTGGTGTTGTCTCTGCTGTTGCCGGTAGGCTTGTTGCTGGCGGGACGCGGCACTTCTTGGCTGGTATTTTTTGGTTTGCTGGCCACCAGTCTGTTGGGAGTGTCTATTTTCTTGCTGCATTTTTTATTGGGCATGACCATTGCCAGACACTATACCGATCTAACCCACTACCTGTCCGGTCGGCGCTGGCAACGGCGTTTGCTGTTACTAGCGGGCTTAGCATTTTATACCTGCGCGACGTTTGTACCGTCTGAATTAGTGGGCGATAAAGCTGTTTGGCTGGGTTCCGGTCTGGGCGCCGGTTTGATTTTGATGTTCGTATTAGGTTCTAAAGATGCACAAAGGTTGCTGTCGCAGCCGGTGTTAAGGCAAATAGGCAAAGTGTCTTACAGCGCTTATCTCAGCCACATGGCTATCCTGATATGCCTGACGCCGCTTGTCTTAAAATTTCTGGAAGGGTTTACTGAAAACCGGTTGGCGCTTTGGTTTGGTGGCTGGCTTATTACAATCGCTTGCGTACAAGGCGTTTCCTTGTTGTTCTATCACTGGCTGGAAATACCCAGCATGCGCTTGGGGCGGCGCGTGACCGATGCAATAGCCGCCATCGGCACGCCAACGTTATAATCCCAACCAGTCACTCCATTTCCTAGCCATTTCATCATGCGCCTTGTTACCCTTTCAACACTATTATTAAGCGTTGCCGCGTTCAGCCTTAGCTCCGAGGTTACGGCCGGCTCAACTGCTCACGACTGGGCAAAGATCACCACACCGACCCAAGAATCCAGCCAAAGCATCGGCACCTACACCAGCGGCTGTATCAGCGGCGCGGCCACCTTGCCGCTGGACGGCCAAGGCTATCAAGTCATGCGCTTGTCCCGCCACCGCTATTACGGGCACCCTAATTTAATCGGCTTTATCCAGCACTTGGGTCAGTTCAGCGTTGAACAAAAACTGGGCTCTTTGTTGATCGGCGATTTAGGCCAACCGCGCGGCGGCCCGACCTTAAGCGGACATCGCAGCCATCAGTCAGGCCTGGATGTGGATATTTGGTTTTTGTTATCCGAACAAGCCAGTAACCGGCAATTAACAGCCAATGAACGCGAAACTTGGAGCGCGCCGTCGGTCGTGGACATGCAAAACGACACTATCGATTACCGGCATTGGTCGCAGGATCTGGCAAAGGTACTGGAAGCAGCCGCACGCCAACCGGAGGTAGACCGGATTTTCGTCAACGCCAGTATTAAACAAGAGTTATGCAAAATCAAAAGCCCAGGCTCCGCTGGATGGTTGCGCAAGATTCGCCCATGGTGGAAACACGACGATCATTTTCATGTGCGCTTGAAATGCCCACCACATAACCCGCATTGCGACTCGCAAGACCCGTTGCCTGCTGGAGACGGCTGCGACGCCAGCCTGGCATGGTGGTTTTCCGCGGAAGCCAAAGCACCGTCGAAAAACGTACCGCTGCCGCCACCGCCGTTACCGGCATTGTGCGAGCAGTTGTTGCGCCGCCCCTAAATTTACAAAGGTAAACATGGTTTTATCGGGACGGGTCAGACTGCTCTTCCCACAAGCCTGTCTCGTATCATTGCGCTAAAACTCCAGACGGGCACCCATTGTAAATAAATGACTTTCCACGTCCCGGTACCCCACTAGCGCGTCGTAGTTCAAGAACGCGCTTAAGCCTTGCGCAAACGTGCCCGATACGCCCGTACCTACCGTAAAATAATTGCGGTCCGGCGCGTTAGTCACCGTATTAAAGGCTAAACCGCTGCTGTTATCGCCTAGAAAGCGCGCCGCGATATTGCGGCTGCCGTCTTTATATTGATGATGCCATTCGCCGCGCACATTAGGCGTAAACACACCCCACGCCGTACTAACCGCATACGAAATCTGATTGCCGACTGTGGTGGTGACCGACTCGACGCCCTGATCGGCAAATGCCATTCCCCAGCCGCTGCCGCCTGATTCACTAAACCCGTCGACATCGAGTTTGATGTAATTGGCTTTTACGTAGGGATTAAACAGCCATTGTTTTACCGCAAAGTTATAGCCGCTGCCCACGCTAACGGAGTATTGGTTCCCGGTAGGCGCAGCCTTGGCAAGCGTATTCACAGTTTCACTGGGTACCGTATATTGGATATGCCGCACCGACGCGTAATCGATGGCGCCCATGGTCGCCACACCGTCAAAATACAAGTTATCCGTTACGTAGTAGGTACTGTAAAGCGCGCCGGTGTAAGCATCGCTATCCAAGGTACCGCCGTTGCGGTCGAAACTGGACTCGGCGCGCGTATAGGTAAACGCAGCACCCACAATCAAATCATTACCAAACCGATAGTCTATTCCGGCATTAATGCTGCCGCTATTTAAGTTATAACCCAGTTGATTGACATCCGTATCGACATTGCCGGTGTTGTAATTGCCGTTGACGAAACCGCCCAATCGGTCCCAAACGCCGCCACTATCGCCCGCCGCGCCGCCAAGCGGGTTTGCCAGCGAAGCCAAATTGATCGGCACCGCACCGCTACCCAATCCGGCGACCTGAAAGCCGCGAGCACCGGCTCGCAAAGCGGACATCCGTCCGGCAATCGCGTTGAAAGAAGTACGCGTAGCCGAAACGCCTTGCGAAGGTATCTGCTCGGGTGAGGTTTGTTGTAGCGCGTTAAATGTCTGTGGTATTGATCGGTTAAGAGCGGAACCTACTACCGCATCGCAGCGATTCTGAAAATCGTCAGAGTTAATTCCCCGCCCGCCTGGACAGGCAATTTCGATCACGTTGGCCAAATTGCTCTGGCTGGAATTGATACCGCTGGTATTTTGCAGCAATCCCGCGATAGGCGACACGGCTGGCGTGGCAGCCGAGAAGCTAAAACCCAACAACAACACGCCAAGTTCTAACGGTACCCGCGGGTAGCGGTGGCCGGATATTGCTCCGGTCTTGTTTTGCATCGTCATCATTATTTCTCCCCCATGAAAATGTTTATGTGCTTTAAAAATCGAAATATCAAACCGGTAATTTGGTCTTAGCATAGACGATAACGAAAATACCTACATAGTTACTGCGAAATCACAAAAATTGAAACTTATTGTCAGACAATAAATCAGCCTAAAAACCAGCATCGCTGATAGCTAAATAGTTACAATAAAACTTTATACTTCAGATGAGATAGCCATGCCGGATTTCTTACTTCATCAGCAACTAACGCAAGATTGTTTCAAAGTGGGGAGTTTTAGCCTGTCGGAATTGTTAATGATGAACGATAGCCAATATCCCTGGTTTATCCTGGTACCAAGGCGCCACAATATCAGAGAAATTTATCAGCTTGACCAGGTGGATAGACAGACTCTGCAAGCCGAGTCCTGTCTACTTGCCGAGGCACTTGCAGACATTTATCGCCCCGACAAACTCAATATTGCCGCCATCGGCAATCTAGTACCGCAGTTGCATCTGCATCATGTGGTGCGCTATCAAACCGATAAAGCCTGGCCGGCGCCGGTTTGGGGAAAGTTCGCCAGCCTACCCTATGCTGGTGACCAGCCGGAACAACGAATCACCCAACTCCGCTCGGCGCTGAACCAGCAATTAATCAATTGATAATCAAATTTAATGTTTTACGTTACCGATTACGTGGTGTATCGCAACGGCTAACAATAAACAGAAGGCGTTAATAAATCCACATGGAAATACTTTAGCTAGAGAATGGCGCAGCGATAATATGAAATAAGCTTTCGGCGGCTGAAATAACCTAGTTTTTATGTGATTGACGCTCACTATAAAAGCACGTCACAATCGATAAACGGTCGCAAAATAAGGATAGATTTTCCGCAAATTCGCATAGCTCCAGCGTGAGCGGGAATGTGTCGAAATTAGGGCAGACTGTGTAAAACTTCAAAAGCCATTGTTACTACCATGCCTATATTCATCATCTGCTGTTTAATATTAAGCACCCTCACCCTAACCCAAAATGCATTTTTGCCCCTTCTGAATATAGAGGCCGTCTGGGCGTCCAGCGCCGGCCTTGCGGTGCTTTTCCTATTGAGCGGTTGTTTGAAATTCGCACCCAGCAAAGTATGGCACGACGGCTTTGCCACCACTGGCTTATGGACTTGGTACGGTTACTGGAGTCCGCAATTTAGCGACGGCTCGCCTCAATTCAGCGTATTTCCGGTCTATTTTGCCTTGCTCAGCGGTTGGATGCTGCTGGGTTTAATTAACAAAAGTCCGCAGTTTGATTGGGAATCGCAAGAATCCTTACGTTATTTGCAAAAATATTTGTCCCGCTTCGACACCTGCGTAGTAGCTGGCTTGGTACTAGTGTGCCTGGCATTGCCGGAGCACTATCTATCCTATCCTATTGCAATGACCTTCTTCATCGTCCGCAGCGCTTTTCAACGCTGCCTGGAGATCATCGATAGCCTGTAAGTTTCGGAAAACCGACTTTGTCCGGCGATCCATCGGTTTTACCGTTTCCTCAAAAAAATATTTAAGTATTGTCTGCCTGGAGCAGTGCGGAAGCCCAGCTGAAACTGGGTTACCGCCTGCTCCGGCAAGATACCTAAAAGGCGCGGGGCTAAGCTACTTCCTTGGCCTTATCCTGATAGCTGTCGATTTGATCGAAGTTAAGATAACGGTAGGTATCCGCGCTGGTTTGTTCGATGCTGGCGGCATATTGCATATACTCGGCAACTGTCGGAATCTTGCCCAATAAAGAACAGACTGCCGCCAATTCTGCCGACGACAGGTAGACGTTGGCGCCATTACCTAAACGGTTGGGGAAGTTACGCGTCGACGTCGATACCACCGTCGAACCTTCCGCTACCCGCGCCTGGTTGCCCATGCATAAGGAACATCCGGGCATTTCGGTGCGAGCGCCGACTTTGCCGAAAGTGCCGTAGTAACCCTCTTCAATCAATTGGTTTTGATCCATTTTAGTCGGCGGTGCCACCCACAGACGTGTCGGCAAGGCCCCGGCTTTTTCCAGCAATTTACCGGCGGCGCGGAAGTGACCGATATTGGTCATACAGGAACCGATGAACACCTCGTCAATCTTGGTGCCGGCCACTTCGGACAAGGGCTTGATGTCGTCCGGATCGTTGGGGCAAGCCAGCAATGGCTCGGTGATTTCGTTCAAATCGATTTCGATGACTTCCGCGTATTCCGCATCCTGATCCGCTTCCATCAATACCGGATTGGCCAGCCAATCCTGCATCGCTTTGATGCGGCGTTGGATGGTTCTGACATCGCCGTATCCTTCGGCGATCATCCATTTCAATAAGGTGATATTGGAGTTCAGATATTCGCGAATCGGCGCTTCGTTGAGCTTGATGGTGCAACCGCCGGCGGAACGTTCGGCCGAGGCATCGGACAATTCGAATGCTTGCTCGACTTTTAAATCCGGCAAACCTTCGATTTCCAGGATTCGGCCGGAAAACACGTTTTTCTTGCCTTGTTTAGCCACGGTCAACGAACCGCTTTTCAGCGCGGCATATGGAATCGCGTTCACCAAGTCGCGCAGCGTAATTCCGGGCTGCATTTGGCCTTTGAAACGCACCAATACCGACTCGGGCATATCCAATGGCATCACGCCGGTCGCCGCAGCAAACGCAACCAAACCGGAGCCGGCCGGGAAGGAAATGCCGATCGGAAAGCGGGTGTGCGAATCGCCGCCAGTACCGACGGTGTCAGGCAACAGCATCCGGTTCAGCCAGGAGTGAATCACGCCATCGCCGGGACGTAGCGAAACGCCGCCGCGGGTCATAATAAAGTCCGGCAGGGTGTGCTGCATTTGCACATCGACCGGCTTTGGATAAGCGGCGGTATGGCAGAAGGATTGCATCACCAAATCAGCTGAAAAACCCAGGCAGGCCAAGTCTTTTAGTTCATCACGGGTCATCGGCCCCGTGGTGTCTTGCGAGCCGACCGTGGTCATTTTCGGTTCGCAATAGCTGCCCGGCCTAACACCGGCGACGCCGCACGCTTTACCGACGATTTTTTGCGCCAGGGTAAAACCTTTGCCGCTGTCATGAGCCACGCCCAAGCGGCGGAACACCGTGGAAGCCGGTAAGCCCAAAAATTGGCGGGCACGATCGGTCAAACCCCGACCGATGATCAATGGAATCCTGCCGCCGGCACGGACTTCGTCAAAAATCACTTCGGTTTTTAACGCAAATTCGCAGACGACTTCATCCGTACCGTGGCGTTTGACCACACCCAGATAAGGAAAAATGTCGATCACATCGCCCATCGCCATGCCGGTCACGTCGCATTCGATAGGCAGTGCGCCGGAATCTTCCATCGTATTAAAGAAAATCGGTGCGATCTTGCCGCCGATGCAGACGCCGCCGCCGCGCTTGTTGGGGATAAACGGAATGTCGTCACCCATGAACCACAGCACCGAATTGGTAGCGGATTTACGCGAGGAGCCGGTGCCGACCACGTCACCGACGTAGGCCACCGGGAAACCCTTGGCTTTCAGTTCGGTAATTTGCTGCTCGGCATTGGTGATGCCGTCGCGCGGCATTTTCAGCATGGCTTTGGCGTGCAGCGGAATATCCGGTCTGGACCAGGCATCCGGCGCAGGCGACAAATCGTCGGTATTAGTTTCGCCGGTGACTTTAAATACGGTTACCGTGAGTTTCTCCGGCACTTCTGGTTTGGCAGTAAACCACTCGGCATCCGCCCAGGATTGCAGCACTTGTTTGGCGTAAGTGTTGCCTGCTTCGGCTTTTTCCTGCACATCGTGGAAGGCATCGAAGATCAGCAGAATTTGCGACAAGGCTTTCGCGGCAATCGGCGCTAACGCGGCATTGTCCAGCAGTTCGATCAACGGTACCACGTTGTAACCGCCGAGCATGGTACCCAACAATTCAGTGGCTTTTTCCGGTGTCAGCAAAGGTGAAGTCGCCTCGCCTTTGGCGACGGCAGTCAGGAAACCAGCTTTGACATAGGCTGCTTCGTCGACACCAGCTGGAATCCTATTGGCCAGTAAATCCAGCAAAAATACGTCCTCTCCCGCAGGCGGATTTTTCAACAACTCAACCAATGCCGCAACCTGCTCGGCATCCAAGGGTTTAGGCACCACGCCTTCGGCGGCGCGTTCGGCTACGTGTTTTCGGTATTGTTCTAACATGATGATTTCCGGTAAAAAGATATTAGGCTTGGGATGAGTTGGCTTCGGCGGCGGCTTGTTCGGCCATAAATGTGCGCATATCGTCGTTATCGACTCTGGCATAAATGTCAGCGACACTGAGAGTCAAACCAACCGATTCGAACAGCACGTCGTCGCCGAGAAAATAGTGATTGGAGACCCAGCCCTCGCTACGCCGGCAGACTTCGACGTCGACGATGTCTTGCTCGATCAGCACGTATTCCAGCAAGCTGGGAATGCTTTGGTAGACACGGCGTTTGATGGTTTCGTCGAGGCGGCGGGTGGATTTAGACAGGACTTCGACGACCAGTACCGGTGCTTCGGTGTAGTACTCGCTGGTATAATTTTGATCGCATACCACCATCGCATCCGGATAAAACACGTGTCTATCGGTTTTAATCTTGACGTTGGAGCCAAAGGCTTCGCACGGCTTGTCCCGCAAGTGATTAGTTAACTCTATCGCCATATTAAGCGAAATTCGTTCGTGATTAAGACTGGCTCCCGACATCGCGTAGACCTGACCGTCCATGTACTGGTGCTTGGTATCGCTTGCCAGTTCACCCGCCAAGTAATCTTCGATCGAAATCCAGGCTCGCTCGAATTTAGGTTGCGCGCTCATAATCGCCTCCTCCGCTTATTAATCACTCCATCGCATCGACAATGGCCTGACCCATTTCCTTGGTGCCGTATTTGCTGTCCGGGTTCAAATCCGGGGTTACATAGACACCACCGTTAACGACTTTTTCAATCGCGTTTTGCATGCGGATCGCGGCTTCGTGTTCGCCCAAATGATTCAGCATCATCACGCCCCCCATCATCACTGCGGTAGGGTTGGCAATATTTTTGCCGGCGATATCCGGCGCACTGCCGTGTACCGCTTCGAACAAAGCGGCGTCCACACCTATATTCGCGCCGGGGATCAAGCCCAAGCCGCCTACCAAACCGGCGGTCAAATCGGACAAAATGTCGCCGAACATATTGGTGGTTACGACCACATCGAATTGTTCCGGCTTCATCACCATATGCATACAGGCCGCATCGACGATTTTTTCGTCGAATTCAATATCAGGATATTTTGCCGCTATTTCCCTAGCAGCTCTCAGAAACAAGCCCTGAGTGTATTTCAAAATATTGGCCTTATGACAGACCGTTACTTTCTTACGATTGTTGTCGATAGCATACTTAAATGCATATTCGACGATACGTTCCGAACCGGCCTTGGTGACTACGGCCAAGCTTTCTGCAATGTCTTTAGCAGGCGTCAGGTAATGCTCCAAACCGACATACAAACCTTCGGTATTCTCGCGGACGATGACGATATCTACATCGTCGTACCGGGTTTTGACACCCTTCCAGCTTTTTGCCGGACGCACGTTGGCATAAAGATCGTATTGTTTGCGTAGTTCGACGTTGATACTTCTAAAACCTTCCCCCACCATTGTGGTCAACGGCCCTTTGAACGCCACCCGAGTCTGGGCGATGGATTCCATCGTGGCATCCGGCAGCGGCGTACCGGTTCTTTCATACGCCGACATGCCGGCGTCCGCCTCATGCCAATGAATTTTCGCGCCCGAAGCGTTAATCACCGCCACGGCGGCATCCATGATCGAAGGGCCAATACCATCACCTTTAATCAACGTGACGTTATGCATTCATTTCTCCTACTTGATAATTAAAAATAACAACTCACTGGGCACGCTTGGCTGTATCGCAATTAGCATCAATTCGCCCTCACAATAAAGCGCCTACATAATGAGTAATAATACACAGTTTCGCAGCCCGCCGCACGGGCAAGCCGCAAGCAGATACGCCTTAATTTCTGACATCCTTGAGCGACGCCGGCCAAACTGACCCAATAAATCCAGCAAAATTCATACCCAAGCACGGCAGGCCGATAATCGGCGTCCGGCACACAAAAAAGCGGTATCATCGAACCAGCATTATTTCTACCCAAGTCCCGATTAAAACTAACCATGATCACCGCCGACAAGCTGATTTTCGAATACCCCGGCCTGCGCGCTTTGGACGATGTGTCGTTCAAAATCGCATCCGGCAGCATTACCGCGCTGGTCGGCCCCAATGGTGCCGGCAAAACCACCCTGCTGCGCTGCATGGCGGCCTTGGATCAGCCGGTCAGCGGCGCAATCAATATCGCCGGCATCGACGTATTGGAACAGCCGCGCGATTGCCACCGGATCATCGGCTATTTATCTGATTTTTTTGGGCTTTATCAACGCTTGACTGTGCGGCAATGTCTGCATTACGTGGCCCGCGCCCAGGGCATTTTTGAAGCCGATTGCGCCGCCGCTATCGAAGATGTAAGCCGTCGCTTGCATATCCAGGATAGATTGGAAAACAGCCCTGCCCAGTTATCGCGCGGCTTGCGGCAAAGGGTAGCCATTGCGCAAGCCATCATTCACAAACCGCCAGTGGTGTTACTGGACGAACCGGCCTCCGGCCTGGATCCGGAAGCCCGCCACGAACTGGCCGAGCTATTTTTAGACTTGCAAGCCCAAGGCATGACGCTGCTGGTGTCCTCGCACATCCTCGCCGAACTGGAAGCTTACTGCACCGACATGCTGGTGCTGCGCCAGGGGCGGATCGTCGAGCAAGTGGCGGTCAAAGCGCCTTCCCTAGTCAAACCATTTAAATTACTTCTGGCTAATCCGGTAGAAAACCTGCTTCCGCTCCTGCAATCCCTGCCAGGTATTAAGGTGCTAAATAGTGACAATAAACAACAAGCCATATTGCAGCTAGACGGTGGCGCGTCGCAACAACACCAAGTACTGAAAGCCCTCATCGCGCTGGATTTAACGGTCTGCGAGTTCGCACCTGCTGCCAGCAATCTGCAAGACGCTTACCTACAAACCATCCGCCACAGCTCATGAATCTAAATCCCGAATTTGAACGCCAACTAATTTTGGAATGCTCGCAAGCCCGGCTGATCGGCGCGACTATCGTGTTGAGCGCCGTTTTTACCTTAACCTATTTTCTGGATGACTACCGCCTAGGTAACATAACCGCTCAAGCCGCACTAACGCTATTCATGCTGATAACACTGCTTTGGGGCACCCGGCAAAGCCTGGACAGCATCGTCGAGGAATACCGCGACCGCACCTGGGATATTCAACGCCTGTCAGCGCTAGGCCCCTGGCAAATGGCCTGGGGCAAACTGCTGGGCAGCACCAGCATGGCCTGGTACTGCGCCGGCATCTGTTTGCTGGTCCATGCACTAGCTACCGACAATCCGGCCTCCCTACCCTTGCTGTTTTTTTACGCCATTGGCACGGCATTACTGGTACAAAGCGCCGGTCTTTTGCTGGGTTTATTGGCGGTGCAACGCGGTCAGCTTAAAACCGGTTCGATACTAATTTTGGTGTTGGTGGGCTTCATCGTTTTCATGCCGTCACTGACCGATTTAACCGATACGGCAAATTATTTGCCCGACAATTTACAAATCAGTTCCTGGTACAACCTAACTGTAAACGCGCAGACTTTGCACCAAATAAGCCTGCTTTGCGCCTTATTCTGGTGCGTGATGGGCAACTATCGCTTGCTAGCACAAGACTTGGGCTTGCGTAATTTGCCCTGGGCCTGGCTGGGTTTTACGCTGTTTTTGGTCGTCTATTTGGGCGGCTTTATTCCCAGCTCCAGCTATTCCTTTTCCCTGGCTGCTTTTGCGGTTTGCAGCGTGCTGACTTACGTCGGCGTGATCGTCGAACGGCACGAACCTATGCGTATCAAACGCTTGCTGGACTATTACCGACAAGCCAACTGGCGCCGAGTGGGTGAGGAACTGCCCTTGAGCGCATTGAGTTTTGCGCTAAGCCTACCGTTTGCGATATTTCTGAGCTTCCAAGAGCAACGATATGCCTGGCTGGACATCTCCCTGCATGCCTACCCGCTAGCTATCGCGCTATTAGTACTGCGCGATTGTGCCATTTACCTGTTTTTTTGCTTCGGCAAAAATCCACAACGCGCGTTTAGCCTGAGTTTACTGTCCGCCGCACTGCTGTACGGCATTCTCCCCGGCCTGTTCGGTGCGGTCGGCATGACGGATATTTCGGCATTATTCTTTCCGCTGTGGGCCGATTCGGCATTTGCCGCGTTAGTCTTTGCCGCCTTGCAATGCGTACTGATTTTACGTCTGCTCTATCAACGCTGGCGAAAAAGCGTTTAACCTAAGCAGAACGTGTCTGTGCGTTAGCACACATAACTTGCTTAAGCCCGCCAGAATAGAGAAAATAAAGCCAAGCTACAAAAACAACAATAACTTGGCTATCGGAAAAACTGATGCGCCCTTGCGCCGCACCGAGTACGATGGTTGCGACCGGGACCTGCGGCATGCGCAAACCAAATCCATTCATCGAGCATCTTTCCAGCCAGGCCTTTTTTCGGGCACCCGCCCGTCGCCCACTCGAGCGTTTACTCGATACCAAGCTGTCGCTCAGCCCCATTAAACTATTTGCCATCCCCCAGTTTGACGAAGACACCGAACGACAATTTTGGGAAGAACGTTATCTGGTGTTGCTTAGCCCCCTGAAATGGGCCTTGGGCCTTGGAGCCGCCGCATTCCTGGCTTATATCCTGCTGGACCTACAGATTGGCAATACCTCAAACACCGAAGCGTTATTAAGGCTGCCCATCGTCCTGGTGTTGGTGGGTTTATTCAGATACTTACATGGCCGTGTCGAAGCGGTTGCCAAAATCAACACCATCGCCAAACTCAGCGCCGGACTGTCCGCAGCCAATTTAATAGCCGTCTTGTTATACGACGGCAATCCCCGTTATTACGCGGAAACCTGGCCCGCTCTGCTGCCCATGTATTTTTTCAGTTACGGGCAAATGTTCATGTCACTGCGCGCAACGATAGGCTTTGGCTGGAGCACCGCGCTAACCATGCCGCTGGCCGGTTATTGGCTTGGACTGACCATGATTGACTTGATCCCGTCTATGCTGAATCTTTGCATCGTCAACATCTTTGGCGTCTGCACCCGCTGCCAACTGGAAGCTTACGCCCGCAAATCCTTCCGCGAAAAACGCAAAGCCCAACTCAGCGCCGACGACAAAACCCGCTTTTTGCAGCAAATGGGCCACAATCTGCGCCAACCCTTGCAAGCCTTGGCCTGCTATGCCGCCGTGTTGGATACCGCGCAAGCCAACCCGCCTAGTAACAGCGCGGCTTTCATGGTCAACCGCATGGGCTTGGTGATAGACGAATTGAACGCCGCCTTTAACCATGTGCTGGACATCGCCAACCTGGAAACCGGCCGGCAAATTCCGCAACCGACCAGTATCGATCTGAATACGCTGCTGACCGGCTTGGAAAACCAATATGCCCCGCAAGCCGCCAAGCGCGGCATCCGGCTAAAGGTAGTGTTGCGCCGCCAAGAGCCATTCAACATATGCAGCGACGTCAACATCCTGCGGCAAATCCTCGGCAATTTGCTTGATAACGCGATCAAATATACCGAGAGCGGCTGGGTACTGGTCTCGGCAGTCAACACCGGCAAGCAATATCTAACCTTGCATGTCTGCGACAGCGGCCCTGGGATTGCAGAAGAGATGCGCGAAGAGGTTTTCAAGGAATTTGTCCGCAACCAGCGTCGCCAGAACGACAACAAAGTACCAGGCTTGGGCATAGGCTTGGCTTACGTGGCCGCAGCCGTTAAATGTTTACCCGAACACAGTCTGAGTTTGGTATGTGGCTCTCGTTTTGGTTGCGACTTTAAACTCCAGCTACCGATTGCCGAGCCGACATTGGCTATTCACTGTGGATTGGATAAAGACAGCGACTTCTCCGGCTACTTTGTAATGGTAGTAGACGACGATGCCGAGGTATTACAGGCCATCGCCAAGCAACTCAGAGCTTGGGGCTGCTTAGTGCATGAAGCGTCGTCATTGGCGGAAACCGCAGAGTTACTAGTCGAAAATGACAGAGACCCGGATTTATTGATAACAGACTTTTATTTGGGCAACCGGGAAACCGCCCACGACATCATCGCCGCAGTCCACACCGCCTGCGGGCCGGTGCCGACCATGATCCTCTCCGCTCGCGCCATCTCGGACCACGAGAAAACCCTGTTACCGGCACACACCGCCATCCTGCGTAAACCCGCCGGAGCCAAAGCGCTGATGGAAGCTATGGCTAAAACCATGCAGATAACCAAATCCGTGTGAAGAATAGTCGACAAAGAAAATCAGTTTATTAACCAATGGCGTAAAGTTAAGCTCTTGCGCTATTAATTCCCCTCTTTGAAAAAGAGGGGCCAGGGGAGATTTTCTATAAATCCCCTCAACTTCGAAGCCGTCAATTCCCCACCCCCGGCTTCCCAAACACAATCCCCCGTTCAAACACCTTCACCAACAACTCAGTACGCTTAGTGACCCCAAATTTTTGATAAATCACCCGCAAGTGATTGCGAACGTTTTGCTCTCCAACACCGAGGTGCCGGGCAATCTGCTTATTACCTATCCCTTTCACCAGCCAAGTCAGCAACTCAAACTCTCGTGGTGTCAAACCTAAACTCGCCGGATCCGATACCTTAGGTATTTCTGCAACTGTTGCGATTTGCAAATCACCAGCACGTTGCGGCCCCACCGCGGATGCAGGCAAATACACCTTACCGGCCAATACGTCCCGCAAGGCCTCTACAAAGGTTTGCCGCGACACCGTCTTGACTATAAACCCCATCGCCCCCAAACGTAGGGCCTGAAAAACCAGCTCCCTATCGTCCAACCCGGAAAACATCACTACACACAAATCCGGAAAGGCCTCCTTCAATTCTGCCAACCCCACCAAACCGTCTTTACCGGGCAACTGCACATCCAACATTACAAGATTCAACGGCGTTTGCTTAGCCAATGCCAAGCCCTCGTCAAAGCTCTCCGCTTCGAATACTTGTAGCTCAGGAATGATTTGTTTCAACAAACACGCCACGCCCTCTCGGGCGCAGAAGTGGTCGTCTATGAGGAGGACGTTCATCTATTGATTGCCTATCGAAGATAACGTGATGTTGGATTTTAACGCTAAACAGCCGAGGAAGTAGCCAGTACGTTTGTACTGGTACGAAAAGCAGCTGGATCACAGCCGTTAGTTACCGCAAAATCCGATCATAGCTAAAAGCAGTGTCAAAGCAGCGAATTTCAGTATTCAATGAGGATGCGAACCATGGCCAGAAACTATCGATACAGCTTGGGCTGGCGGCCGGATTTACCCGATATACGCGACTATCAAACGGAAAGCGATACGATCCAAAAAATACTCAGTAAATCGGAAGCCTTAAAAGCCACACCCAAACAATTGCCGGCTTCCGTAGACCTGCGATCTTGGTGCTCGCCTATCGAAGACCAGGGTGATTTAGGATCATGCACCGCCAACGCCGGTGTCGGTCTGATCGAATACTTCGAGCGCCGCGCCTTTGGCAAACATCTGGACGCCTCCCGCTTGTTTCTTTACAAAACCACCCGCACCCTGGCCGGCGACAAGGGCGACAGCGGCGCGCAACTGCGCGATACCATGAAAGCCCTGGTGCTATTCGGTGTGTCGCCCGAACAATACCATCCTTACGACATCGCCCAATTCGACCAGGAACCCTCAGCGTTTTGCTACGCCTTCGCCCAAAGCTACAAAGCCGTGCAGTATTACCGGCTTGACCCGCCCGGCACCCCGTTATCCAAACGCCTGAACATCATCAAAACCAATCTGGCCGCCAACCTGCCGTCCATGTTCGGCTTTTCGGTGTACAGCTCGATTTACGACGACGCCATCGGTAAAACCAAGGGCGCGTTATTAATTAGAAACTCCTGGGGAGAAACTTGGGGCGAAAAGGGTTATGGCTGGCTGCCTTACAAATATATTGATGACGGATTGGCGGACGATTTTTGGTCGTTGATTAAGGCGGAGTATGTGGAAACTGATTTATTTAAATAATCCAATAATGCTTGATAATTTTTTATAAGAAAAATCTAAATTATATAATTACTCACACCACTATAATTGCACATAAATGTTAAGAATATTTATTTTATCCTTGTTAGTTTTTAACAGTTGCGCCATACAATATTTTGATGATGACACAGGGGCCCAACACTTATTTGGTATTGGTCACATGGTAATGAAAGTGGAAAAAAATAGCACTCAAGAGGTCGCTTTATTTTCCGGACTAAGTACTTTAGGCTTAGGAGCTGGAACAACTGCAGACGGCTTTTCATTGATTAGTGGATGGTCGTACCATCAAAGCATAAATATCTTAGAACCAAATGCAAACTTTCGGTTGACGTGGCCAAATGCCGATTGGCTTAACATAAAAATAGGTCAATAACCTAATTAAACCCTTATAAAAGTCGGAGCAATAATCATGGAACCTAGACTTAAACTAATCAAGCTTGTAACAATCTATTTTATTATGTCCGCTGTTTCAGGCTGCGGTATAGGGCAAAAGAAACTTCTCTTTGTTTCCAAAACCAATGTCGGGGTAGACATTGACGCAGACCGCTTAACTGCCCAAATAAATATTGATCGAGAGGAAGCGGCAATTGGGCCAACATTTGAAGGTGGGAAACATGTGCCATTAGTTGCAGGATTTACTAATGAAAGTCGATTTTTAGGAGGTTTTGGAGTCTCTACTATTTTTGCGGGTGGTACAGCAGCAGAAGCATTTTCAACAAAATGGCAAAGTGACGGCACAAACTGTGGAACAGAACCAAATGATGAAAATACAGCAATTAAACTTACTGAAATGCCAAAATTCAAAAAAGGACCTTTTAGAAAGTTTTGGGACCTAATTACTAGTGCGGAAACCGACGAATTTACCTCATTACCCGGACCTGGCGACGTCAAACCTTTTATATTTTCAACCGATTCCAGCTTAGGTTTAAAAGTAGCCTGGTCTCCAAGTAGCGCAACATCGGGTATTCCAGATAAAATTCAAATTGGTTTTAATCGTGAAGAACTAGCATTAGCGCCACTAATGGTGACAAATATTAATGACCAAGCTGAAATAAAAAACGGATTTAAATATAAAGTTTCTAGCCCTTCCTTTCTTGCGTCATTGGTTTCAGACACAAGCTTTTCTGACCTAAAGGACTCTAAGCTTGCTTGGGTGCAAACCTTTGCAGTCGGTACAACAGCTACTCATATTGCTTGCGATTCAGCAATACGAAAAGATCTGCAGAAAAAATTTAGCATTACCCCTAAATAATAGAAATGACAATAATATCATAAATAATTTTTAGCAATAACCTCTAAAATTTTTATTATCAATAATCACCTAATTTAGTCTTTGCCAGCTTGAACTAAATCATTATACCGGATATTTTTTCTAATAAGTTTAGGTTGATTTTATGAATAAGAGAATAACTTATTTTTTATGCAGCGTTTTTATTACTTTGATATTTGTTACTGGCTGTACAACAACCAGCAAAGCTCTTTCATTTTTTGCACTTGGTCTATCTAATATACGCTCACCAATCACAATAGATTCAATGAGAATTATGGGCAACTCAGAAATCCCGAAGACAGATAGGCAATTATTAGAGAATGCTTCTAATCATTTGAAATATTCACAAAAATCTGGTTTGAGTAGACAAAAAATATGGGAAAATTCAATTAATGATAAACCTAGTTCAATATACGATGAACGATTCAATAATTTTAACAATACAGAGAAAGTAACTAACAACATAAATATATCAAATAATTCTTTTGAAAATTTAGATGGGCTATGCACCAGAGAGTCAACTTTAATGGTTGCTTTATCTGGTGGCGGTGCTCGTGCAGCAGTACTTGCCTCTCATGCTTTAGCTCTCTTAGAAGAAAAATATAATCAAAATAGAATAATAGATAAAAACCATAATGGCGACCTTGATTTTGTAGATCAAATCTCAGTTTTTTCAACAGTAAGTGGGGGCTCTATATACGCTTATCAAGTTGGAAGAATTAAAACTCTTCTTGAAAAAGTCCTTGAACAATTAAAAGAAAGAAAAAACGACCCTGAATACAAAGACCAGGAATTAGTTAAATATGAAAAAATCCTACTCGATTACAAAAGGAATTTTTTTCAAAACATTGACTCTGCATCAACATACAGCTTAGAAAATATAAAAAACCATGGCACAGCAGCTCTAGCTTGGTATTTAAGCCCAGGAAATTTTTTTATCGGTCCCGCCCTCACATTTTTAACTAACTATAACTATGCTCACGTTTTATCATTTTCAGCCGACATCATTACCGGTCAGAAGGAAATCGAACTTCTGAGTTATGAAACTAACAAAGGCGACTTCTTTTATAATCCAGATTCAAAAATAGAATTTGATAAATTTTTGAAGTACCTAACCTATAGATCTCTCGGTATTACATTCGGCATAAATAAACTATCTGATATAACTAGTAGACCAATTTTTTTATTTAATGCCACTGACTTAAGCTCCGGAGCTCCATTTGTTTTTACACAACGATATATTCATATCCCTTTTCCCCAAAAATTTAATCAAACTGCTCGACTGGATCTTTACAATTTTAATAGAGACCCTCAAGAGGTAATTGCAAGGCCCCTCCGGGCAGCAACTTTAGAAGATATTAATAGTTCTCCAGCTAGTATGCCATCAGCTGTTGCAGCAATGGCTAGCGCCGCTTTCCCTCTAGGAATAGAGCCGGTGGAATTGATAAAGTTTGGATACGAACCAGTGCATAAAGATATTTTTCCAACCGCGGATAGACTGCGTGTGTCTGACGGAGGCGAATATGACAATTCAGGGCTAAGCTCATTAGTTGATCTAATAGATTACATCCGGATAGCAAAGACTAACAATACATGCGCCGTCAAGAAATTGGCATTGTTATCTATAAATGCTGACGCCGATGGCTACGACAATTTTTATCCTTATCGAGAAGCTGCTCCAGAAAGTTGGACACAAAAAGTCCCTGTCGATCTTGGCCTACCTATAAGAGTACATGCACTTGGAGTTGATGCATTAAATTTTATTCATTTTAAAAATAAACGTAGAGCCGAAGAAATTGCGCTTAATAATATTAAAGAAGATATTGTTAGGTATGATTCAAATAATAGAACATGCAACCACAAAAGCAAAGAATCCGATATTGACGTTTATTATTTTCCAATAAGTCTTCAGCAACTATCAGCATTTGACAGCTATTCAATTGAAGATAAAAGCAACATTTATGAGAGATTAAAAAACATTCCCACAAATTATCAAATCAGTGAAGATGATAGTATTGAACTAGCTCGTGCGGCATCTAAAATAATTACCGCTGATCAAAAACATGGATGGTGTGACTCCCAGAATTCTATTGGTGAGAAAAAAGAGATAAGTCGCTTGGATGATGCTTTGTTTAATGTTTTGTTTTAGTACTCTCACCCCACTTGCCCAAATAACCCGCAAGACGAAACGCGTCAGCTATTCTGGTGAAATATTTGTCGCCGCGAATTGGTAGATCGCATATCAGTATCCGCACTACGGCCCTGATTAAAAAAGTAAGCCAGTAGATATAAAATGCGTTGATGAGTTAACAGAGCCGATAAAGCTTATACTTACGAAATTCAACTTATACCAAAAATTAATATTATATATATTTACCAAAGTCATTCTGAATTTAAGTAATAGTTGGAGAACACCTATGAGCGATTTAAAACTAACCAAGCCTCTGCAAAAAGGCGATAAAAAAGGCCAAGTCAAACTTATACAAGAATGGCTTTATTTACACGATGAAAAAATAGCAATCGACAACAACTTTGGCTCAGCAACTGATACTGCTGTTCGCGATTTTCAAGCCAAAAACAGTCTACCGGTTAACGGGATAGTTGATCAGATTACTTTTGACGCGCTAATTTCGCCGATTACCAAAGCGTTAGCCCCAATACCAGCGAATGGTAAGTCTTTGGGTGAACTTGTAGTAGCTTATGCTAGGCAGCATCTGGCCCAGCATCCTCTGGAAGTCGGCGGACAAAATAGCGGCCCCTGGGTACGGTTGTATATGAATGGTAATGAAGGTGAAGAATGGGCTTGGTGCGCGGGTTTTACGTGTTTTTGTTTGAAACAGGCCTGCGACACTCTGAATAGACCGTTACCGTTCAAAACTACTTTTTCGTGCGACTCGCTCGCTGCTTTCGCCAAGGAAAAAGGTGTTTTCGTCAGTGATTCTGATGCTAGTCCAGGTAGTTTTTTTCTGGTGCGCCGAACCGATACCGACTGGACACATACTGGCATAGTTACCGAAGTTATTGGTGACGTTATTAGAACCATTGAGGGGAATACCAACGACCAAGGTAGCCGAGAAGGTTTTGAAGTGTGTGCTCGTACCAGGGGAATCAAGAAAATGGACTTTGTCAAAATATAATTGTGGCAAGAAAACCTGCATCTACTGATCTCTCATTTATCGTTTGTCTGTATGGAGATTAAACAATGACCATCACCCTAGGCCCCATCATCGGCCACACCACCGACACTTCTGTCAAGATCTGGATACGCGGCGCGAAAGGCCCTAATCATGCCACTCGCGAGTTTTGTTATGGCGCTTTCGATTTATACGACGGCGCCATATTGGTCGCGTCGAAATATTGCTTTTTAAAGGACTATTACGATTTTACCGGGGTGGTGAGTTTCGATGGTTTAAAAGCCAATACGGCTTATCGGCTGGAATGCGGGCTGGTTTATAAACAAGATGCGCAGGCGCCGGCTACCGATGTTTTGGTGCAGGGACCGGTCGTAAATAGCGGACAAAAAGTCGGCACGACTTTTAAAACCCACAGGACCAGTAACGATACCACGCTGAATTTTGTGTTCGGCTCTTGCCGATATTTGTATTGGGACAATTTCGTTTTGAATGATGCGGAAAAAGGCGACAAGACGTTCCGCTCCATTTTCAACCAGCACCAACAAAATCCGCTGGATTTCTTTTTAGCGGTTGGTGATCAGGTATATGCCGATCCATTAAACAAATTGCACGAGTATTCCAACTTCGACGAGTTGTGCGAGATTTACCGTAAGTCATTTAAATTAGCCTATATCCGTGAGTTGATGAGTCGCGTGCCTACTTACATGATTCTGGACGATCATGAAATTCGCAACGACTGGTCGAAAAACCAGATGCGCGATGAAAACAGCGGTTTTTTCGCGACGCGAATGCGGGCCTATGCGTCTTATCAACACCTGCATAATCCTGACACGCCCAATGGCCAGTTTTGGTATACCTTCAACAAAGGGCCGTTTCCGTTTTTTGTAATGGATACCCGCACGTTAAGGATTAGCGTAGCGACTAGCATCGAAGGTAAAACCATGCTCGGCCGCGAGCAGTTCAACGCATTTTTGGAGTGGCTACATGAAAACCGCAATGCGCCGGTGAAATTTGTGGTATCCAGCGTGCCCTTCTTCCCAGACCCGAAGCCGACCAAAGGCAACGAGGACAAATGGGCCGGCTTTGACGACGAACGCAGTATGATCCTGGAATTCATTCGCGTGGAAGGCATTAGCGACGTGGTGTTTTTGTCCGGCGACGTGCATAACTCCAGTTTCGCGCGGATGCGCTGCTACCAGGATCAGCAATTTCTGTTGACTTCGTTGGTATCATCGCCGTTTTATTGGCCCTACCCGCACGAAAGCAAAAGCGATTTTTACGGCGGCAGGACGCTGGAATTTATGCAGTGGTCGGACGGTAGCCGCAGGTTGCGCGACCGGATTGAATATCGCTACGAGGGTGAAGGCTTTATCGGCGATGAGAGCTTCACCCGAGTGTCGGTGGATATTGGCAAGGGCAAGCCTTGGTGTAGCGCGGAGATTTTTGACCGTAAAGGTAAGAAGTTTCGTGAATATTCCGAACCGTTTTTGTTTTAGGGCTTGCCTAAACGCGTCCGCTTTCAGAGCAATATGCTTGCTTTGTTGGAAACCATTCCTTCGTCCTCATTTAATTCTCCTCACCTCACCCCAACCCTCTCCAGCAGGAGAGGGAGCTTTATTTGTTACGGTTGAGCATTTACAGAATTTCCGGATTCCCGCTTTCGCGGGAATGACGGGATGTTCCAAGGGGCGGCGATTTATTTCCCACCACCAATCAACGCCACCATCTCCTCCCGCTGAATCACTTCTTTCTCCTGCAGCAACTCCGCCAACTTATCCAAATAACCGCGCTTCTCGCTTAATATCTTTTGCGCCCGGCGTTCGGCTTCTTCGATTAAGGCCTTGATTTCGGCATCGACAACACGCGCGGTTTCTTCGCTGTAGTTGCGTTGTTCGGACATATCGCCGGGCAGGAATTGCAGTTGCTGGCGTTGGCCGTAGATTTGTGGCCCCAGTTTTTTACTCATGCCCAAGAAGCAAACCATGTTGCGGGCAATTTCGCTGGCTTTTTCCAGGTCGTTTTGGGCGCCGGTGGAGATGCTTTGCAGGGCCAGTTGTTCGGCGACGCGACCGCCGAGCAGGATAGCCAACTGGTCTTTCAGCTCGTTTTCAGTGGACAGATATTTTTCTTCGACGGGCAATTGCAAGGTAAATCCGAGCGCCGAGACGCCGCGCGGGATGATGGAGATTTTATGCACCGGCTGGCCGGTGGGGACGTTTTCCGCAACCAGTGCGTGACCGGCTTCGTGGTAGGCCACGCGGCGTTTTTCGTCCGGACCGAGGATGCGGTTTTTCTTTTCCGGACCGGCCATCACTCTATCGATGGCGGCTTCGAAATCGGCCATGTTGACAGTGTCGCGGCCACTGCGCGCCGCCATAATCGCCGCTTCGTTGGCAATGTTGGATAGATCGGCGCCGACGAAACCGGGCGTGCGCTTGGCGACGGTGTTCAAGTCGATGTCTTTGTCCAGTTGCATGGCTTTGCTGTGCAATTTCAGGATAGCCACGCGGTCGATCAGGTCGGGTTTATCGACCACAATTTGCCTGTCGAAGCGGCCGGCACGCAGCAACGCTTTATCCAGTATTTCCGGTCTGTTGGTAGCCGCCATTACCACCACTCCGGAGGTAGCGTCGAAACCGTCCATTTCGGTCAGCAATTGATTCAAGGTTTGTTCGCGTTCGTCGTTGCCACCCAGCATTGCCGGGCCGCCGCGCGAGCGGCCAATCGCGTCCAGTTCGTCGATGAAGATAATGCAAGGGGCTTTTTGCCGGGCCTGTTCGAACAAATCCCGCACCCGCGCCGCGCCGATACCGACGAACATTTCGATAAATTCCGAGGCGCTGATGTTAAAAAACGGCACTCCGGCTTCGCCGGACACCGCGCGGGCCAATAGGGTTTTGCCGGTACCTGGGGAGCCGACCAGCAATACCCCTTTCGGCATCCGCCCGCCCAGTTTTTGCAGTTTTTCCGGGGATTTTAAAAACTCGATGGTTTCCTTCAATTCCTGCTTCGCGCTTTCCGCGCCGGCGACGTCGTCGAAGGTGGTTTTAGAGGTTTCCTGCTGAATACGAATTTTATTACCCAAATTCAAAAAGCCGCGCCCTGCGCCGCCGGTCATTTTTGGCAGCAACCACATCCACAGCCCGGCAAAGATCGCGACGGGAATCACCCAGTTAAACAGTAAATTGCTTAACCAGTTGTCACCGCTTCTGACTACGTATTCGACTTGATGCTCTTGCAGGTTTTTAACCAGCGACTCGTCCCACAGGGGCACGGTGAAGAAGTGCTTGCCGATTTTTTTGTCTTCTTCTTTTAATGTACCGTTGATGAAACGCTGAGTGACGACGGCGTTTTCGACTTGGTTGTCATTAACCAGCGTTAGAAATTGGCTGTAGGGAATTTCCTGGCCCTGGATGCGCTCGCCGCCGGCGAATAGCGACAGTACGAAAATCCCTAACAGCACATATAGCCATATCGGCGAACGCTTGGGCTCGCTGCTGTCGGGCTGGTCGGCACCCGGTTTAGGTTTGGATTGCGCTTGCCAGGTAGATTTTAGCCAGGCCCAAACCACGCATAACCATTTGACAAAAGCCTGATAAAGCTCGGTTAATTTTTGCTTGTCTATCATGACGCATTCCCCGTTTGTAGTTATCGAGGTAACCCCAAAAACCATTTCCACCAAGGGTGGGCATAACGCGTTTTTGAGGCTCCTTTGTTCGTTTACTGTACTCCAGTTTTACCTGATTTTATCGGGTAATCAAATGTATCCAGCCGGAATCGTTTTTAAAACTCGTCATTCCTGGGTATGCGGAAATCTAGTTTTTTAACTCTCCCTGGGCTCCCGCTTTCGCGGGAGCGACGAAAATTTGAGTCGCGGTGATAATGAAGCATTCCCAAAATGAATTTAAGGTCAGGCCTACTAAATCCAATTATTTTTTACTGATCGGAAAGTGAAAAATGCATCCAAATCTTTGGTATTTTCGTACATCTCTACACAACCTAATTTCGGCACAATCACCTTATCAATTGAGTTGCTGTTTCGTCGCGTTTGCTATTTAATGACCAACGGTCAAAGCAACCCGGGCGCACGGCGTCCCGCAACTCATTTTTCCCAACTTAGAAGGAGGGACAAAATGTCAAACCCGCTTAGTGAACTGATCGGCAAGTTATTCACAGACCCGGTCGAGCAAGTCGGCATCGCTCTGCCATCCGCTGCTTTGGTAGCAGTGTTTTTTAATTATCGAGAGCAAATTCATCCTGCCCTTCTTCGTCTACCCGACCCTTTCGCCGCCAGCACAGCCGGCGCGCTGATTTTTCTGGTACTGACGCTGGCAGTCTCCCTCGTCGTCAAGCGCCTGTCGCACGACTTACTCAATACCACTTACGATTATTTATATCGAGACCGCAAACGCCTGAAGTCGGATAGTTGGTACCGGCGCGCGCAAAATCTGGCTTTATCCACCAACGACCCCTTGCTGAGTAAATATCACGAAGCCTTGGATAGGCTCCGGGACAACGATAATCCGGTGGTCGCCAAGGTGGAAGCCCTGCAAATTCAATCCAAACTGGCGCGAAGCTTGACCTTGATATTGGCGATCTTTACGTTGGTATTGTTTATTGAAAAGTTGATGTTACTGGGGTTGGTCTGCGGCGGTGTTTCAGGATTAATGCTAGCCAGTTTTTGCAAGGAACGGTGGGCCGCATCCGAAATGGTTTATCAAGCGCTTTACGAAACCTATTTCCGCCAGGAACGCCGACATCCGATATGGACTTCGCCTATGATTCGTATCAACAAACCGGTACAGCAGTCATGCGAGACCGAGGCAGTAGAATAAGAAAACCGTAATTGGCAAATCGAAAAACCGTTCCAGAGTCGCAGAGAACGAATACTAGACCGGCAGATAGAGCGGGTATATTATCCGCCCGGCAAGCCTAACTAGAGACCTTAATCGATCAACCAGATCGTTACCAAAAAGGCGGACTTATGCATAAACCCACATATCGACTTAAAGCCCTGGGTTGCGCCGGGCTGAGCCTGCTCCCACTCACCGTTGCCGCGCAAACCGCGGCCGTTAACGGCGAGGACAAACCCATCGCCTTATCCATTCACTTTTTGATAACGCTGGGCATCCTGGCGGTGGTTGTGCTGGCGTTTTTACTGTATTTGCGGCATCTGCAAAAAACCTTTCTGGAAACCTGCACCCGCGAAAAACAACTGGCGCTGTTCTTTCAAAGCCCGGCCGGTCTGCCGGAAGGGACGATACGCGGTGTGATTGCGATGTTGATCGTCACCGCTTCGATGCTATTTTTGGCCTTACCCAACAACCAGTTTCCGGACGTATTGGGCGGTATCCTCGGCACCATCATCGGTTTTTATTTCGGCGCCCGCGGGCAAAATCGCGATTCCGAAAGTGCCGCATTGCAGCAAGCCCATGAGGCAACCACGCAACGCGACGAAGCCGTCAGCCAGCAACAACAATCCAAAACCGGTTCCATCCTGGAAACCGTCAGCACCGGCATCGACATGGCCCGCACCGTGGCCGGTCTACTGCCCAAAGACATTGGCGGCAAATATGTCGATCTGGCGAATAAAGTCGAAAAAGGCGTGAATGTCGCCAAAGGCCTGATGGGTGAAGGCAAAATCGAAGATGCCCTGCACGCGGTCACCGACACGCAAAACACGCTGGATCAGGACGGCCCGTTGACAGACATAGTCGGCAGCGCCGTAAAAACCTTCGGCGCTACGCTGGGTACTTTCATGCCCCCGGCGGCCTTGATCGCGGCCGTGGTGGCAGGCACCGTCAAACTGACCGGTATTTATTATCAAAAATGGAAAGCCCGGATTTTGCACATGCCCTTCTCGCCGGCGGCCGGTTTGACGCTGGAACCGGTCGACGATAACACCGGCTTCATGTTGCTGCGGCAAAGTCCGTTATTTCGTGACGCTTTCCAGGCGCAAATGGAAAACCCCAAGTTTCTGAAAGACGCGGTTAACGACTTCATAGGCAACGCCGATTCGGCGGAATTATTCGAAAAATATGCCGAACAGGGCGGCTTTAAAACCTTAGCGCAATTTGAAGAAGGCCTGGACGAATTCCATCGCGCCGCCGCCGACCGCGAATTGAAATCCTTGATCCTGGCCCGAGACCCGGCCATGTTCGGTAACACTGGCGGTTACGAGTCGGTGTTGCAAGCCGTCGATAAATTGCACCAAAACCCGGATGCATTAAAAGACCTGGATAGTTTGATCGTGGTGACTGAAAAGCTGCAAGCCGAAGACAAACCGGTCGCCGGCATGATCAACAAAATTCTGGAGGGCCCAGCGTCATGAGGCCGAATCTGAAAATAGTCATACGTTTTTTAGTGATGGGTTTGCTAGTCTCCGGCTGCGCCACCCGGCAATTGAAAAACTTCAAGGAAGCCGCCGCTGCCAACAATTGGCAGGAAATCGCCGCGGCGGAAGTTGATTGCAAAGCCGACGACGCAGCCTGTAACCAGCTACATTTGTTAAAAGGCGATGCCTGTTACCGGCTGGCCAAACAAAACACCGACAGCGTCAAAAACTATCAGTGCGCCGCCGAGCAACTCGAACAAGGGATTCATCTGACAACCGACTGGGCCAACGCCGAGGCCGTAGTCGGCAAACGCGCCCAGTATTTCGAAAACTGGTGCGAGTCATTGCGCTTACTGCGTAGCGAACAAACCAGCACAGCCGCCGCCACGCCTTACAATCAAAAGCTGCACGCTTGTGCCCGCGAATTTCTGCAAGCCCCAGGCGCCTTAAAACCGGCCGCCACCTTTTTTCTACATAACGCCGAACTGGCTGCGATTCGTTTCCAAATCAATGATACCGGCAGTTGCCAAGCGCTGAAACAATTGCAACAAAACGAGAGTCAAGCCGCCGCACAGGCCGCCCAAAGCCGCTACGCCGACCATCATCGGCGCTTGTTAAACGACATCGCCGGGATCAAAGCGTCAATTCCCGGCTGCCCATAAGCCTTTAACAGATAGGAGCAGGTCATGGCCTTTAGTCGCCCCCTTAAATTTCAACTGCCTATGCTGCGCGGCCGCGATGTTCTTGAAGTACAAACGCGGTTAAAAAGCTTGCAAATCAACGGTGTCGGTCAGCCCGACGGGCTATTCGGTGCGAAAACCTCCGCAGCGGTCGTGACGTTTCAAGCCAGTCGCGGTTTGGACAGCGACGGTATCGTCGGCCCGTTAACCTGGAGTAGTTTGTTCCAGGACGACAGCTTCCCGAACACACAACGCCCGGCCGCCAACGACGCCGGCAGCACCGTCATCGGTCAAGATTTACTCGACGAATTAAAAGCCAGGCATGCCTATCAAGACAGCGTCTCCTGGCAATTAAGCGCAAACGGCTTACTGATAGGTAACGACGCTGCGCCGATAGGTAGCGGCGGCGAGCCGAAAACAGTCGCCAAAATCTGGAGTCAGTACAACAGCCCGTTGACGCATTGGTCCACAGAGCTGAAAGTGCCGGTCGAACTCATCATCGCCACCATCTGTACGGAGTCGTCCGGCAATCAAAACGCAGTACGCGAAGAACCCGGATTTATCGACGAAGTGCGCACGCCCCATAGAATCTCGCCGGGCTTGATGCAAACTTTAATTTCCACCGCCCGTGCGGCCCTAAATAAAGACGACATCGACAAAGCTTGGTTATTAATCCCCAGCAATTCCATACAGGCCGGCACCGCCTACATCGCCGGGCAATGGAAGCAAACCCATTTCGATCCGCCGAAAGTGGCATGCGCTTACAACGCCGGCGGCATTTATCGTAACGACTCGGCCCGCAACCGCTGGAAAATGCGCCAATATCCGATCGGCAGCGCCGAACACGCGGACCGCTTTGTCAAATGGTTTAACGACTGTTTTGTGTTTTTCGAGAACAACGGCGGCGCGCCCGAGTGTAGTTTTTTTAATGCTTTGCGCAAATAAGTTTAACTGCTGCACCTGACTCTTAGACTCCCTGAAGCTGTCATTTCCTCGAAAGTGAGGCAGGTAGACCACCGAGCGCATCCAGGCAACAGGTCTCCCACCTGCATCGGCAGTCGTAAAAGCTCCCTCTCCTCGCGGGAGAGGGTTGGGGTGAGGGGGATATAAAGCATTGATCTGCATACCCTCACCCTGCCCTCTCCCGAAGGTAGAGGGTTCTGTGTTGGCTTTTACGACAACCACCTTGGGGAAACGATGTTTGAGCTTAGGGTTAATCGCAAGATTGGCTCTTCGGTTCCCAGACTTCCCTACCACCGCCATTTGACAATTCCCTGCACCAAGGAATCTTAAACGCATGAAGGTGTCGATTGACGTGAGGTATTGCCGCATCGCCACCATCCGTGGCATAACGTCGGCTGACCTTCTTGCCAACCTTGAGGCCCAACATGCTGCAAAAACGCCTGATTGCCCTGCTGTTGCTGTTGATCCTGTTGCCGACTTTATCGGTCGGTTACATGGCCTATCGGTTTGCCATCGACAATATCCGCACGGATCGCTATAAGATTGTCGGCCGCGTGGCGGAAAGCCGCCACGAACAACTTAAACTGGTACTCGAACGCGCCGACACCCGCGCTCACGCCTTCCTGGCCGAAGTGTTAATGAAATGCGTGGCTGTCGATCAATTAAACCGCGCTTGCGCCACAGATTTTTTAAACGACTATTTACTCACCGAAGGCGCTGCCGGTGCGGTTTTTTTCCGGCGCGACGCCAATTCCGGCACGGTCAGCGTCGGCGAGCAGCCCGTGACTCTGGCCAATCTAAAAGATTTTCAACCCGGACAATTAGCCGATTTCAGCAAACCTGTACCGGAACAGCCACGTTTTTATTATGTGCTTGCCAAAGATGCCAAACTGCCTTGGCAATTGTTGGTGAGTTATCCGGTTAGCCTGATTCAAAGCATTTTTGCGGCCCATCCCGATCTGGGCAAATCCGGCGAATCGTTTCTGGCCGATGCCACCGGTTTTTTCGTTACCATACCGCGGTATGCCAGCCGACAAGGCAATAGCCATCCGATCTCTGCGCAACCGATGCAAAGCTGCCTGGCCCGGCAAAACGCAGAAATGATGGACAGCGATTACCGGGAGCGGCCGGTCATTCATGGCTTTCGCTATATTCCGGAAACCGGCGGCGGCTGCATCATGGCGCATATCGAACAAGCCGAGGCGCTGGCCCCGATTCGGACGCTGGAAAAACAGATGTTGATTACCGTGCTGGTATTTGTGGTCTTGACGACGATCATCGCCAGCACCTTGTCCAGACGTATCGTCAGACCTATTTCGCGCCTGACCGGCACCGCCAGACGCATCCGCGACGGCGATCTGTCGGTGCGCGCCGACGTCAGCGGCCTCGACGAAATCGCCGAATTGGCCAGTTCCTTCAATCACATGACCGACGCGCTGGCAGACGCCCAGCATAATCTGGAAGCCAAAGTAGCCGAGCGCACCCAAGCCCTGCGCATCAGCGAGGAACGGTATATGCTTGCCGAGCGTGCCGTTAACGACGGCATTTGGGACTGGGATATCGTGCATCACGAATACTATTTATCGCCGCGCTGGAACAAAATCCTGGGCTATGCCGACGGTGAATTACCCAATGTGGAATCCATTTTCTTCGAATTAATCCATCCGGACGACAAACCGCGCGCTAGCGAAGCGTTTCGCAAACATCTGGAGCATAACGAGCGCTACACCACCGAACTGCGTTTGCGGCATAAAGACGGCAGCTATCGCTGGGTGCTGGATCGCGGGGACGCGTTGCGCGATGCCGACGGCAAGCCGGTGCGGATGGTCGGTTCCATCACTGACATCACCGAACGCAAAGCGGCGGAAGCCGAGTTGCTGAAGTACCGCGAACATCTGGAAGAACTGGTGGCGATGGCCACCACGGAAGTCAAAGCCATCGTGCAAACCGCGGTAAACGGCGTTATTTCCATCGACAGCAGCGGTCTGATTCGGATGTTTAATCCCGCCGCCGAAAAATTATTCGGCTGGAGCAGCGCCGAAATCGTCGGCAAAAATGTCTCGCTACTGATGCCGGAGCCGGATGCTTCAGCGCACGACAGTTACATCCAGCATTTTCTGGCTACCAATCAGGCCAAAATTCTCGGTATCGAGCGGGAAGTTATCGCCCAACGCAAGGACGGCAGCCGCTTTCCGGCCAATCTAGCTGTGGGCCACGGTATCATCTCGGAGGGTCGACATATGTTTGTCGGCTTTATTTCCGACATCAGCCTGCAAAAACAAGCCGAACAGGAACTGAGACTAGCCAAGGAAGCTGCGGAAGCGGCCGCCAAAGCCAAGGCCAACTTCCTGGCCAATATGAGCCACGAAATCCGTACACCGATGAACACGGTGATCGGCTTTGCCGAAGTTGCCTTGCAAGATCAAAACCTGGCGGGCGATACGCGCGGCCATATAAAAACCATCCTCAGTTCCGGTCGGCATCTGCTGAGCGTGATTAACGACATTCTGGACTTTTCTAAAATCGAAGCCGGTAAGGTGGAGTTGGAATCGGTCTGTTTCAATCTGCCGTTTGCGGTGCAAGAGGCATTGCAGATCATGGGTTTGCGCGCCGCCGAAAAAGGCTTGCGCATCGATTTGGCGATAGAAGCTGGCTTGCCCACCCATTTCGTCGGCGACCCGAACCGCTTGCGGCAAGTGATTTTAAATCTGGTCGGCAACTCGGTAAAGTTCACCGATACCGGCAGCATAGGTGTGACGATCACGCGCGCGGAGGGCGTCGAGATGTTGCATTTTGCCATCAGCGACACCGGCATCGGCATGACCCCGGAACAAACCGAACACATCTTCGAATCGTTCTCGCAAGCCGACGCCACCACCAGCCGCCGTTTCGGCGGCACCGGCCTGGGTACCACCATCAGCAAACAAATTGTTGAAATGATGGGCGGCCGGATCTGGGTGGAAAGCCAGGCGGGTGTCGGCTCGGTGTTTCATTTCACCGTGCATATGCCCGAATCGGCCAGCGCGGAAAACTGCCTGTACGATGTTAGCTCCGTGCATACCGTGGCCTATTTTTCGCCGCGCCGATTTAAGGTATTGCTGGCCGAAGACATAGAAGCCAATGCCACGCTGGCGCGCCTGCGTCTGGAACAGCAAGGCCATCAAGTCAGCTGGGTCAAAAACGGCCAGGAAGCAGTGGATGCCTTTCGCAGTGGCGACTACGACCTGATACTGATGGACCTGCAAATGCCGGTGCTTGACGGCATCGCCGCTACCCGGCAAATTCGCGAACTGGAAAAACCCGGCGGCGGCCATATCCCGATTCTGGCTTTGACCGCCAGCGTACTAAGCCACGAACGCCGCGAGTCGCTGGACGCCGGCATAGACACCATTGTCGGCAAACCCATCGATGTCGACGATTTATTGACGCAGATGGAAAGACTGGTACCCAAGGGCCACGGCATCGCCAATACCGGCATCAGCATCGCCGAACCGCCGAAAATTGCCGTGGACTTTACGCCCTTGGCCGGCGTCGCGGATTACGAAAAAGGCTTGGCAACCTGGCTGGACCCCTTGATTTACGCCGATGCCTTATTAAACTTTGCCGAACAACACGGTGGGGACGGCCGTAAATTGCTGCGTAATCTACAAGAACATCCGGAAAATCCAGAAGCGGTCAGGCGCATCGCCCATGCTTTAAAAGGCGTGGCCGGTAATCTGGCGCTCTCGACCATAGCATGTCTGGCCACTGACATCGACGCGCAATTCAAAACCGGCGATCCGCAAAATATTGTGCAACTGATCGAAACGCTGGACGCTGCGTTAAACGCCGCCGTCCAAGCCATACGCCGGCTAAAACTGCCGACTAAACCGGTAGCTGTCGCAGCAATACCCTTCGACGCCGAGCAGGTCGGCAGTCTGTTACAGCAATTGAACACCGCGCTGGACGCCTTGAATCCTGACCACGTCGAACCGATTTTAGAGCAGCTCAGCGCGTTTCTCGACGAAACCGAGCTAAAAGCCGTCCGCTTCGAGGTCGATAGTTTCGATTTCGACGCCGCGAAAACCCAAGTTAAACTCTTATTGGATAAATTAGCGATCACGCTTAAGGAAGTGCCCCAATGAAAGACAGCTATAAAGTGCTGCTGGTAGACGACGAACCAAATAATTTAAAGGTGCTCCAGCAGATCCTCAAAGATCGCTTTCAACTGCTGTTTGCCATTAACGGCGAAAAAGCCCTGGCGGCCGCCAAAGAACATCAACCGGACATTATTCTGCTGGATATCATGATGCCGAACATGGATGGCTACCAAGTGTGTACGCATTTAAAAGCCGATCCGCTGACCGCGAAAATCCCGGTGATTTTCGTCACCGCGATGGGAGAAATGGAAAACGAGGCGCGCGGTTTCGATGTCGGCGCGGTCGATTACATACAAAAACCGGTCTCCGGCCCCATCGTGCTGCGCCGGGTGCAAACTCATCTATCGCTGGTACGGGTGGACGAATTGGACCAACTCGCCCGCGCCGCCATCGAAATGCTCGGCGACGCTGGCCACTATAACGACCCATACACCGGCGATCACATCTGGCGCATGGCCGCTTATTCGGCGGCACTGGCCCGCGCCGCCGGCTGGTCGCCGTCGCAAGTGGCGATGATGGAATTGGCCTCCCCCACGCACGACACCGGCAAAATCGGCATTCCGCACGGCATTCTGAAAGCGGCGCGGGCTTTGAACGAAGAGGAATGGCCCATCATGCAGTCGCATTCGCAAATCGGCTACGACATCTTGAATAAAAGCGACAATCCGGTATTTAAAATGGCCGCGGAAATTGCCCGTCATCACCACGAAAAATGGGATGGCAGCGGTTACCCTTTGGGCTTGGCCGGCGAAGCGATTCCGGAGTCGGCCAGAATAGTGGCGATTGCCGATGTGTTCGATGCGTTGACCACGAAACGTCCCTACAAAGAACCGTGGCCGCTGGAGGAGACCTTAAAATCCATGCAAAACATGGCCGGCAGCCATTTCGATCCGCGCCTGCTGGCCTTGTTTATGGAAATAATGCCGGAAATTCTGCGCTTGAAAGCGGCATGGGGCCAATAATCGCCTGGGATTTACTAAATATCGTATTGGTGACGAATCTCCGTAACGATTCAACTGGGAATTCGGCCTTTCTGTTTTTGCCAGTATTGGCCTTTAAGCACTCACACCTTATTCCATAAGGCTTAGCGGCCACATAGGACAAACCCAATTTAATTCAACAGCTTTGGCACTTTTTATGCTGCTTAAACTTTGTCATTAAATAACAAGGGGTGTGTCATGAAAACCTACGAAAAAATACAAATCGGCGATGTCATCCACAGTAATTGGTATGGCGACGGCACCGTAACAGACTTTAATGAAACCGGGGCGGGCAAAATCAAATTCGGCAGATTCTTTGTGCTATTCCGGGAGTTTGAGATTTTTTATGCTAACGGCTGGATGTTGGCGGTATAAGGTCATTACCACCAGCCGATAGGCTATTGCTGTCGGATACGATGGCGTAAGCGGTATGAGAAAACGCAAAACACTGCTTAAACACGTTTTAGTTCGGGCATTAACTCGGCGGATGCACCAATAGACGCATCCGCAGCGATGTTGGCAAACATTTCAAACGGCTGATTCCGTCTTGAAACCGACGTAGAAGAATGTGACTACCTAACTGCCCCAGCGCCCTCAATAAACAAATTAACCGCCGACAGTCGCCAGATTTACGATTTAGCCGCACTCTTACTGCCCAATAAAATGGTATGGCGTTGGTAGCCGTCGTCTGTTGCGGAAGCCTCCGCCTCGGTTTTCCGCAATTGCTCGGCCCGGTCTTTTTCTATGGCTTCTCTGAGCACATCGCGATAAGACCGATTGATGCTACTGGCATATTGCGTGTCTTTTTTCTCCTGCGTTTCGGCGATGGTCTTGGTCGGTTCCGGGTCGTAACGTTCTTCAAGTTCCTCAGCCAGTTTTTTCAACTGCTGGCTGATTGCCAAGGCCAATGGCGACGAATGGGTTTTGTTGTCGTCCAAATTGAAAATCCGGATCATTTCATCTCGCAAATTAAACCCGTACACCACCGGGTCGCCATGCTTTTGCTGAAAATCGTAGGCAATAAAAAAATCCAGCGGATTGGTAGGATTTTTATCGAAGAAGATCGTGGCGCTTTCCATGGTGTAATTCAGCGCCTCGACAAACTGCTTCCTGGCCTGTTCCATTTCTTCAAAGATAAAATCATCGGCTATTTGTTTTACGATGTATTTCATAATCCGCTCCGGCGTAAATTCGATTGACCCGTCAACATAAAACTCGCTGCATCCTACTCTGTTTCGCACCGGGCGTGAATGATTCACTTTGGGCTGCACAAGTTTGTCTTGATGGTGCAGCCAATCGGCATATTGAGATGTTTCAGCGCATTTATGCCGCATAAAATGGCTATGTGCGCACTCCCAGCAACCGCGACGGCGTTCACCACACTGCCGAGAGAACTCCCCAGTCCCCATGCACCACGCATGTGCAAAAAAAGCACCTCCGAATCAATAGAGTGCATCCTTTTTTTCCTAGCCGAGATGCACTCGCCAATTACCCCAAAAACAGGTGTAAGCAAAATAGCCATAACATACTGTTTATAAATGTTTTTTATAAATAACTACCACTAAAATTATCAAACTGGCATCAGCATTGCTAAGTAACAAGCAATACTCCAGTGTAGGAGTGGTAAACCAAAACCCCGCTCATTGTTGAGCACTAAAGACAAAGGCGTCTATGTCCGGCTTGCAAGCAAGTCGGACATAGACGCCTTTTTTTTTGGCCAATTTTTCTCAATTGACAGGAAACGACATGAAACAGAACAGCATATTCACCCCAAAGACACTAGCCGCCGCGCTAAGCTCGGTCGTCGCACTGGCGGTACTGGGCTTTTCCAACCACAGTTTCGCCGCCGGCAAACTGGAAAAAGAAGACTTGAAATTCGGTTTTATTAAACTGACCGATATGGCACCGCTGGCGGTAGCAGCCGAAAAAGGCTTTTTCGAGGAAGAAGGCTTATTCGTCCAATTAGAGGCGCAGGCCAATTGGAAGGTAGTGATGGACCGGGTGATCAACGGCGAACTGGATGGCTCCCACATGTTAGCTTCCGCGCCTTTGGGCTACAGTGCCGGCTACGGCACCAAAGCGGACATCGTGGTGCCGTTCAGTATGGGTTTCAACGGCAACGCAATTACCGTGTCCAATGATATCTGGAAACAAATGAAAGCCAACATTGCAATGGAAGGCGGCAAACCCGTGCATCCTATTAAAGCGGATGCGTTGAAACCTGTAGTCGATAAATTTAAAGCGGAAGGCAAGCCGTTCAACATGGCCATGACTTTTCCACCCGGCAGCCACAACGTCAAACTGCGTTACTGGCTGGCCGCCGGCGGCATTAATCCCGGTTTTTACGCACCACCCCAAGACACTTCGGGCCAAATCAATGCCGAAGCCTTATTGGCGGTAACCCCGCCACCGCAAATGCCGGCGACATTGGAATCCGGCACTATTTACGGCTACTGTGTGGGCGAGCCTTGGAACCAACAAGCCGTCTTTAAAGGCATCGGCGTGCCGGTCATTACGGACGAAGAACTCTGGAAAGACACCCCGGAAAAAGTGTTCGGCGTGACGCAAGCTTGGGCTGATAAGTATCCCAACACCCACTTGGCTGTAACCAAAGCCTTGATTCGCGCCGCCATGTGGTTGGACGCCGAAAACAACAAAAATCGTAAAGAAGCCATCGAAATGCTCTCGCAAAAACAATATGTGGGTGCAGATGTCGAGGTGTTGGCCGCCAGCATGAACGGTACTTTTGAATACGAAAAAGGCGACAAACGCGCCTTGCCCGACTTCAACACCTTCTTCCGCCACGGCGCCAGCTACCCTTCTTACAGCAGCGCGGTTTGGTACCTAACGCAGCTGCGCCGCTGGGGCATGATCAACGAATACAAACCCGACAACTGGTATCTGGAAACCGCGAAAAAAGTTTATCGCCCTGACATCTATCTGGCTGCCGCGAAAGAACTGGTCGCCGAGGGTAAAGCCAAAGCCGAAGACTTTCCAGCCGATACCGGTATTAAGCCATCGCAAAACTTTTTCATCGACAAAATTCCGTTCGACGCCAACAAACCTAACGATTATCTGGCCAAATTTCCGATTGGCTTGAAAGGCAAACAAACCGTCTCCGGCGGCAAGATTGTCGACTAAGAAACTCTGGTGGGTGCTCTACACAAGGATCGTATGTTGATGCACGGACGCATCTTTTTTACCGACACCATTAAGACAAGCGAGTAAAGACATGACTAATACACTGATCAAATTCTTCAACATCACCGGCCTGACCTGGTTCGTACCCCTGGTGAAAATCGCCGCCGGTGAAAATCCTGCCCAACAAATGCGCCAGTTATGGCTGGTCATGGGCGTCCCCATCATCGCTTTCATCTTATTTCTGGGATTTTGGAGTGTAACAGCCGCGCGCATCAATACCAGCTTGGGCGCCATTCCCGGTCCGGTCGCGGTCTGGTCGGAAGTGAGCGGCCTGGTGACCGAACACTATGCCGAAAAAACCAAAATGGCCGAGTTTTATCAACGTCAGGAACTGCGTAATAAGGAAAAACTGGCCGAAGACCCCAAAGCCGAAATCAAGCCGCGTCCCTACACCGGTAAACCGACTTATCTGGACCAAATTTTTACCAGCCTGAGTACCGTGTTTGCCGGTTTTATCATCGCCACTCTGATCGCCGTGCCTTTGGGCATCGTCTGCGGGATGAGTCCGGTGCTGAATACAGCGTTCAATCCGCTGATCCAAATCTTCAAACCGGTATCGCCGCTGGCCTGGCTGCCCATCGTCACCCTGGTGGTGAGTGCGATGTATGTTACCGACGACGATTCCTGGTTTGCCAAATCCTTCGTCACCTCGGCGATTACCGTGACCTTATGTTCCTTGTGGCCAACGCTGATCAACACCGCCGTCGGCGTGTCCTCCATTGACCGCGATCTGGTGAATGTCGGCAAAGTATTAAGACTGGATTGGGCCACGCAAATCAAACGCATCATTCTGCCCTCCGCTTTGCCTTATATCTTTACCGGGATGCGCCTATCCTTGGGCGTGGGTTGGATGGTCTTGATTGCCGCCGAGATGCTGGCGCAAAACCCCGGTTTAGGCAAATTCGTCTGGGACGAATTCCAGAACGGCAGTTCCAACTCTTTGAGCAGAATCATGGTGGCGGTATTTACCATCGGTATTATCGGTTTCATTCTCGACCGGGTAATGCACTCTTTACAAAACCTGTTCTCGTTCCAAAAAATCTGAGGATACCGTCATGAGCGCCGCCCAAGCAAAAATCATCGAACTTTCCATGCACAAACAATCCGCCATGTCTTCCGCTCCCGCCAACGATGCCTATAAGCCGCTAGTAGAGTTAAAAAATGTCTGTAAATCCTACGGGGAAGGCAAAGATAAAACCTCCATCCTCAGAGACATTAATCTGGATATTCGCGAAGGAGAGTTTATCGCCATCGTCGGCTTTTCCGGCAGCGGCAAAACTACCTTGGTATCTATGATCGCCGGTTTGATCCATGTCGATAGCGGCGAACTTTTAAAACAGGGCCAGCCCATCACCGAACCCGGACCGGATCGCGGCGTGGTATTTCAAAACTATTCCTTGATGCCCTGGTTGACTGTTTATCAAAACGTGGCGCTGGCGGTGGATGCGATCTTCAAGGACTGGACGCCGGAACAACGCCGCGCGCACACCGAAAAATACGTAAAAATGGTGAACCTGGGCCGGGCGATGGACAAAAAACCGGGCGAACTGTCAGGCGGCATGCGCCAACGTGTCAACGTGGCCCGCGCGCTGGCCGCCAACCCGGATATTTTGCTGCTGGACGAACCGCTCAGCGCCCTGGATGCGCTGACCAGGGGCAATCTGCAAGATGAAATCCTGCAAATCTGGGAACAGGATAAAAAGACCGTCATCCTGATTACCAACGACGTGGACGAAGCCATTTACATGGCCGACCGGGTAATTCCGCTCAATCCCGGCCCGGACGCCAGCTTCGGCCCGGCCTTTACGATCAATCTGGAACGGCCGCGCGACCGCACCGCGCTGAACCATAACGAAGAATTTAAACGCCTGCGCGCCGAAATCACCCGCTATCTGATGAATATAGGCATGGAAAAAGCGCAAGCCGACACCGGCGACAAGCTGAAACTGCCGGATGTACGTCCCAATACCAGCAACGATTGGAAACTGGATACGTCCGCACTGAAACCCAGTGCCCGCGATCTGGGCAAAGCCCGTTACCTGGAATTTGCCGGTCTGTCGAAAATCTACCCGACTCCGGACGGCAACAGCACCGTCAAAGTGGTAGACGGCTTTGATTTGAAAATGAAGAAAGGCGAATTCATTTCCATTATCGGCCACTCCGGTTGCGGTAAATCCACGGTGTTGTCGATGACCGCAGGTCTGAACGAAATTTCCGAAGGCGGCATTGTCTTGGATAACCGGGAAATCGACGGCGCCGGCCCGGATCGCGGCGTGGTGTTTCAAGCCCCCAGCCTGTTTCCCTGGCTGACCGCTTTCGAAAACGTGATGCTGGGCGTCGATAAAGTCTATCCGCATGCCAGCCAGGACGAACGCGACGACATCGTCGAATATTATTTAACCCGCGTCGGCCTGGCCGACGCGATGTTCAAAAAAGCCGCCGACATGTCAAACGGCATGCGCCAACGCGTCGGCATCGCCCGCGCCTTTGCCCTATCGCCCAAATTATTGCTGCTAGACGAACCGTTCGGCATGCTGGATTCGTTGACACGCTGGGAGTTGCAGGAAGTATTGATGGAAGTCTGGGAACGCACCCACGTGACCGCAATTGTGGTCACCCACGATGTCGATGAAGCCATATTATTGGCAGATAGAGTGGTGATGATGACCAACGGCCCGCACGCCAAAATCGGCAAGATTCAAGAAATCGACCTGCCCCGGCCCCGCACCCGCAAAGCCCTGCTGGAACATCCCGATTACTACAAATACCGGGAGAGCCTGCTGAGCTTCTTGTCCGAATGCGACCACACCCATTAATTCACAATCGTTTATTTCCCTAGGGGGCCTTATGCCACAAACAGTTAAACGCCAATCCGGCAAGTTACCGGCAACGCTATTATCGCTAACCTTTGTCAGCCTGCCTGCCGCCGCCGACATCACCAAAGAGGTGGAAGATGCGTTGAATTTCTACCATTACGGCAGCAACGGCGCGGTAAAAATGGATTTGAACTACCGCTGGGAGAATGTGGATAAGGACGCCAACGCCGCCTTAGCCCGCAAACCCGCTAACCTGGGCGGCCAACCACTGGAAACCGCCAACGCCAATACTGTGCGTCTGCGGCTGGGTTTCCTGACCCCGGTTTTCCATGATTTTCAAGGTTACGCGGAATACGAAGGCCTCTATGCGGCGCAAGCAGACTACGACCGCGGCGGCACTACCACTAACCGCGACCGTAACTATGCCGTGATTGCCGATCCCGCACGCAACGAGCTTAATCAATTCTGGTTAAGCTACAAAGGTATCGCCGACACCATAATCAAAGTTGGCCGGCAACGCATCAAGTTGGACGACGACCGCTTCATCGGTAACGTCGGCTGGCGGCAGATGGAAATGACCTATGACTCGATTCTTATCACCCACAACAATCAGACCTTGTTCGGGCTGACGGCAAACGTCGGCTATATCGACCACATCCAAAACATATTCGGCGAAACTCATTCAATAAACGCTCCATTCTTAAACCTGAATTACAAGATCAACGACTGGGGTAACCTGATCGGTTACGGATATTGGCTGGATTACCGCGAACGCGCTAACTACGCTAACTCCTCGCAAACTTACGGCCTGCGCTTCGACGGCAAATCGCCACAGTTTTTTGACACTGTAAACGCCATCTACACCGCCGAATGGAGCAAACAATCGGACTACGGCGACAACCCCAACCACTATCAAGCTGACCGCATAAACCTGATGGCCGGGGCCAGTGCTTACAATCTAACCGTGTCAGGTGCCGTGGAGCAGCTAAATGGCTACGGCGCCGGCAAGGCTTTTCAAACCCCGTTGGGCACCAATCACGCTTTCCAGGGTTGGGCCGATTTATTTCTAACCACGCCGGCTAATGGTATCCGCGACGTCTTCGCCACCGCCAGCTACAAAGCGATGAATGACAGCTTGATCATTACCGGCGTCTATCACGACTTTAAAGACGATACCGGCAAAATAGAATACGGTAAGGAATGGGATTTCCAGGCCGTGAAGAAATTTGGCAAACACTACTCACTGTTGGCCAAGTACGCGAACTTTAATAGCGATAGCCCGGCGTTCCCAGACACCCAAGTGATTTGGATGCAAGGCAACGTCAGCTTCTAGGCAACAGCGACGCAAACTGTTTTGAACAGTTTGCGTCTGATTTCCCACCGATCTTCGCAAAAACCACCGACAACATCATGAAACTCAAACTGGTAGTGATAGGCAACGGCATGGCCGGCATGCGCACCGTTGACGAATTGATTCAAACCGCGCCGGACCGCTACGACATCACCGTGTTCGGCGCCGAGCCGCACGGTAATTACAATCGCATCATGCTGACGCCGGTGCTGTTCGGTGCCAAAAGCGTTGCCGACATCATGATTCACGATTTTGATTGGTATCTGAAAAACCGGGTGACCTTGTATTGCGGACCGGACAAAGCGGTTGTCGATGTCGACCGCGAGCGCCGCTGCGTGATTGCCCACGACGGCACCTGCGCGTTTTACGACAAACTGTTGATCGCCACCGGGTCCTTACCGCTGATGCTGGATATACCAGGCCGTGACGTTGAGGGCGTATTAGGCTTTAGAGACATCGCCGACGTGGAAACCATGATAGAAAAAGCCGCCAGCAAACGCCACGCGGTGATTCTGGGCGGCGGCTTACTGGGGCTGGAAGCCGCCAACGGCTTGTTGCAGCGCGGCATGCAAGTCAGCGTGATCAATCGCGCCGACCATTTGCTGAACCGGCAATTGGACCACAAGGCTGCGGCGTTTTTACAGCGGCAATTGGCGGATAAAGGCATTCAGTTTCATCTCGGCACCACTATCCAACGTATAGACAACCGAGATCGGCATATCAGCGCGGTAGAACTGAGTAACGGCGAGGTTTTACCGGCCGATATGCTGATTATGTCCACCGGCATCAAACCCAATATCAGTCTGGCCAAACGCATCGGTCTGGATTGCCAACACGGCATCGTGGTCGACGACCGCATGCGCACTAGCGACCCGGCGATATTCTCGGTCGGCGAATGCGTGCAACACCGGGGCGAATTGTTCGGTTTGGTCGCGCCGGTCTACGAACAAGCCAAAGTCTGCGCGCAACAACTTGCGGGCCAGGCCGACAGCCAATTTAAAACCTTGTCATCCGCAACTATGTTGAAAGTGACCGGCATCGATTTATTTTCGGTGGGCGATTTCGAAGGCGACAGCGAATGCCAGATTTTGCAGCTGATCGATCACGGGCTGGGCATCTATAAAAAAATCGTGCTGCGCGGCGACATCGTCATCGGCGTTATTTTATACGGCGACACCAGCGACAGCGCCTGGTATCTGAATTTGGTTAAAGACAAAACCCCAATCTCCGCGATCCGCGACCGCTTGATGTTCGGCCGAATCCCGCTGGCACGCGCGGCTTAAATTCATCGACACATGAACACCATCAAAACCACTTGCCCTTATTGCGGCGTCGGCTGCGGCATCGAAGCCACGGTAGAAGACTCCGCGACGCACCGGGTCAGCATCAAGGGCGACAGCAATCACCCTGCCAATTTCGGCAAACTTTGCTCGAAAGGCGCGACGCTGGGCGATACCGTGACGCTGGAAAACCGTCTGCTCTACCCCAGCATCCACGGCCAACGTGTGGATTGGGATAGCGCGCTGAACCATGTCGCGGAACGCTTTAACGCAATTATCGCGCAACATGGACCGGAAGCCGTGGCGTTTTATGTGTCGGGCCAATTGCTGACCGAGGATTACTATGTCGCCAATAAGCTGATGAAAGGCTTCATCGGCACGGCGAATATCGACACCAATTCCCGTTTGTGCATGTCGTCGGCGGTAGTCGGTTACAAACGCGCCTTCGGCGCCGACACGGTGCCCTGCAATTACGAAGACCTGGAACTGGCCGAATTGATTTTACTGGTCGGCTCCAATACCGCCTGGTGCCATCCGATCGCCTTCCAGCGGATCCGCAAGGCCAAGGAAAACAATCCGAAATTAAAGATTGTCGTGATCGATCCGCGCGCCACCGCCAGTTGCGACATTGCCGATTTACACCTGCCGGTCAAGCCAGGCATGGATGCGCTATTGTTCAACGGCATCCTGGCTTATTTACAGCAAAACAGCCGGATTGATCAAACTTATGTCGATACGCATACCGACGGTTTCGAACTGGCGTTAAGCGAGGCGATAAAAACCGCCGGCAGCATCGAGCAAGTTGCCGCCGGCTGCGGCTTGACTAGCGAAGCAGTCGGCACGCTGTTCGATTGGTTTGCCAACACCGAAAAAACCGTCACTGTGTATTCGCAAGGCATCAATCAATCCAGTTCCGGCTCGGATAAATGCAATGCGATCATCAATTGCCATCTGGCAACCGGCCGCATCGGCAAACCGGGCATGGGGCCGTTTTCCTTCACCGGCCAACCCAATGCGATGGGCGGCCGCGAAGTGGGCGGCTTGGCGAATACCCTAGCCGCACACATGGACCTGGAAAACCCGGAACACGTCGATAGAGTCGGCCGTTTTTGGGGCAGCGCGAATATTGCCGGCAAGCAAGGCTTAAAAGCCGTGGCGATGTTCGACGCCATCGCCGCCGGCCAAATCAAGGCGGTGTGGATCATGGCCACTAATCCGGTGGTATCGATGCCGGATGCCGATAAGGTCAAACGCGCCCTGCAGCACTGCGAGCTGGTGGTGATTTCCGATTGCATCGCCAATACCGATACCAGCCAACTGGCGCATGTGCTGTTGCCGGCCACCGGCTGGAGCGAGAAAGACGGCACCGTGACTAATCTGGAACGACGTATTTCCCGGCAACGGCCCTTGTTTCCGGCATCCGGCGAGGCCAAACACGACTGGTGGATCATCAGCCAAGTTGGGCGAAGGATGGGGTTTAAGGACGCTTTTAATTACCAATCCAGTGCCGATGTATTTCGCGAACATGCCGCGCTGTCGGCCTTCGAAAACGATGCCGAGCATCAGCGACGCGATTTCAATTTATCGGCCTTTGCAGACTTGGATGGGCCAGGCTATGACGCACTGCAACCGGTGCAGTGGCCGGTCACAAACGAGCAAACCGCGGGTACGGCCAGAATGTTCGCGGACGGCCAATATTTCACCGCCAATCGTAAAGCCCGCTTCATCCCGATTACCCCGCGTCCGCCGGTTAACGCGCCAGATACCGATTATCCGTTTACGCTGAATACCGGCCGCTTGCGCGACCAATGGCACACGATGACCCGCACCAGCCTTGCCGCCAAATTGAACGCGCATCGCCCGGAACCCTTCGTGGAGATACACCCCGCCGATGCCGAACGCCTCGGTTTAGCCGCGCGCAGTCTGGCGCAGGTCAAAAGCCGTTGGGGCAGTATGCTGGCGCGCGTCGAGCTCAATTCCGGTCAGCAAATCGGCAGCCTGTTCGTGCCCATGCACTGGACCGCACAACTCAGCAGTCACGGCCGCATGGGCGCTTTGGTCAATCCGGTGGTCGATCCGCAGTCCGGGCAACCGGAAAGCAAGCAAACGCCGGTGAAAATCAAAGCGTGGCCGGCACAATGGTATGCGACAATTTTGTCGCGTCGCCCCTTACAAATCGCCAGTGCCGAGTATCAGGTCAGCGTGCGCGGCGACGGCTACTTTCGCTACGAATTGGCTTCTACCGAGCGCGGAAAGGACTGGCGGGCATGGAGCCGCAGTCTGCTCGCCGCCGTCGAGCACCGTGAAGACGATAACTGCTGGCTGGAGTACAGCGATCAGCAAGCCGGCCATTACCGCACCGCTTATTTACCGGACCACGAATTGCAAGCCTGCCTGTTGGTCGGCCCGGATTGCGAATTGCCCGAGCCGGGCTGGCTGGGCAGTTTGTTCGCAAAAAAAGAGCTAAGCCGAGCCGAGCGCTTGAGTTTGCTGAGCGGCCAGCCGCCGAAAGGTGAAGCCGATATTGGCCGAATCGTCTGTTCGTGTTTCAATGTCGGCGAAAAAACCATCAGACACGCGGTGCAAGCCCATCAAATCCAAAGCGTAGCCGGCATCAGCGCCTGTTTAAGCGCCGGCAGCGGTTGCGGTTCCTGTATCGCGGAACTGAAGGAGTTTTTACCCAAACCTAATTAACTTTGATAGCCCAAGGGACGATGCAAGCTAAAACACAGTTATTTCCATATTTTCAACCCATCATTTCGGTGGCTAGCGGCAAAATCGTCGGCTACGAAGCCCTGGCCCGCCAATACGACGGCAAAGGCAAAGTCGTGTCCGCCGGCGCCCTATTCTCTTCCGCCGATGTCGATGCCAAAACCCGTATCGAATTGGACCGCCAAGTCCGTTGGCAAGCTCTGGAAAAGTTCTCGGCATTAGCCGATACGCAAAGCTATCTGGCACTGAATATTTCCGCGGCCTGGATAGAAAATCTGCGCCAGTTGAGCACCCTGCCCACACTACGCATGTTGGACGAGCTGAATATCGACAGGCGGCGCATTATCGTGGAAATTTCCAACGCGCACGTCGATCCGCAGAAATTAAAACAAATCGTGCAGCGCTACCGCAAACACGGCTTGAGCGTGGCTATCGGCGATTTCGGCGCCGGCTCCTCGCAGCTGGAACGGGTGATCGCCATTCAGCCCGACATCATCAAAATCGATATGCGGCTGTTCAAATTGGCCACCAAGGGCGGCATCGCCGGCGACATCATTCATATGATTTCGCGCTTGGGGAAACGCACCGGCTGCCGGATTATTTGCGAAGGCGTGGAGTCAGACGAAGCGTTTTTATTCAGCTTGAACTGCGGCGCGCAATTCATGCAGGGGTTTTTATTTGCCAAAGCCGAAGCCGATTTTCAGCCGGCTGAGCTGTACGAACAGCATATCGCTTCGTTACGCAGTAAGTTTTTGAAAAATACCCTGGCCAAGGTGCAAAAGAAAGTCAGCGCCATCAACACCACCAAAACCCTGATCTACAAGCTGGCCGAAACCTTGCAAGACGATTTCAACCTGAACGAACTGGTCAGCTGGAACTTTACCGATAGCGGCGTGATTCGTTTTTATCTGTGCAACAATCAGGGCGACCAGATTTCGCCGGACTTTAATTTCAAGGAAAACCAATGGTTTACCGATCCGCGCAAAATCGGCTTTAACTGGTCTTGGCGCCCGTATTTCTTTCAATTGCTGGCGTTGGAAAACTGCAATGATCGCGGCCGCATCGTCACGTCTGAACGTTACATGGATTTTGAGACCAGTTTGCTTTGCAAAACCCTGTCTTTACGCCTGGATAGCGAGCGGATTTTGCTGGTGGACACCGTCGCCGGCGATTGATTTATCGTAAAGACAGGCTTTCGTCCGGCTCAGCAGACGACAAGGGTGTAGGGGCGAATTCATTCGCCCGTTTGCCGATATTGAAGTCCAAAGTCGAATAAATCCAACCCTACTGTGGGTTCTAGAAACAGTTACGATTTATCTAAAATACACCGCCGCTAACAGCAATAAGGCCAAGCCGGCATAGCGCCAACCGATATCGACCTGTTGCCGACCGGGCTTGGCGAAATCTGCTTGTTGCAAGACTTGATCCAGGCTGTCTGCGTCAGTCAGCCGCCGATATTGCAAACCGCTTTCAGCGGCCAGTTGGCGCAGATAGCTTTCGTGCAGCCGGCTCATATGTTCGTCGCCAGTCGCCGCCTCGCTGCCGAATGGGGCGTTACGGGCATTGTAACCCTGGATTTTCTCGGGATTCAGATCCGATTCGCCAAACGATGAGCGGTGCGGCACGTCTTCGAGTTTATAAAAACCCTGGCGTTGGCCCTTGGCGTCGAACTTGGGGATCGGCGACAATTGGTCGCCGCCGACGCCGACGATGACACCCTTTACCTGATCCTTGACTACCGACAGGTCGGGCTTATAGCGCGCATTGGGCGGCGGCGCTTCCTGGCCGTCGCTGAAAAACACCAGGGTCTGGTCTTTGTCTTTCAACATCTCCAGCGTGCTTAACAAGCCGCTGGCGATGCGGCTATCGGCGGCCCAGGCCATGCGCCAGTCCAGCGCCGCAATCGCCGAGTCTATCTCGGCAAAACCCGAGCAGACTTCTATCGGTTCGAACAACAGGGTGGAACGGCGTTCGGTGAATACCCCCAAACCCACTTGCGAACCACACGGCAGTTTCAGCAATTCCTGCCGCAGCGCCTGTTTGACAAACTGCAAGCGGCCGACCGGCTGCTGATCCAGTTGGTAATCCTCGGTGTTCATGCTGCGGGTAATATCGACAATGAATGTCAGCCGATATAGTGACGCTTGCGCGCTGGTTTGCGGATGGAAAAACACCACCGACAAGATCAGCAGCGCCGCCGCGAGCAGCCAGAAACGGTAATCCCTCAGATTGGGGGTGATGGTCATTTAGGGAGCTCGTAGGTCCGGGAGAATGGCGCTTGTAGGGCCGAATTGATTCGGCCTGTTGGCTGGTTCGAAGTCTTCGGTTGAATACATTCGACCCTACACTTTTTAAGGCAAGCCACGCGGGAAGCCGGGCAAGGTGGTCCACAGCTGGGTCTTTTGGCTAAGATCGTCCTTATCGTCGCCGCTAGTGATTCTGTCCATCTCCGGCAGCAGCCGCATCGCCACTTCCAAGTTGTACTTGGCATCCCAAAAATTGCTGTCCAGCATCAAGGCTTCCCGATAGGCTTGTTTTGCCAAGCCTAACATGGGCATAGCTTCATTGATATTGCCGGCCTGGGCTTTTTCCATGGCTTGCCGCAAATACAGATTGCCCAGGTTATAGCGGGTTTGCGCTTGGGCCACCGCGCCGGATTGCTGCAATAACAGGTTCAGCGTCGCCAAGGCTTCATCGTAGCGTTGGTGCCGGCCTAGATACACCGCCCTAGCCATTCGCACTTCCGGCGATGAGGTCGCCAATTCGTCGGCGCCGACATCCTTGCCGGCCAGCAATTGGCAGATCAACCGATTTTGACCGGCAAGCCCATACAGTTGCAGCAATTGCGTCAGTGTCACCAATAAGGCTATCGCCAATGTGGCCCATAGCAGCCAATGTTTTAGTTTGCGGATCACGGTCTGGCCTCGCAGAGTTTCACGCCCAACAATAACAGCAACATGACCGCCGCAAAGGCATAACAGCGCGTCGATAAATCTTGTTTGGGAATCCGTTCGAAATAATGCAAGGGCCGGTTTTCCAGGCGGTTGATGTCGTCTACCGCCTGTTGCAGGGCGCCGGGCGTTTCGGCTTCGTAGGCTTTGTAAGGAATATGCAGGCTATTGAAAAACAGATGCAGATAACGCTCGGGCATGGCCTGGGCATTATCGTCGCGCGGATCGTCCGGGATTTCGAACAAACCCGGACTATTGGCGGTGCGCAGAAACACCCAATACAAACTGACTTGCCGCTGTTTGAACAACTCGCGCAAGGCGGCTTCGCTGTCGGGATCGATCACCGCCGCGCCGTCCGACACCAACAACACGATGCGCGAACCGGTCACCGGCCGGCTATCGAAGAATTCAAGCGCCATGCTCAAGCCCTTGCTGACGTTGGTATAAGCCAAAGCCGGCAAGGCGGTGGCGTCTATCGCGGCATGAATGGCGGCTTTATTTTCGGTGAGCGGCAGCACGAATAGTGGCGAGGTGCTGTATTCGGCGATACCGATCAGATCATGCTGGCGGTGATCGACAAACTGATTTAATAGGCGGCGGGCGGCTTTGGCTTTGGATTCCTCGCCCTGAGCATCCGGTGCCTTGCCGGCAAAAGTATTATCCATGCTGTTACTGCGATCCAACAGCATGACGATATGCGCACCATGGCCGATGCGCTCGACTTGTTGTTCTTGCAAATACGCGCCGGCCAAACCTAGCGTCAATCCGGCTATAGCCAGCACACCCAGCAAGCGGATCAAACCGCTGACGGCGAACGACAAGGGATCTGGCGGCAAGATAGCCAGCCAGGGATAAGGATTGGCGACCGCTCCCAGTCTGAATATCGGCAACAAACAGAGCAATAAACCCAGCAATACCCAGGGATACTCCAAGCCCAAATTCATCGGCTGCCTCGCTCGATTTCCCGGCAGTGCAGGCATAGGGTTTTGATTTTTTGCAGATCGTTCTCTTGCGGCAGTATTGAAGCGTCGCCGAAGAAGTAGCGGTTGGAGTAGTCGAAAAACCAGGCCAATTCATCGGCGACGCTGCGATATTCAGGGTGGCTTTGATAAAACTCGGCTAGTTTATGTAAGAACACAGGCTTACCGTGCAAACTGTTAAAGGCCACGTGTAGCGCGCCGAGCGCTTGCGGCAAATGGTGCAGATCAAGGTTTTGCAAGGTACGCAACGCACGCTTGAATACGCTACGTTTCGGTAGTCCGGGCAAGTAGCCATAGAGCCAGGCCAGCCGCACAGCGATGCCCATAGCCACAGTCAAAGCAATAAATAAGCGTTGGACAATTTCATTGTCGTCCAGCAAGGTTGGCGCTTGGTCCGGGCGCATATACTCGCCGTGCTGATCCTGCCTGACCACCAATTCCCGCAATGGCGCGACCGTAAACGCCCAGGCTCCGACCGGCTGCTCCAGGGTCTGGCCGTGTTGCCGAAAACGCAACATAAAACCGGGGATGTTCAGCTCCTTCACTTCCAGCGGCGCGTAAAATTGTTGATACAGCAGATCGATTTGGTATTGTTTGCCGTCGCTGCCGTCCTGTTCCGTGACGCTGACATCGTTGAGTTGTAACCAACGATTGAGTCGGCCTTGGGCCGGTAGGCTGCTGCGTTCGAGTGCCATGCCCGATCGGGTCTCGACCACGATGCGGTGACGTATGGTATCGCCGATCACATAGCCGAACGGCCGCGGTGTTTGCAGTTGAAAATCGCGTAGCGGCTGGTTGGACATCCCGGAACAAGCAGCCAACAGCATCGTTATTATCAACGACGCCAAACTGAAGCGAATCTGCTGCGGCGCCTGCATCACCCTGCCCTCTTTAAAAAATATTGTGCTAGCTGTTCCGAACGGTAGCCGCTTTCGATAAATAACGGCTCACAGCCAAACGCCCGAAAATGGTGTTGCAATTGGCTATGACGCTGGGCAAAAGCCGTCTCGATCTTGCGCTTCAAACTGGGACGCAACCACAAGGTGCGGCGCTTGCCGGTTTCCAGGTCCTGGAGTTGGAACAGGCCCCAATCCGGCAACCGGCTGTATTCGGCTTGATCCCACAGCACCAGCGGGATCACATCGTGACGACTCAAGCGTTGCAAAATAGCCTGTAATTGCGGCAGCGGAACATGAAAATCCGACGCCAAAAACACCAAGGCCCGATGATTGGGGAGATAACGTTGGGCTTGCAGTAAGCCGATCGAGCCGGGCTGGAATACCCGCTTTTGCAGACGTTCGGCTAGAGATTGAATCCGCCCCATGTGTTTTCCGGCGGGCAAATAGCAGTCGGTTAAAACCTGCTGGTTACAAGCGATAAAACCCACATTATCGCCATACTCCAAGGCCGAAGCGGCAATGGATAACAACATATCGGCCAGCACACGGCGCTTGTCGTTGTTTCCGACGAAACCCATGGAAGCCGACAAATCAGCCAGCAAAAACACATCGACCGCGCTTTGTTGCTGCTGCACCCGCACTTGATAGTTGCCGAACGGGTCTAGCAAGCTGGCGCGCAAATCGATGCGTCTGGGGTCCGGGCGGGCGATCAAGGTGTCATGGCGCTTGAACAACTGGCCGTTGCCGACCATTTGTCCGGGATGCGCGCCGGGAAACACGCCGACTACCGGACGCGGCAGTCGGTATTGGAAGGGTTGGGTGTGAGCCGACATGGTCTTAGCGTGCCATTGTCTATTGACTGACGACCAAGTTAGCCAGTACGGCCGTGACCACGATGTATCCCGGAATGGAAAATCTCAGCGGCACCTTCATCAGTAACGCCACGACGCCCGAGTATGTTTGCTCATTGCGGCTATGGATGGCTTCGCCGAACAGCCACAGCAGGGAGTTGAGCAGGCATAAAGCCAGGATCGTGAAAAAACCGACATCGCTAAACAAAAACGATTTGTTAGCCAACAGTGAAATGCGCTCGCTGGTATCGATAAAATTGGCGGTCAAAATGCCTATCATCAATCCGCCTTCGTCGAAGGCCACCAGAAAAAAGGTATAGGTAAACCGCCGCAAGCGCCGACTAAACTCCGTCATGGCCGGAAAATGCAGCGATAGATATAACACCGGTAGACTGAGACAAAACAGCAAGGTGCCGACCACCGCCAACAAAATCCAGAATTTAAAACCCACCGCATCGTTCAGAGCGCTGGTGTAATACGCGGCATACGGCACGTCCGAGTGTTTATCCAGGCTACTGGCGATAAATGAGCAGATAAAACCGACGCCGGACCAGGTTAAATAGGTTTCCAATAAATGGCCAAGGCCGGCATGCGGCAGCATGGCGTGCAGAGTCGCTTTAATATTCATGGGTGTTACGGTGCGGCGATGTGATTGAGGATGCTGTCTATCAGGGCGGGAATCAGTTCGTCTTTGCGATAGCTGTACATCGGATTCAGAAATATCCGGTGCGACATCGTCACCGCGTAGACCGCCTGGAGATCTTCCGGCAACAGGCTGTCGCGATTTTCCAGCCAAGCCCGGACTTTGGCGGCGCGGATCATGTAGCCGATGCCGCGGGGACTGGCACCGGCTTGTAGCAGTTGATCCATTTCCACGTCGTTCAACTTGATACCGAAGGCGCGCGGATCGGCGCTGGCCTTCCACAAATCCAGCGCGTATTTGCGCAAAGCCGCAGTTGGCTGGATGCTTTGCTGAATCGCGGCGGCCCAGTCGTTGAGCTGATAATAAGGAATCTGGCTGGCGGCCATTTCGCCGATCAAGGCGTCGACATCGTGGTATCGCGGATTGAACATCAAATCATCCAGCACCGCGTCGTCACGCGGCGTGTCGATAGTGATCTCCATGAAAAACCGATCGCGGGCGGCGGCCGGCAGTTCGAAGGTTTCTTCTTTTTCCACCCGGTTGCGATCGGCAAACACCTGAATGTGTGGCATCCGGTATTCGCGGTTGAACGCGCCTATGCTGCGCTCGGCCATCACCCGTAATAGCAGCGAGTGTACTTGCGGGCGGGCGCGATTGATTTCGTTGAAGAAAAATACCGACAACTGTTCGCCCTGTTTTAACAAAGGGCCGGGATCGACACAGGGGCGGCCGTCGCTGTTCAGATAGGTGTAATAAATCAGATCCGCCGGCATCAGGTCGATGGTGCCTTCGATGCGTTGATATTGGCCGCCCAGCCCGTGGGCGACAGCCCGCAATAAGGTAGTTTTACCGACGCCCACCTGGCCTTCCAACAACACATGGCCGCGGGCGAATACCGCTATCAAAAGATTGCGCACCGCCGCCTGTTGGCCGACGACGACCCGGTTGATTTGTTGTTCCAACTGCAGCGCACTGGCGCGCCAGTCGCTGAGGGTTTGCTTGCTTGTCATGGCTGCTTAAATGCCGATGTTTAAAGACGATATTTAAAAATCTCCGCGGATTCAACGGAGTCGTGAACTTGAGAGCTGTTATCGAAGCCGCAGAAAGGTTACCGCCGTCCCTGGCGGCGTCCTAAGGGTTCGCTTTGCTGGGAAATTGCCAGGGAACGCTGCGCGCACCCTGGCCTACCCATGGGTTACTGACCTTCCACGTCGTAAACGAACTTGCCGGTTTTCGCCATGATCTCGGTGCGCTTAGCGTTGCGCGCTTCCATTTCCTTGATGGACTGGGCTTGTTTGTTCAGTTCGTTCGGATCGTGTTTAGGGTCGTATTTGCTGCCGGCCACTTGCGCCGGATAGCCTGGTTTCGGCTCCCAGCAGTTACCCGCTTCTTTGCATTTGGTGCCGTCGTAGGCTTTTGCCGTGCCGGACAGTCCTAAAGCCAGTAATACTGCGCCTAACATTACTAGTTTGTTCATGTTGATCTCCTGATTAATCAAATTTAGATTTTCCCTCGTCCGGAGAATGTAGGTTGGGCAAAGCGAAGCCCAACAAAATCCGAATGTTGGGCTTCATGGTATTCAGCCCAACCTACGTTTTACGACAGCCTGCGGAGCGAGGGGTTTGGGGTGAAGGTTTTACTTCAACCAATCGGCTTTTTTCGGATCGCCTTTATAAATGCTGCGCAAGAAAGACATAATGTGCAGCATATCGTCGGTGCTGAAGTTGACGTATTGCGGCCCCATCATGCCGTTGGCGCCGCCGAACAAAATTTCGAACAAGCCTTGGTCGGTCAAGCCACGCGGATAGGTCCAGTAGTCGTCGGCCAGGCCGGGCCCGAGCTTGCCTTCGGCTTCATGACCGTGGCAACCGGAACAGCCGGTCATATACAGACTTTCGCCTTTTTTCGCGGCTTCGGCATCGCCGTTGTACGGGTTTTTGCCGGTCTGCATAAATTGCTTGAATTTGTCGGTGTTACCGCCTTTCTTGGCAAAACTCAAATCCAGCGTCTCGCCGGTCAAGGCATGGCGTAGCGTAATATCGGCTTGGGCCGTCGGCATAGCCAACACTGCCAGCGTCAGCGCCGCGCCGCTCAAAACTGTTGTAAGTTTCATTCTCGAATGTTTCCTGTTAGTTCATGGACAGAGCGGTATCGGGTTGATCCAAAAGCGGAATACCGTCCGCTTCCAGCAAATCCTCGATCTCGTCCTGTTGATCTTTGATAAGTTTGTTCAACTGGGTCAGCAAAGCGGTATCACCCTTACGCACGCCAATCGACGTACTGTAGTGAAAACCGACCTTCTCGCCGTCGGCCCGCTGGTTGTTATCCGGGATCACGGTCATGGTCAACGGTGTGCTGGACGCCTTGACGTACCGCGCCGCCGCCGGCCCCCACAAGATCGCTATTTCGGCCTTGCCGGTTGCCACTTCGTTAACTAGCTTGTCGTTTTCGTATTTGACGTATTGGTTGCGTTTGGATTTAAAACCCGCAAGCTCTTGCTGATAATTGAACATATCGTTGTACCGGCCAATCGCCCGCAGCATGGTTTCGGCGGGCGTACCCGGCATAAAGGCAATCCGTTTGGCTTTGCGTAGCGCTTCGCTATCCCAGTTCTGCAAGTCCAGTTTGTCGTCGCTACGGCTGATAAACACATAGCCCGAGCGATAATAAGGCGCAGTGGTAGCCAAGCGCGGATCGCCTTGGTCGACGCCCATCACCACATCGCATAAGCCCTTATCGACATAATCGCGAATGAAATAGCGCGGATCGGTCCAGGTCACGGTCTCCAGTTTGCGACCCAGTTGTGCGGCCACATACTGCGCCAGCTTGTTTTCAAAGCCCTCGCCGTTTTTATTGGAGTAAGGCATCTCGTTTTCGGCCGTGCAGACTTTCAAAGTTGGTTGTTCGGCATGCACATTTGCGATACCAAAAGCCAAAGCAGTAAAAATAAATATCGATCTTTTCATGGATGTCGTTCAACGTAGGGTGGGCACGCAATGCCCACCGATTCGGCCAACAAGGTGGGCACAAGGTGCCCACCCTACGATTTGAGTTTCGCGCCAGTTCCGGTTATAGCGCAAACACCATCACGCCGCCGCCCATTTGGGTGTAGTGCGCCAATTCCTTGAACGCACCCACCGCACCCAGACCGGCTGTCGGATCGGCCAAATCGAACACCAGACCGACGCCAGGCCAGCCGCCGACACCGTAATAAATCGCCACATACTGTTTGTTGTTGTGTTTATAGGTAATCGGATGGCCGATGACGCCGGAAGGCAGTTTGAATTTCCATAACTCTTCGCCGGTTTTGGAATGACGGGCTTTGATGTAGCCGTCCAGGGTGCCGTAGAACACCAAGTCGCCGGCAGTGGCAGTAGTACCGCCCCACACCGCGAATTTCTCTTGAACTTCCCATTCCATTTTGCCGGTAACCGAGTTCATGGCTTTAACTTGTCCCAAAGTGCCTTTCGGACCCGGATACATGTTTAAAGTCGCGCCCACAAAGAACTGACCCGCACGGTAGGGCAACATAAACGGTTCCCAGTCCATGCAGATATGGTTAGTACCCATGAAGAACAGTTTTTTGTTGGGGTCGTAGGACTCGATACCCTGGTTGTGGTAACCCATCGCCGACGGACAGATGCCAGTGGCTTGGTGATCCATGTGTGTGGAATATTCCGGATCGCGAATCGGTAAGCCGGTTTTCAGATCGACTTTTTTCACCCAGTTGACGGTGTCGTCAATTTTGAAGGCGTTAACCAAGTTACCGTTTTCGCGGTTCAAGGTATATACCAAGCCGTTCCGGTCGGGGTGAGTCAGCAATTTGGTCATTTTGCCATCGACCATTTGCTCGGACAGACCCATGTAGTTAACACCGGCGTAGTCCCATTCGTCATGCGGGGTTTTTTGGTAACCGAATTTGGCTTCACCGGTGTTGACGTCTCGGCCCCAGATGGTCATGGTCCATTTGTTATCGCCGGGACGCATGGTTTCGTTCCAAGGCGCCGGGTTGCCGGAGCCGTAGTACAACATTTCCAAGTCGCTGTCATAGGCATACCAACCCCAGTTGGTGCCGCCGCCGATTTTCCAGGCATCGCCCTCCCAGGTTTTCAGACCCAGACCGAATTGGCCGTAATGCGGGTTGGCGCTATTAAAGTCTTTAGACAATTTGATGTCTTCGTCAGGACCGGTGGCATATACGCGCCAAGCCTGTTTACCATCCTTAATATTGTAAGCCGTGGCGTAACCGCGCACCCCCAGCTCGGCACCGGAGGTACCGACGATGACTTTGTCCTTCACCACGAACGGGGCGATGGTCAAAGTGGAGCCCATGGCAATATCGGAGTTTTCCATTTTCCACAGCACTTCGCCAGTCTTGGCGTTGATCGCTACGACATGACCATCCAATTGGTTCAAGAAAATTGTGGCGGGGTAATCTTTGCCGGCCGGCGCATAGGCCAAACCGCGGTTAACCACGTCGCAGCAAGCTACCGCACGGGCCGCCGGATTTTGCTTGGGCTTGAACTGCCACAAGATTTTGTCCGGCTCGTCCAGGCTAATCGCGAACACGTTGTTAGGATAAGGGGTATGCACATACATGATGCCGTCTACCACCAACGGGCCACCCTCGTGACCGTTCAGAACGCCGGTCGAAAACGACCAAGCGACTTTCAGGTTTTTAACGTTATTCGCGTTGATGTCGATCATTTCGCTAAAGTGAGTCGAACCATAATCCTTGGTCTGCATCACCCAGTTGGTGTTTTGCTTGGACATCTGTTCCAGTTCTTTATTCGCTTGCGCCGATTGCGACACGGCCAAGGCCGCAGCCGTTACTAAGGCCGTGGTCGATACCTGCTTGGCAAACCGTGAAATTTGCATGAATCCTCCTATGTTGTTTATTAGGTTGCATGGCCCGGCAAATCGGTTGGTTAGGGGAGCCTTCCGTTAAAAGCGGATACGCCATCGGCATTTCCGGGCAAAATCAATCACACGCTGCGCTTAATTTTGGCGTCAATCCGTGACGCGAGATCTTGCTTTGTGGCAGAAATCTCCTTCACTTTTCACATCAGCAATCTCGATCAAGTCGCACACAATATTGACTTAGACCTACCGGGCCATGCTGGCGCAAATGTTAAAGAAGGCGGCCTATCGGGCGTTACGGAATAATCCACGAATAGCCTGGGAATTCAGCGGAAAAAGTCCTGGAAGTTTTCCCGGTACGCCGCAGCCGCACTCCTCGACAAAACGGGAAAAGCTCCCATGGTTTCCCGGCATAAAAATCGGCATCATGGCAGGGCAAGAAACGCCAGCCATGGATAGCACCGGCTCTGCCGAGGGCGTTTCTTGCTCTTCCTCTCAACAAAGCAGGACACGTATTTAGTGGCGAATAAAATCAGCGTTTTATTGGTAGACGACCACGCGGTAGTCAGAGCCGGTTACAAGACTTATCTATCATTGTCGGAACGGATAGGCGCCGTCTACGAAGCCGATAGGGGCGAGACCGCCTGCCAGGTATATGACAAGCAGACGCCGGATGTGGTGGTGATGGATTTATCGATGCCCGGCTTGGGCGGCTTGGAGTCGGTGCGGCGCTTATTAGTCCGCTATCCCCACTGCAAGATTTTGGTATTCAGCATTCATAACGAGCTGGTGTATGTGACCAGAGCTATTAAAGCCGGCGCTAAAGGCTATATCACCAAGAATAACGAGCCCGACACCTTGGTCACGGCAGTCTGCACGCTCGCCGAGGGCGGCACGTATATCGAGCCGGCTTTGGCGCAGCAATTAGCGGTCAACATGGCCATTGGTCAGGACGAGGCTTACAAGGTTAAATCCTTGTCGCCGCGCGAATTCGATATTTTTTGCTTGCTCGCCAATGGCTTGAGTACCCGTCAAGCGGCGGAGAAATTATGTTTGAGCTATAAAACAGTGTGCAATCACAGCACGGCGATCAAGGAAAAATTGAATGTCAAAACCATGTCGGAATTGACCCTACTGGCCGGTCGCCAGGGTATCGTCAAAACCGGCAACGGCATGTATGAGCCGGACAGAACAGAGAGCCTCCATCCTTAATTCTGTATGAAGGCGCTTGCGGCCGAAACTCCCAACTGCATCGCTGCCCCCCCCCCCCAACCACCGCATATGGACGCGTGATTTAAGCCTTATTAGCCTTAAAGCTGCGCCGATCTTAATCATTACTTCATTATATTTTCATCTTCAATTCATCTTGATTGGTTAATCTGAAAACTGAATAACCTTATTAAAAAAAGTAATAAAGCACCACCGAGGAGCGACGCGGTATCGGATGTTGACCGTTTGCTTCCATTTATATGGGCAATTCATTAACAGTTACCCATCCGATCAAAACGTATTCATGGGAGATAGTATGAATGCACGTCTATTTATATTTCGGTTTTTGCTGATTTTCCTGGGCTTATCCGGGTTTGGCAACGCACACGCCCTGGAACTCACGCCCAATTCCGTCGAAATCTTAGTGGGTGAAGTGGTAACGGTCACAGTTACGAAATCATCCGGAAGCATAAGCGTAAAATCCAGTAATACTGGCGTGGCGACAGTCAGTTACGCTAGCGGTATCGCCAGCATCAAAGGCTTAAAAGCCGGTTCGGCGACTGTCACGGTGAAGGATCGTCGAAGCTCAAAACGCGTAGAAGTCAAAGTGATCAGCGCCCCCGCCTCCGTCTTGACGATTTCGCCCGCTGTGGTGGCGGTTAATGTCGGCGGCAGTGCGAATATAACTGTAACTAACGCCTCCGGGGCCGTCAGTGTCCAATCGTCGGACAACTCAGTCGCCACCGTCGGTTATGCCAATAATCTTGCTACGGTAAAAGGCATTAAGGCCGGCTCGGCGACAGTGACCATCCGCGATAGTAAGACGTCCAAAACGGTAGCGGTGACGGTTTTAAATACCACGGCCATCGGCGAATACACCTTACTGGCCTGGAATGACTTAGGCATGCACTGTATGGATGGTCTGGATTTTTCTGTGTTCGCTATCTTGCCGCCATACAACACCTTGCATGCGCAATTAAAAGATAAAAACGGTAAGTTAATCAGTAGCAACGTATTGCTGACTTATGAAGCAGTCGCCGACAGCAGCGGCTCCATCAATACCAGTAGCGCCAACAAAACCAATTTCTGGTCTTGGGTCGGTGAGTTAGTGGGCCTAAATCCGGCACCGGATGTCGGTGTTAACCTGGACGGACTCGCCAGCGGTAAGCCGATGCCCGGCAACAAAACGCCATCCTTAAAACCTGCGCCCATGACCTACAACACAGCGTTCGGCTGGTTCGAGGCCGAGGGTATTCCCATTACTCCGTTCGACGACAAAGGGAACAAGAACTTTTATCCGACCGTTAAGGTAGTGGCTAAGGACGCGCTGAGCGGTAAAGTGCTGGCAAGCACCACTACCGTATTGCCGGTCAGCGACGAGATGACTTGCAAAGGCTGCCACGCATCCACCGACGCCAATAACAATGCCGCGCAAACTGCTGCTAAACCCTCGGCCGGCTGGGTGTTCGATACTGACCCTGACAAGGACTGGAAACGCAACATTCTGCGTCTGCATGACGAAAAACAGGCTGCCAATAAAGTCTTTAACGATGCGCTTACCACTCTAAATACTAAAGGCTACAAATCCAGCGGTTTACTGGCGACGGCGGACGCTGGCCAACCGGTTTTGTGCGTGGCTTGCCATGCCAGCAACGCTTATTTCGACAAGGAGAACAAAACCACGGTGATGGGCGGCATGGCCGGCATTGCGCCGTTTACCCAGTCATTGCATTTAAAACATGCCGAGGTGAAGGACCCGGCCACGCAGTTGACGCTCGATAGCCTGGACAACCGTAGCGCCTGTTACCAATGTCATCCGGGATCGGTGACGCAATGTCTGCGCGGTGCGATGGCTACAGCCACGGACGCAAGCGGCGACCCGTCAATCAGCTGCCAAAGCTGTCACGGCAATATGAAAGCGGTGGGTAGCCCGACCCGGCAAGGCTGGTTCAACGAGCCGACCTGCGAGTCTTGCCACAATAGTGCCGCGCCCGGCAAACGTGCCGTCTCCGGCATCGACGCCAACGGCAAAGCCATTGTTCCTGCCGATCACACTTTTGCCACTAACGCCAATACGCCGGTTCCCGGACTGAACTTGTATCGCTTCAGTAAAGGCCATGGCGGCTTGCAATGCGAGGCTTGTCACGGTTCGACGCACGCGGAATATCCCTCCACGCACGCCGACGAAAACCTGCAAAGCATTGCCGTGCAAGGACACGCCGGCACGGTAGCCGAGTGTAAGGCCTGCCATACCACGGTTCCGAATACGGTAAACGGCGGCCCGCACGGCATGCATACCACTGGCGACGCCTGGGTCAAGCAACATGAAGACGCTAGTAAAAACGGCACACCCAGCTGTAGTTATTGCCATGGCACCACCAGTGCCGGCACGCCGCTAAGTGCGGTAAAGGTTGCGAAAACCATTGATGCCGATGAGTTTGGTATCAAAAATTGGCCGGCTGGTTATCAGGTGAGTTGTTTTAGCTGTCACAACGGACCCAATCCGTAAAACCTCAGACAGCAGATCGCCCCGCAAGGGGCGATTTTTTTTGCGGGTTTACATGCTAACAACAGCAACATAGCCTTGAGGCTAATGTTAAGTTGATTCCAACCATACATAAATTTGGCGCCCACAAATACGCGAGGTTATTGAAATCAACACACAAAACTCCCTGGCGCCATCATTTCTAGGTAAGCAGGAGTGACGAATTGCCGAGACTGCCTTTAGATTTATTTCTCCAACCTCGCTTTCAAGCCGCTCAAGCCGTTCTTAAAAAACTGCGTCATTGCTTTAACCGCCGCTTCGTCACTCAAATTGTCCGGCGGTGTATTGCCGGTATCACCGCGGTAGAATCGGCTTTTGATGGTTACCACGCTGCTGTCCACGGTCTCCCCTGCCGTGACTTTCACATCGACCGTATGCGAACTGGTCGGAATTGCTTTGGGATTTTCGGTTTTCAACCGGTAGCTGTATTCGTGCTCGGCTTCGTTGTAATAATCCAGTTCTTCAGTGATGGTTTCATCGTTTTGAAACGTCAATGTACGCAGACCGCCGGACTGATTTTTGCCGTCACCCGTGCTCTTTTTTAAGTCGGTATGCCAATTAGCAATGTCGTCGAAGTTTTTTAATTCGCTCCAAACCTTGGCGAGCGGCACTTGAATCGTCACCGATTCCTTGGCTTTTTGCGGCGTCGGGCCGTGAGCGTGAACTTGCCAGGAAAGTAGCAAAAAGCTGAATGAAAGCATGATGTGTCGCATGGGCAATCCCGAAGGGTGGTGAAAACCGGGTATTATCCAGGCGCACCGCCAGCGTTCATCGGGAATAAACCCCGAATAGATCCGGGGAAACTTCATTTAGCCTACTGCCATCAGCTGCCGAAAGGCACGCGCATAGCCAAACCGATTTGGTAAAACCGATCAACAGTTCCCCGGTTCGATCAGCATTTATTGCTGTAGATTTAGATCGCTTGGTCTTGTTTTTCGATAGTCAACATAATCGATTTTTGTTGGCCGCTCGCACTGGTATGAGTGATCACGACTTGTAGCGGCAACTGCGCGGCGCCAACGCTGTCAGTACTGAAGCTTAACGATTGGCTATTAAAACTCAGCCAAGCGGGTAACGGCTCGCCGTTACCCATTTTCGCCGAAACCGTGCTGTCTCCCGCCGTTGTAGGCAGTACTCCGGCTGGTAGCGCAAAACTAAATCCACTTGAATAGTTATTAACCTCAACGTTGGCGACGATCTGCACCTGACCTCCCGCTACCAAGGTTTGGGACGCCAATAAATGTACGGTATTGCCTATTTGCGTCGGCGCCGTACCACCCGCCGTCAAACCGGTGGTACTTCCACCGCCATTGATCCCCGAGTCCGCAATATTGAATTGCACGGTCCGGTTGCTGTCGGTACCGCGTAGCGCCGAAAGCGCCAAGCCGCCGGCTTTACCGCCACCGTTGGAGCCGTCACCCGCACTGCCATTTCCGCCACTGTTCGGTACAGCGGTACCGGCGTCGACGATATCGGTTGGCGTATCGACGGCAGGGCTTTGTAGGATGGTGACAACTGGATTGCCGCCGGCTAGCGTGTAATTGCTGGCCAAGCCGCCATTACCGCCGTCTCTCAAGGCCAAGGTTCCAAGATCGACTGGTTTATCGACACCGGCGCTGCTATCGGACATTTGACCAGCCCCGCTCAGCGACAGAGTTTCATTGCCGACCAAGGTGCCTAAATTGAAAACATCGGCATTTACAAGGTTACTGCCGTCGAACAACCTCGAACCGGTTAAATGGATGACGTAAGGCAAAATGGTGCTGGTAGTGTTATCGCTGTAACTGATTGCGTAGTTGTTGCCACCGTTGCCGTCGGAAACGCTAATACCGCTAACCGTCACGGTGCCGCCGCCGCTGGCGTTCTTATCGATAAATGTGTACACACCGCCGGATAAACTGTCCGCGCCGAAGAGTTGGCTACCGCTGCCGGCTTTGATGATTGGGGTGCCCGAGGCGGACGTGGTGCCGTCGTAAGTTTTGATAATGTCGCCGGTGGTCAAAACCAGGTTGGCTGGGCTGATGTCGGCGCTAAAGTCACCGCCAATCAAGGTATAGTTGCTGGCCAGACCGCCGTTACTGCCATCGCTGAGAGCCAACGAGCCTAGCGCAACCGTTTTACCGGTGCCGACGTTTTTATCCGCGACCGTTCCGACTCCGCTCAGGGTCAGTGTTTCACCGCCGACCAGAGTAGAGGTCGTCAAACTGGCGGCATTGATGGCGGTGGTGCCGTCGTAACTACGACTGCCGGTGAGGTTGACCTGGTAAGCCGTAATATCCGCGGTATGCGTGCCGCCGCTCAGCGTATAGTTGCTGGCCAAGCCGCCGTTGCTGCCGTCGGCCAACGCCAA
>NZ_LUUG01000076.1 GCF_001644035.1 Methylomonas methanica
TCGCATAGTTACTGAGTGACAGGGCGTAATCCGGCTCAAATCGATCCGGTCTTTGTTGCGCCAAGCGTTCGTGGATTGCCAGCGCCTGCTGGGCATAGTCTGCCGCCTCATCGTTACGGCCTAAATCACTCAGGAGATTCGCATAGTTGTTGAGCGAATTGGCGTAACCCGGCTCAAATCGATCCGGTCTTTGTTGCGCCAAGCGTTCGCGTTTTGCCAGCGCCTGCTGGGCATAGTCTGCCGCCTCATCGTTCCGGCCTAAGTCACTCAGGCAATTCGCATAGTTGTTCAGCGAAGTGGCGTAATTCGGCTCAAATCGATCCGGTCTTTGTTGCGCCAAGCGTTCGTGGATTACCAGCGCCTGCTGGGTATAGTCTGCCGCCTCATCGTTCCGGCCTAAATCACTCAGGTGACTCGCATAGTTGCTGAGCGACAGGGCGTAATCAGGCTCAAATTGGACTTGATCGCGCTGTCTAAGTTGTTTGAAGATTTGTAAAGCTTGGCCTCCAAAATTAACGGCATCAATGGCTATACCTAACCGAGAGGCATCCACAGCTAGACTACGCAAATCAGCAGCATGCTTAGACAATAACTGAATATCAGTTGGTTTTTTTTGTAGTCTATGCGCGGATTTTTCTTTGATGAAAAAAGCCATTTCATAGGCTAATTCCGCTAAGCAAATTGATTCGTGCTCGAAACGCTTTTCCAACAACACCGCCGCTTGGCTTTTTTGTTGGGGCGTTAATAACTGAAATGCGAGTTGTGCCAATTCGGGCAAACGACTGTGGGTTTGCACGGCCACATCCACCAGTTCCAAACAGCAGGCGACAAAATTGTTTTGTATGGCTCGCATTAACACGCTGTCCAATTCTGGCGCGTGCAGGCTCAGTCGCGCCAATACCGTCAGCGCATGATGTTGAACGGTCTTCTCGGCGGATTTGCCCAAAACTACGTTGAGCAAATCCATGCCTGTTGTTAGTTGTAGGCTTTGCGCGACCAGCGCTTCGCCGAGTATATCGGGCTGGATGCTTTGTAAGCCTTGGGTGCCGGGATAGAGTAGTTCTAGTTGGTTGAATAGCTGGTTAAAAACGGGCTGGGAGATCAAGCCCGGGTTGGCTTTGGCGTAATACTCGTACGCCTGTTTCGGGGTTTTGAAGCCGTTGCTTAATGTCGTCAGGGCCAGCAAGTCCTGAGCCTGTTGCTGTGGATTGATTAAGCCCAACTCCTTTAGCGTTTCTTGCCAATAACGCCGTTCGTGGTTCAGCAGCGATTGGGTTAAGCCCAGTGCCGTGATGGGGCGTTCACCGTATAACGCCAACAGGGCCGCCATTTGTAGATACAGCGGCTTAGCAAAATGTTCGCCGCTTAGATTAGGGATGCCAGACGGGATTTGCCGACCGGTGGCGATCGCATACGCCGCTAACGCGTTTCGGTAGGCTTGTTGGCGGCTGTCCTGATCCAGATAAAGCTCTGGCAACACGTATGGCCCGGAAGTGGCATAACCGTTCAGAAGCGCTTCGCATTCAGCATCTTTGCTGGGCAATTGATCCCACCACTCGCCGCCGCCACGCGCCAGTAATAACAACCGAACCGTATGAGGGTAATCCGCTTCGAGCTGGGCTTTGAGCAGGTTTAATAAGGTTTCCTGACGGGTTTCCGCGTAGTCAATGACAATGAGTAGCGGCTTTTGTAACGCTTTTAACTTGGCCCAGCTTTGTTCTGAATCTTCCCGATTGAGAAAGCCGCAATGCCAGCCACTGTTCATGCGTTGTTGGCACAATTCAATCGCCAAGCGGGTTTTGCCCAAGCCGCCCGCGCCCGTCAGCAAGCGAGTTTTAATGGGGTAGTCGTTGCCATCTTGGTTATCTAGCCATGTGTTGAGTGTATCCAAGTCGGTTTGGCGGCCCGGATCAAACGGAACTAAAGCAAAATCGGCGCGGAGCATTTGGCTTTCGGCATAACCTAAATCGGAGCGCCATTGTTTGACGGGTAGCGTCAGAGGCGACTCGCCAAGTGGTTGTCGTGGGTTGGCGAGTTGTGGCGGTTGCGCAGTCGCTGTCTCTAGCTTGGGGCTGCCTTTTTCGATGTTCCACTTAAAACATTCTTTTGCAACTTCTTCCACACAAGCTGACCAAGTGTAGGCCGCTAAATTGGTTTTGAGTAACTGGGATTTTTGCTTGGCGGCGTCAACGTTGGTTGCAATATGGATTACCGCTTTTGTGAGGTTGGCTAGGTCGTCATCGTGGAAAAATGGGGTTACGGTTTTGCCGCGAACCTGTATGGGATAAACAAATCCTTCAAGCCCTTGCTGTTTAAGCAGTTGGTAGACGCCGCTTTGCGTACTGACAATTAACGGCACACAGGCGGCAATTGCTTCCCACGCTACCAAACCAAATCCTTCGTGCCAGGAGGGCATCATAGCCGCGCTGGCAGATTTTAAATCACTGTACAGCGCCGTGCGGTCCTGGGTATACGGTAGTGCGTGTAAGGTGATGATTTGATTGGCGTAGCTTTCAGAAAATTGCAGTAATTCAAGTTCTGGGTTGGTGGATTGGCTTTGTTTGTAATCAAGGCGTGATTCAAAGTCGACGCCGCGTAAAACCAGTTTTGGCTGATTAATCAGTTTTTCTGGGGCTTGGTTGTTTTGCGCTTGTTCTATGGCGGTAGCAAATGCGGCAATTCCGAGGTGCGCTTGTTTAATGCGGGCGGCATCGTCACTCAAACGACCGCTGATAAAAGCGTTGAATTTTTGTGGGGTGTTTTTGCGCGGGTCAATTTCGGCTAAGCCTGGAATAATGTGATGAACTTGTTCGGACTTGACATCAATCAAGTCGCAAAGCGCACTGTGCAAACTTGGGCCAACCGCTAAACAGAGGTCTGCTTGTTCAAACAGGGTTCGTTGTTCAGTTGATTTGCTGTGCGCCGAGTGTGAGTCTTCGGCGTATGCTTCGTAGGCTTCATAACTCATGTGGTGGATCAGCGCAGAACGACCACCGAATTTTTTAACGGCTTGAAGTGCTGCGCGGCCACTGATTCGGTCATGACCGAGCCAGATGGTTAAATCTGGGGTTAGCGGGATGCCTTGTTTGGTGAGTTCGTCGATGGCGGTGTTGGCTTGCTGCTCTGTGAATAGCTTGTCACTCGGAGGGTAAGGAAGCGTTACCAGGGTGACATTGGCATTTTTGGCATCGGCAATTTCGGCCTCTGTGGCACTGGAAACAATGCAAATGACCTTAAGCTGTGTGGGATAGGCGACGCCGAAGGCACTTAAAAAGTCGGTGTTAAAAGCGTTGATTCCACCGAATTTACTGCCCCATTGAGTGGCAAAAGCAATTAGTGAGTGCATTGTGTTCTCATGACATTCCTTAGTCTGACTAGTATACAACGCTAGACTTTCCCGGCGGGAATGGGTTTGCAACTCCATACCAAACGTTTCAAAGCGCCTCGCCGCTACTTTGCCCCCTGAATCAAATGATTCGCTTCACTCAAAGCACTCCCAAACGTTTCGGACGAGGAAAATTCCCCGTGTTTCGGTGAAGCTACGATTCGGAAGTCGGTGGAAGTCTGGGTCAGGTCTTGCGGTCAAGCAGATATGGCTAAACTCTCAGACAGCAAGCCATTCAACTTCGGTCACTTATGGTTGAAACGCAACAGCCCGCTAATGGCCGATAGCCCCCGATTGCAAGCCAAAGCTTGGAAATCAAAATCAACCGAAGCCCCGTCAATTCCTAGCAAATAAAGTCACGCGCCCATCTAAAAATAGCCTACGCTTTTCTTCTGCGGACCACACCCCATCATCCGCAGTATCAGCAACGCTAAAAGGAGATAAACATGAGTCAACATCTAATTTCTTTAACCCTTTCCGACAATGATCTGACCGAAATCGACGCCGCGCTAAAGACATTGGAAGACCGCTTCGCCGGCTTCCTTATCTTAACACCCGAAGAGCGCCGCACCATCCTAAAGATGGGTGATAAAACCGAAGCTTTCTGCCGCCAGACGCTGACGGTGGCCACCCAAAATACGCAAGCCATTCCGCCCGGTCTCGATGTCGTCGAAGCGCAATCCGATATGGCGACTCTCGATAAGCTCCGCCCTCGCCTGCATCGCCTGCGCGATTTATTGAGCAGAGGCGAAGATACCGACATGGCACTGGGCAGCGATATTTATAGTTTTAGCCTAGATGCTTACGCCTCATTGAAAATCGCCGGCAAAGGCGCGGGCTTGGAAACGCTACGGCAGGCGATGTCTGTTCGATTTAACCGTGGCGCCAAGGCAAAAACCCTAGCCACCCAACCTAACGGCTAAACAAGTTAAGCATAATGGCTGCCCGGCGAGGTTTTCCGGCTTGCCGACTAAGATTTATTCCTCGGCGGAATAAAAGAAAGGATAGCTTGCAAGCTTTTTGGCTATCGTCGCAAGCTTAAAAGAGCCGCTCGCCACTCTAAATACCTTGCCCGCAACCTAAATTGCCTTGCGGGCAAGCCTATTTGCCATAAGCGCAAGCCGAAATGGCTTGAACGCAAGACCAAGAGCCTAAACCGCAAGCCTCAACGACTTGCACGCAAGCCAAATAGGTTGCCCGAATTTATAAAATGCCTTGCGCGATTAGCTAAACAGCTTGCGCACGACTCCTCGAGGCTTGCGGGAATGGTAATTAGCCTTGTCGTCAAAGCCAATCTCATCCATGTTGCGGCTGACCGGCAAAACCGGGTACATAATCACCGGCACCTAAGCGCGGCGAGGACTGCAACGCCCGCCGAAGCGTTCGATGTTATCCCCGACTTGCCGCTTTTGCCCTGCAATATCCTTGTCCTTACCCAACGTACTGAGAACACGATCCAGTTGCCGCTTTAAGCCATGGTGATTCGTGGCTATGCCGTTTTGGGGATTTTTGCTGAGTTGGTTCATCGTATCTTTGGCTAGGCTGAGGGATGTAAAAAATTGATTTTAATCCCCTCATCCCAAGCTTCTCCCTGACGGAGAAGGCGGTTTTTTGATATTTAGAGGTCCCAATAAGTTAAGGCATGTCCGGTTCCGTAATCAGATGCCAGTATCTATTTGTGTTAGTTGGCTTGGAACGTTGCAGCATACGTGACGGTATTTTCGTGTTTCCAGAAAGAGAATAATGAAAAATCTTTTTATATCGAATCGATATTAGTATAGAATTTCACCAAATCCGTAGAGGCGTTTTCACCCCCAAGGGGAACGCTTTCGCGGATTTCTGTCGATGACGGATGTAAATCCGTCATCTCTATAGGTTCGCCAAGACGTGTCCGGCAATTTCTCAGCTAACTCCTGGGAAATTGTCTGGTTGCTGATGAACCGAAAAACTGAATAGCTGATTTATCGAAAGTCGTTGACCTCGCCTACAGTGCGACTATTTTGCACCGTAGGCATTTTTTATCTGGCCGCTTCTTTGATGACACAAGCCAACTTTTACCATTTTAACCTGGGAGTTTTTGATGGAAATCCATGTTTACGATACCTATGTCAAAGCGCGAGACAACCACGTCATGCACTTTGATGTATTCACCGCCAGTAAAGATGGCGAGCAAGCCATTCAGTACGCCAAACAGTGGCTAGCTTCGATCGGTGAAAACGATGCGGTCGTGTCCAGCAAGGAGTGCCGGTTTTGCCACACTCAACAAGCACCGGCTGAGGTGATTGAAACGATTAAACGCCAGGGTTATTTCATATACAAAATGGAAGGTTGCCCAGTTTGATCAAGATGTTGCTGTTATGCCAGCGGGCCTTGCCATTTCAGATCGGAATTTAGGCGGGAGGAAACAACTGATTTTCGAGAAGCAACAGCAATGACTCCATTCGCATCTTCGTCAACAGCAAGAGCATCAACCAATCGTAAACAGGCGCGTCGAACAGGCGCCCTGATCGTCGCGATGAAGCTCCCCAAAAACCACACTAACCGCATTAACCGCATTACTTCCCAGCACTGAACCGATTTTTAGAATATCTCAGGCAAATCCCTACCAAAAATAACGGTATTAAAATCTAAGTAGCTTGAACAGCAATAATCTATTGTAAAATAATCGTTTTTCTTTCCCGCGTTAATCGACAGTTCGTACGCACCAAGCCGAGTCTTATCATTATCTATGCCCCCGCTATCCATTAGACAAGACTTTCAATGCGCGCGCTGATCGTCCTAGGTGTGTTCTTGATGCCGTTGGCTACCGCGCAGGCGGTCAGCGAGGCGTCGGAAGATTTAACCGAGCTATCTATCGAGCAGCTGCTGAATGTGGAAATCATCAGCGCCTCCAGACTGGGCCAGAAAACCAGTCAAGCCCCTAGTTCGGTTTCTATTTTAACGGCAAACGACATTCGCACTTTCGGCTGGCGCACGTTGGCGGAGGCGCTGAACAGTATGCGCGGCTTGTTTACCAGCAATGATCGCAACTATAGTTTTGTCGGCGTTCGCGGCTTCATTCAGTCCGGCGACTACAATTCCCGCGTGTTGTTCATGATCGACGGCCAACGCATGAACGAAAATATCTTCGATTCCGGCAATATCGGCCAGGAATTCATGCTGGATATGGATTTGGTCGAACGCATCGAATTTATCCCCGGCTCCGGTTCCACTATTTACGGCGCCAACGCCTTTTTGGGCTTGATCAACGTCGTGACTAAAAAAGGTAAAGCCATAAATGGGGCACAAATCGCCGGTGAAGTGGGCAGTTTCGACACCTATAAAGGCCGTGTCAGTTATGGCAAGCAATTCGACAACGGCACCGATGTGCTGGTGTCGGCATCGCATTACGATACCCAGGGCGTGGAAAATCTCTATTTCCCGGCTTTCGACGACCCCAACACCAACAACGGTATCGCGCAGAACATGGATACCGAGCGCGCTGACCGCTTGTTCGGGCGGGTGCAGTTCGAAGAATTCACCCTCAGCGGCGGTTTTGTTGATCGGTACAAACGCGTGCCGACTGCGGCTTTCGGCTCTGTTTTTAACGACCCCAGATCCCACACTTACGACAGACAATTTTTCACCAATCTGAAATATGAAAAAGCCCTGAATGCGAAGACCTCGTTCATGGCCAAGGGTTTTTACCAAGGCTACGATTACATGGCCGAAGACCCTTTCAACGATGTTGGAAACTACATTTATCACGACCAAACCAGCGGCCGCTGGTGGGGCGGCGAAGCGCAACTAACAACTAGCGTATTCGACGGACATAGACTACTTTTCGGCTTGGAATATCAATACGATCAAACCCAGCGCCAATTCGGCTATGTTACCGACCCCTATCAAATTTACCAAGATAGCGACCTCAGCGGCCACCGCGTCGAACTCTACGCCCAAGACGACATCCAGCTACTGGACAATCTGGTTTTCAGCGCCGGGCTGCGCCTAGATCAGACCCACATGCTCAAACGCCTGCAACTCAATCCGCGCCTGGGCTTGATATGGAACCCTTTGGAAAACACCACCTTCAAACTGCTATACAGCTCGACGTTTCGGGCTCCGCATGCTTGGAATCTGGATTACAACAATTACTATTACGGCGTCAGTCCGGAACTGCGTGAAGAGCAAATCAGAAGCTACGAAGCGATTACCGAATGGCATCCGAATGCCGGACTGAAACTGCTGGTTTCTTTGTTTTACAACGACATCACCGAATTATTGAAAGCCAACCCCTATACGGGGTTTCTGGACAACGTTGGAAAGTACCATGCCTATGGCGCGGAATGGGAAGCGGAAAAACGTTGGGACAGCGGCAGAATGTTCAAGGCATCGTACACCTACAGCTTGTTTACCAACGAAGGGAAACACGGGGTGTGGGCAACCGGTTCGCCGCAAAATATTTTCAAATTACACTATGCTGAGCCTTTGTTCGACGATTTTGTCAGGCTCGGTGTCGAGAACATTTACATCGGCGACCGCAAGACATTCCAGGGCGGCGAAGCCGATGCCTACAATCTGGTGAATCTTAATTTGAGCACGGATCGTTTACTGCCTGGTCTGGACGTGTCCTTCGGGGTTTATAACTTGTTCGACAGCCATTATGAAATGCTGATCAACAGCGACCGATTCGACCTGCTGCAAATGAACGGCAGGGAATTTCGCTTGAAACTACAGTTGACGTTATAAAAGGGCCGATCATATGAAAATGGCGTTTTATCGAGCAAGACCTTGGGCCATCTGCCTGGGAGCGATATTTTGCGTGGGACACGGCACAGTACAAGCCGCCAATCAAGAGCCGGAAAACGACAATTTACCCGATTTGACCAGCCTCAGCGTCGAGCAATTGATGAATCTCGATGTGACCTCGGTGATGAAAGTACCCACCGATATTAAACACGTTCCCGCCGCCCTGTTCGTGCTGAGCAGCGACGAAATCCGCCGCACCGGCGCCACCACCATACCGGAAGCGTTGCGCGTGGTTCCGGGCATGCATGTCGCCAAGGTGGACGGCAATAAATGGGCCGTATCGATGCGCGGCTTCAGCAGCCAATTTGTCAATAAGTTGCTGGTTTTGGTAGACGGCCGCAGCGTGTATAACCCGCTGTTTTCCGGGGTATGGTGGGATCAACAAGATGTCATGATGGAAGACATCGAACGCATTGAAGTCATCCGCGGTCCGGGCGCCAGCTTGTGGGGCGCCAATGCGGTCAACGGCGTCATCAACATCATCACCAAATCCGCCAAGGACACGCAAGGCGGTTTGGTATCCAGCCATGTCGGCACTCAACGCTACGGCGGCGGTTTACGCTACGGTGCCGATTTAGGCGGCGATTCATATTTAAAAGTCTATGGCCGCCACACCAACTATAGCGACTCAAAAACGCTCGCTACCAGTGGTAACGGCGGCGATGAAGGCGAGATGAGCAAGATCGGTTTTCGTTATGACAAAGCCATCGACTTCACTAATAAACTCAGTCTGCAAGGCGATGCGTATCTCGGCGAAAGCGATGGCGCGCTGCAACACTTCCCATCGTTGACATCGCAACAGACGCCGGTATTGGCGCCGCCCTACTCGCGCGCGTTACCCACCGATCAATTATTCTCCGGCCACTATATTCAAGGACGCTGGGAGCAGTATCAAAGCGCGGACTCCAATACCGTGTTACGCATGTATTGGGACAGGCATAGCCGGAAATCACCCTACCTGGACTCAGAATATCAAATCGATAATATCGATGTCGATTTTCAACACAATTACAAGCTAAACGATAGCCATATGTTCGTGTGGGGTAGCGGCGTCCGTTTCAATCTGAATAATTTTCAGGACAGCCGGCAGATCGCCATGAGCGCCAACAATCGAACCGACCGTATCTACAGCCTGTTTGCGCAGGACGATATTACCTTGGTACCCGATCGCTGGCATTTGACCTTGGGCAGCAAGCTGGAACACAACCCGGTTACGCAATTCGAAGTGCAGCCAAACGCGCGCTTGCTGTGGACACCCGACGAAAAGCATTCGTTCTGGGGCTCGGTATCTCGCTCGGTGCGCACGCCCAATTGGGTCGAGCAGAATATTTCCTATGGCCTGCAAACCAGACCACCGATAGGTGGCGGTGCCGCGACTTCGCTTAATCCCGCTGTTATGCTTAACTTAACCGGCAATCCCGACCTCACGGCCGAGAAAATGATCGGCTTTGAACTAGGCTGGCGCGGCCAAATCAGTCGCCAACTCAGCACTGATGTAGCCTTGTATCATTACAGCTACGACGATTACGTCAGTTTGACGCCCAACATCCAACGCTTCGCCGGCTACATGCTGCAGACGCTGGATTACAACAACTACGGGCATGTGCAAGTCTACGGCGGCGAAATCAGTGTCGATTGGCAAGCGACTGAAGATTGGAAACTTCGCGCCACGTATAGCCACGAAGAAGAACGCTTTCGTCTATCCCCGATGGCACCGGCGAATACCACGCTGATATCCGGAGACAGTTACCCTGCGCATAAGGCCATGCTCTGGTCGATGTATCAGTTCTCGCCACAGGTCAAGTTCGATCTGAATTGGCGCTATTCCGACGCCACCGGTCTAAACGGCGATCAATCCAGAGCCTATCAGGACCTGGATGCCCGCTTGGGATGGGATTTGGGCTCCGGCGTGGAACTGGCGCTGGTGGGCCGGAATCTGCTGAATAGCAGTCATTTCGAATACGGCTCGGATATGTTTTCCACTGCCACAGCCGTTCAACGCGAGGTATACGGCACCTTGCGCTGGGACTTTTAAGCGGCACCGACACTATGCATACAGCAAAGAACAGGTGCCGAACATGAGCCGAATCTTGCGCCGTACCTATGCGAGATTTTGCGGATCGTGCCGAAATCGCGGCTGCGACGAATCGTGCCCGCGCCTCCCGGAAAAACGCACATTCGCGCCTATCAGGGTATTCAGCAAAATGCTGTTGCTACCATTACTGTTCGCCAGCCATCTGTGCCACGCCGAAGCGGCCAGCGAAGCTGCGGTGAAAGTGGCGTTTTTATACAATTTCTTTAAGTTTATCGAATGGCCGGAGTCGGCAACCGCACAGAATCGTTATACCTTGTGTCTGAGCGGTCATACCGATTTCGGCGACCACTTGCTGATGCTGGAAGGCAAAACTGTGAACGGCAAGCCCTTGGATATCGTCCGCAATATATCAGCCAAGGATCTGAAGTCCTGCCACCTCATCTTTATCGATACCGCCGATAATCCGGGCGATTATGCACGCGAATTAAAAGGCTCGCCGGTCGTCAGCGTCAGCGACAAATCCGGGTTTATCAACCAAGGCGGCACGATAGGTTTGATCCAGGACGGCAATCGACTCAGTTTCGAAATTAACTTAGAAACCGCGAACGCCGGCAACACCCGAATCAGCGCCCAACTGCTGAAACTGGCTAAGAACATTTTGGCCGGTAAATAAGCCCTTATGCAGATGACATCTCGACGCCACCCATGATTCGCGACAAACTCGCCAATCTGCCGATGACCTACAAGCTACAACGCTTGCAAGCCATCACCTTGGCATTGGCTTTACTGTTTACCTTGTTAATTACCAGCATCACCCACATTTGGCAGGAGCGGCGAGAACTGTCGATAGAAGTGCGCTCGCTCGGCAAAATGATCGGTTTTAATGCCAACGCCGCGCTGCTGTTTGGCGACACCAAAACCGGCACCGACATTCTGGCGACCTTACGCGGCAAATCCGAAATCATCTCCGCGCAGCTCTATAAAAACGACGGCGAAATTTTCGCGCATTATCCGGCCAAGGCCGCACCGGACAGTTTCCCCTCCACCCTAAGCGATGCGGAACAACAACAACGCAATCAGGGCCTACGGATATTGAGCCAGGTAATTTTGAACCCCTTACCCGACGATAACGGCGACGTAATCGGCACCTTGCGCTTGCAGCTCGATTTAAAGCCGATGTGGCGTATGGTGATTATCAGCCTGGGCCAAATTTTTTTGGTGATGGTGGTGTCGTTTATTCTGGCCGTTTTTTTCGGACGGCGCTTGGCGGAATCGATTGCCGCGCCGCTGATCAGGCTGTCGTCTTTAGCCAAACAGGTATCCAGGGACAATAACTACATGGTACGCGCCCAAGGTGAAGGCGAGGACGAAATCGGCCAATTGGTAAGAAGCTTCAATCAGATGATCGAGCGGGTGCAGCAACGCGATGCCGAACTGGAAAATCAGCGCGGCAACCTGGAGAAGGAAGTGGATCTACGCACCGCCGACCTGCGTCAGGCCGTAGTCGATGCCCAAGCCGCCAATATCGCCAAGTCGCAATTTCTGGCAACCATGAGCCACGAAATCCGCACGCCCATGAACGGCGTGCTCGGCATGACGGAATTGCTGTTGGGTACCGACCTTGACACCACGCAACGCCAATACGCGGAAACCGTGTTCAGTTCCGCCGATTCACTGCTGACCGTGATTAACGACATTCTGGACTTTTCAAAAATCGAAGCCGGCAAGCTGGAATTGGAAGAGATCGACTTTAACTTGATCAATCTCACCGACCAACTCGCTGCCTTGTTCTTCGAACGCGCCAGCAGCAAAAACATCGAACTGGTTTGCACCGTCGATAAGCGCGTGCCGCGCGACGTCAGAGGCGACCCTTACCGTTTAAGGCAAATACTCACTAACTTGTTATCCAACGCCATCAAATTTACCGAAGCCGGCTCGGTGAAAATGCAGGTCAATGTTGCCGAACCTGATCGCTGCCAACCCGCCGAAGGCATGTGCCTGGAGTTTTGTATCAGCGATACCGGCATCGGCATCCCCGCGGACACCCAAGCCCGTTTGTTCAAATCCTTCAGTCAAGCCGACGGATCCACGACCCGCAAATACGGCGGCACCGGCCTGGGCTTGGCCATCAGCAAGGAACTCAGCGAATTGATGGGCGGCAATATCCAGGTAAAAAGCCGCGCGAACAGCGGCTCGGTATTCACCCTACACATCCCGCTCCGCCAAGCTAACGAAGCTCTGCCTGCAACCTTGCCCGACAACGATCTGCAAGGCAAACAAGTCTTACTGGTGGAAGATAACACCACCAATGCGAAAATCCTTGAAAATCACTTGACCAATTTCGGGATGCTTACCCGCGTCGCCAAAAATGGCGCGCATGCCCTGGAGATTCTCGATCAGTCGGCACACTTGGGTCTATTCTTCGACATTGCCGTGCTGGACATGAAAATGCTGGGCATGAACGGCGTCGAATTAACCCAACGGATTCGTATAGACTGGCGATTTGCCTGTATCCGCATCGTCATCATTACCTCCAGCAACGACGAAGACGTATTAGCCAAAATTCGCGGCAGCGCCTGCGACCTGTATCTCCACAAACCCATACACAGGCGCACCCTGCAAGAGGCTCTACTCGGGCTAATGTCGCAAAAACCGCAATCGATCAGTGTGCCGGCCTCGGCCCCTAGAACAATTAGAATCCTGCTGGCCGAGGACAATCCGGTTAACCAGAAAGTTTGCAGCGCCATGTTGCGCCAGCTTGGCTACACCCTGTTGCTGGCGAATAACGGCCGGGAAGTGCTGGACATTATCGGCCGCGAGCCTGTCGATCTTATCCTGATGGATTGCATGATGCCGGTCATGGATGGTTACACCACCACCCAATACCTCCGCGATCTGGAGCGCAGTCGCAATTTGACTAGGACCCCGATTATCGCCCTCACCGCCAACGCGATGGAAGGTGATCGCGAACGCTGTTTGCAAGCCGGCATGGATGATTATCTTAGCAAGCCGTTTTTACAAAAAACCTTGCAAGACAAAATCCAGGCATTGGTAGCCCCGCCACCTACAACAGTAGTCAATTCAGCCACGCCCGAGATCAAACCGATTAACGCAACGCTCGACCCTTCTTCGCTAAATACCTTGCGAGAAATTGGCGGCAGCGCGCTGGTCGACGATGTATTGGCCTTATTTCGCACGAATGCCGAGCAACATATCGCGACTCTGCGCGCCGGCTTTCAGGATCGCGATACCGAAACAGTGCGGCATGCGGCGCATAGTCTAAAATCGGCCGCCGCCAACATTGGCGCACTAAACTTGGCTGAACAGGCGCGCGCGCTTGAAAATGCAGCGCGGAACAATACTTTGCAATTCGATAGCCGGGTTGCCGAAAGCCTGCAAACAGAATATAAAGAAATTCTCCAGCGGCTTTCGCAACTCAAACCTTCATAATGGAACGACTACCTGCACGCAGCCTGATTTTAGCGATAGACGACGACGATATGGTGCGTCTGATGTTGCAAGACATTCTGCAAAGAGAAGAGTTTGATGTGATTTGCGCGGCTAGCGGCCAGCAAGGCTTGGCCTTGGCAGCCAGCGAACGGCCCAATCTGGTATTACTGGACGTTATGTTGCCGGACCTGAACGGCTTCGACTGCCTGCAAGCCATCAAAAACATGCCCGGCAACAGCATGTTGCCCGTAGTGATGCTGACCGGTATGGACGACCTGGAATCGGTCAATCGCGCCTTTCAATTGGGCGCGACCGACTTTATCCCAAAACCGCTCAATTGGCCGACCTTGCCACACCGCTTACGTTACTTGCTGCGCTCGGTTGCCACGTTAGAGGAACTGGCCAGAAGCGAAGCCGAACTGCGCCAAGCGCAAAAAATAGCGCAACTGGGTAGTTGGTACTGGTCTGTCGCCGACGACAACATGCAATGGTCGGAAGAAGTCTTTAATATCCTCGGCACGAATCGGTCATCGTTCGAACATAAATGCCGCGACTTATACAAATCCGTAAAGCAGTCGGAAGTGGGCAAACTGCAACAAGCCATGGATCTGTGCGTAAAAAACCAGCGCAGTTTTCGCCTGGAATTACCGATTACTCATCACGATGGTGCTAACCATGTGATTCATATTCAAGGCAAACCCATAATCGACGATGAGCAGGTAAGCCATATTCACGGCACGCTGCAAGATATTACCGAACGCCGTCACATAGAAGAACGGGTGCGGCTTTTATCCTACTACGACCCGCTAACCGGCCTGCCCAACCGGACGCTGTTCAAGGAAGTTATGGCGCAAGCGATGTCCTATTGCACGCGCTACGGCACGGTAATTTCGACTTTATTTATCAGCATCGATCGTTTCAAACGCATCAACGAAACCCTAGGCCCGAAAATCGGCGACCAGGTGTTGAAGTTGTTCGCCGAGCGCTTACTGGCCGAAGTGCGGGATTGCGACTACATCTCCATCAATGCCGATTACGATTTGGCGGACATGACTGTCTCCCGGCTGGGCGGTAACGAATTTACCGTGCTGCTGAATCATATCGAGGACACCCGCGATAGTGTCAAAGTGGCTAAGCGGATTTTTCAGGCGATGCAGCACGCTTTTCCGGTGGATGACACGGAGCTGTTTCTGGGCATCAATATCGGCATCGCCGTCTATCCGGGCGATGGCCAGGATGAAGACAGTTTCATCAAAAACGGCGAGTTTGCGATGAACCATGCCAGTGAACACGGCCATAACAATTATCAGTTTTTCAGTAAATCGCTAAATGTTGCCGCGTTTCATAAGCTGGCAATGGAAAACAGCCTGCGCCGGGCCATAGAACGCAATGAATTGCAGCTTTACTATCAAGCCAAAATCAATATCCGTCGCCAGCAAGTCGTCGGTTGCGAAGCCTTGATTCGCTGGCAACACCCCGAGCTGGGTTTAATAGGTCCCTCGCAGTTTATTCCGATTGCCGAAGATTCCGGCTTGATTGCCCAAATCAGCGATTGGGTCTTGGAAAATGCCAGTCGCCAAACTTTGGACTGGCAACAATCCGGACTTTGTCAGGGGCTGATCATGGCGGTTAACGTGTCCGCCACCCAATTCAGACAATACGGCTTCGGCAATCATGTCCGCGAGGTACTATCCAACATCGGCCTGGAACCACGCTACCTAAAGCTGGAGCTGACCGAAACCATTTTGCTCGACCACATAGACGACGCGTTAATTACGCTGCGCGAATTGCAAGCCCTGGGCGTCAAAATCAGTATCGACGACTTCGGTACCGGTTATTCGTCCTTGTCTTATTTGAAAAAGCTCCCTATTTCCGAGTTGAAAGTCGATCATTGCTTCGTCCGCGATCTTCCGCACAATGAAGACGATATGGCCATCACTGCGGCGATACTGGCGCTGGCCGACGCGCTATCGCTGGAAGTTGTCGCGGAGGGCGTGGAAAACGAAGATCAGGCCAATTTCCTGCTGGATAGCGGTTGCGAGGTAGTACAAGGGTTTTTGTACAACAAGCCCATGCCGGCTGGCGAGTTTGCGGCATTTGTAGTTAGGTTTAATTCGCGAACCCTAATTACCGGCCAGGCCTGATATGACTGCCAAGGCCCGTATCCTGCTGGTTGACGACGATCCGATGATCCGCCTGCTGGTCAGGCAAGTCCTGCAAGCAGATGACTACGAACTGATCGAAACTGATAACGGCCGAGCCGGACTGGAGCAATTTATCGTCGCGGCGCCGGATCTGGTCCTGCTCGACGTCATGATGCCAGAGATGGATGGTTTCAGCTGCTTGAAAGGCATGCGTGCCGCCAGCGACAAAAGCGTACCGATTGTGATGATGACCGCGATCGAAGATACGCAAGCGGTGGAAAATGCCTTTCGGTTGGGTGCTACCGATTTTATCGGTAAACCCATTCAGTGGCCGCTGCTGCCGCACCGAATCAGTTACGTACTGCGTGCGCACAACACCACGCAAAGCCTGATAGAGCAACAAAGCTTACTGAAACAAAGCGAACAACGCTTCCGCGACCTGGTGGAAAGTATAGGTAGAGAATACTTTCTGTATTCCCACGATACCCAGTGTACTTTTACCTATCTGGGGCCTTCGGTGGAGCATATTCTCGGCTACAAGCCCGAGGAATTGCATCGCGATTGCTTCGCCATCACCACCGACAACCCGATCAACCGGATTGCCAGAACCTACACCGAGCAGTGCCTGGCAGGAATCAAACCGCCCAACTACGAAGTGGAAGTGCGCTGTAAGGATGGCAGCCTGCGTGTGCTCAGCCTCAACGAGTCGCCGATGTTCGACGATCAAGGTCGTGTGGTTGCAGTGAACGGCCTGGCGCACGACATCACCGAAATGCGCAGTACGCAACAAGCATTGGCCGATAGCGAGGAACGCTTGCGGCTGTCCATGCAGGCAGCCAAACAAGGTTTTTATGACATCAATCCGCAAACCGGGGCAATGATCATCAACGCCGAATATGCCAGCATGCTCGGCTACGACCCCGCCAGTTTCGACGCTACTATCGGCAGCTGGATAATGCGCTTGCATCCTGACGACCGGCAGCGCGTTTCCGACACTTACCAGCAGTACATCGCCGGGAAACTGGCAGAATATCGCCTGGAATACCGGCAGCGTTGCGCCGACGATAGTTGGAAATGGATATTATCGATAGGCAGTATCGTCGAGCGCGACGCCAATAATCAGCCGGTGCGCATGCTGGGCACCCACACCGACATCACCGACAGTAAAACGGCAGCCGAACGCCTGAATTTGCTGGCCAAAGTGTTCGAAAACAGCGGCGAGGCCATTTTCCTATGCGATCCGGATACCCGCATCGTGTCCAGCAATCAGGCCTACACGACTATTACCGGTTACAGAGCCGAAGAAGTGCTAAAGCAAACGCCCTCAATTCTCGATGCGCGTCATCTTGACCTCAACCACTATCAACGCATCTGGCAGGCCTTGCGCGAAAACGGCTACTGGCAAGGCGAAATTTGGGATACCCGCAAGAACGGCGAGACCTATCCGGCGTGGCTGGGTATTTCCGCGATGTACAACACCCATGGCGTCATCAGCCATTACATTGGCATTTTTTCGGACATCACCGAGCGCAAGGCCGCCGAAGCGCAAATCGAATATCTGGCGCGCCACGATCCGCTCACCAACCTGCCCAATCGCACCTTGTTGCGCGACCGCTTCGACCAAGCCATGGCCCATGCAGTGCGTAACAACACACTGGTCGGTTTGCTGTTTCTGGACCTGGATCATTTTAAGAATATTAACGACACGATGGGGCACGATGTCGGCGACCGCTTGCTGCAAGGCATAGCAGAGCGTCTGGTGCAATGTGTGCGCGAGGTGGACACGGTTTGCCGGCAAGGCGGCGATGAATTCATCATTATCCTCACCGACATTCCCGACATTGACGCTATCACGCAAATTGTACTGAAAATTCTCGATCAACTGACCCAACCCTTTCTGATCGAAGGTGTCACCCTCTGCACCTCCTTCAGCATAGGCGTCAGCTTGTATCCCAATGACGGCTTGAATTTTCACGGCTTGCTCAACAAAGCCGACACGGCGATGTATTCGGCTAAAAACGAAGGCCGCAATACCTTCCGCTTTTTTTCCAACGATATGAATCTGGCTTCAATCGAGCGGATGAATATCGAGAACGGTCTGCGCATGGCCTTGAAGCGCAACGAATTTCGGCTGCACTATCAGCCGCAATATTCGATACACAACAACGTGGTGATCGGCGCGGAAGCCTTGCTGCGTTGGCAACCGGAAAACAGCCCGATGATTCCGCCGGCCAAGTTCATTCCTATCGCCGAAGATAACGGCGTGATTGTGCCGATAGGCGACTGGGTATTACGCGAAGCCTGTAAGCAAAACAAGGTTTGGCACGATGCCGGTATGAAACTGCTGGTTACCGTCAATATCTCCGCCCTACAGTTTAAACGCGGGAATTTACTGGAATCGGTGCAAGCCGCACTGGCCGAATCCGGCCTGGAACCTCACTATTTAGAGTTGGAATTAACAGAATCGGTACTGATGTACGACACTAATGCGGTCATCAATACCATCGCCCAATTGCGCGCCTTAGGTGTCAGCTTTGCCATCGACGATTTCGGCACCGGTTATTCATCGCTCAGTTACTTAAAACGCTTTGCGGTAAACAAACTAAAAATCGATCAATCGTTTATTCGGGATTTAACCTCCGGCAAAGCCGAAGACACCGCTATCGTCAAAGCAATTCTGCAATTGGGCGATACGCTGGGCCTGCTGACCTTGGCCGAAGGTGTGGAAACCAAGGAGCAAGCGGAACAACTGCATCTACTTGGTTGCCGCAAAGCACAAGGCTTTTATTGGAATCAACCCTTGCCCGCCGACGAATTCGCCCGGCTGTTTGCGGCTGATTGCCCAAAACCGCTCGGCTAAAACAATTGCCAAACCGGCTTGGCGCCCTCCGGCAAGGCCGCCAAACGCCCCAGCTCCAGCCATTGATTGCCCGGCGCGTGAAAATCCGAGCCCATCGACGCATGCAATTGATGTTTGCTGGCATGCAAATAACTTAAGCGGATATCGTCAATACCGGCCCGGCCGGTCACCACTTCTATGCCCTGGCCGCCCGCCGCCTTAAATGCCACCAAAGCTTTGTTGATCCATTTGGTACTGAGTTTATAACGCAGCGGATGCGCCAACACCGCCACGCCGCCCGCCGCCCGAATCCAGCCGACGCAGTCTGTCAGGCTGGCCCAAACCGTCGGCACATAAGCCGGCTTGCCCTTGCTCAAATAACGATCAAAGGCGTCCTGTTGGGTTTCGACTACGCCTTGATTAACCAGAAAATCGGCAAAATGCAGGCGGGTGATTTCACCGTTACCGGCGATTTGTCTTAAAGTTGGATAGGCATCGGCTATGCCTTTCTTTGCCAGTTTTTCGGCAATTTTTTGCGCGCGTTGGTCGCGAATCAGTTGTTGCTTAGCAATGCCCTCAAGCAACACCGGATGCAGCGGGTCGATATTTAAACCGACAATATGCAGGCAATGGCTTTCAAAACTGGCCGACAATTCAATACCTGGAATCAAGCGGATACCCGCTTGTGCGGCGGCCTCACTGGCCTCCTGTAAACCGGCAGTAGTATCGTGATCGGTCAATGCCAGCGCGGTAACGCCATGCTGTTGGGCGCGCCGCACCAGCTCGGTGGGCGACAAGGCCCCGTCGGACGCGGTGGAATGACTGTGTAAATCGTATAATTCCGACACTATTGGTAATCACCGTAAAGTTTGGCGTACAAGCCGTTTTGTTGAATCAAGGAATCGTGTTTGCCTTGTTCGCAAATCTGGCCTTGTTCGAACACATACACATGATCAGCCTGTTTCACGGCACTGAGTCTATGGGCAATGATGATGGTCGTGCGGCCTTCCAGGAAGGTGCTCAAAGCCTGGTGCAGCTTATATTCGGTTTCGCTGTCCAGTGCCGACGTAGCCTCGTCCAGAATCACCACCGCCGGCTGGCTGACTATCATCCGGGCGATGGCCAGGCGTTGCCGTTGGCCGCCGGATAAACGCATACCTTGTCTTCCCACCACGGTATCCAGCCCTTGCGGCTGCTCTTCCACGGTTTGCTGCATTTGCGCAATTTCCAGGGCTCGCCACAGTTCCGGGTCAGCAATCTCCCGGCCCAAAGTCAGATTGGCGCGTATCGTATCGTTTAACAAAGCCGGATGCTGCAATACCGTCGCCACGTGTTCGCGGACCACATCCAAGCCTATCCTGTCCAGCGGCACGCCGTCGAAGTAAATCATGCCGCTGCCCGGCGGATACAAGCCGATCAAGGTTTGCGCCAACGTGGACTTGCCGCCGCCGCTGGCGCCGACCAGCGCGATTTTTTCGCCGGCCGGAATGTTGAGATTAATACCGTTCAGTACCGGCTCGTCCTTGTAACTAAAGTGCAGATTCTTAACGCTGACCGACACGGTTTTACGCCCGATAAACGGATTTTGCAAATGCGGATAATAGGGTTCGCGCTGCAACAGGGTCAGCTGATTGACACGGGCCAGCGCGGCCTTTGCGGCATAAAAGGACTGCTGAATACTCAGAATCTCCTGCACCGGCGCCATCATGAACCAGAGATAACCGAATACCGCCAACATCTCGCCTATCGTCAGATTGGAATACAACACCATCAGCATCGCGGTGGCGCGGAATATGTCGAAGCCGAATAAAAAAGTCAAAAAGCTCAGACGCACCGTCGCGTCGCTTTTCCAAGCATAGATGGTCGAATGATTTTTCACCGCCAGCGCGCTGCCTATCAATTGCCGGCAATAATGCTCTTCGCGGTTGCTGGCCCGAATTTGATGAATCGCCTCCAGCGTTTCGCTCAAGGCCTGCTGGAATATGGCATAGGCTTTGTTCTCGTTGGCTTTCAGTTCCTTGACCCTGGAGCCAACGGCCCTGGCCAGATAAATTACCAGCGGGTTCAAAAAGATAATGAACAATCCCAGTTGCCAGTGCATCCACAGCAGAATCAAAGCCGTGCCGAACACAGTCAGGACCGCCACCAATAACTTACTGATCGTGGTGCCGATGAAATTGTCCAGCGTATCCAGATCAGTCACCATGTGTGAGCTGACCGTACCGCTGCCCAGGCTTTCATACTCGGACATCGATATGTGTTGCAAATGTTTCACCAAACTTTCGCGAATCCGAAAGATCACATCCTTGGCAATATTGGAAAACTGCCGGGTCTGCATAATGTTTAGTACCAAAGCAAACAAGCGCAACACCAAGCTGACCAGCAGAATAATGGCGATGTAAACAATAGGTTGCCGCCACTCGCCCGGCAGCCAGGGGTTGAGGCTGTTCAGCACTACGCCCGGATGGTTGAGCAAAACCTCGTCTACCAATAAGGGCATCAGTAAGGGCACCGGCACGCTGGCAACGGTTGCCAATATGGCGACGAAATGGCCGTTGATCAGTTGTTTTTTATGCTGCTTAGCGATGCTGTAGATGTACTGCCAGGAATATTCGGCTTGCGCCGCGCGGTGTGATGTTTTCAAGGTAATGAAACAAATTCGATGAAGTTTAATGATTATAATGGCCCGACCCACTTTGCAAAAACTTCTTGCACAGTGTTTAGTCTCGGCTGTCGTGGAAATTGATATGCATGTTATCTCGTGTTTTTTAATGCTTGCCGCTCTGACCGGCGTTTTGTCAAACAGTGCCCGGGCGGATGAAATCTCTTTAGCCACCCAACGTCAGCAATTTTTGCGCGCCGAGCAAGCGCTAAATCAGAATCGGGATGCCGAATATCTCGCATTGGCTTCAGGTCTAAAAGGCTACCCGCTGTATCCTTATCTGCAATACCAATGGCTAAAAAATCATTTGGACGCCGATGGCGACATCAAACAATTTCTGGCCGACTATGCCACCAGCCGCTATGCAGCAGGGCTGCGGCAGAGGTGGCTGGTGCAATTGGGTAAAAAGCAACAGTGGCAACTATTATTGAATTATTATCAAGGCAGCGACGATCCCGAGTTGCAATGCTACGCCGGTTTGGCTCAGCTCCAGACCGGCCAAACCTTGGAAGCATTCAATCAAGCCCGCCCCTTGTGGCTAAGCGGCAAATCGCAACCGGATAATTGCGATGCCTTGTTCGACGTTTATAAAGCATCGCCGTATTTTAATAAGGAACTGATTAACCAGCGATTTCAGGCCGCGCTGAAGCGCGACAATCAAAGCCTGGCAAGTTACTTGACCCGATTTTTCAGCGGCCCGGAACTTAATCTAGCCAACACCTGGTTAAAGCTGCACCGGCAGCCCGAAAGCGTTGCATCGGAGACTGGCTGGCGTGAATACCCCGAACAAGCAGGCGAGTTATTTGCCCATGCGATTGACCGCTGGTTGGAAACCAACGTTGAAGCGGCCATGACGACTTGGGATAGCCTTAAATCGCAAATCACCATTGCGCCAACAACGGCAGCTTTTATCGAAAAACGCATAGCTATCGCGTTGGCCTTAAAACACGATAGTCGCGCTTACGAACGTTTGTCGCGACTGGAAAATAGCGACGAGTCGGCGCGGGAATGGCGGGTCAGAGCCGCATTGAACACGCAAAACTGGCAAGACGTCGCAAGCGCGATTACCGGCCTTAACAACGAAGAAAAAACTCGGGAAAAATGGCAGTACTGGCAAGCTCGAAGCCTAGCGGAAATGGGCCAGAGCGCAGCAGCCAATACTTTGTTTCAACAGCTGGCGAAAAATCGCAGCTTTTACGGTTTTCTGGCGGCCGGCAGATTAAGGCAAGCCATCGAGCTGGTCGATAGACCGTTGACGGTGCCTAGTCAGGATCTGGAATTTTTACAAAATCAACCTGACTTTCAAGTGTTTTCTGAACTACTCGCTATCGACAGAAAACCGGAAGCCAAACGCCAATGGTGGTACGCGATAGCAAAACTCGACAGCCGACAGTTGCCCGCCGCCGCTAAACTGGCACAACAGGCGAATTGTCCGGCTCTGGCAATTGCCACGATAGCCAAGGCCAACCATTGGGATGATGTGAATCTGCGTTTTCCGCTGGCGTATGTCCAGCCAATCCAAAGTAACGCCGCCGCGCAACAATTGGATCCGGCTTTAATTTTGGGTTTGATCCGCCAGGAAAGCGCGTTTGACGAATTGGCCGACTCGCCGGCCGGCGCCAAAGGTTTGATGCAGGTCATGCCGAACACCGGCCGGCAAATCGCCGCCGACTTCCGCGATAGTTGGGATAGCGACTACAACTTGTTCAAACCGGAACTCAACGTCAAGTACGGCGCGTTTTATTTCAAAAAACTCCTGCGCCAATTCAATGGCCACGTCGCATTGGCCACTGCGGCCTATAATGCCGGCGCCAACAAAGTTAAGCGCTGGCTGCCGGAAAACCGCACGCTACCGGCAGACATCTGGATCGAAACCATACCTTATAAGGAGACTCGGGCTTATGTCGCATCGGTGTTGATGTATAGCTTGATCTACCAGCAGCGCCTGCAACGCGACAGCTTAAAGATCGACGATCTGTTACGTGAGGTAATGCCCGGATGAAAAATTGAGCTGATTTTTTAAGCCGGTTATTAGATAATGCCGCAGTTTTTGAACCCACCAACCAGGTAAAAATCAAGATGGAGAAGCAGCACAGTTTCACGCGCGAAGAATTATTAATGTCCGGCCGAGGCGAGTTATACGGTCCGACCAACGCGCAGCTACCGCTTCCCAATATGCTGATGATGGACCGCATCGTCCATATTTCCGATGAAGGCGGCAAGTACGGCAAAGGCGAAATCATTGCCGAGTTGGATATTACGCCCGAACTATGGTTTTTCGACTGCCATTTTCAAGGCGACCCGGTCATGCCCGGCTGCCTTGGTTTAGACGCGATGTGGCAATTGGTCGGTTTCTATTTGTGCTGGTTGGGTGGTCCCGGCAAAGGTCGCGCGCTAGGTTGCGGCGAAGTTAAATTCACCGGCCAGGTGCTGCCGACAGCCAAAAAAGTCACTTATAAAATCGACTTGAAGCGCGTGATTTTACGTAAGCTGGTCATGGGCATCGCCGATGCCACGATGGAAGTCGACGGCAAACAAATCTATGAAGCGACCGATTTGCGAGTCGGTTTGTTCACGTCCACCCAAGATTTCTAAGGAAACCATCATGAAACGCGTAGTTGTAACAGGTTTAGGGATAGTTTCCAGCATCGGCAACAACCGGGACGAAGTGGTGGATTCTTTGAGAACCGGCCGTTCCGGCATCGTTCACGCGCCGGTCTATGCAGAGATGGGCTTTCGCAGCCATGTGCACGGCCCGGTCAACATCGACCTGGATGAAGCGATAGACCGCAAAGTTAAACGCTTTATGGGCGACGGCGCAGCCTACAACTATCTGGCAATGGAACAAGCTATCGCCGACTCCGGCCTGGAAGAGTCGCAAATTTCCAATGTCCGTACCGGCTTGGTCATGGGCTCCGGTGGACCTTCAACCTCCAACTTGGTGGATTCAGCCGACATTCTCCGTTCTAAAGGCGTGAAGAAAGTCGGTCCGTATATGGTGACGCGGGCTATGTCCAGCACCAACACAGCCTGTCTGGCCACGCCTTTCAAGATCAAAGGTGTCAATTACTCCATCAGTTCCGCTTGCGCGACCAGCGCCCATTGCATCGGCCACGCCATGGAATTGATTCAACTGGGCAAGCAAGACATCGTTTTTGCTGGCGGCGGTGAAGAATTGCACTGGACCATGTCGGTAATGTTCGACGCGATGGGCGCACTGTCTTCAAAGTATAATGACACGCCTGCCACGGCCTCGCGACCTTACGACGAAACCCGCGACGGCTTCGTCATCTCCGGCGGCGGCGGCGTGCTGGTAATCGAAGAACTGGATCACGCCAAAGCGCGCGGCGCAAAAATCTATGCTGAATTAGTCGGCTACGGCGCGACGTCCGACGGCTACGACATGGTACAGCCCTCCGGCGAAGGCGCGGTCCGCTGCATACAACAAGCCTTGGCTACCGTTCATGAAAAAATCGATTACATCAACGCGCACGGCACCAGTACTCCAGTAGGCGATACCCGCGAACTGGAAGCGATGCGCGAAGTATTCGGTGCCGATGGCGTACCGGCGGTCAGCTCAACCAAATCACTGACCGGACACGCCTTGGGCGCGGCCGGCGTCAACGAAGCCATTTATTCCTTGCTGATGATGCAAGAAAACTTCTTGAGCGCCTCCGCCAATATCAACCAACTCGATCCAGGCGCCGCCGGCATTCCGATTGTTAGAGAGTATCGGGATAACGTCACGCTGAACACAATCATGTCCAACAGCTTCGGCTTCGGCGGCACCAACGCCACGCTGATTTTCCAACGCTATAACGGCTAATTTTGCGCGGCTGGAACAACAGTTTCAGCCGCCTTTCACCGCATCCATGTCCGATCCAGAACACAAATCCCGCACCCAGTTCAACAAGCTGCAAAAACGCCTGAGACGCTGCGTCGGCGAAGCCATCGCCGACTTCAACATGATAGAACCCGACGACAAGGTGATGGTCTGTCTATCCGGCGGTAAAGACTCCTACACCATGTTGGACATACTGCTGAACTTGCAGAAAACCGCGCCGATTGATTTCGAGATTATCGCCGTCAATCTGGATCAGAAACAGCCGGGTTTCCCTGAACATGTTCTGCCGGAATATCTGCAATCGATAGGCGTGCCCTACCACATCATCGAACACGACACCTACAGCATCGTCAAACGCATCATCCCGGAAGGCCAAACCACTTGCAGCCTATGTTCCCGGTTGCGGCGCGGCACCTTGTATGGGTTCGCCAAGGAACATAAGATCACCAAGATCGCCCTCGGCCATCACCGCGACGACATCATCGAGACCTTCTTCCTGAACATGTTCTACGCCGGCAAATTAAAAGCCATGCCGCCGAAATTGCTCAGCGACGACAAGCAAAACATCGTGATTAGACCACTGGCTTATTGCCGGGAAAAAGACATCAACCGCTTCGCGGCTTTCAAACAGTTTCCTATCATCCCTTGCAATCTGTGCGGCTCCCAAGAAAACCTGCAACGCAAGGCAATGAAGCAAATGCTGAACGCTTGGGACAAGCAATTCCCCGGCCGTATCGAAACCATTTTCGCCAGTCTGCAAAATATCGCACCTTCGCAAATGGCTGACACCAGCTTGTTCGATTTTGCCGGCCTGCGCCGCGACCCCGACGCAAGTCTGCCGCGCGTTGTCTCAGACGAAGCAGGACTGGACATCCTCGAACGCTAACCACGGAATGCAACGATGAAAAACACAATTTTGGTGACCGGCGGTGCCGGCTATATTGGTAGCCATACCTGCGTGGAACTATTGAATAATGGTTTCGAGATCATCGTTGTGGATAACCTCAGCAACAGCAAACTTGAATCGCTGAAACGCATCGAAACCATTACCGGGCAAAAACCCGGTTTCTATCAAGCCGACATTACCGACCAGACCGCGCTGCGCGAGATTTTCAAAGCGCATAAGATCGATGCGGTGATCCATTTCGCCGGCTTAAAGGCCGTTGGCGAATCCTGCCAACAACCCCTAAGTTACTACCGCAACAATATCTACGGCACTCAGGTGTTGCTGGAGACGATGAACGAGTTTGCGGTGAAACGATTGGTATTCAGCTCGTCCGCCACTGTGTACGGTGACCCGCACAGCGTACCGATTCTGGAAAGCTTCCCGCTGCAAGCCACCAATCCTTACGGCCGCACCAAACTGTTTATCGAAGAAATCCTGCGCGATGTCGGCAATGCCGACACATTGAACGGAGCCAGCCAGCCCTGGCAATTTGCAATACTGCGTTATTTCAACCCCATCGGCGCGCACAGCAGCGGTTTGATCGGCGAAGATCCCAACGGCATACCCAATAATCTGATGCCGTTTTTGTCGCAAGTGGCCATCGGCAAATTGCCGGTTCTGTCGGTGTTCGGCGATGACTATCCCACCAAGGACGGTACTGGCGTACGCGATTACATCCATGTGGTCGATCTGGCGCAAGGCCATATCAAAGCCTTGCAATACCTGCTCGGTAAAACTGCCGATACTGCAATTTGTGATGCGATTAATTTAGGCACCGGCAACGGCTACAGCGTGTTGGAAATGGTCAAGACCTTTATCGAAGTAACAGATCAGGCAGTTCCCTACAAAATCGCACCACGCCGAGCCGGCGATGTTGCGGCCTGCTACGCCGACCCAAGTTTGGCGGAAGAGAAAATAGGCTGGAAAGCGGAGCGGGATTTAAAACAAATGATGATCGATACCTGGCGCTGGCAGAAAAACAATCCCAACGGTTACAACTAAACCGACTCCGTAACCAATACCAATCCGCCATTCTCAATACGGTTTCTGCCTTTGCGTTTGGCTTCGTACAAGGCAGCATCGGCGGTTTGCACCAATTGCAGCGCAATCTCGGCGACCGGTTTTTTTTGTGACCGACTGGGCTGGTAAGTCGCCACACCGATTGAAATAGTCACCGGAATGGTTTGCTCGGCGTATTCCACCTGCAAATTGGCAATACTCAAGCGAATCCGCTCAGCAATTTCGGAAGCTGTACTTTCGTCACTTTGCGACAGTAAGGCCACGAATTCCTCTCCCCCATAACGCGCCAGCACATCGTTATTACGCAGCAATTTCTTGATAATACCGGCCACTACGGCCAATACATGATCGCCGGCCTGATGTCCGAAACCATCGTTGATACCTTTGAAAAAATCGATATCCAAAAAAAGACAGGATAGCGGTTCGCGATTGCGTTGACTGCGATCCAGTTCTTCCTCTATCCGCTGCTCCAGGAAACGCCGATTATTCACGCCGGTCAGCGGATCGACCAAGCTGGTGCGGCGCATGGTTTCGACATTTAAATTGTTTTCCAGGCAAATGCTGATCACCGAGGCGATATGCTCGACAAAATCGGTGGCCATACCTTGCATGAAACGCTCGTTATGATAACTACCCAGATTCAACGAACCCAAATACCTGTCCCGGCGGATCAGCGGAGCAATGACAACTGACGCCGGTTTTTGCTGATTGGATTCGAAAAAAAACTTTTCGCAGACCGTGGTTTGATAGCTGCCCAGAAACGGCTGATCGGACAAACCAAAACTGTGCCGCAATTGCCATTCGCTACTCGCCAGATACAGCCCTTCCCTGTCCCGAAAATTATAATTATCCACTTCCAGGTAACTGGCGATTTCGTTTTTTGCGTCGATCAAACACAAGCTGATCACGTCCAACTCGAACAGCGCCTTGGCTTCACCCAGAATGAACTCGATCATTTCCGCCAGAGAACTAAGGCCCAGCAAACGCATTTCAAAGCTTTGCAATCGCTTTAAGGTCAGGCTGTTATGTTGGACGCGGTTGAGCATACCGTCCAAATGACTTTCCAAGACCCGCAAATCTGTTGTTATATCCTGTTCCAAGCTCCGCCCCACCCGCTTAATCAAGCTGATAAGACTAGCAGTTTTCGCTGGAAAAGTGTGCGCCAATAGACACTTCCACTCCGATTAAGGTCTGTGCGGACGCCAAAAAAAGCCGCCATTTCACAGGCACACTGCGGCATTTGCCTTATTTTTAGACACAGCCATTAGCCTTTACCTATAAAAATCAACGTACCGGGGACGTGGTTCGCATTTTGCTTGTTATCCGTTTTACCTGGATTTAATTCGGTCAAGCGCCAGCTCGCCATGAACAGCCTCACCTTCAACATCGACGACTTGTTTTTGAGCCATCGCGACTCATTGATTCATACCATATTCGGCATCGTCGGTTGCCCGCAGACCGCCGAAGATTTAGCACACGAAGCCTACCTAAAGATGCTGCACGCCCTGGAAAACCAGGAAATCAATTACCCCAGGCCATTTCTGTACCAGATCGCTAAAAACCTGGCGCTGGACCATCTGCGCAAAGAACATATCCGCCAACGCGCCGACCATTCAGTACCAACCGACGCAGACGACGATATAGTGCTGCTGGATAGCTTGCCAGCCAACACGCCAACACCCGAACAACAAGTGGCTGATCAACAAGAAGTGGCATTGATGTTGGCAGCCCTTGAGCAACTAACGGAACGGCGTCGGCAAATTCTGGTTTTGCATAAATTTCATCATTGGACTTACGAACGCATCGCCGAGCATTACGGCATATCCCGTAGCGCCGTAGAAAAAAATGTACACGCCGCCCTTGCCCATTTACTGGCCAGCCAGGAAAATCATCCCTTGTACAGGGCATGATTTCGCCCCGCCATAGCCGATGCTGATAAAATCCGCCTACCCGCTTAGACTGCTACCCGCCATGCCCTCACGTTTTGATCAGGAAATTCCACCTTCACTTGGTATGATCCAAGATCAAGCGCTCGCCTGGTTTGCTCGTTTACAGGACAGTAAAACCGGCGCGGTCGACAAAGCCGAGTTTGCCAACTGGTTAGCCGCCAACCCGGCACATCAAACCGCTTACGACAAGGTTGTGCAACTCTGGCAATCGCCGACGCTGAACGCCGCTTTAAGCCAACGCGCCACCATACCTCTTCGTCCGTCTGCACGGCGTAAATCGACAATGCCACGCTGGGCTGCAGCCGCTAGCATTGTATTAATTTGCAGCTGGCTCCTGGCTGCAATTGGTTGGTCGCAGCGCTGGCAAGCAGACATCACCACTACCACCGGCGAGCAACGCCGAGTAACGCTGGCCGACGGCTCGGCGCTGATTCTAAATACCGACAGCGCGGTAAAACTAAACTATGCCGGCCAACGGCGCGGCGTAACCCTATTAAGCGGCGAAGCCTTTTTTGAAGTGCAAGCCGATAAAAACCGACCGTTTATCGTCACCACCGCGCAAGGCACTGTAAAAGTGGTCGGCACCCGCTTCAGCGTCAAAACCGGCGAGACTACCCAGGTCGACGTAGAAAGTGGCGTAGTGATATGCAGCGCCGAGCAAGGACAAAGCCGGCAATTAGGCGTCGGCCAACATACGGAAATTAATACCCAAAGCGTCGCCGAAATCAGCAACAGTGATACCGGCAAAACCTTCGCCTGGCTGAAAGGCCGCCTGATCTTTCAAGATCAAACCCTAAGCGATGTAATAACCGAACTGGATCGCTACCATCCCGGCGCCATCGTCATTGCCGATACCAAACTGGCACAAACTCGCGTCACCGGCAATTACAAACTGGACGATACCGCAGCGCTGATTCAAACCCTCGCCACGCTCGTCGGCGCCAAAGTCATGGGGATTTCGCCTTATTTGACGGTGTTAAAGTCCTGAGTTTTCATCCATCAATTGCCGAATAAGCTTATCAACGCTAAGGCCCAGTTCTGGCAGATCTTTCTCAAGGGTTTTCCAAACAACTTCCAAATCAACTCTAAAATAACCATGCGCCAAAGCATTGCGCATTTCATAAGCACTGGCAAAGGGTACGTGGTCATGCTGCGCTGAAAACTCAGGATAATACTTGTCTATATTGTTGCTGGCTTCGCCAATAATTTCCAGATTGCGGATCACCGCATCTTGTGTCAACTCATCGGTTAAGAAACCAACCTCATCCAAATCATCCACATAACGTTCAATTCGAGCAATAGCTTCGAGAATATGAACAAGGTAATCCAACAAACGCTGCCGATCACGACTCACAGACTGACAGCCTCTTGCAATACTTGCTCCCGGAAAGCGTCCGGCAAAGCTTTGGGGGTTAACACGTCCACCTTAATCTTCAATAATTTTTTTAATTCATGGCGAATAGCGCCAATATCCATTAACGAGGTCTCTTGGGTTGGATCGACTAATAAATCCAAATCGCTGTCTTCGGTATCTTCATCCCGCAACACGGAACCGAATACACGGACATTCTCAACATGGTGACTCAACGCCACAGCTTTAATCTGTTCACGGTAAGCCTGTAAGGCGATGGATGGGCGCATTATGGTTCCTGGCTGGCTGGCTGGTTGTTGATGATGCTTGAATACTTTATCGCTTAGCTTTAACGATCAAAAGCATACGGCAATAATAAGTGCAAGCAAAGGCAAAGCGTAAAAAACTTTTTCCACCAAGTGTGTACTCCACTTTCTGAAACGTCTCGGTAGCCATGTGCATTGCAAAGCACTAACCAACAACAACCCAGACAAGGAGTACCCATGAAGCATCCACACCTGACCCCGCCTTGGGCATTACGCAAACTCAGCATTGCCATAGCCCTGAGTTTGCCCGGCCTGATAAGCACCCCCGCGCAAGCCGCCGATACCGCCGCCAGCCAACAAGCCACCCAACGCTTTAACATCCCCGCCCAACCACTGGCCGACGCCATCAACGCTTTTATCGGCAGCAGCGATTGGCAGGTTGGCTATCCCGCAGATCTGGCCAAACAAAGCCTATCCAACAATCTTGACGGCAACTACACACCGCAACAAGCCTTGCAGATCTTGCTACAAGGCACCGGCCTAAACTACCGCATGACCGGCGATAACAAAGCCACGCTGGAAAAAGTAGCCGTTAGCGAGCCGCAATCGGCGGCGAATATGCCAGCGGTAACGGTAACTGGAGATAGGCAATACGATCCTAATGATCCCTACAACAAGGACTACTCGGTACCCAATACCACTTTCGCCACCAAGACAAACACTCCCATCATGGAAACCCCACTTAACGTTCAGGTGATTCCGAAAGCGGTATTGGATGATCGCCAAGCCATAAAACTCGATCAAGCGGTGAAGTACGTCAGTGGCGTAACCACCGGTCAAGGCGCTGGCGGCTTAGGGGACCAAGTAACTATTCGCGGATTTTTCAATTTCAACTATTTCTGTAACGGTTTCCGAATCGATACCTTTGGTGGCGCTGACGGCACGCGTGCTATGGCCAATGTGCAAAGTATCGAAGTGCTAAAGGGGCCTGCGGGAGTTATAACTAAATCTG
>NZ_LUUG01000077.1 GCF_001644035.1 Methylomonas methanica
GAGTCACGGATTCAGGTTATTGTTTGCAAAGAAAAATATAGATTTATACGTAGGTTATGTGTTGTCTGGCCAGCAAAAGTTGCTGGCTATGTGTTGATATATCAGCTATTTCCTGGCTGGTGACGGGTAAGCCGGCTGGCAATGAGCGACTTGTTTTCTTCAAGAGACACGATTTGGCTAATAAACGGCTTGATATTCAATTGTTTACATGGCTTTTGTGTGCAAGGCATATTCTGGACATATATAGGTGTGAATCTTGCTTAACTGTGGCTTGCTACGAGTGAGCTCCAGATAATTACAACCATCAATTAATCGATTCTTATGAGCAAATACACAGTCAACGTCAACGGTACGCAAAAGACCGTGGATGTTAATTCCGACACGCCCTTGCTGTGGGTGCTGCGCGATCATCTCAATCTGGTCGGTACCAAATTCGGCTGCGGGATAGGGCAGTGCGGTGCATGTACCGTGCATATCGACGGCCAGCCGACCCGGGCTTGTCTGACGCCGATTGCCAAAGTCGGCCAAAGCCGGGTCACTACGATAGAAGGTCTGCATCCCAGTGGCGAACACCCCTTGCAGAAGGTCTGGCAAGAACTGGATGTGCCGCAATGCGGTTATTGTCAGGCCGGGCAGATCATGACTGCCGCCGCGCTGCTGAAAAAAAATCCCCGCCCGACCGACGCCGAGATCGACGCCGAACTCGCCGGCAATCTGTGCCGGTGCGGGACTTATTTAAGGATACGCGCGGGCATACACCGCGCCGCTGAACTTACTGCCAAGGAGGCCGTATGAACGAATCTCTGTTGGAAAATGCCAGCCGCCGCGATTTTTTGCGCAAGTCCACGCTGGCTGGCGGTGGTTTGGTGCTGGGTTTTTATCTGAATGTGGCCGATAGCGCCGCTAAACGCATCGCCAAACCGTCCACCATTTCGGAAAGCAGCGTCTTTAAACCCAATGCCTTTATCCACATCGCGCCGACCGGCAAGGTTACATTGATCAGCAAGCAGCCGGAGATAGGCCAGGGCATTAAGACCTCGTTGCCGATGGTGATCGCCGAGGAACTGGAGGTTAATTGGCTGGATGTACAAATCGTGCAGGGCGACTTGGACCCGATTTACGGTAGCCAAAGTGCCGGTGGTTCGCGCTCAACGCCGACCAATTACCAGGAGTTTCACAAGCTCGGCGCGACGGCGAGAACCATGCTGATCTTGGCCGCTGCTGAACTCCTGCGGGTGCCTGCCGCTGAACTGATTGCCAAAGATAGCGCGGTGCATCATCCGGCCAGCGGTAAACAGCTAAGCTACGGTCAGCTGGTGGAAAAAGCCGTGTCGATACCGGTGCCTGCTCCCGACTCGGTGAAACTGAAAGACCCCAAGGACTACAAATTACTGGGTACGCGGATCGGCGGCGTTGATAACCCGGGCGTCGTCACCGGCAAGCCTTTGTTCGGCATCGACGTGCAACTGCCGGGTATGTTGTACGCGACTTATCAAAAATGTCCGGCTTTTGGCGGCAAAGTGGTCAGCGCCAATCTGGATAAAATCAAAGCGCTGCCCGGCGTTAAGCATGCGTTTATCGTCGAGGGCGGAACCAGCTTAAAAGGCTTGTTGCCCGGCGTGGCGATAGTCGCCGATTCCACTTGGGCGGCGTTCACCGCCCGCAAGCAACTGAAAGTGGTCTGGAACGAAGGCCCGGCGGCCGCGCAAAGCTGGGCAGGCTTCAGCGCTAAGGCCAAGGAATTATCAGAGCAGGCCGGCAGTGACGTGTTGCGTAACGATGGCAACGCCAAGCAGGCTTTGGACGATGCCGACAAAACCGTTGAAGCGGCCTACAGCTATCCCTTCATTTCCCACGCCAGCATCGAACCGCAAAATTGTACGGCCTGGTTCAAAGACGGCGGGATCGAGATTTGGGCGCCGACTCAAAACCCGGAAGCCGGGCAGAAGATCGTTACGGACACTTTAGGGATTCCGAAAGAGAAAATCACGCTGCATATTACCCGCAGCGGTGGCGGTTTTGGTAGGCGTTTGATTCCTGATTACATCATCGAATCGGCGGCGATTGCCAAGCAAATCGGCGTACCGGTCAAACTGACCTGGACCCGCGAAGACGATTTGCAACACGATCAATTTCGCGCCGGCGGTTTTCACTTCTTAAAAGGTGGCCTGGACGACAAGGGCAAGCTGATCGCCTGGCATAACCATTTCGTCACCTTTGCCCATAAAGTGGTGAAGGACGGCAAGGAAACCCTGGAACTGGGCAGTGGCGCCAATTTGTCCGGCGACGAGTTTCCCGGTCGCTGGGTGGAAAACTGTCTACTGGAGCAAACGCCGCTGGAGTGCAATATTCCGATGGGGCCGTGGCGGGCGCCGCGCAGCAATGTGTTTGCGTGGGTGTTTCATAGCTTCATCGACGAACTGGCGCATGCCTCCGGCCGCGATCCCTTGGAGTTTCGTTTGGAAATCTTGGGCGATAAAGGCTTTATTCCCGGCACCGGCCAGCAAGGTATTCCTTACGATGTGAACCGGATGAAGCATGTGTTGCAGCACGTCGCGGAAAAAGCCGACTGGGGCAAGAAAACTTTTTCGCGCGGCCAAGGGCAGGGCATCGCTTTTCATTTCAGCCATCTGGGTTACATCGCTCAGGTCGCGGAAGTTACTGTATCCAAAGACGGCAAGCTCAAGGTCGATAGAGTGGTCGTTGCCACCGACATTGGCGCGCAAATCGTCAATCTCAGCGGCGCGGAAAATCAGGTGCAGGGCTCGGTCATCGATGGTCTGGGGGCCTTGATGTTCCAGGAATTGAACATCGAAAAAGGCCGGATAGTGCAAAGCAATTTTGGCGATTATCCGATGATCCGCATCGCTGATGCACCCACCCGCGTGGATGTGCATTTTCTGAAAACCGATTATCCGGTCACCGGTCTGGGCGAGCCGGCACTGCCGCCGTTGGCGCCGGCGGTGTGCAATGCGATCTTCGCCGCCACCGGCGTGCGAGTCCGGCAATTGCCGCTATTGCGCACCGATTTGAGCTGGAGTTGATATGGCTAGTACAATCGTCGGCATACCCGCAAGCGAGTAAGCCATGGCCAATCACATCAATCATCTGCAAGAAGCCTATCGGCGACTGCAACGCGACCAGGAAGACAGCGTGCTGGCGACCATTATCGAAACCTTTGGCTCGACGTATCAGAAGGCCGGCGCGCGGATGCTGATTACCCAGACCGGCGAGTTGGTCGGTTTGCTGGGCGGTGGCTGCTTTGAAAGGGATCTGGTAGAGCAGGCCGCTTCGGTGTTCGCAACCGGCCACGCCAACACCGTGTTTTACGATATGCGCTCCGGGGAAGACGCAATCTGGGGTTTGGGACTAGGTTGTAACGGTGCGGTTAGGGTGTTGTTGCAGTTATTGACAGCGGAGCAGGATTTCAGTCCGTTGAATTTGCTGGTCGAGGCCGCCGAAACCCAGTCTCATGGGGTATTGGTGACGGTGTTCGATTCTACGCACGCGGATTTTCCGGCCGGTCGCAGCCAGTTCCTGCCGGCGGCCATTGTCGGTCAGCAGCCGATCTTGCCCAGTGCGCCGTTTCCGTTTGCTACGGCCGCGCTGCAAACCGCCTTGCAACAAAAACCACGCATCGAAACCCATCTGCTCGACGGCCAGGACATCAAAGCCTTTTACGACCCGGTGCAACCGCCTTGGCAGTTGCTGATATTCGGCGCTGGCGCCGACGCGATACCGCTGGTAAATTGCGCCAAATCCGTGGGGTGGCGGGTAACCTTGGTCGATCACCGGCCTGCGCATATCAATCCGGAGCGTTTTCCGTTGGCCGATCAATTATTGCATCTGACACCGGAACAGGTCTCGGCGCAACTGGATTTAAATCGCTTCAACGCCATCATGATGATGACCCACAACGTCGAATACGACCAACGCTACCTGCAAGCCATCGTGCATTGCCGGGCACCATTTATCGGCTTGCTGGGGCCGGCGCATCGCAAACTGCGGTTACTGCAAAGCCTGGGCGACGATGCCGCGCTAATCAACGAGCGTGTGTTCGGTCCAGTCGGCTTGGACATCGGCGCACAAACCCCGGAAGAAATTGCGTTGTCTATCGTGGCCGGCATCAATGCCCAGCTCAACGGCCGTAGCGGCTTGCAATTAGGCAATGACGTAGTCTCCGTACAGCATGCATGCAGCCATTGATAATGTCTATGCCGTCATCCTGGCCGCCGGTGCGTCCAGTCGGATGGGTAGCCCCAAACAATTGCTGGTCTGGCAAGGCCGTCCATTTCTGGCGCATGCAATTGGCAGTGCGCGGTCTGTTTTGGCGGAGCGAATCGTGGTGGTGTTGGGTGCTAATGCCGAGGCGATAAAAGCCGCTATCGATCTGTATGACGTAAGTGTGGCGCTGAATCCGGATTGGGCGGACGGCATGGCCGGTTCTATTCGAGCAGGTATCCAGGCCTTGCCGGCCAAGGCGGATGCGGTGTTATTGATGCTGTGCGACCAACCCCTGATTAACGCCGCGCATCTGCAAAGCCTGCTGCAAGCCTGGCAACACGCGCCGGAACGCATCGTGGTGAGCCAGTACGCGGAGTCGTTTGGCGTGCCGGCGGTATTCCCGGCTGCGTATTTTGCGCAGCTAGCCGGTTTAACAGGCGATCGCGGGGCCAAACCCTTGTTGATGCAGTTTGAAGAAACGCTGGTAAAAGTGCCGTTACAGGAAGCGGAACTGGATATCGACACGCAAGGCGATTATCAGCGTTTACATGCACATAAATCAGATGCAGCCGATGCTTGCGGAACAGCTTGACGACTACTTGTCGAGAATTCGCAGGATATTTGTCGAGTTGGGGATTCCGGAAGATCTGCCGACAGCCAGAGGCTTGGAATTATGCCGCGAGCCGACCGAATTGGTCGTCGGGGAAACCAGGCCGCAGGGTAGAGAGTTTTATCTCACGGCCGCTGCGGCAACCGCCTGGCACGCATTGAAACTGGCCGCCGCCGAGGAAGGTATTGCCTTGCTGATGGTATCGGCCTTTCGCAGTGCGGATTATCAAGCCGACATCATTCGGCGCAAGCTCGGGAAAGGTCAAACTATCGACGAGATTCTGCGCGTCTTGGCGCCGCCCGGTTACAGCGAACACCATAGCGGCCGTGCTATCGATATAGGTAGCGACGAGTGCCCGGAGCTGGGCGAGCAGTTCGAAAATACCCGCGCATTTCACTGGCTAGCAAACAACGCGCAGCGCTTTGAATTCTGTCTATCGTTCCCGCGCGACAATCCATTCGGCTATGTTTACGAACCCTGGCATTGGTGTTATCGAGGCGATTAGTAGCGATGCCTGGGAACTACTGCCGTTAATTCGCGATCCAGCACGCTAAGATGGATTCGCTGATAAACAATCCATGATGACTTTGAGGGTGATGACGGTTAATAATCATCAATAAAGCTGGCCATGGATGCTGCATGAGGTTAAACAATGAATACCCTGGATTTCAAATATCTACCAACAATTGGAATTTGGTTAGCCACCATTGTTCTGCTGGTTCTCATAGAATTTATCAGCACGCCGCCCTATCACTGGGATCGCTATCTGCTGGGCATCGCTCAAGGATTTAGGGGGTTTTGGCCGGACCGTTTTTTCACAGTCATCACCTGGGGCGGATCACTCTTTATTTTGGTTCCCGTAACTGTGCTGATATGCGGGTTTCTCATCAAGAACGAACGCACCTTGGATGCCTGGTTTCTAGCGTTAAGCCTTTTCGGTGCCGCCTTATTTAGCCGTCTAGCTAAGCTCTGGTTTGCTAGGCCACGTCCCGATTTATTCCAGGTACTTGGTGATATCCCATTGGACGCTTCCTATCCCAGCGCTCATACCGCGCAAATCGTTGCTTTTGCCATGTCATTCTGCTGGATCTTAAAACCGGAAAAACTAGGTTTTACATATTATTATTTGATTGTCATTGCCCTGCTATTGGTGTCCTTGGTTGCCGCTTCACGTGTTTATCTACAAGTACATTTTCCTTCGGATGTTTTGGGCGGCTTTTTGTTGGGTCTGCTTTGGGTTATTGGTTTACTAATTCTGCTGTACAAATTCGGTATCATCACGAGATAAGCAATGCGTAACAAATTTCTTAATACCGGGCAAAGTGGTTATCACCCTTTAAAAAAATTAAAGGTCTGTTTTTCAGGTTTGCGCTATGCGGTTTTATATGATTTCAGCGTAGCCTATAAAGTCATACTTTCTGTCCTAGTAATGACTATTTATTTCTATTTTCGCCAGTGGGTAGACTTCATTTCGGCATTCGCTGCCACCGGTCTGATGTTGATTTGCGAAATGTTTAACACCTGTGTAGAAGCAATCTGCGATTTTATGGAAACGCGGCAAAACGAAAAAATACGTGTCATAAAGGACATTGCCGCCGCAGCCACCGGAATAAGTATCCTGATTTGGGCTGTGGTAATGATAACGGAGCTAAATAATTTGTGGTCGTTTGTTTTATAGGTGGGCGTATTCAAAAACAAAACAAACTCGCATCAAAAAAACCTTTGAACACAGTACTTCCCTTAATAATATACAAAAGCTCTAGTGAATGATGGGCAATGCCATAATGAAGGCATTGGGTTAGCTATGATCTAAAGCAATAACATCCTTGTTATCGCCGATCCGACTGCTTTAAACCTCAGCGCTGCTCAACCACAGATCGTGCTTGTTGCACAGGCTCAAGGCGTAAATGGTGCCGCTGTATCCCGTCAGACTGAATTCGGAAATGGCGACAAGGTCTTTGCTGGGATCGAACATCCGCTCATTCAGGAATTTGTAGTCTTTATCCAGCAGCACATGTTTGACGATGTAATGCTCGTAGCCTTTCATTTCGTGCGGTGTGGTGATTTTGACGGCTGCTTTGCCGTCGGCTTTAACGACTTCAATTACCGGTAGGTGGGTAGCGCCTTTGCCGGCCCAGCGGCCTTGCGCGTCCTTGGTATAAAATACATCGCCCGGCGGTGTAGGTTGTTTGCCGGCTTCGGCGGCCTGGGCCAGGCTGGGGGCAATGACGCTTACCGCCGCACCGGCGGCACTCAATCGAATAAAATCGCGACGTTCCATGAAAATTCCTTGTTATGGGTTAAATTTGCTTGCCGCTGAGTGAAGCACAGTGCCACTTGCTCGGCAGCGCGTTTTGAGCCGGGTTTGCTTATCCAGTCAATGCAGGACAAAAACGTGCGCAGCGGCTCCGGCTCGACTGACCGCGCGACGCGTTGAAATGTATCACGATTTCACCGGACTTTTGTCCTTGGGTTTCTCCGCCGGCTTGGGTTTGGCTTCCACCACGCCCACGGTTTCGCCTTCCACTAACAGATCCGAGGGGCTGGCGACCAAGGTATCGCTAGGCGAAATGCCTTCCAATATTTCCAGTTCGCGGCCAAAGTCGCGGCCCAGTTTCACGGGGCGAAACGCCACGCGATGTTCCGCATCGACCACTACCACATGCGGACCGGCTTGATCGATCACCAACACATTAGCCGGCACCACCAAGGGGCTGGATTTGCCGGCGACGTTGATGGAGATTTCCACGTAGGAGCCCGGCAGTAACTTACCGTCCTTGTTGGGCAGGGTAATATCCACCTGTCGAGAGCGGTTGACCGGGTCTAATGCCCCGGCGACATGATCCACATGGGCGCTAACCGGTTTGCCTTGCGAATCCAGTACTCTTACCGAGACTTCCTGGCCGGCCTTGATGTCGTCCGCGTAGACTTGCGGCACCCAAACCGTCAACCGCAACGGGTCGGTTTGAGTCATCGCAAATAACTCCTGACTGCCGGCCACGATCAAACTGCCCACATCGACTGCTCGGCGGGTTATCACCCCGGAAAAGGGTGCGACGATGCGCCGATAGCCTTCGATATTTTCCAGGCGTTTAACGTTGGCTTGCGCAGCGGTGAAATCGGCTTCGGCTTGCAAGAAAGCGCTGCGTTTTTCGTCGAATTCCTGTTGCGTGCCGCTGTCGGTGCCGTTCAACTGCGTCCAGCGTTGCAAGGTGGTGCGGGTCAATTCCAGCCGGGCTTTCACTTGCGCCAGCGCGGCCCGCGATTGCGCCAGTTCCTGTTCCAGCTCGGGTACGTCGATCACCGCCAATAGATCGCCTTTCTTAACCTGATCGCCTATGGTTTTGTGCCAAGCGCTCAAGTAGCCGTTGCTGCGCGCATAGAGTTGGGTTTCGGTGTTGCCGCGCAAACTGGCGGGCAATACCAGTTTGCGGGTCGCCTCGCCGGGCTTTGAATGCGCGGCGATGACGCTGCGTTGTTGGCTGGCCGCAGTTTGTGCCTGCAAGGTTTCCGCTTGTTGTAGGTTTTGCGCCAGACGCCAGGCGCCGGCCAGCAGGAGTAGTAATAAGAGTCCCACACCAAGCCGCTTTACTACCAGCAGGGTGAGGTGCGAATGGTCGGTGGACGGTCGCGCAAAGGTAGAAGAAGGAATGCTGTTCATATGATTTTAGGGAGTTAAAAAGGTTGTACGATGCGAAAGTCGGTGTGCCAGCCAGCGATGGGTGCCGGCAAATACCAGCGGTACGAACAGTAAAGTGGACACGGTGGCAAAGGCCAGGCCACCGATCACGGCACGGCCCAGCGGCGCGTTTTGTTCAGCGCCTTCACCCCAGCCGATGGCCATCGGCAACATGCCGACGATCATCGCAAAGGCTGTCATCAACACCGGTCTGAGCCGGGTGGCCGCGGCTTCGAGCGCTGCCGTGACTGGCGGTACGCCTTCAGTCAACCGGGTGCGGGCAAACGAAACCAATAAAATACTGTTGGCGGTGACTACACCCATAGCCATGATGCTGCCGGTCAGGGCAGGGATGCTTAGCGTAGTGCCGGTCAGAAACAGCGTCCAGGCGATGCCGGCTAAGGCGGCGGGAAGGGCGCTGACGATAATCAGCGGGTCCATCCAGGATTGAAAATTCACGACCAGTAGTAGGTACAGCAGCACAATGGCGACCGCCAAGCCAGCGCCCAGACCGGTGAACGAACTTTTCAGGGTTTCGATTTGGCCGCGCACGTTCAATTCGACACCGCGCGGCAGTTGGCTGCGGCTGTCAGCAACCAGCGTTTCGATTTCCCGGCTCACCGAACCCAAATCGCGACCCTCGACGCTGGCGTAAATATCGAACACATTATTGGCGTTGTAATGCGTTACCGCGACCGGTAACACGGTGCGTTTCAGTTTGATCAGATTGCCCAGCAATTGCGGCTGGCCGTTACCGCCGCCGACCGGCGTACGCATCAAGGCATCCAGATTATCCAAATCCAGCGGATTACCCATCACGCCGATATTGACCGAGTTGCCGTTAGCCGGATTCAGCCAGAATGACGGCGCGGTTTGCATGCTGCCGCTCAGGGTCAGTAACAGATTTTGCGCCAGATCGCGGGCGGATAAACCCAGTTGTTGCAATTGCTGGCGATTCATTTCCAAATCCAGCGCCGGCCGGTTCATGCGTTGATAAATATGCGCATCGACGATGCCGGGAACTTGCCGCAAACGATTTTGCAAGGCGATAACCTGCGGCATCACGTCTTCCGGCTTGCCGCCGATGAACTGGATGTCGATAGGGGCGGGCACGCCGAAATTCAACGTCTGGCTGACCTGATCGGCGGGTTGGAAGAAGAATTCCAGGTTGGGAAAGCGTCCGGGCAGTTCCGCGCGTAGGCGTTTGATATAGTCGGCGCTGGGGGCATGATCGCCGGGTCGCAGCGAAATCATGATTTCGGTGTCGGCGGTTTCCACGGTGCCGGAGTTGCCGAACAAGGTGTTACGGGTACTGTAGGGGCCGCCGATGATGTCCAGTAGATCGGCGATTTCTTCGGCGGGAATGATGCCGCGAATGACTTTTTCCACCGCATCGATCTGTTGCGGCATTTCCTCGATGCGGGTACCGGACGGCGCACGGACGTGCAAGCGAATCTGTCCGGCATCCACCGCCGGAAACAAATCTTCTCCCAGCAGCGGAACCAGGCCCAGCGATGCCAGGCAAAAGCCTAAAATCGCCGAACTGTAACGCAAGCGGTGTTTCAGCAAATGACTGGCCAAGATCAGATAGTGGCCACGAAACTGTTCGAAGCCGCGCTCGAAGACGTGATGCAGGCGTTGAAAGCCACGTGCTAGCGCGTTACCCGGCGGCGCATCGGTATGGCCGTGATGGCCGGACATGACATACATCACCAGCGTCGGCACCAGGGTGCGCGATAAAACGTAAGACGCTAGCATGGCAAATACGACGGCTTCGGCCATGGGTACGAACAGGCTACGGGCCACGCCGGACAGGAAAAACATCGGCACAAACACGATGCAGATGCATAAGGTAGACACGAGCGCCGGCATCGCGATTTCCGCTGCGCCATCCAGTATGGCCTGATGCGGGTTTTTGCCCAGCAGCATTTGCCGCTCGATGTTTTCAATTTCCACGGTGGCGTCGTCCACCAATATCCCCACCGCCAAGGCCAAACCGCCCATCGTCATCAGATTGATGGTTTCGCCGACTAAATACAAGGCAATCAGCGAGCACATGATAGACAGCGGTATCGATACCGCGATGATGCAGGTGGTGCGCCAGTTACCCAGAAACAGCAGGATCATCGCCGCAGTGAGGCCGGCGGCAATCAGTGCCTCGTGCAACACGTTGCCGATTGCGGCTTTCACGAATAGCGATTGGTCGAACATCAGGCGCATATTGATGCCTTCCGGCATCATCCCCAGCATTTTCGGAATGGTTTGCCGGACGTGTTCCACCACTTCCAGAGTCGAGGTGCGACCGACCTTGAAGATCGAAGTCAATATGCCACGCTCGCCGTTTTGACGGGCGATGGTGGTCACCGGCGCCGCACCGTCACGCACCGTCGCTACATCGCGGACCAGCGTGGTAACGCCGTTCACAGTGCGAACCGGTAGGTCGGCCAGACGCGGAATCGCGGCCACTGCCCCGTTCAGGCTGACATCGTATTCGTTACTGCCGATTTTTACGGTGCCGGTGGGTAAAATCAGATTTTGTGCGGCCAGGGTATCGTTTAAATCGGCGGGCGACAGTCCGCGCGCCAACAGAGCCGGAGCATCGACATCCAGCGTAATTTGCCGGCTTTTGGCGCCGAACGGATTAGTCATTGCCACGCCGGGTTTGGATTGCAACGCGGTCCTGGCGATGTTATTGACCAGGTCGTTGACATCGGTTTCCGGCACAATGCTGCTGGAGATACCCAATTGCACCAGCGGCAGATCGGCGGCCGAATATTGAATGACCTGCGGAGGCGCCACATTGGTCGGCAGCGAACGGTAAACCGAGTTGCTGCTGGACATCACCTGCGCGATAGCAGTTCGGATGTCGGTGCCAGGATGGAAAAATACTTTAACGACAGCCGCACCGCTGTAAGACAAGGATTCACTGTGTTCGATGCCGTCGATCAATGCCATGGAGCGCTCGACGGTGGTTGTTAATCGGTCGGATATTTCCTTGGCGGTCATGCCGTTGTATTGCCAGAGCATCGCTACCACCGGAATATCGATGGTTGGGAAAATATCGGTGGGCATTTTCCGCAGCACATACGGGGTAGACAATAGAATCAACAGCGCCGCCACGATAAAGGTATAGGGGCGGCGTAAAGCAATATTAACGATCCACATGGATTTCTCGGGAGATCCGATTGGTTAGCGAGGTCCGGCCGGTTTTAAAGCTATCGTTTTTCCGGCAAAGGCAATTTAATGTTTGTCTTAAGCAATAGCTATACCAATCAATCTGCACAGATTTTTCGAAGCATAGTGCACTGCATGCGTTTGGGCTCAGGTGAGAATCAGCAGCATAATTTTTACCGGGTAAATGTTCTAAGCTGTTGGTATGCAAACAGGCGGCGATCAAAAGCTGCTGCTTTGGCAGCAGGACTCGGGTCTAAGCGCCTTTAGCCTGAGAACAGCAACCCGGCGTATCAAGCCTTGGTGCGGTCAGCTTTGCCTATCAACTCGCCGGATAATTCTTCCTGATAGAGTTGGGTGATCGCTTTGGCGTCTTCGGCGTCTTCGCTTTCCTTTACAGCATTACGAAATCCCTTGATCGCATCGCCCAGATCGGCGCCGACATTTTTCAGGCGCTTGGTGCCGAATACCAGGACCACAATCGCTAAAACTACTAATAGGTGGGGAATGCTCAAGCCCATTTTTTTCTCCAAAGTTAAAAGTTGCCGATTTTAGGTAAGTCGCTTGTGAATATTGACTTAGCCTTTTCAATCCGGTCTTCAGCAAGATAAGGGCCAATATGCTGGGTGATTGCTGGAATACGCCAAATTACCCCTGTGTTCCAGGCAGATCGACAACACCCCGAACATGGAAGCACGCGGGTTAACGGCAAATATCCAAAAAAATGCTGATTTACCAGCATCGCGTCAGCAAATGCTGCTGGTATACGAACAGGTCGAAACATAGCGGGCATGTTTGGCGAACGATTTCGGCTGACTGGGCTTGTCGAAAAAGCCCGACTCAATTGGATTAGCGCGAAAAAGGCCAATGCTTCGCAAGTAAAATTCAGACTCATGGAAATGTGTTGATATATCAACACTTAAACAACAGATTATGTTGCTGTGGCAACATTGGTGTTTCGCAAAAACCTGTAATCCTTTATTATGTGCTGTAAATACGAAGTGGCATGAACCATGCTTGGAGCCTGGTATCTCGCTGTTATTATCCGAGCATTTTGTCTCCATAACATCCACTTCTGCTGACCGGACCGCCGGAAGCCAGTTTGTCCCCAAAGGACTGCTGGCTTTTTTTTGGCCTGTGCTCAGCGAAGGCGGCAGTTTGTGGACTGACTTTGGGCACGGCAAGGCTGATTTTTGTTCGGCGTTTGCGTATCGGCACAGTTAACTTGTGATGCCGCGACGAATCACTATTTTTGACATCTTAGGAAAAGATCTTTCATGGATATATTATTGAGTGACGGCATCGTTGCTCGCAGTAAAGGGGAAACCGTATGACATTATTGGCATTTGACGAATTGCAATTACGACAGCTGTCGCACACGGTACGAGCCACTGCGATGGTGTTCGAGGATCCGGTTTCACGAAAACTGTTGGAGCACATCGAGCGGATCGCGCCCAGCGATGCGACTGTGCTGATCATCGGCGAGACGGGGACCGGCAAGGAATTAGTCGCCAGGCATGTGCATGCACTTAGTAAGCGCGCCAAAGGACCGTTCGGTGCTCTAAATTGCGCGGCACTCAGTGAAAACCTCATCGAAAGCGAATTGTTCGGCCACGAAAAAGGCGCTTTCACCGGTGCTTTGAATACAAAAGAAGGTTGGTTCGAAACCGCCAATAAAGGCAGTTTGTTTCTGGACGAAGTCGGCGATTTACCGCTGGGCTTGCAAGCGAAATTATTGCGGGTATTGCAGGAAAGGGAAGTGGTAAAGGTGGGTTCGCGCACGCCTTCGCCGGTGGATGTCAGAGTCATCGCCGCTACCAATGTTAATTTGGAAGAAGCGGTGGCGGCGTCGCATTTTCGCGCCGACCTGTATTACCGTTTCAATGTGGCGGCGATTCACTTGGCGCCGTTGCGGGAACGGCCGGGCGATATTTTGCCCTTGGCCAGACACTTTCTGAAAGTCTACGGCGACCGCCTGGGCTATGGCGAAATCAAACTATCGCCTTCCACCGAGCTGGCTTTGTTAAATTACGACTGGCCCGGCAATATTCGCGAGTTGGAAAATGCGGTGCATAGGGCCTTGTTGGTCTGCCCAGGCAATCGCTTGCGTCCGGAGGACTTTAAGTTGTCGGGGGTACGAGTCTCACAGAGCGGGCCCATGGTTTCAACCTCCTCGCTGGAAAGTTCGCTACTGCGCTTGTGCGAACAAGCACCGCCCAAGTTGTTCGACATTATCGAAGAGACCGTGATTCGCACGGCGTTCGAGTTTTGCGAAGAAAACCAGGTGCAAACCGCGCGCTTGCTGGATATTAGCCGTAACGTACTGCGCCACAAGCTGGGGCTGTACGGCATGTTGGCCAATGGTCAGAGAAAATTGGCCGTCGCTTATCAAGAAGGCGAAGATTAATCTCCGCAAATTCCTTCAAGTACTTTGCCGACGGCAGGGTGCTTAGTTCAATCTGATTAGTAAGAAGCTACCCGCACGGATACCCACAGGGCACAAGAGCGGGTATCCAGTGCCATGGATGGTAAGCTTCGAATCATCCATGAAGCCTGGATTCCGGCAATCCCTGCCGGAATGACGATCTTTTGGGTGCTATAGGTGAAGATTCTTGCTAATCAGGTACTTCATACGCTATTTTCCAGGTGCCGGGGTCGATGTAGCAGGGCCAATGCCGACAATCTGCAAAATCGTATCTTCATCCTTCGCGCCGTCGTAATGGATTTCGTTGCCGTAGTGGGTGACGAAACTGCCAGCCGGTACCGGTTGCAAATGCTCGGGGTCGTAATTACTGCCGGTGCCGACCCACCAAGTGCCTGAAATCACAGTGATGAAGCGGTCGTTTGGGTGCGAATGCGGCTTGCTATTGTGATGCGCCTTCCATTTATTCAGCACCACATACAGGCCGGGTTTGTTCGGATCGCCGACCAGTACCGCGCTTTCCGAGCCGCTGGGATTTGCCACCCAATTGATTTGCTCCGGCAGTTTGATGGAAATGGCTTTGGGGTCAAGTTCCAGCGCTGCCGCCGAGCTACAAGTAAAGGGCAAGGCGACTACCAAGGTCAGTAGCGATAACGGCGGCCGAATACGTGTACGTAACATTTAAATCTCCAATTTATAGGAAGTTGGTGCTATGGGTTTCGGGGTATCCGGTTACACAGTGCCTATTCCTTTTGACTTAATGGCAGTAACCCGTCTACCAACCAGCACTTCCGGATACCCCGAAACCCACGGTTGTTTGCTTGAAAATCTTTACCTTATAAAGCCGGAGTTGCCGGTAGCCGAAATTTACTCAAATCGGGCGCATTCACCGGATTCTCGCTATGCGGCGTGCCGGCGGGTACCCAATCGTAGGGTACCGGTTGGCCGCGGTAGAGCGAGTTGTTCGCGGTGGCGCGGCCGGTCACAGCGTCCTTACCGGTGCGAAAATAAGGATTCACGTATTCCCAAACTATGTCGCCGTCCGTTGTTACTTGAAATAAGCGACCACTTTGGCCTTCGTCTATGAAAGTATTGCCGTTGGGCAGGCGGCGAGCGGCGCTGATGTGCGTGCTACGAAACGACCAACTCGGGCCGCCCGAACTTTCACCCGTGTATTGCCAGACAATTTCTTTCTTGATCGGATCGATTTCCAACACCCGCGAACCGCCGGTGCGCGGCACGGGAGCCGGCGGGTAGCCAGCGATGCCTTGATTATCGAACACCAGTAAATTCCCGGCTCCGGGCAAGCCTTCCGGGATGATGTGCGCATCGTGCTGAGCACTGATTTGATCGACCGGGCGCGGTACCTTGCGGGCCAGTTGTTCCTCGATGGAAGCCGCTGGGTAGTGCGGGCCAAGATTCCAAACCACTTTGCCGGTCTTTCTGTCGATGATGATAATGAAATTGGCGTTGCGCGCATCGATCAACAAATTATCAGGGTGAAAGCGCTGGTCGCCGGCCGCATACCAGCGGTTCGGGCCAACGACTTTCAGATTGTTCACATGCAGGTAGTCGGCTATCTCGGCGCTGCGGACCAATTTAAGTTCGGCGGGCGTAAAGCCGAACTCCTGCAAATGCTCCGAGGCGATCCATTTCCAGACCACTTCGCCTGCCGGATTGACTTCATAAATCACGTCGTCCAACACTTGCGGCTGCTTAAAGCCTTTCACCGGATGCACGAGGTTAGCCAATACCACGGTATTGCCGTTGGGTAATCTGGCCCAGTCATGATGTTGTTGCGCGGCGCCGCCAGGCGCTTTGTCGCCGAAGCTCCAGACGGTTTTGCCGTCCCAGTCCAGCTCGGCGATGGTTTTGGTGATCTTCTTACTGACTTGGCCGGGCACCAAGTCGGTTCCTTTGCCTTCGGTGGTTTCCTGCGTGACAAATATATGTCCCAGTTTACCGCCGTTCACGGCGGGATTGATAAGGGTGCTGTGGCTGGCGGCATCCGGCCATTCGTGAACGGAATTACCGTTTAAATCGATCAGATGCGCGATGTTGTCGCCGCCGCTGAACAATACAAACGAGTTATAGGCTTTGCCTGGATCGTAGCGCGTGGTGCCGGTAGGGAAAACGCTTGGTCCTGATAAGGCCGAGACGCTAAGCGCGGTTCCCAGCACAATTAACGCGGTTTGCTGCCAGGCCTGGGATTTACGCGATGGCCGGTTTGGTTTGCTGCCGCGTAAGGTTGCGGATGGTCTTATTTGGGTCATTTCTTATTCCTTTATGAACGGGCGTTTGGCTGTGCTGGTGCTCAGGGATGTCTGTAAGCAATGATCAAGCCAACAATTTTTTATTTAATCCATGTGCCTACCGAAAAGCTCCACCTAATAAACTCAAACCCGATCAGGGCTTGGTAAATCAAGGTTTGCCATCAATGCACCGTTGCTACCGGAAAATGTTTTCAAGCAAGCTGCGCTGCAAATTGATCCGGAATCTATCGACTTCTGGCTGAGCTTGTTGAATGGCGGGCAGGCTGCCAGCAAGTTGTATTTCTAATTCAACAGATGCCGATCAGCCGCTCAGCAAGGCTGATTCAGGCTAACAACAAAGGCTATTCACCCTGTCAGCAGCTGCTGTTTGAGTTCCAGCAGTTTCACGTAAAAACACTGAGTGATTTTTATCATTATTTTTGCTGATCAATAACTGATAAAAAATTTTATTAATCAATAAATACAGATATTTATAAATTATTGATTGGATATGTTTTGCCCGATATCGCTATTTACGTACTGCTGGCATGCCTATTGCAAAATCGATATTAAAGCCGGTTTGATTTATTGCCGGCAGAGTTTTGATGTTGGTTGATATCGATTTTTTAACATTCGTTTAGGTGGAATAGTGAGCGATAAATTAGCAAGTGCTTTTTCAGTAAGCGCTACTCGACAGGAAGGGGTTCCTCAAGTAATCAGTGCGCGCCGCAGGCTATCGACTTGCGTGGCAATGGCTATCGCCGGGGTGTCTATGGTGTCGGCATTTGACGTGGAAGCCGCGCCGAAAAAAAACAGCAAAAGCAAAAGCGTAAATAGCAAAGCGGTTAGCGATTTGGAAGCGGAAAATCAGGCTTTGCGTCAGCAGCTTGCTGCCGCCAAACAACGCGAATTGGAATTTATCAAGCAAGGCGCAATAGGTGCTGCGCCAGCCGGAGCCGCGGTAACATCTACAGAAACCACTGCCGCGCAGAATGAAGCGCCGGCTGAGGCTTTAGCCAAGAACGACGAAGACCAAAAAGAGGATTTGGGTGAAGTGGTCGTCAAGGCCAAGCCCAAATTGGCGAAATTACACGAGGTGGCGCAATCGGTATCAGTGGTATCCGGCACCGAGCTTAACCGGGAATTGTCCAGGGACTTGGGCGACATCACCCGCCGCGCCTCCAACGTACAGTTCAACCAGAACAACACGCGTGGCGCCTCATTGTCGGTGCGCGGTTTGGGTAAAAGAAGCTTCACGGAAACGCAGGACCCCAGCGTCGGTGTGACGGTGGACGGCGTCCCGTACGCCTTGACGCAGCTGGCTAACTTCAGTTTTTACGACGTGGAAGCTGTGGAAGTAACGCGCGGGCCGCGCGGCACCGAAGGCGGTTTAGCTGCCAGCTCCGGTAAGGTCAATGTTACCTCAAAATTGCCGACATTTGCGCCAACGGCCGAATTGTCCGCCGCTTATGGGCAAAGGGAATCGCTGATCTTGCAAGGGGCTTTGGGCGGTACGGTGATTGATAATTTTCTGGCTTGGCGCGGTTCGTTTATCGTTGACAAGGCGCGCGGTTTTTACGAAAACGAATACGATAGAAATTACACACTATATAACCGTGACCGCTTAAGTGGCCGCGCGCAGTTGCTATTTACCCCGACATCCAATCTGACGGCAAGATTCATCGCCGACTTTGAGCCCAAGCAGCCGCAGCTGCAAAACGGTTTGACCTTCTACCACGATCAGCCTTTTCGGTTTGCCGACGGCAGTCTCACGGATAGAAACGGCACATCCGCCTACTCCAAACTCAATGGCTATTTCAGTCATAGCAACCAATTTGCACTGACCGACACGACAAGTCCGGGTGCGATCAGCGCTGTTGGCTCAAGAGCGGCGGCCGGGCAATATTTTGCGAATCGAGGCTTTACCTATAACGACTACATTGGCGGCGAACAACGCGGCACCGTCTGGTTCGACCAAAATAAAGGTCAAACCGTCAACAATCAGGGCGCGGCGGCCTTAATCGACTGGGAAGTCGGCAATCATGTATTGAGTTCCAGGACCGGGGTGCGCGAATATCGCTTCGATGCGCATAACGACGAAGGCACGCCGTTTGACATCAGCGCCGATGGCGGCGGTGGGGTTAAATATAATCAATGGACGCAGGAATTTAAAATCGTCAACAAACCGGGTGGCTTTCTGGATTACAAAGCCGGTGTGATCGGTTTGTGGACCAAGGATAATGTAGACTCGAAAGCCGGCTGGGGTGCCGACGCCGGGGCCTGGTTTGCCACCAATGGTCAGTACAATGCTTTATATAGAAACGCCGGTACCAATCGCGGAGCTGGTGAGGCTATCCTGAAAGACCTGTTGCAGGATGCGCGTACCTTCGAATCTACCGAGATCCGTACCCAATCCGGCGCCCTGTACGGCGAATCGGATTTGCACTTTACCGATAAATTCACCCTTACAGCAGGGGTACGCGCCACCCATGAAGATCGTAAATCGCGTAACTTCAAGATTATTGGCCGAAATGGTGTCGGCGGAGCGTTTAATCCTGTAGCGGTAAGGGATGTGGCGACCGGCGGGTTTAACTCCGATACTGCGCAGTCTTTTACGGTCGATCAGAACGGCGACGGCGTACCCGACAAAAATCCTGACGGCTCCAATAAAACGGTTACCAACTCGTTCTACGGATCGACCACCAATTACGGTAAGCTGAACGCGGCGCAAACCGGTGTAGTAGCCGGCGATGCCGTCGTGAACAGTGCCGAGCAAACCGCGCTGGCCGATTCCTTGGCGGCGCGTTACTTTGGCGGCTCCAGCTATTCGGCTTTGACTGCCGCGCAAAAAACCATGGTGGCCAACGCCAAAACCCTGCGTGCTTCGCAAATCGGCCGCTTGAATCAAACCGTCGAGGATGATTACCGTGATGTGTTGTATACCGCGCAACTGACGCCCAGCTACAAAATCAATGAAGACCTGACGACGTATTTGTCCTGGCAATATGGCGAGAAATCCGGATCGATCGCCCCGGTCAACGGTCTGCCTTTCACCGTCAAGCCTGAAGAAACCCATGCCCTGGAGCTTGGTTTCAAATCCTTCTGGCTGGATAAGTCCGTCGTGCTCAATGTCGACGCGTTTGTCATGGATATTAAAAATTACCAGCAAGCGGTACAAGTGGTCGATCAATTCCAAACTGAAGTCAATCTGGCGCCCGGCGGTTCCGGCTTGACGGCTTATGCGACGACTCAGGGCAATGTCGGCCGAGTGCGGGTACATGGCGTGGAACTGGACAGTGTGATCAACACCATCCCTGATTTGTCGATCCGCTTTAACGGTGCGTATAACGTTGCCGAATATCTGGATTACAAAAATGCGCCCAAGCCCGATGAGCTGGGTTATCTCACCGGGGATTACGTCGATATGACCGGCCAATATCTACCGGGCGCTTCCAAATGGAATTTTAACGTCGGCGCGGAATACACCAAACCGATTTTCGAGAGTAAATACATCGCGCACACCAGCTTTAATACCAATTACCAAACAGAGTTCAATAACAGCGATACCTTATCCGCCTACGGTTGGGTAGGTGATAGGGCAAGAACCGACGCGGCGATAGGCATAGGTACCCGTGACAAGCACTGGGATTTGAGCTTGATCGGTAAAAACATCTTCAACGATAGAAATCACGAAACTGGTTGGAATTCCTATGCGCCGGATCCTTATCCGAGGTGGTTCGGTATTCAGCTAAGCGGGAAAATTTAGGATGGGAGGTTGACCGAAATATGCGATTGACACCAGCTCGTAACCTGGAAACGAAACTGTTGATAGGCGGGCAGTTAGTCAGCAAAGGCTGATGACCTTTCAACAGTTTTTTATTTAGCGGCGTTGTTGCGGAGTTAGAAGGGCGGATAAATTTGGTTTAAAAGTTAGTTATTAAATTCAATTGTTTAAATCTAATTAATGGATGGCTAGGAGGATGTTTATCACCCTGTGGCACGGTCGTTGCGTTGAGCGTTACAGAAAGTTCGGATCGCGGGCGTCGTAGCGGCGTTGGCTCGAATTGGTTTTTGTAACATTCGAATAGGTGAGATCGTGAAGGAATATTTAGTGGGGAGTCTGTCGGCGGACAACATCGAATCGGTGAAAGTGCCGTTGCACATCAGCAATCGGCGTGGTTTGTCGGCGTGCGTGGCAATGGCAATAGCGGGTGGTTCAATGTTACTTGCTAACGATGTGATCGCCCAAACGGCAACGGTGAAAAAAAGCGCAAAAAAAGCCGGAAACAAAACGGTTGCCGATAGCAAGGTTAGCGATTTGCAGGCGCAAGTCGAGCGCTTGAGCCGGGAGCTGGAGGCATCCAAACGTCGCGAGCAGGATCTGCTCAAGAAAGGTGTGGCTACTGCGCCTGCCGCGGCCGGCACAGCCGAAGCAGCTGGGCTAAGCAGCCAGGAGCCGGACAGCGTTGTGGCGGCTGCCGAACCGGAGCCGGAAGAAAAAGCCGACGAACCGCAAGATCTGTCGGAAGTGGTCGTAACGTCTCGGCGTAAGGAAGAAAAATTACAGGAAGTGCCGATTCCGGTAGCGGTAATCAACCGGGAAACGCTGGAGCGGGATAACGTGGTATCTGTGCAAGACTTTTCCCGGCGCGCACCCAACCTGGGGGTCACGTCGGCGAATGCCCGGCAAACCAGTATTGCTTTGCGGGGATTGGGTAAGAACAGCGGTAACGAATCCATGGAACCCAGTGTTGGGGTGATGGTAGATAACGTCTGGCGGGCCTGGACCGGGGCGGCGTGGGCCAACTTTGCCGACCTGGATCAGGTGGAAGTGTTGCGCGGTCCGCAAGGTACGCTGCAAGGCAAAAACAGCAACCTGGGTTTGCTTAACATTACCACCAAGGCGCCGTCGTTTAAGAACAGTTATTACGTGGATGGTTTTGCCGGAAGCCGCGATGCGCTGCAAGGCAAATTCGGCGCCACAGGCACCATATTGCCCGGCTTATTAGCCTACAGGGCCTCGGGTTTTATCGATAAGCGCGACGGTTTTGTGAAGAACTTTGATGTACATCGTAGCGAAGGTGATTTAGGCGAGACCAACGCCCTGGGCGGCCGTTTGCAATTTTTGTTTACGCCGAGCGAAGATTTGAGTGCGCGCTTGATTGTCGATAAAACCGCCTCGACCCAAACCATGAGCGTGCAACCACTCATCGCCGATCCAACGAGATTTGATGATGGTACCCTTCGGACTACTACTTTCAGCACCCGCTTGGCTAGGGATTGGTTTAATACGCTGCGCAGCAATGGTCAAGCGGTGACCGTGATTGGCGATCCCAGGGCGATGGCGAATAATGAAAGACGCCAATCGCGCGGTGACGGGTCGGGTGTGTCCGCCGAAATTAACTGGGATGTGGCAGGGCATCGTTTCACCTCTATCTCCGCTTACCGGGATGCGTTGTTTGAACCGAACCATGATGGCGAGTCAAGCACCGCTGACGTCGAGCGTATCTCCGGTTGGACCGTTAAAAATGAACAGTGGTCGCAGGAGCTTAGGCTGGCGTCTAAAGACCCCGGACCAGTCGATTACCAATTCGGGGTATTTGCGATGCGGGCTATCGCCGATACGTTTAATCAACGCCTTTTCGGCGTTGATGCTGGCGCCTTCCACGCAAGCAACAGCCAATATGCCCTATTGAATGCCACTCCGGCATCCCGGCAATTATTGGCGGCGTCCATGCGCGACACCATGTTGACGCAAAACGTGGTGCCGGCCACTGACAGCTATGCCGGCTATGGTCAGATCAACTGGCATGTCACCGATGATGCGACCTTGACCTTGGGCTTGCGCAACACTTTTGAACGTCGGGAAAACACCGGTTACAGCCGGAATTTAGGCGGTGTCAATCTGGATACTTTGGGAGCGTCATTGGGTGCCAATGCAGCGCAAATTGCTGCTGCCAAAGCCATCCGCAGCAATCGTCTGGGGCCGGAATGGGATGCACCGCGTCAGGGGTTCGATCAGAACTCGCAAAACTGGTTGATCAATCCCAGCTATAAGGTCAATAAAGATCTGATGGTTTACGGTTCGGTGGCCGGAGGCCAAAAATCCGGTGCCGCGCAGTTCAACTTCAATACTGGAGCCACCGAAAACGTCAAGCCGGAAGACGTGATGGACTACGAATTTGGTGTGAAGACTACTTGGCTGGATCGCAAGCTGGTGTTCAACGTCAACTTATACCAAACCGACATTCAAAGTTTTCAATCGCAGTTGGTTGCACCCGATCCATTGCGCTCAGGGCAATTCTTGTCTCAGCTAGGCAATATTGGCGGTATCCAATTGCGCGGTATCGAGTTGGAAACCAATTGGGATATTACTCAAGGTTTGAATGTGTTCCTGAATGGTTCGTATAACAAGGCCATTTATACCGACTTTGCCAACGCGCCTTGCCCGCCGGAGGCTAATAACACGGGTTATTGCGATCAGACCGGCAAAACCATACCCAACGCGCCGGCCTTTACCGCCAACTACGGGATAGATTACCGGGCACCGCTCACCTTTGGTTACGGTAACGACTACGGTCTACAGTGGCATGCCTATCTGATCGATAGCTTTAAATCGGCGGCTAACTACAACGCCAGCTTGTCGCGTTACGGTAAGCAGGATGCCTATCACGTCACCGACGGCGGCATTGGTGTGGGTACCAAAAATGGTAAGTACAACCTGGATTTGGTCGGTAGAAACATTTTCGACACCATCTACTTTACCAATGCCAGTAACTTTTCCGGTACCGGCGCGGCTAGCGCGTCATTCGGCGATGCGCGTTACTACGGGGTGCACTTTAGAGCCAAATTCTAATTGTTACTTACGCCGGGCAGCTAAACTGCCGCCCGGCAAACTGATTGATCGAAACATTTGCAAAGGAAATACTTATGTTATCTAAACACTTATATTTACTTGGTTTTGGCGCGTTGATATACGGGGCGGCCGCTTGCGCGGACGACCCGGTTACGCCCGCTATTCCCGGGGTCTCCGCCGGTGGCGTAGTAGCCGAGCTAATCAAGGACGGCTTTAACGGCACGGAGGGACCCATTGGCTATACCGACGGCAGTTTATTGTTCACGGAAACCCAAGCCAACAAAATCGTTCGTATCGGCTTGGACGATAAAGTCTCGACGTTTCTGGAAAATTCCAACGGCGCTAACGGTCTGGCTTTGACGCCCGATGGCGAAATCATCGCGGTACAAACCCTAAAAACCAAAGTCGGCGTAGTCTATCCAGCCAACAAGAAAAATACCTTGGCCGAAAATTACCAAGGCACGGCATTTCAGCGTCCGAACGATTTAGTTCGCGCCAGCAATGGCGGTATCTACTTCACCGATAGCGGCACCCGGCCCAATAAAGAAAATCCCAATCCGCCGCCATCGCATCCCGGTGTATTTTATATTTCACCGGGCGGCGAGCTTAAGCAACTGGCAACCGACATCGAGCGTCCTAACGGTATTCAATTGAGCAAGGACGAAAAGGTGTTGTACGTCGCCAATACGCAAGGCGAGCATATTCTGGCTTACGACATTGCCGCGGATGGCTCGATTCAGAATCGCCGCAACTTTGCCAAACTGGATGGCTGGAAAAAAGGTGAAGACGGCACTTGGTCCAGCGGAGCGGATGGCATTGCATTGGACGATGAAGGTAGATTGTATGTTGCCTCCAACGCCGGCGTAGAAATCATCAGCGCCAAAGGTGAGATTCTGGGCGTGATTCCACTACCCAAAAAGCCGCAAAATCTGGCCTTCGCCGGTATCGATAAGAAAACCCTGTATGTGGTGGGTCGCGGCGCGGCCTATAAAATTCCGTTGCTGACTGCTGGTATTAGCAGTCGGCCGAAATAGTGCTGAGTTGGCGGAGTATCTGAATTCTCCGCTCTGGGCACTTAAACCCTTGTCGCGCTGGCGAATTTAAGGGCCATCGCAATTATTTCATCAAGCTCTCGTGGTGATAACCTCTAACGGGCAAGGATTTATCCTTAGCCCGTTTTTTTTGTCCGGCGTTTTTTTGCCAAGCCCCAAGTTTTCGAACTTGGAATGTTGCAAAGTTTCGCTCCGGCTTATCTGCAAAATCTCCTCTCAACATGCCCATACAACCTTAAACGCTTGGCGTGGTGCTAGCCCAGCAACAGTGCGTGTTGCGACCCTGCTGAATTTCCACCAGCTGCCTGAATTTTACTTGGGAATTTATAAATTCCTTAAGCGAGTTTGGATGAATTAAAAATAAATAATACGTTGTAAATCAATGCTTAAACGGCTTATAGGCGTTTGAAAAAAACCGGTGTTTTCTGGGTGGCACGCTAGTTGCTTTTTACCTAATGAGGAACCTTATTTACGCGCGCTAAACCGTGCAGTTAGCAAAATTAATAACAGGAAGAAATATCGATGAAAAACACGACCACTGCTGCTTTATTAGCTCTGATCTTGGCCGCTCCGGTAGCGTTTGCCGCCGACGCGGACGCCGGCAAAAAAGCCGAGGCGCCGGCTGCGCGGCCTTATACCTATAAAACTCCAAAATTGAAGCGCGCTGAAATCGATGCTTTGCTCGCCAAGCCCGAGCAAGTGTTGTTTATCGATGTGCGGCGTCCCGATGAAATCAGCAAGATCGGTACCTTTCCGGTCTATTTGAACGTACAGATTGATGACCTGGATAAAGTTTTACCGTTTATTCCTAAAGAACGCTCAATCGTCACTGTTTCCAATCATGCCGGCCGTGCCGGTAAATCCGCCGACTTGTTGGCTGAGAAGGGTTTCAAAGTGGTAGGTGCGATAGGTTCGCAAAACTATGAAGAAGAGGGCGGCAAAATCACCAAAATCGCGGTGCCAGAACCCAAACCTGAAGAACATGCCAAAGAGCAAGAACACAGCAAAGGCCATAAGCACAAAGGTTAATTTCCGAATGAGGTTGGGTGATCCCGGCTTCGTTCTATCAAGCTGACATTTTGGAGGAATTCCATGAAAATCAAACTATATTGCGCGGTGGTCTGGGGGCTGGCAATTGCGCTCTCAGACGCAGCCCAGGCAGCCGACGACAAGCCGGCAACCGAAGCCGCTGCGCCCGCCGCACAATCCAAATCCAAACTCTGGTCGTATCAACCGGTGAAAGCGCCGGTCGTGCCTGACGTGCAACAAAAGGATTGGGTGAGAACCCCTATCGACGCTTTCGTGCTGGCACCTTTGGAAGCAAAAGGCATCAAGCCTTCGCAAGATACCGACCGCGCGTCGTTCATCCGCCGGGCCACGCTGGACGTTTGGGGCGTCATCCCTACACCGGAAGAAGTCGATGCGTTTGTTAACGACAAATCAGCCGATGCCTATGAAAAATTGGCTGACCGTTTGCTGGCTTCGCCGAAATACGGTGAGCGCCAAGGGCGTAAATGGCTGGATTTGGCGCGTTATGCCGACAGTACCGGTTTCCAAAACGATAACGACCGCTTGAACATGTGGCGTTACCGCGATTACGTGATTAGCTCATTTAATCAGGACAAACCGTACAGTAAATTCATTCAGGAACAATTGGCCGGCGACGAGTTGTGGCCGGGCGACGAACAAGCCTTGGTTGCCACCGGCTTCATGGCGCAATTTCCGGACAACAGCAACTCCCGCGATTTGGTGCAGCGCAAATACCAAATTACCACGGATATTACCGATACCGTGGGCAAGGTGGTGCTGGGGCAAACCGTGGAATGTGCGCGTTGCCATAACCACAAATTCGACAAGATCAGCCAGAAAGATTATTTCTCGCTACAGTCGTTCTTTGCCAATGTTGCTCCGGTAGACAATATCCCCGCGAAGAAAGGCGAGGTGGAAAAAGCCTACGAACAACAGTACGCCAAATGGGAAGAGGCGACTAAAGATATTCGTGCCAAGAAAAAGGCCATTATCGATACGCATAGGGAAGAGGCGCTTAAATATCACAAGGAACGTTATTTGACCGACTCGCGGGAAGCGATCTTCAAACCCAAAGAGCAATGGAACGCCCGCGACCGTTGGGTAAACCATCGTTTGGCTAATGTGACCGACGAAGGTAGCTTGGAATCGTATTTCCGTGAAAAAGGCGAAAGTACCGACGCTAAAACTCGCGATCCAAAGATTGCCGAGCAATGGGCCGAGTTGGAAAAACTGGATAAAGAACTTAAAAAATTCAATGATCTGAAACCCACCACGTCCTCCAATACCATTTCGGCGATGACTGAACTGGGTCATCCGGATGCGCCGCCTAGCTATGTGTTTGCGGTGGGCGATCACGAAAAACCTTTGGAAGAAGTGCAACCGGCGTTCCCGGAAGCGATTACCGACGAAAAACCGGACATCAAACCGTTGCCGTTTTCATCCGGTCGCCGTTCAGCGCTGGCTAAATGGATTACCAGCCCGACCAATCCATTGACTGCTCGGGTATTTACCAATCGGATTTGGGATCAGTATTTCGGTAAAGGTATCGTTACCACCGTCAGCGATTTCGGTAAAGCCGGTCAAAAACCGACACATCCGGAATTGTTGGATTACCTGGCGCACAAATTCGTCAACGACGGCTGGAGCGTAAAAAAACTGCATCGCGAAATCCTGCTGTCCAGTGTTTATCGGCAATCGTCCGCTTACCGTGAAGATGTGGCGCAAGCCGACGGTGAAAACCAATTGCTGGCAGTGTTTCCGCGCCAACGGCTGGAAGCTGAGCAAGTCAGGGACTCCTTGTTAGCCGCGGCCGGCAAATTGGAAGAGAAAGTGGGCGGTCCTAGCGTTTACCCGCCATTGCCGAAAGCGATTAACACCGCCAGCGGTAACTTCCAAGGCGATCCAGCCTGGAAAACCTCCAAGGATGTTCACGATCAGAACCGCCGCAGTTTATACATCTTTACCCGGCGCAGTATCCCTTATCCGATCCTGGATTCCTTCAACATGGCGTCGCCGCAGGAAGCGCACAGCAAGCGCGAGGTAACCACCACGCCGCTGCAAGCTCTGACCTTGTACAACAGCGAACTGATTTTCGATTGGTCAAAATCCTTGGCCGGCCGAGTAATCAACGAGGCGGGTGAAGACGAAGAAGATCGGATCAGCAGGCTGTATCAAATCCTGTTTGCGCGGCAACCGGACGATAGCGAGAAAGAGTCGTTGCAGGCCTTCTTGAACGAACAGGAAGCCATCATTCGCGCCAAGGCAGCGGATGGCAAATTTGAAGTGAACGTGCCGGCCGGCGTTAAGGACAAGCCGCTGGGTGACCCTGTTAGAGCTGCTGCATTCGTGGATTTGGTCCACGTCGTAGCCAACTCCAACGAGTTTATCTACCGGTTTTAACCAGACATACGACTCGGTCTGAGTGGGCGTCTGCCGAATCGGCAAGCGCCTTACCGAACCCGAAGTAGTTGCCGACACAAAATTATATTCAAGAGGTTTAGATAATGAACAACAAATCACGTCGAGATTTTTTAATAAAAACCGGCTATGGCTTGGGCGGCTTGGCTGTCAGCGGTTTTCTGCCGGGCGGTGGCGTCATTGCCAGCGCGTTTGCAGACGACCCTGCCTTGCAAGCGCTGGCCGGTGCCAATCCCTTAGCGCCGAAAGCGCCACATTTTGCGCCTAAAGCCAAAACCGTGATCTGGCTGCATATGTCAGGTGCCCCCAGTACGCTGGATTTGTACGACTACAAACCCCAGTTGGTCAAACAAGCCGGTACCGGTATTCCGGCGTCGTTTTTGCAAGGTATCAAAACCAGTACGCAAGGCGGTATTACCAAATTGATTGCCACTAAACGCGACTGGAAACAGCACGGCCAAAGCGGCGCCTGGTTTTCCGACTGGTTGCCCAATCTGGCGGAACATGCCGACGACCTGGCATTTATTAAATCCAGTGTGACCGTTGGCGCCACCCACGATATTTCCATCATGAAGTTGAACACCGGCGGTTTGAACCCCGGGCGGCCAACGCTGGGCGCATGGGTGCAATATGCCTTGGGTTCCGCGAATCCGAATCTGCCGGCCTACGTGGTGTTGTATAACGATAAGCGCGAACCACGCGGCGGTGTGACTAACTGGGAATCCGGCTTTTTGCCGGCGGTGTATCAAGGTACGCCGTTCCGTCCGGGCAATTCGCCGATTCTGCATTTGAACAATCCTGAATATTTGGCCGCCGCGGAAAAACGCCATGCGCTTGACCTGTTGAAACAGATCAACCAAAAACATGCGTCTAACTATCCGACCGATAGCGAACTGCAAGCCCGCACCGAGTCATACGAACTGGCTTATCGCATGCAGGAAACCGCACCGGAAGCGGTCGATTTCAGCAAGGAATCCGAAGCGACTAAAGCGCTATATGGCCTGAACGACGAAATCACCCGTCCATACGGCGAGCTGTTGTTGCGTGCCAGACGCTTGACCGAGCGCGGCGTGCGCTTCGTGCAAGTCGTATCCGGCCCGACCGACATCAAAGGCGACAGCCGCGATTGGGACGCGCACCAAAACATCGAAGACAACCACAGCAAGCATTCGAAAATTATCGACAAACCGATCGCCGGCTTGTTGAAAGATTTGAAAGCCAAAGGCTTGCTGGATGAAACCCTGGTGGTGTGGACCTCCGAGTTCGGCCGTACGCCATGGAGCGAATCCGGCGACGGTCGCGACCACAACCCTTGGGGCTATACCCAATGGATGGCGGGCGGCGGCGTAAAAGCCGGCTACACCCATGGCGGCACCGACGAACTGGGCGTACAAGCCATCAAAGGAACCGAAGTCGATACCTACGATTTGCACGCCACTGTGTTGAACCAATTGGGTCTGGATCACTTGAAATTGATTTACAAGTATCAAGGCCGTTCGGAACGTCCAACCGTGGTGTACGGCAAAGTGATCAAGGAATTGATCACCTAAGTTCGGGCCTTAGAGGCTTACCCGAAGGCGTGGTGCTTTCGGGTAAGCGATTCGCCGAATTGGCTATTAGCCTGGTGAGACGCGAATTTGAACCAATGGACATCTCTGAAAATTCCTTCTTTATCAAGCAGGGTTTCAAGAAAACGCTGTCAGAGAGCAAGCGTTTATCCCGGCAAGGATGTTGGGTGGCCAATCGATGGCAGACCGGATTATCTCCCGGTAAAACGTGATGCTGGGCCTTTGTGGGGGCCTTGGGTGGCAGTATTAGGCTTGATCTCTGCTGACAAAGAGGGAATTTTAGAGATGTTCCGAGACAACTATTAATGCGGTTTGTAATGCCGTGACAGGGTTATTGATATGCGAAAGACGATTTATCTTTTCGGAGTGTGGTTAGTGCTCAGCAGCAGTGCGGTGATTGCCGAAAGCGAATTCGATTTCGAAGAGTTAATGAATGATGTGGAAACCAAAATTCAGGAAGTGCAAAACAATATTGCCGCCAAGGATGCCAACACCGCGGTAACGCAAGCCAAGCAATTACAGGACGAATTCAAGCTGGTCGAAGGATTTTTTGCGAAGCGCGGCAATGCCGATGACGCGACGCATAACGCCAAGGAATATCAGGACAAGGCGGCGAATATTCAGAATGCGCTGTCTGCCGGCGATTTCGATACGGCTGCCGTTGCCGCCAACGACTTTTCCAAACAATGCCGCGGCGCCTGCCACGACAAATACAAACCCCTCTAATTGAACGCCTATGAAACACCTAATTTTGAAAAGCCTGTTGCCCGTCGTATTTGCTTTGCCGGTGATGGCCGCGCTGCCCGAAGGCCATCCAGCCCCGGATTTTGAAGCGCAAGCCTCCCTGGCCGGCAAGGCTTTTAATTACACGCTGGAAGACGCTTTGAAAAAAGGCCCGGTAGTCGTGTATTTCTATCCGTCCGCTTATACCGGCGGTTGTAATTTGCAGGCGCATAGTTTTGCGGTCAATCACGAAAAATTTGCCGCCGCCGGTGCCAGCATCGTCGGTGTATCGCTGGACAGCATCGAACGCCTGAACGACTTTTCCGCCGACCCTAATTACTGCGCCAGCAAATTTCCGGTGGCGTCCGATGCCGACGGCAAAATCTCCGGCAATTACGATATTGCCGTGAAAGCCGCCGCGCCGGGTAAAACCGATAGCCGAGGTGTGGAAATCAACCATGGCTTTGCCGAGCGCACTACCTTCGTGGTCACGCCGAACGGCAAAATCGCCGCGACCTTGGGCGGCTTGAAACCCGAAGAAAATGTCGCCAAAGCCCTGGAAATCGTGGAAAAGCTCGCCGCCGATCGATCGAAGGCGAACTAAACATGGGGTTTTGCCGCTGGCTATTCGCTGTGACGCCCGAAACCAAACCTCGCAGAGCACGAGCACATTGGCGTCGGCGCAGTCCGTGGTTGGCCGTCAGTACGTTCGCGTTGTTGGCCTCCGCGAAAACCGTATTTGCCGAGCAGGGCGCTGAGCCTTCCTTGCAACGCATCGGCAGCGGCGACCCGGTCGCCGGTAAACAAAAGTCCGCTGACGAACGTTGCCAGGAATGTCATGGCGAGGATGGCAATAGCGGCGATGTCAGAATTCCCAGCCACGCCGGTCAATACGCCGGTTATCTGGTTAAACAGCTCAGCGATTTTAAATCCGGCGCTCGCAATCACGAAATCATGAGTGTGATGGCCGCCGATCTGACTCAAGAAGACATGGCCGACATCGCAGCGTATTTTGCCAGCCAGAAAGTCATGCGCGGCGACAGGATTGCCGACAATCCGCTCGCCAAAAATTTGTTCGTAAACGGCGATGCGGCGCGAGATTTGCCCGCGTGCGCCAGTTGCCACGGTGAAAATGGTAAAGGCATGGTAAAGGACAACGTCATTTACCCGGTGATCGGCGGACAACGCCGGGTTTATCTGCGCAGTCAATTGACCAACTGGAAGCTGGGTGAACGCAAAAACAGCCCGGAGGCCGTGATGAACAAGGTCGCCAAGTCGTTGAACGACGATGAACTGAATGCCTTGGTCGAATACCTGTCGGGGTTGTAACGAGATGAGCGTGCCGCTGGAAGCTTATTCCCATCCTTTTTACGGAGTTGATATGAAACGTTTTTTTCTGGGTAACGCCCTATTGCTGTTAGTCGCGTTTTCGGCTCTGGCCGGCTTGCAAGAAGGCGATGTCGCGCCGGATTTCAATACGCAAGCCTCGTTTGCCGGCAAACCGTTTGCCTATTCGTTGAAAGAGGCGCGCGGCAAGGGCCCGGTAGTGGTGTATTTCTATCCGACCGCTTACGGGCGCGGCTGCAATATTCAAGCAAGAACCTTTGCTATTAATCATGACAAATTCGCCGCTGCCGGCGCGACTATCGTCGGCGTGTCTCTGGACAGCATCGAGCGTTTGAACGCGTTTTCGGCCGACCCTGAGTACTGCGCCAGCAAATTTCCGGTGGCTTCGGATGCGGACGGCAAGATTGCCAATGCTTATGGGTTAAGCGTGGACGAATCAAAAACCGGGCGTTTCGACAGTCGCGGCGTTCAAGTTAATCACGGTTCTATCGCCCGGACCACGTTTGTGGTGGCGGCGGACGGCAAGATCGTTGCCAGCGTGGGCGACTTGCAACCCGCCGAAAATGTCGAAAAAGCCTTGGAGATTGTGCAAGGTTTGGGCAAATCCGCACAGGCTGGACAATAACGGGTTAAGGACGTGTGCAGTAGGGGGCGAAGTACAAGCTTATTCTCAACGGGTAGTGTCATCAACAAAAGGTGTTTAAGAGGGCGGTAATGAAGAAGTCTTTGAATTGGTTGTTATATGAAACCCACCGCTGGCTGGGGGTGGTGTTGGCTTTGTTCATGTTTTTCTGGTTTTTTACCAGCATCGCGATCATCTATTCGACGCCGACCACGCAAAGCCGCAGTCAACAACTGGCGCATGCGGAAAGCCTGGCCCCGGAAGCCGGCTGGTTGAGCCTGGGCGAAGCCTGGGATCGCAGTGCCGAGCAGCGCAAGCTGTTTGCCGCGCAACATAAATCCAAGCCGGCAAGCATGGGTGAACATGGCGCGCAGGCAAAAGCCGAAGCGGGCAATGGCGTCGAACATGCTGTCGGTATAGCCGATGCACGCTTGGTGAGACGTAACGACGAGCCGTTTTGGCTGGTGGAAGATACCAAAGGCGCGCGCTTTGCTTTGTCGGCGCTAGACGGCGGCTTACGCGAAACCTCGGTGGAGCAGGCGCTACGCATCGCCGACGACTGGTTCAAACGCGACGGTATTAACCATAACTTGCAAGTAGTGGAAACGGTGGAAGCGCCCATTATTCTGCGCAACCAGGATGCCTTGCGGCCGTTTCATCGGGTAGCAAGCGACGATGGCGACGAGTTGTTGATTTCGGCGCGTACCGGCGAAGTGCTGCATGCCTCGACCCGCGTCGATAGGGCGTTTTACTATGCCGGCAACTGGTTGCATTTATTCAAGCCCCTGGAAGCCATCGGTCTGGGGCAATATCGCCACGATGTGCAATTATGGTCCGGCTTGGGCGCGACTATCGCGTGCATTACCGGTTTGATTATCGGCTGGCTGCGCTGGCGGCCGGGTTTTAACGGCAAGCCCACCTACTCGCAAGGCCGCACGCAGCCGTATCGCGAATTTTGGTTCAAATGGCATTTCTGGAGCGGTTTGATTGGCGGTACCGTCGCGCTGTCCTGGGCGCTGAGCGGATTTATCGATACCAATCCCGGCAAATTCTTCTCAGAAGCCAATCCGAGTCGGCAAGAACTGAACCGTTATTTGGGCAAGGTCTTGCCGGATGCGATGCGCAATTGGCAACCTGGCCCGCTTAATTCTTCTGAGGGTAACGACATCGTAGAATTGGGTTGGCGGCGCTTGGGCGGCGAAGCGGTTTTATTGGCCTACGGACGCGATGGTCAGCGATTGCCGCAAACCGTGGCGGGTTCGGTGCCTTTATTCAATAAAGTATCTTTAACCGAGGCAATTAACCGCGTGGCGGAGGATACGCCAATCGCCAGCCAGGAGTTATTGGACGACTACGACAGCTATTATTACCCCCGCCATCATCAAAGCGTGGTGGAAAAGCCCTTGCCGGTGGTGGTTGTGCAATTGGCGGACGAAGTCGGCACCCGGTTTTATCTGGATCCGCAGGACGGTAGCTTGTTAGCCAAGCTGGACCGTAGTCGCCGAGTGTTTCGTTGGCTGTATTCCGGATTGCATCATTGGGATTTCGGTTGGCTGTATCACCGGCCGATTTGGGATGCCTGGATGTTGACCTGGGTAGGTTTCGGTTTAGTGTTGGGCGCTAGTTCGCTGGTGGTAGGTTGGAAGAGGCTGGTCAAAACGTTTAAACCGAAAACTCGCAGATTAACAAAACCGGAAAATATGCCGGAACTAGCGGCCGATGTGCGGAATTAAGCGGTTTAGTCTTGAAATGTTGAATTTTTTGATGCGATGAAACGGATTTGCAGTACCGGGCAACGAGCCGCCGCTATTCAAACCTTACTCGGTACTGCCAAACTTAATGGTCTAAACCCGGCGGCATGGTTAAAGGAAACGTTGGAAAAACTGCCGATCTGGCCCAATAGCCGCATTGATGAATTGCTACCTTTGACACCTGGGCAGATCGATGCCATTAAACAGATTTTGCCTGAAAGACCAAAGTGGTAGGGATACGCGCTTACAGCGTATCGCCGAGGCGATTTGATGGAAAAACGATCCCAGCTCATGGCCGACTGGACCAGATATTGCGAGTCGGGTAATCAGACTTTAAGGTAGTGTTCCGGTTAAGTTCAAATAGTAGCGCGTATGTTTGCGTTCTCCCGTTCTAAACAATACGCCCTTGGCGACCAGATCCTGCAGATCGCGAGTGGCCGTTGCCGACGGTGCTCCTGTGATGCTGCGATATTTGTCCGCACTCAATCCGCCTGTGAAGCCATCCGGACCTTCCCGAAACATTCTGGCCAACGCTTTTTCCTGTCGCGGATTCAGTTGCCCACGCACGTGGTCGTAGAGTTTGGTTTTTTGAATTAAGAAATCGATCCATTGATGGGTGTATTCCTGAGCGGCCATCACCAATTCGGCGAAATAAACCAGCCAGTCAGTCACGTCGATCTGCTTGTTAGCCAGTTCCAACGCGGTGTAGTACGCATTGCGTTGACGTTCGATGGTAAATGCCAGAGCGATTAATGTCGGTTGCCCCAGACATTGGGCCAACGCCTTTTCGGCAATGGCGCGACCCATGCGACCGTTGCCGTCCTCGAACGGATGAATGCTGACAAAATAAAGATGCGCAATCCCCGCGCGCTGTAAGGCCGGAAAGGGCGTGTTTCCATCAGGTGCCGTGCGATTAAACCAATCAATGAACCGATCCATTTCCGGCGTCATTTGGCAGGACGGCGGCGCCTCGAAATGGACCTTGGGCGCATAAATGGGACCGGAGACAATTTGCATCGGGTCGTCGTGTGTTCGATACCGCCCGACATCCTGTAGGTCGCTACGACCAGCCGTAATCCAGGTATGCCAGCGATACAACTGCTCGTGAGTTATGGGCGTGGCAAAGTGCTGGTACAGATCGACCATAACCTCCGCGATACCTTGTTCGGCTGGCGGGACTTTTCGATGATCGGTGGTTAAACCGAATTGGCGGCAAATCGAAGACTGCAGGCTGTCCCGGTTGAGATATTCGCCTTCAATGGCTGATGTTTTCAAGGCTTCATTGCTGATCAGCTCGATGGTCAGCTGCCGTCTGTCGTCTTCAGACAAATGCTTAACCGCGCCGAATGACACACCGGCGCCAAGCAACAAGCGCTTTTCAAAATCGTCCAGCTGCGTCGCGTTGTAGGTGAAGCGCGGCCAACCCGCCAGTTGCCAATTCCAGATCATGATCAATACAAAATGATTTTATCGATCATAAATATAGCATTTATTGAGCTATAAATGACCTGTTTAAGCATCACGACAGCCTGAATTACCAAGATGGGCAAACGCGAGGGTTGTAATTGATGAAGTTAAAGTGAAGTGAGATTACTGGTGTTACCGGTGTTACCGCGTTATCTGGCCTACGCTGCAAAGGATATGTCGAGGGATTACCAAATATTACTGGTATTACTCGCAGACGATGTTTATAAATCAGCTTCCAGATCATCGAGGTCTGTCTCTTATCGAAATCGATTTAATCGATTTTGGCGTCATCCCAGCTTTTAATGCCCCGATTTTCAATGGCGGTCGGTGCGAAAGTCATTCATAACTTTAAATCTGAATTGTCCAATAAAATCCAACGCCGTCCAGCTTGGTTTTATTGCTTAAGCAATTGAAATAAAATGAAAAAACTATTTGACAGCCGCTCAATTTCAACCCCAAAATATCCCCGCACGTAGAATTTTTCGGGACGAAATTTTCATAGACTGCACTTCGGCAGTATAAAAGCGAAGAAGTACCAACTATAGAGTCCCTAGTGGGATGGCAGAGGAACGCCGCTGGATGTACTGTGTCCGTTGGGCCTTAGGGTCATGCGTCCACGCTTAAATATATTTTTTTGGTGCAGATGGAGTTTTGAAAACGCTCTATCTGGGGCGGCAGGGAAAATGCGCCTTGATGAAAGGCACGGTCGCTGTCGATATTAAAGCTAGTTTTAAACTCATCAACGATCGTCTGCCGATCGCTGAGTAATCAAAAGCGCCTTGATGGCGCAAACCTATAGACCGCGCAAGTAGGGTTTCGAAAGGTGATGTTGCCATTGCGCGTTTGCAGGCGCGCAGAAATTTTGTCTGGAACCCTGGTTCCGCAAAATGGATAACTGAAAGGTCGTTTGACCGCTTCGGTGGTGGCAATCTTATAGCTAGGGTTTTTATATCAATCGTTCCGATCTGGATCGGCGTCAGGCGACTGCCTGCCCACCCGAGCAAGGCGATTGAACGTCTCTTAAGAATCCCGTCGTCCCGTTTTCACATCGGTCTGTGCCACCGGCAGTCGCGTTTGCCGGCGTAACAACCGATTTCGTCACGCGGATTGGATCTGGATTCCCTTCAAAGTCATACCCGGACGTTTGCATAACGTCTTCCGGTAAAAACCCAAGCCCGCTGTTTCGCCGTTTCTAAAAAACAGAAACAGAACGGGATTCAAGCATTTCCATCAAGTTAATCAATCGGATACCTGCGTAATAGCCGCGGGTTTTGCCGGGTCAGTCTGTCTCGAACGTGTAAGGGGCCGAGTTTAGCGTCGCAGGTGGACGCTGAATCCGTCTGGCCAGCACCCCGAGTTCGTCATCGACCGACACCAATTACTCGCCCGCGCAGCGAGTCATAAGCCGCGCACCTCACACTGGGTATACACCTCCGCCGGGTAGGCAACCCGTGCGTCAACACTCATCGTCATGAGTTTGGCCTTGTATACCAAAGTGGGGTTGGAGCCGGGGTCCCCCGCTCATGACGAAAGAAAAACTGTTTTACCAAGGCCACCCCGGCTCCCTTGTTCAAAGCCGACGGCTGATGTGCATGGCATTGCCCATGAAATCAGCCCCAGTCCGCTTTGGACAAGGGAGTCTGTTGCCAACCATTTTTTGGAGAATCGTATGCCGACCCAACCCACTAAATCCAACCCATCGAAACGAAAGTCGATAAATCAAGATCAAGCGGACGAAGCCGATATGGCAAACGCGGCTTCGGCTGATCGTGCCAAACCGAGAAAAACACATGATCGCAAACAGCGAGGAACACCCGGCAATAAACTCGGACGCAATGTCGGCCTGGGCAGTCGCAACCTGACCCGAGCCGGTAAAACCTGCGCCCATCAGTGCGGCAAAGCCTTCGCTACGCGCGGCACAATCGCCGAACGCTGGTCGGTGTTTGCCAAATGGCTGGAACAAACCCAAGGCATAAAACGCATGGAAGATATTAACCGCGAGCAGGTGATTGCATATGGTGAGGCGTTGAAATCCAGGGTGCAGCGCGACGAATTGAAAGCCTCGACGGCACAACTGTACGTCTCGGCAGTCAACAGCATCATGACGTCCGCAACGCACGGCGAATGGCAGACGGTCAGTCCAACGCGTGATTGCAGCATACCCAAGCGGCGCTACATTCCGGAAACCAGCAAAGCCATGCCGCAGTCGCAGCACGACCAGTTGCAAGTCAGTGTCGACGATGAACGCATTGCCGCATTGCTGAATCTGCAACGGACATTAGGCTTGCGTTTCAAGGAATCGGCTTTGCTGGATGCGCAAAAAGCGCTTGGCCAAGCACAACGGGAACAGCGCATCACGGTCTTCAGCGGCACCAAAGGCGGTAAACGGCGCCAGGTTCCAGTGTCAGCGGAAGCCTTGGCGACACTGGAAACAGCCGCCAGCCTGCAGAATGGACCTTCGATGGTTCCCGCTAATCTGCTCTATGTCGATTTTCGCAACCATTGCTACCTCCAAGCACAACAACAGCCATTCCAGTTTCATGGTCAGCGTCATCATTATGCCCAGCAACGCTATCAGGCATTAACCGGCATACCGGCGCCCATCAATACGACAATCTCCAAATCTACCTGGCATAGCTACATGGCAGCGCAGCTCTGCATTAGTCTGGAAGCCGCTGAAGCATTGGACCAACGTGCCCGAAGCATCCTCTCGCAGGAACTGGGACATGAGCGTCTGGAGGTGGTGCGTGTCTATATTGGTTAAACAGATCCAGGCTCTGGCCCACCACTATGTCCGCCAAGGCGCCAAGGCGCCAAGGCGCCAAAGCCCATCGCCGCTTGCAGGTCGGCCGCATGATCAAGTTCGTGGAATTCATTGAGCAAACAGAACGGCCGCATAACCTGCACGAAATCGGCAAACGCCATGTCATCGCCTTCTGGAAAGCCCATCGCGATCTGGCACCGAAAACCGCTCATGCCTATTGGCTGGCGTTATGCGTGATCTGGGAATGGACTGACAAACCGGGGCAACCGCCGAAACCATTATGTATTGCCAAATCCGAACATAAGGAGGATCAGCCATGAGTGAATTATTACTGGATGGGGAAACCTACGACTATCTGTGGCCGAGCGACCGCAGCCATTCCAAAGCCCAACAGATATCGCGCCGGTATCATGGCTGCACCGAACGGCCCTGCTGTCAGTGTCTGACGGATACACGGAATCGGCAATTGGTCATCAAAGCTCGTGGTCAACGATATTATCTGGCTCGGAAAGCCGACACCAGTCATCACCATGCCGAATGGTGTCTATTGTACGAGCCGCCGGAATCCGGAGGCCCATTAGCCAAACAGAAACCGGCAATCCAGTACGAAGGCGATATCGTCGATGTCAAACTGCAGACTCGGCTGACGCGTAACAGCTTCACGACCAAGCAAACCGACGACAATCCGGTTGCTGAAGACAAACCTAATCTACCTCGAAGCAAGGCGCCCTGCCTTAAACCGGGTCGGGCGTCCACCGGGCTAGTGGGATTGTTCCATGCCCTGATCCAGAAAGCCCAACTGAACGACTGGCAGCCGCAGCAATCGGAACGCCGGTTTGCAGCATCTACCCGAGCACTAACGAAAGCTGCGCAAACCATCACCCTGGAAAAGCAGCAACCCGTCGGGGAACGCCTGGTCATTACCCTCTGGAAACGGAGCCTGGAGCACAGTCAGGCCATCAACCTGGCTACGCTGCAAACCAGGACAGATGATCCACAACAAACTGCCATCGTGGTCGGTGAAATCATGGAGTGCCGGAACTCCACCAAGGTCGAAGGCTCCCTTGGGCTCAAATTGAAACTGTTGAACGTCCCACTGTGGCTGACGCCGCCCGTGGCCAGAAAGGCGACCAACAGCTTTGGTCAGTTACTCGACGAAATTGGCAAACCCGACCGGCGCATTTTGGCGATTGCGACGGTATTTCGCAGCAAAACCAGCTTTGCTGTCAGCGACATTGGACTGATCCGTACCAACCGGCAATTCATTCCGGTCGACTCATCCTATGAACTGCAGGTGGACGACAAACTGATTGCCGAACAGCGCAGATTTAGCAAGCCGTTGAAATTGGAGGGCGAACTACGATACCTGCTGGATTTTATGTTACAAGACTGCCAGGTTCCATGGGTCATGGAGGTGTTTGGCATCACCAACGATGACAAATACCAAGCTCAAAAACTGGAAAAGCTTCAGTACTATCGAGACCATGGCATTCCATGTTGGCAATGGGAACCTGACACCGAGAAAGTGATGCCGGATTTTTCGGTTAGGACATGAACTGCCATTGGCTGGGCACGCCCTATTTTTGCCACTCGCGCTTCTCCAAAGCCGCCAGTCGGCCGAAGCCAGATTCTGGAACTGGAGGACTACAAAGCCGACGTTAGCTACCTCAACCTATCGGCCATCAAGAGACAGTCACCAATTTTCAGTGGGGGACAGGTAACTGGCTCATTGCTGCCGATGATTTGGCTTGGGTCAAAATCCAATGGGCTTTTAGCTACTTTAATCGTCACACTGGACACCGTGTGGGTGTAGATCATGATTGTTTTCAAATCGCTGTGGCCGAGCAATTCCTGAATGGTGCGAAAATCGACGTTGGCCTGCAGAAAATGACTGGCGAAGCTGTGGCGAAACGTATGCACCGACGCACGTTGCACATGAGTTTTGTGCAAATGCCAACGCCTGTAGTCTTCACTTCCGGGCACCAAAGTCAGCGATTTGGCGGGGAACAACCATTGTCACGCAAATTCCTTGGCTGCATTTTTATATTTCACATCCAACGCACTGGATAAAAACACCCCGGCATTGCGTAAGCTAAGCCGCGACTCGAACGATTGACTAAGGGATGTGGGAACAGTCAACATGACACCCTCCAATTTCACCTATTGGTTCAGCTTGGATGATATACGGAAGGGAAAATCCTTGCAGTTCACAACTTTATTGTTGCGCCCCAGGTTTCGTGCTAGATATACCGTTAACAGCTTAATAATTTGTTAGGCGGCCTCAGGGGATGGACTGATGCTCTGGCGACGGTCCCTCGTGCAACCGATCAGGCTTGGCGAGGTCTTGCTGCTGGTAGCCCTCTTGGCTTTCTGCCGGGTCCTCCCGGTATTCTTGATCCCCGCCTGCTGCGAGATACTGCTCTTGGTGCTGATCGGCTGGGCCTGACCGTGCTCGGAAGGTGGCTCGCCATCATTGGGCTCTTGAGGGCAGGGTAGCACTGACGGACAAAAGGTGCTAATGTTTAACGCCATTGGCTCTGCCCGGCACTGGCAGAGCCAATGGCGCCGGGCGAGGTTTCGTAAGGAGCGATTAACGCTCATCTGAGAAGTCATCAAGGACGCGATAATTTGATGACAAGTGTAACCAAGGCTAAGATTAGCCTCGCTTGCGATTCCAATTCCTATCCGTGAGAGCAACATCATGTCGAACTTGCCTGAAGAAACCAAGAGGCGGCTGTGGACCGCAGGAAAGGGCGTGACGAAGTATCCCGCTCTCCGCGTTGTTGCGAACACAGAGTATTTTCAAAACGACTATAACGACTCCGATTTCCTCAAAGAAGCCGGCCTCACCAGCATGGCGGCAACGCTGGCGCAAGAGGCGGCCCAACTGTGGGAAAAGCGCATGCTAGAAATCCTGACATCGTATTGCTATCCCTCATTGTGGACGGTGGCCTGTGTCCTGACCGAAGTCGAGAGGACCGCCGCCCGCACTGGGACCTGTATTCTGATTACACCGATGGACAACCGGCCGAGATTGAAAGAGTCCTCCGGCGACAAGCGCGAAGACGTTTTTCTGAAAAACTTCAACGCTCACACGTATGGACGCGACGCCGGCGGCCACAAGAGAGATTCCAGCAAGGGCATCAAGGGCGACGGCGACTTTGCCATTATTCAGTTCAATCCATTCACCTGGGACAAGAACAGCGCCCTCAGGGCGATGGCCGACCTCATGTACGCTAAGGACTTTGCGGCTGGGATGGAAACCGAGGACGTCCTGTTTCATGAGATCGTACATGCACTTCGCGTCATGCAGGATCTCGTGGACGATCACGAGGACAAGGAGATGTTCGAAGGCTATAACCAGATCGAGGACTTTCTGGCGGTCGTCCTGACCAACATCGCGATCAGCGAAAGGAATCCCACTGTTCCGCTGCGCCGTCACCACAATTTTTTTGAGACAATCCCAACCCACCTTTCGACATCGAGCGGCTTTCTGAGCCATGCGCCGAATGTCGATAGGCTGAAAAAGGCCTACATTGAGGAATTCTCCCTGTTCCACAACATTGCAGGCTCGCCGCACCGCAACTCATTCAATCCGATACGTGAAATGATAATGGCCCGACGACCATGATGGGGACCATCGACTGAGGCTGCCGTCATCAGGGTACGCCGGCTTCAGGCTTAGGGCCGCAGGCTGGGTAGAGCAAGGAGAAACCCAGCAGATACTTTGAAATAACCGAGTTTCTTTGCATTCAAACTGTTTTTGGATTACAAGACTTTTCAGTTTCGAAGCTGGGTTTCATTATCATTCAACCCAGCCTACCTTTACAAACCCAACGTCGGCTCATAATCCATTTACTGCCATTTGAAAAGCCAAAACGATTGTCTCTTATGGGTCGCCTGGCGACCCTCTGCTCTTCAGATTCATCGCCGGAAAAAAGCTGTCGTTGAATTCCGAAACCTGAAAGGGGCCGTTCGGCATTGAGTTAAACCGACTCAAATCAGCCTTTCGCGGTAATAATTTGGCTTACCGGTTAGTACTATACAGCTGACTGTCGCTTGGATGAAAAAGAGACCATTTCAATCAACGAGTAGGCAAAACGGAGCTTGATTGATTATTTGGCCTTCGGGATTTTCTATTGGTCATGAACTAAACTTATGATGCATTGAGGTATATCGTCATAATTTGATCAACATTTGAAATTGGGCTTCAACTAGATGAAAAATCTTGAGAAAACTGCGACGTTGAGTTGTTCAACTGGACTGCCGACGGTCGAGTACAGCTCACTTTCTAGCGAGGAACAGGAAAAGATCCTGCATCTTCAGCAGGCCATTCTCGAGTCAGTCGCGCTCGGCGTCGATCATATGGAAATCATCAATCAGGTTTGTCGCTTGGAAGAGCAGCTTCTGCCAAACTCGGTCGGTTCTGTGATGCTGATGGATGAGGCTTACGAATTTCTAAATGTGTATGCGGCACCCAGTATTCCGCCTGAAGGTGTTGCTCAGCTTAACGGCCTGAGGCCTGGGCCGGGTGGTGGGTCTTGCGGCAATGTTATCTATCGGCAAGAGCCGCAGTTCGTCAGCAATACCTTCGCCGATTTACGTTGGCAAGACCTGCGACATTTGGCCTACAACTTCAATCTCTGTTCCTGCTGGTCGGTACCGATTTATTCCAGCGAGCAAAAGATTAAAGGTACGTTCGCACTGTCCAGTTTTGAACATCGCTCACCAAGTCCATTCCACCAAAAATTGCTTGAAATCGGTTCGTCAATTATTGGCATCGTGTTGGATCGGAATAAGTCGCTAGAATCTTTACGTTTGTTTCAGAAAGTTTTCGAGGGCAGTGAAGAAGGCATCATGGTCACTGACCCTAACAAGGTTATCCTGTTGGTGAATCCAGCCTTCAGCAAAATGGTGGGCTACACTAGTGAAGAGCTCTTGGGCGAGACGCCCAAAAAACTGTCGTCTGGTCACCACGATCGAAGCTTCTATGCTGCAATGTGGGACAGCATAAACACATTCGGCCATTGGCACGGTGAGATTTGGAATCGTCGCAAAAACGGTGAAATCTTCCCCGAATGGCTGGCGATTTCGACAGTCAACGATCTGTCGGGCAAAACTACCCACTACATTGGCATTTTTAGCGACATCAGCGAACGCAAAAATGCCGAGGAGCAAATTCGCTATCTGTCTTCGCATGATGCATTGACCGGGCTGCCTAATCGCATGCTGTTCAAGGATAGGCTTGAAAATGCGATAGCTTTTGCGGCCCGGTCCCATCATAAGGTCGCGGTGTTGAATCTTGATCTCGATCAATTCAAGATGCTAAACGACTCATTGGGGCACACCGCAGGCGATGAACTGCTGCGTTGCGTTACCTCTCAGTTGAAGGTATGTGTACGCGATACCGATACGCTGTGCCGCCCCGGCGGAGACGAGTTTTTCATAGCATTGGCCAATATGCCGGATACCGATTCGATCAGTACTATGGTCGACAAGATCCTCGAACACATCGCCAAGCCTTTTGTACTTGAAGGACGGCATTTATCGTTGTCCTGCTCTATCGGTATTGCCGTCTACCCTGATGATGGCGGCAACTTCGAGACGCTGATGAAGCGAGCGGACAAGGCCATGTATCAAGCAAAAGACGCCGGTCGCAATACCTATCGCTATTTTACCGAGCAACTTAACAGCGATAGCTTTGAATATATGCGCATCACCCATGAACTACGCGAGGCGGTAAAGTGCAAGCAATTCACGCTGCATTATCAGCCGCAGATTGACCTCGCCACGGGCAATGTACAGGGAGTAGAAGCTTTAGTTCGGTGGAATCATCCGCTCGAAGGGCTGATTCCACCTGGGCGATTCATCAGTATTGCCGAGCAGAACGGCTTAATTGTCGAGATCGGCGAATGGGTGCTGAATGAAGCGTGCAGGCAAGCAGTCGCTTGGCAAATGGCAGGCTTGCCGCCAATAGTGATCGCGGTCAATATGTCCGCCGTTCAGTTCAAACGCGGCAATGTCGAAAACCTGGTGCGTAGTGCATTAGATAATAGCGGCTTAGATCCGCAATATCTCGAAATAGAATTGACTGAGTCGATTCTCCTGCATGACATGGATTACATGCTGTCTTTGCTAAAAGACTTAAAGGATACTGGACTAAAGCTTGCCATTGATGATTTTGGCACTGGCTACTCTAGTCTTGCTTACCTTAAAAAATTTAAGATCGACCGTCTGAAGATTGACCAGTCTTTTGTGGGTGATATAGCCATTGATCCAAATGATGCAGCTATCGTTCGCGCTATTGTGCAGATGGCGCATACCCTGAATCTGCGTGTCATTGCCGAGGGCGTAGAAAACCAAGAAATGCTTGAGTATCTAAGCAGTTGCCAGTGCGACGAAGTGCAAGGGTACCATTTTGCCCGACCTATGCCTCCAGAGGCATTCGCTGCATTTATGGCGGATAAGACTTAGGGCTTGCGGCAATTGCCACTAAAAAAAGGCTTTTCAAGTAATTTTTCACCGGTGAGATACGTTTGTGTTTAATCCGGTTACTCCAGAAACGGAGTCTATGACAGAAAGCCGGTGTTTAACGGCTTTGTTGCATAAATAGACAACAGCCCCATGTTAGAAGGGAATTCACTAGTCCCCAACTTGTGTGCCCAAGCCACAACCGAAGAAATACCGAACCCAAAACTGGCCTGATTACAATCAATCTCTGAAGCAGAGAGGCGCGATGCTGTTGTGGATTGATAAAAAGATGGATTGGTTAGC
>NZ_LUUG01000078.1 GCF_001644035.1 Methylomonas methanica
ACCCGCCGTTTGTTCGTATACCGTTAGCATTATTGCGCCGCATTCAAATGCAAAACGGCTTCTTCCGCTGATTTTTTTGCTAAATCGGTATGGCCGTGTTTGGCGTGTGCGGCTGCCGCATCCAGGCTGATGACACCGGCTTTCAAGTGCCCGTCAACGACCTTAATATGACTCTTGGCCGCATCGGCGTGATTCACGATGGTGTTTACATCACCGGCCTTGGCCGCGGTTTGCGCATGCTCAAGTGCCAGCCCTATATGGCTTTCCGCCGCATACACCTCGATGGCGGCAATGCTCAACAGCATAACGGCACCTATACCGATCAGTTGCTTAGGGATACTTTTCATGTGTGTCCTTGGTTGAGATTTAGTCTGGCATTCCACTTTGAGAATGACTGGTTAGTGGAATAGGCGTTATTTAAAGACCGGCTGGAGTAGCTCAGACCCACGCCCCCGGCCCCGGTTTTTCAGCGCTCAGCGCACGCAATAGGGTTAATTGCCGGGCGCAGTCGGTATGGCGGCGCACGCTGAAACGGCTTAACTACCCAGCAACACCAGCACTTCATGCTGTTTTCCGTCGTCCAGCAAGCTGATGCCGTCGCCAGGCACTTGCTTTACGCCATCCAGCGCTAGGCTGGCAATCCCTCGCATCGCGCGATTCGGGTTATCAACTTGGATTTGATAAACACTGGAGCCGTGCCGATAATTCATGCTGTAATTCTGCCAAGCTCTGGGTATGCAAGGTTCGAACAGCAAACGCTCGCCGCGCACCTGTAAACCCAGAACGGATTCCAGCCCGGCTCGATAAAACCAACCCGAAGCACCGGTGTACCAAGTCCAGCCGCCACGGCGGGCGTGCGGTGCTTCGGAATAAATATCCGCCGCCAAGACATAAGGTTCTACCTTATAGGCATAAACCCCGGTGCGGCTGGTAGTGCGCTTGATCGGATTCAGCATGCGCAGCAATTCGCCAGCCTGATCGCCTTCGCCGAGCATGGCATAGGCAATCACCGACCAGATCGCCGCGTGGGTATATTGCCCGCCGTTCTCGCGAATGCCGGGCGGATAGCTTTTGATATAACCGGGATCGCGATCGGTCTTGTCGAACGGCGGCGTGAACAACAACAGCAAATCGTCGCCGTAGCGCACCAGATATTCGCGTACTGATTCCATCGCCCGCCTTGCCCGTTCCGAGTCGGCAGCGCCGGAGATGATGCCCCAGCTTTGCGCAATGGAATCGATACGACATTCGGCGTTTGTCGCCGAGCCCAAGGGCGAACCGTCATCGAAATAGGCCCGACGGTACCAGGCACCGTCCCAGCCTTCCGCTTCGACGGCGATGCGCAGTTGTCCGGCATGCTCAAGCCAACGCTCAGCCCGCTCGTTGTCGCCGCGCGTTTCGGCGATGTCGGCAAAATCAGACAAGGTCTTGATCAGGAACCAGGCCAGCCAGATGCTCTCGCCCTGCCCCCGATTGCCGACCCGGTTCATACCGTCGTTCCAGTCGCCGCTGCCGATCAAAGGTAAGCCGTGCGCGCCGGTGGCCAGACTTAAATCCAGCGTCCGCGCGCAATGTTCAAACAGACTGGCTTCTCGCACGGTTTCAGTAGGATGAAAATACGCATCGTCCTGCTCTGCGGCTAACTCCGGTCCTTCCAGAAACGGTAATAATTCCTCCAGTACCGCGTTATCGCCGCTGACTTTTAGATAGTGCGCGACCACAAACGGCAGCCAGACCCGATCGTCGGAAAACCGGGTGCGCACGCCGCGACCGGTGGGCGGATGCCACCAATGTTGCACGTCGCCCGGTTCGAACTGCCGGGCGGCGGCGCGCAGAATATGTTCCCGCGTCAAATCGGGCCTGGTCACCACCAAGGCCATGCTGTCCTGCAATTGATCGCGAAAACCAAACGCGCCGCCTACTTGATAGAAGGCCGCCCTCGCCCACATTCGGCAGCTCAAGGTTTGGTACAACAGCCAGCTATTCAACAGCACATCCAGCTCGCGGTCCGGGGTTTTGACTTGCACCTTACCCAGTATCGTCTGCCAAGACTGCGTGACCTCGGCAAATGCCGTGGCCACGTCAATCGTGCGATGCTTGCGAATCAATTCGGCAGCATGTAGCTTGTCCTGGCCCTGCCCCAGTAAAAATACAATCTCGATCTTTTCGTCGGGGGCTAACTCTATGCCGGTTTGCAAAGCCGCGCACGGGTCCATGCCGGCACCGACCCGGTTTTTTAACGGTTTACGGTTCAACAAGCCGGCTGGCGCGTCCAAACTGCCGTTACGGCCAAGAAACTCCGCGCGATTGGCCGTCCAGCCAGTCTGCCGTCCACCCAAATCGGCAAAGGCAACGCGTGTCCCAAATTCCTGATCCCAAGGGTTGTAGGCCAGCATGGCCCCGGTTTCCGCATCCAATTCCGTGACAATATGCGGTGCGGTGATGCTGCGCGAGGCACCGAGCACCCATTCCAAATAGGCCGTTACGCTCAAACGCCGGCGGCGGCCGGAGACATTGGTCAAGGTCAATGAGGAGATTTTGATCGGATCGTCCGGGCTGACGAATTGCAATAATTCGCTGTGAATACCATGCGAAACATGCTCGAAGCGGCTATAGCCCTGGCCGTGCCGAATCAAGTAGCTGGCATTGTCTACCCGGATCGGCAGCGCGGTTGGGGTCCACAATTCCGATGTTTCGTCGTCGCGAATATAAAACACTTCGCCCGGCGCATCGCTGACCGGATCGTTAGACCACGGCGTTAATTGGTTTTCGCGGCTATTGCCGCACCAGGTACAGCCACTGCCCAATTCGGACACCGTAAAGCCGAACTCCGGATTGGCGATAACGTTAATCCACGGCGCCGGCGTGCTCTGGCCTTTATCCAGCACGATCACATATTCGCGGCCGTCTTTGGCAAAGCCGCCCAAACCGTTGAAAAACTCCAGCGGCGGCACGGCCAAGGCCGTTGTTTCGCTTGCCGGCAACAACAAGGGAGTTTTAGCGATATAAGGCATGGCCGGGCGCGGATGCCGCAATAATTGTTCGGCCAAGGTACCGCGATTGCCAACCAACATGGCTCTTGCAGATGCTTGCAACAAGCGCCGTTCTTCCTGAGAGAGCAAGCTGGCCTGTAGCACGAAAATAGTGCCTTGCTGGCCGTGTTCTGACGACGCCGAACGCGCCTGATTTTCCCGCACCAAGGTTTCCAGTAAATTCTGCAAGTCCTCGATGTACGAGACTTCTTTTTCATTCAGAATCAACAGGTCTACGGCAAGACCTTTAATCCGCCAATACTCATGCGCGCGCAGCAATTGCTCGACAATGCCGCGATCTTCCGGTTCGGCGACCCGCAGTAATAAAATAGGTCTATCGCCGGAAATACCGTAGCGCCACAAACTGGTTACATTCAGCGCATTCAATTGCAGGAACTTACCGGCCGGCCGTAATGACGGATCGGCATAAAGCAAACGATTGGCCAGCATCTGGAATAACTGCGCCTCATCGGGTTTGGTATGCAAATGGTGCAGTTGCACATGAGCATGGGTCCAGGCCAAGGCCGATACCCTTTCCCATGCCATCAGGTTGTGATACTTGTCGGACAAATCCGCAGCGGCTTGCCGTGACGCGGCGACCAGGGTGGTAAAGGTCAAGTGTTCGGTGGCGCCGGCTGCGATTTTAATGCGGGCGCGCAAACTGAATATCGGATCGAGCACCGAGCCGACGGTATTACTTAACGGCCGGCCGTCCATGACCGCCAACGGTTCGCGCAGAGTTTGGCCGCGGCCGATGAAACGGGCCCGGTCGGTTTCGTATTGCAAACCATCGCCGGTTTGCCGATCCGCCAGCACATGCGCGGCCCACAATTGCGGGTCTTCGGCGGAACGTTGCCGGCGATGCGCGAGTAATGCTCTGGTCTGCGGCAAGTATTCGGTCTGCACAAATAAATTGGAAAATGCCGGATGGGCAATATCGGCCTGCATCGTCGTCAACACGATTTCCGTATAAGACGTTACTTCGATTTCCCGCTCGTGCATGCTGTTATTGGTCAAACTTAGCCGGCGGATTTCCGCATCGTCTTCCGGCGATACCACGATTTCCAAGGTAGTGACTATCGCGCCGTCGGTGCGGGTAATTCGCGCTCTATCTTCCACAAATACGACTTCATAGTGTTCGGGGTTAGCCGTAGTCGGCTGATAGCCGGCCGACCAGACCTGACCACTATCGACATCGCGCAGATAGAGATAACTACCCCAGGCATCGCGGGTGGTATCTTCGCGCCAACGCGTTACCGCCAGATTCCGCCAAAGGCTATAACCCGATCCGGCAGCGGTAATCATCACCGCATAAACCCCATTGGACAGCAGCAGCGTGGACGGCACGGACGACATCGGCGACGGCACGCGGCGCACCGGCGGTTGCACCGTTTCCTTCACGTCGGATAGTTCCTGCAACAATGGCAGCACACTGGTATCGGCGCCGTGCGGGATACGTTCTTGTAACAATAAGTCCGCCGACTGAATCAGCGCGGCACGGTGGAAGCGATGCCGCATCGACCCGTCGTGCACCACATTGGCAAACGCCACCAGCGACATGCCTTGATGATGCGCCATATAGCAACGCACCATGGCCACGCGCTGCCCTTCCGCCAGGCGGACGGGTGTGAAATCCAGCGCCTCATAAAAACCATAACGCCCCAGCGCACCTTCCCGTTCCAGTCGCGCGAAGTTTTCCACCGCGGCATGCGGCAGATACATAGCCGCCAAGGCCGTGGCGTAGGGCGCTATCACCAGCTCTTCACCCAAGCCGCGCTTCATGCCCAAACCGGGTACGCCAAAGGCGGAATATTGATAGGTAAAATACAAATCCCGGCCGTTGAACGCGGATTCGGACACCCCCCAAGGTATGCCGCGTTCCTTGCCGTAGGCGATCTGCCGTTTCACTACCAAGCGGCAGGTCTGATCCAGCAGACTATAGCGCGGCGTAAAAGTCACCAGCGACGGCATCAGGTATTCGAACATCGATCCGGACCAGGACAGTAAAACCGTGCCATGCGCGACACGCGTCACCCGCCGGCCCAAATGGAACCAATGGCTGCTGGGCACGTCGCGTTTGGCGATGGCGATAATGCTGGACAGTCTGGCTTCGGAGGCCAGCAAGTCGTAATAACTGGGATCAATGGCCCCTTCTGCCACCCGGTAACCGATGGCAAACATATGCCGACTGGTATCGTACAAAAACCGAAAATCCATGTCCCGGAACAAGCCTTCCAGGTGCTCGGCCATGAATTCAACACGTTGATGCAAAGCTTTGGCTTGGTCGCCAGCCCGGCGTAACAGCACAATCAAGGCCTTTTGCGCAGATGTCGCGGCTTCCGGTTGCGCATAGTCTTCGTGGTCCGCCCAAAGCGCATAATGATTGGGCAGTTTGCATAGCGGCGTCTCCAGACCGAATGGGTGATTTTGCTCGGCATTCTGCGAACATAGCGAGGGGTATTGATCGGGGAAATGAATCCAGGGAATCAAGGTAGCCACGTCGCGGGCATGCGAACGGATGTCGTCGCATAAAAACCCAGCCCAAGCCAGCACTTCGTTATCCTGGCTATCGCCGCGTTCGACGGCATGGGCATTAGCCAGATCGAGCAAGGCATTGGCGCAAACCGTCAACTGCTGCCAGAGCACACTCCACTCCGCCACATCGGCCGGGCGCCTTGCCAACAGTTCGCTTAGCATCGCGGTTTTTTGCCTAAGCTCCCGCAAGGTAACCGTCAGCGTGCGCCGGTCGTCGCTGATAGTGGCCAAGGCGTTCAGCAATAAACGATGGGTATCGGCCAGTCCTGTCAACGCATTGTTTAAATCCAGCGGCTTGTTTGCAATTTCCCGGCAGGCTTGCGCCAGTGTCAGCAAATGACCGGCCAGATTGCCGCTATCGACGGTGGACACATAGCGCGGTTCCAACATCTGCAAATTGCGGGTGTCGTACCAGTTATAAAAATGTCCGTGTAGTTTAGGTAAGTCGGTCAGGGTTGCCAGGGTGGCTTCCAGACGCTCGACGGTGTCGGTCAAACCTAGCCAGCCGAAATCACGGGCGGACACCACCGACAACAAATACAGACCGAAATTGGTCGGCGAACTGCGATGGGCGATAACCGCTTGCGGATCTTCCTGAAAATTATCCGGCGGCAGATAGTGTTCTTCCGGCGTGACAAAGGTGGTAAAAAACCGCCAGATGCGCCGGCCATACAGACGCAATTGTGCGCTATCGGCCGGCAACAGCGCTTCGGCAACATCGATTTTAGGCGGCAGACTCAAGGCCCGCGCTACTACCGGCGCCAACCACCACAGCAACAAAAACGGCGCGGCCGCGACTATCGAGTCCGGATTGAACAGCACCACCAACGCGCCGGCACCAAACACCACCGAGGACGAATGGCTGAGCGGGCGGATCAAATTCTTCAACGCATACCCTGCCCCTGACTTGGCCTGCAAGGCTGTCACCCATTTCAACAGTTTGCGGCGAGTGATGAACAGCCTCACCAAGGTGGTAACGATGGCATCGGTCATCAACCAGGCTTGTTGGGCCAGCAGCGTCAGCGCCACCAGGCTGTTGCACAGCGCCCAAGCCACGTTCTCCAGGGCTCCGCGCAGATGCGTCGCCAAGGAAATGCCGCGCCGGGGCGCGGTAAAACCGGCGGTAACCGCTAAAACCGCCGGAAACGCCAAAGCCGTCAGCACAAAACCGATCAGGGTTAAGAGCGGCGCATGCGGGATGGCCCAAGTCACCACCAAGCCGGAAAATGCCGCCGGTGCCGACAGCGAGCGGCGCAGGTTATCCAGCATCTTCCAACGGCCTATCATCGGCATGCCCTTGCCGCGTTTACCGAAAATCCAGGGTATCAGCTGCCAGTCGCCGCGTGTCCAGCGGTGTTCGCGTGAGGCAGCGACTTCGGTATGCGATGGGTATTCTTCAAAAAACTCGATATCGCTGACCAAGCCGCAGCGCACATAAACGCTTTCGAATAAATCGTGACTGAGCTGAGTATTGTCCGGTACCCGCCCGGCCAGTGCGGCTTCAAAACTATCGACGTGATACAAGCCCTTGCCGCTATAGGTGCCCAAGCCAAACAGGTCCTGATACAGTTCCGATACCGAGCTGGAGTAAGCGTCGGTGCCGGAGGCCCCGGCAAAAATTTGATGGAACATCGAGCGTTCCTGGCGTTGCGGCAAGGTCGGTGTGACTCGGGGCTGCAAGATGCCGTAACCGTCCACTATGGTCTGGCTCTCGGCATCGAACACCGGCTTATTTAGCGGATGTGCCGCCACCCCGACCAATTGTGCCACCACACCCATAGGTAATTTGGTGTCGGCATCCAAGGTAACCACATAGCATATGCCGGACGGCGCAACTGCCGGCTGGCCGGCTATCGGCAAAAACGAGGTGTCGGTAGCGCCGCGCAACAGCCGATTGAATTCCTGCAACTTGCCGCGCTTGCGTTCCCAACCCATCCATTTGCTTTCGCTGGCGTTCCACAAGCGTTTACGGTGAAATACAAAAAAGCGTTGCTGGCCGTACTTGGCATTCAAGGCGTTGATCGCCCCAATCGCCACACTCAACAGTTTGTCGTCATTGGCCTGAGTTTCATGTTCCGCATCCGCCCAATCCGACAGCAGCGCAAAGCGCACCGCACCGTCAGGGTTGGCCAGATAGCGGATTTCCATTTGTTCGACTTGCTGCCTTACCCCGGCTTCGCTGACAAACATCGTCGGCACTACCACAAAGGTACTTAATGCTTCCGGTACGCCGTCTTTCAATTCCAGACGCGGCAAATGATTGGGCGGCAAGCCGGCCACAATGAAATGATTCATCAAACCAACGGCGATATCCGATGCCGGAAATATTAATACCAGGCCCAGCAACGCCAATTGAAAGCCGTTCAGTCCGGCGGCACTGGATATGCTCAAGGGCAAAGCCAGTAAACCCAGGGTCATTAATCCCAAACTGCCGACATAAGCCAGTCCGGCATGACTGACGTACGTGCGCAGTAACCGTTGTTTGAAGGTGGGCCGATAGTGCATTTTGGTTTCAAACGCATAACGGCCGGCACCGATCAAATAGTATCCCGGCTCCATTTGCCGTTCGTCGCTGCTGTCTTGATCTATGGCGATTTGCACCTCGGCGATGGCCAATTGCGCAACCTCGACTTCCGATACCGGCGAGCGCTTGGCTAGTTCTTCTATGGCATGCCGGTAACGGTCGCGCGTCAGAAAGTCCATGGCCGCGTAGCCTTCATGCACGCGCAAACAGTCGTCAACCAGGCTGACGTCCTCGACAAACTGCGGCCAATCGAAAGCGGAGATGGCGCGCATGCTGGTGATGATATTACGCACCGTCATATTGTCGGCGATTTGCGCCGCGTGCTCCCGGTGCACGATGTCGTCCAGACTGAGGCCTTGCTCGCCGAGCCAATCGCTGAGGAATTTCAAAGACAGGGCTATCGCCGGATGCGGATCGTGCGAGCGCTGCAAAATCTGCACGGCATAGGCTTGGCGCAAGGGTTCGGCCGGCAACACGCCTGCCGGAATAGCCGGGTCCGGACTATCACTGCGCGCAACGATTTGCTCGACATGATCGACAAACTCATCCGCCAAGCGCCGGCCGTTTTGCGAACGCATGATGCTAACCGCCAAACGGCGCAGATTTTCGACCAGCAACACCCGCAGCGTAATGGGGATAGCCCATAGTTCGCCCAGGGTTAGCGGCTCGACACTTTGATAAGCTTTGACAAACAGATTCAGCAAATCCGGCGCAAAACGGCTGTCGGTGTGCGCCACCAAAGCCCAGGCAATGCCGTAAACGCGCGGATAGCCGGCTAATACCCCTTCGGCTAGCTTGGGTAGTTCTCGCGAATAACTTTCCGGCAAATCGACGTGAATATCGCTGACTTGCTCTTCGATGACATGAAAATTATCCAGCAGCCATTCCGCCGCAGGCGTGATGGCATGCTGCTCGCGCACCGCCTTAGCGACGGCTTTATAAGCTTCCAGCAAGACCAAGGCATTCTCGCGGACCCGAGGAATCAGTTTGTGGCCTTTCTTCAGCGTGGTGATTTTTTGGGCTTTTGCCAGACTGACCGCATGCTGCTCCAGGCGCTCGGTATTGAATAACTCAAAACGAATCGGCGCTTCCTCGCCGCCCGGATGCTCGCTTCTAACATGCCGCCGTTGTTCTCGCCGCTTGGCCATGGGTGAATGCTCCGTTCTGATGAATGTGGTCGACAATCGCCTGTTGACGACGTTGATTGGGTCCTCGCTGGGAGGCTGCCGGCGGAAAGACCGGTTGGGCCGAGGCTAATCGAACCCAACGTGTCTTTTGAGAGGTGTAACTAGATTTTGCCGAGTACCAGTAGAATCAATATGATGACCAGCACCAAACCTAAGCCGCCGCTGGGTCCATAACCCCAGGAGCGGCTGTGATTCCAAACCGGGATGACGCCGAGCAGCATCAGAATTAGGACGATGAGTATTAGTGTGCTAAGTGACATGGTAGTGCTCCTTCAGAAGTGTGGACGTTAACGTGAACGGTACAAATCGGCTTGGGTTTAACACGCCGGTTACCGGTGTATCAGTCCCAATACCCCCACGACGATCAGATAGACCGCCACGAAATAATTCAGGAACCGGGGCACGACTAAAATCAGGATGCCGATCACCAGCGCCAATAAGGGTTCGATTGCCAGATTCATGATAAACCTCCGCGAATAGTGGAGATCAGAGCTTAACCCGATGAGCTGGCAGGGTCTGTACGCTATCGCACACACCTGTTTCGAACCGCACTTCTAATTAAACTCAGTGGCTTTGCAGGAATAATCTGAACACTAGAAGCCCGTGTCGCAGAATAGTTGTCACCTTCTGTGCACTGACATACCTGTGTTGGATAGCGAACGGACAGTCGAAAAGGTTTCAACGCATAATGGAAGTTAGTGGTAGTTGACAACCCGACGCGAAGGCTTCAAGGAAAAAGGTCCGGCTCGTTAAAACCTTCTACCCTCCAAGCCAACCATCCGCAACGGACTCAGCCAACCGTCACGATAAAGATAGCCATCCCGTATAGCGCACCTTTTGCGCTGCGCTTACGTCGCTCGCGCCGACCTGCAACCGCCCGGCCTGACTCAGGTGCTTGGCCTGTGTGGTGTACGAGTCATTTTTCCAATTCTATCCACGAAGGAGTACTCACCATGACCATCAAAGCCTATGGCGCCCAAGCAGGTGACCAGCCACTTGAACCCATCGCCATCAACCGGCGCGCGCCGACCGCACACGACGTTCAAATCGACATAGCTTTCTGCGGCGTCTGTCACTCGGATGTCCACCAGGTACGATCCGAGTGGGCGGGAACGCTTTACCCTTGTGTGCCGGGGCACGAAATTGTCGGTCGCGTGTCCGCACTAGGCGCACACGTCTCAAAATACGAGATTGGCGATCTGGTAGGCGTCGGCTGCATGGTCGATAGTTGCCAGCATTGCGATGATTGCGACGAAGGCCTTGAGAACTACTGCGACGAGATGGTTGGCACCTACAACGGTCTGACTGAAGATGCACCCGGCTACACTTTAGGCGGCTATTCGCAGCAGATTGTGGTGCACGAACGCTTTGTGTTGCGCATTGGCCACCCAGAGACGCAACTGGCTACTGTCGCACCTTTGCTTTGCGCGGGCATCACCACCTACTCACCGCTGCGGCATTGGCAGGCAGGGCCCGGTAAGAAAGTCGGCGTGGTCGGCATCGGCGGATTGGGCCATATGGGCATCAAGCTGGCGCATGCGATGGGCGCGCATGTGGTCGCGTTCACCACATCCGAATCCAAGCGCGAAGAGGCTAAAGCCTTGGGTGCGGATGAGGTTGTTGTCTCCCGCAATGCCGATGAAATGGCCGCACATGCCAAAAGCTTTGACTTTATTCTGAACACTGTCGCCGCACCGCATGATCTGGATGCGTTCCTGGTCCTGCTCAAGCGCGACGGTACGATGACCTTAATCGGCGCGCCGGCCACCCCACATCCTTCACCGCAGGTGTTCAACTTGATCCTGAAACGCCGCTGCCTAGCCGGCTCACTGATCGGTGGCATCCCCGAAACCCAAGAGATGCTGGATTTCTGCGCCGAACTCGGCATCGTCGCGGATATTGAAATGATCCGAATTGACGAGATCAACGCTGCCTATGAGCGCATGCTTAAGGGCGATGTAAAGTACCGCTTTGTAATCGATTGCGCGAGCCTGGTCGCATAGTCATCTGCCTGCCAATAGGCTTTGGTAAATGAACTGCATTGGCCTATTCGCAATGCCGGCCTGCGGAACAAAAACCGCACGCAAGCAGCTGAGTGTGGGTAACCGATAGCAGTCCTTGTTGATATTTTCGATGGCGAGACACAAAACTGCGCAGACAGCCAAATAATACAATGCAAATATTTGCAGTTGAATGATCAGTAGTTGGCGCAGTTATGATTAGGTATACTGATTAAGGTCCTGTATCGAATTTCAACAGCCTGTTAACTTTTCAGTTTCAAAAGCGTCGAAATGCCCGCCAAACCTGAGCCGCAACACAATCATCTTCTCGCGGCCTTGTCGCCGGACGTGCAAAGCCGTTTGTTCCCTTATCTGGAACTGGTGCCCTTGCCGTTGCGCGCGCTGCTGTATGAATCCAGGCGGCCCATGCGCCACGTCTACTTTCCCACGGACTCGATAGTGTCGCTGCAATATATGATGGAAAACGGCGCATCGACCGCGATCTCCGTGGTGGGCAATGAGGGCTTGCTGGGCATCACCTTGTTTCTGGGCGGCGAAAGCACGCCGAGCCGGTCGATGGTACAGAGTGCCGGTTTTGCTTATCGGCTCCCCAGGCTACAGGTGAAACAGGAATTCAACCGCCACGGTCAGTTGTTGATGCTGATGCTGCGTTACACGCAAGCCTTGATCACGCAAATCTCGCAGACTGCGGTGTGCAACCGGCAACATTCTATCGACCAGCAGCTCTGCCGCTGGCTCCTGCTTTCCATGGATCGCCTGTCTCACAACCACTTAACCATGACACAGGATTTCATCAGCAATATGCTGGGCGTTCGCCGCGAAAGCGTCACCCAGGCCGCGTTAAATTTGCAGCAGCTGGGTGTGATTTCTTATTCGCGCGGGTTGATCAAGGTGCTCGACCGGCCGAAACTTGAAACGCTGAGTTGCGAGTGCTACAGCGTGGTCAAGAAGGAAACGGATCTGCTGCTAGATTACCTACCGCAACGCCGCGTGATCACGAATACCGATGCTATCCCCACTGCGACGCTTCCAACGCTGTAGGCAAAGGGATGTCAATAAAAAGAGCGCCTGAGGACAAAGCTGGGCAGGTCTTGCAAAAGCTATGTGCCATTAGCCCATTCAATGCGTCTGCTCGGGTGAGAAAAAATTGACCTGATTACGACCCTTATTTTTCGAGGCATACATTGCCGAATCCGCATGATTAACCAATTCGTTGGCAAAGGTCGTATCCTGCGGGGAAAGCGCCACGCCAATGCTAGCCGAGATTTGAATGGTATGGTTGCCAAGATCGAAGGGTTCGGCCAGCCGCTGCCGAATTTTTTCGGCAACTATTTCAACGTGCTCCGGATTTTGTAAGTTTTTCAAGATAACGATAAATTCATCACCCCCTAAGCGTGCGGCGGTATCGCTTTCCCTAACACAGGCGTGAATGCGTTCCGCCGTTTGCTTTAGCAAACTGTCGCCAGCCTCATGGCCGAACTGATCATTGATTTCCTTGAAATAATCCAAGTCGATAAACAGCAGTGCAATCGGCGAACCAAAACGGTGGGAATGTTTGACAGATTCTTCCAGCCGATGGGTGAAAAAGCTGCGATTGGGCAATCCGGTTAAATCATCGTAGTTGGCCTTAGTCCAGTTATTATGTTCCGACGCTCTACGTTCGGTGACGTCGTGCCCTATACAGACCACTGACTCCAGCTCACCTTCTTTATTGAACACCGGTGTAAATACATAGTCATGCCAGACGATTTTTCCGGAGATGGCTGTATAGGGCGCTTCCCGGCTAACAGACCCTTTAGAACGAATGACCTGCTCCACTTGTCCTTGTAGCTCTGCCGCAATCGGCACGTGCAGATCGTAGCAATTTTTTCCTAACATTTCCTCCATCGTCAGGCCGAATAAATCCTTCAATTGTTTGTTCGCGTACACAAACCTGCCTTCAAGGTTAAAGCTGAAAATCAGATCGGGGCCACACGCCAGAATCGTCTCGAACATGCGGGAGTCGTATTCTTTTTCTGTCGAGTAACCGACCACTGACTCGGTGATCGCCTGATCGATGGCTTCATTGAAGCGGATCAGATCGCCCAAGTCTGTTTCGGCATTAAGCTGCTTGAAATCCTGCTTTATCCACAGTCTGGTCACACTGGCACGCAGGGCACGGAATTCGGCCACTGTGGAATTCAGACTGAAACCTGCCGCTAAACGTTCCGATCCATGCGTGGTGGCTGCGGTAACCGAACCATCAGAGATTTGTTGACCCTTCGCCTTTTGCTTTTGATCCTTCGCGGACTGAGGACGAGCGAGATCAGAGGCAATCGTCAGCAGCATCAGCCTGAGGTGATCACCCAATTCACGCTTATTCATGCCGTCTGCGTCAGAAAGGTATTTTGCGGCGAATTCTTCCCATTCATGCAAGATACCTTCAAGATTTTCAAGGATAAGTTTATCAAGGCGCATAGTAATCTCGTTTTCTATAAGTGTTGCCGGGCCAGGAGGTTGGATCGTCAGGTTCTAAACGCCAAGTATTTCGTTCGCCATCTAAACCATCGAGCTTTTTTCTCGGCCATCCGGGCTCGGAGCTTGAACGATGGAGAAAATAGCTGCGACGGCCGGTCTTGCAGTGAGAACGTTGTAGCAAACAGCACGGAAAGCCGAGCTCGGCGCGCGAGCCATCCAGCAGATAACTCAGACAGCCAAGCTCAAAGCTTGAGCGATGAAGTAAATAATTCCGACCGCCGAGCTTAGAGCTCAAGCGATGCCGCAAACAGCTCGGTCAATCCGGCGCGGTACTGGAATGTTGTCGCAAATAACTCGAATGCCGGAGTTTAGGCAACAACCTTATTCGATCTGGCAGGCTCGGTTATTCGGGCACGTCCGTGCTGGTAGTGCAGCACTTCGGCAGCATCCGTCGCAGGGTGTTATCGCGTAGCATATAGTGATGATATAGCGCGGCGGCGCTATGCAAGCCAATCAGAAAATAACCCAATGTACCGACGGTTTCGTGAAAACCCTCTATCAATTCGGCAAAGCTCTTGCTTTCGCCGATCAGAGCCGGCAGTTGCAAACCGAAAAACGGAATCGGCTTGGCTTCCGCACTGAGCAACAGCCATCCAGACAATGGCATGACTATCATCAGCGCGTACAGGGTCAGATGCATGGAGCGGCCCAGCAGTTTTTGCCAGCGCGGCGGTTCGGGTTGGATAGCCGGAAACCGCCCCTGAAACATAAACAACAGACGCGGCCCGATCAATACCAATAGGCTTAGACCCAGCATAAAATGCCAGGCTTTCATGGCCTCGCGCGGATCGCTGCCCTTGGGAAACAGCTCGCGTAGTTCGATGCTGGCGTATATCGCGACAAACAACAATACGATTATCCAGTGCAGCGCCATTGACAGCGTGCCGTAACGCTCGGTGTTATTTAGCCATTTCATGGATTCCTCCGTCTATTTGGGACATTTTAATATCGCAGCGGGTAGATTCGATTGCTTCGCAGGTGCTGCGAAACTGAATTAATCTTAGCAGGAACGGGTACAGTCCACGATGAGTGTGTGGTTCAAACATTCTGCTAGCGCTGGCCAATTGACCCGGCCCTTATATTCCCTGTGGCCGTCATCCCTGCAAAAGGAGCGACGATATTAAAGGCCTGGCAATACTCGCCGTCGCGCACACTCTGCGGCTGAATGTATCGCGGGCTCTTGTAGGAATCACGCTTAGCTGACGACTCTAGTTATTAGGCCAAGTAAACGACAGCGGCGACCGGTGTTTGTGGTCTATCGTTACGGTTTTACGAATCTCTTGTCCGGCATGCTCGACGCTAATTCGATACCGGCCGGGTTTGAGTTTGGCAAACAATATCGGGCCATCGGCTACCGTCTCCAGCACGGTCTGATTACTTGCGCCGCTAATTCTAACGGCCACGTCGCTGAGATACTCGCCAGTAACTTGCATGGAAAATTGCAAGCTCAGGTTGTAATCGGAGCGCACCGCTTGCAGCGCATCCCGTTCATCGCCGCCTATCCCGCCGCTGACAAAAGCCACATCGCCTTGGGTTTGAATACGCAGTGGCGATGAATCCGCACTAGCGGAAAAGCTGTAGATAAGCCAAGGCAAAATCAGTGCATAGTGGATTAGTTTCATGGTCCTTGCTCCGTGGTCTGGGAAATCCGGGTGCCGTACAAGCTTGTCCCGACCGCGGACTAAGCGCTCAGCCCGAACGGAATGCCTGCGTAAGCATATCGTCGCTCCCGCGACAGCGGGAGCCCAGCGAGATCAAGCTGTATCAGGTAATGACAAATTGTCTGAATAGCACTAACGCGCGGCAATATTGCCCTTCTCGTCCGACATGATAATTTCCACTCGGCGATTCAACTGCCGGCTGGATGCGGTATCGTTACCGGCAACCGGATATTCCTCGCCGTAACCGCGAGTTCTAACACGGTCAGTGTTTACACCGGCATCCACCAAAGCGGTGCGCACGGCATAGGCGCGGCGGTCGGAGAGTTCCAGATTATGCTCATCGCTGCCCCGGCTGTCGGTATAGCCTTCCACCAATACTTTGTAGTCGGGATATTCCTTCAGGAAATCGCCAATTTTGTCGACGTTGCGCAGACCGCCGGCTTGTAACTGGGCTTTATTAGTGCGGAACAACACGTCACCCAAGGTAATTACCAAACCGCGTGCGGTTTTCTTCGCATTCAGTTGGTTGATCAAGATTTCCTGCTGCGCGATCAAGGCTTCGTCGCGCTCGCTATTAATGCCGGCGATGACCAATTCGGTTGCTTGCCGGTCCACGGTCAGTTGACTCGCCGCCGCTTGGCGTTTGGCAGCATCCGCTTCCGCGGTTCTGGCATCGAGACGCACCTCGTTGCGCTTGGCTTCGGCGCTATTGACCGCCTTTTCCGCGGTTTTGCGTTTGGCGGTTACCTGCGCGATAGCGACTTGCTGGTTAGCAATATAGGCCAGATGGGTAACGCCTTCATCCTCGTCGTCCTTGGCATAAGCGTCATCGGCTTTTTTCAGCGTATCTCCTGCCTGTTTCATCTCCAGTTCCGCCAGCGTGCTGACCTCGGAATTGATACGGGCGTTGTTGTAACTGTTGTGAGCATCGATCAACGATGCATTGGGTACGGCGCTACAGCCGGCGGCGACCGCGGCAGCAATTAGGGTTAACGATAAATAGCGATAGGTTTGCATAGTAGACTCCATTTTAATTATTGCGTGACGCGATTAAGTTCTTCGCGTAACACGCGATTGCCTTCCTGCAGTTCTTTAGCGGCCTTTTGCGCCTTGGCGGCACGTGCGGTGGAGGCCGCCAGTTGGGCATCCACCTGGGCTTGTTCGGCTTGCTGTCTGGCTATTAGATAATCTTCGCGTGCCATCGCCCGTTCGGCGGCGTCCATTTTTTCCATGGCTGATCGCAAAGCGACCGGGGCAAATTCGTTGCCGCCAGCGCTGCTGGCACTGTTCACTGCCGCCTTGGACACCGCCATTTGCTCGGTCGGCGCCGGTAGGCTCGCGCAACCAGCGGCAAACAGCGCCGCGACTAAACCGATGCCGTGGATCGTCCTAGACGAGTCGGGGTATGTAATTTTTTTCATGATTTTTATCCTGTGAGTTAAACATCGAATAGCATCGCTAACCGGCTTTCCAGGCTAGGCCGTTGCGGCTGGCTAGCGATTCGCCCTTTGAAATATTCATGTCCCAGGCCTGAGCGGGTGATAGGATTAATAAGGTCGCGGGTTGGGAAAGCGTTGCAAGCGATTAAACGCCTTTGTGCGATGAAACACAGTTCGTTAGCGTACATAGGCCAAACCCGACCGGTGCATCGGCAAGTAAGGCCGATGCAAACCGGATCCAACCTTTTCAAATAATTACCCACACAATTCGTCGAACATTCGACCTGGAGAACGCAAGGCATGAACCAAAAATGGGATGGAATCGAACGGCGTAAGTCGCTGAGGGAGAAAGCCGAAGCCATGGTGGCCAGCATATCGCCCGAGGAAATGATGACTAAACCGGCGGAAATGCTGTTGCATGAATTGCTGGTGCACAAGATAGAACTGGAGATGCAAAACGACGAGTTGCAAAGAACGCATGCCGCCTTGGCCGAGGCGAGAGACCGCTACCGGGATCTGTACGACTTTGCCCCGGCCGGCTATCTCGTTATCGATGCCTCCGAATACATCGCTGAAATTAACCTGACGGGTGCGGCTTTATTGGGCATCACGCACGATTCTTCATCGCCACTGCGGTTCTCAAAGTTTGTATCTGCCGAACACTTCGACCGTTGGCATATTCAGTTCCGCAATATGATGGATTTAATCCACACCGAGAGACTGGCACTAGAGTTAACGCTGGTCCGCCCGGATGGAACGCTGTTTAGCGCGCATCTGGATTGCCAATGCCGGGAATTGGGCGAGGCTCCGGTGCTGCTGGTGTCTGTTACTGAGACAGGGCTATCCTAAAAGCCTGCTATTGGGTGTCAGGCACATATAAGCTTTGAATTAGTTTTCGTTCTTCGCTGGTTAACACGACCCGGGAATACTTTTGTCCGGCGCGCTGCTGTTCCGACGCCTGAGCGTGGCGTCTATCGGCAATGCGCCTATCGTCCACCCGGCGAATATGATCGCGCCGGTCGACTTTCGGCCAAGCCAGATAGGCATTTTTGATATGTTCCAGCCACTCCGGCGAACCAAACGGATAAGCAACCTGCCGTCTATCGCTTAAACGTCGGGTTTGCGCGGATCGGCGCGCTTGTGCTCGCAATTCATGGGCGCTCATATCCCGTTTCCTCCTTCGTTGTTTAATCAGGCGGCTTCATATTACTCGCCGATTATCCGCTTGCCGGTTGGTTGAGTATGTACGGCAGGATACATAGAGCGCGCATTAGGCACAAAACTGGGCCTGATTAGTAGGCGGCCGCAACTGAAGCCGTGCGTGTCTTCAAATCGTCATGAAGGATTACCGGATTTTAGAATGGCAAACGCCAGGATTATCAGGCGTCAACCGGCGCCGACACTTAAACGCCCGTCAGCCAGTCTTCGATAGTCAAAACACCATCGGGAACCAAGCTGAATGCTTTGTCATGGGTAACAAGTATGGTTTTGGCCGCTATTGCATGCGCGGCGATCATCATGTCGAGGGCCCCAAGTGTAATGCCGACCGACATGCAAGAAGCACGTAAATCGCCATAAACGGTGGCAACTTGCTCGTCCCAGGGCAATGTCTCGACACGAAAAAGAAATTCCCGGATCAGTTTTGCCAGGGTGGCGGGATGTCCCTTACGGGCTAAGCCATATAACAGTTCGCCTTGTGTGACTGCGGATATGGTAATACTGTCCATCGGCAATGACGCCAACTTGTGTCGAATCTCCGGGGGATGGCTTTTGATAATATAACTGGCCATATTGGTATCCAGCATATAGCGCATCAAAACAAATCCCGCTCTTGGCTCGGCAGGTCTTCGCGATCCGCCATGAAATCGGCAGGAATCTTTGTGCGGTCGGCAAGCTCGAAAAACTCCGCCCAGGATACCGGTTTGGGCGACAGAATAACTTCGCCCGTCACGGCATCACGACGAATAAATACTTCCGCTCCCGGAAAACGGAATTCTTTCGGAAGCCGCAGCGCTTGGCTCCGGCCAGTGATAAATAACTTCGCAGTCGTATGCATATCCCCCCCTTTTTAATAGCTATCAGAAGTATATATCATGACTTGGTATGTATTACTGATATTTATCAAACTGATTCAGTAAGAGTAAGGCATAGATAAACCGTAAACCGCGTAATAACCAGAAAACTAGGTGCGCTAGCGTACAGACCTGATAGCCGCAATCCGCGCATGCTTAACCTGTAAATCAGCAGGAGAACGGCCATGATCATTCATCGCAAGCTTTCGGGATTCATCGGTGCCTTATTGATAGGTTTATGGGCGAGTGCCGGCTGTCGCTCGGATCGCAACAGCGAGCAAAACCAGCAGCAATCGCCTGACCAAGCCGGCACATCCAACGAATCCAAGCATAAGGAAGTCGGTGAAGCATCGTGGTACGGACCGGGCTTTCATGGCCAGGAGACGGCCAGCGGCGAGACCTTCGATCAGAAACAACTCACCGCCGCGCATCCGAGTTTGCCGATGGGCACCAAAGCGACCGTGACCAATCTGGATAACGGTAAAAAAGTCGACGTAACCATCAACGATAGGGGCCCGGCGGCCAAAGAAGACAGAGCCATAGACCTATCCAGCGCAGCGGCTAACAAGCTGGATATGAAAAAAGACGGCACTGCACAGGTCAAGATAGAGACTAAATCCACCAAGAAAACCCGCGCGAAAACCGGCAAAGCCAAACTCGCGGCAAAGCCTTAGGTCACTATCATCAGCGTTAGCGTATAACGTCGTGATGCTCGCTCTCCTCACCGCTACCCTTTCCATCCGCAGAGGGGGCAGGTTTTTGGCAATTTGCCGGGGTTTGGATTTGCTGAACCAGCTTCATCACCCGACCCTTTAATATTATCGCTCCGCTGAAGGCGGGAGCCCAAGGGCAATGCCGTTAAGTTAAGGCACCTCCCCCTTTGAAAAAGGGGGATCGAGGGGGATTAATTTAGATAATCTCCCCTGCCCCTCTTTTTCAAAGAGGGGAATGACGAATCAAAGGAACCCAAGCGACGGATTACTAGCCTATCTCTTCTGCAGAAAATACCAGAGCGGCACCAGCATGCCAACGCCGGCCACCACACCTAACAGCCACATCAAGATTCTGCCGAATACCGTGAGCAAAAAATCGACGCCTTCTTGGTTGGTAGGGAAATAGACTAAGGGAATCCGGGTTTTCAGTTGTTTGGGCACAAAACTCCGCACATCGAGTACGAACACCGCCACGCTCAGAAGCGCGTAGATCACAAAAAATGCCACAACTTGCGGATCGGCAATGCCAATATCAATTACACCGCTGGTGTTAAGGATGGCAAGCAAGGTCAGCGGTGCCGATAGCGACAAGCCGGTGACGAATGCGGTGGTTCGGGTTGCGTGAGGAAAGGCCATAATGGTTTTATCGGTCTGCCCGCGCGTTGCGATAACGAGCCAGCGCCCACAAGGGGAAAAATTTGTCGTAGCCGTGGTACTTCAGATAAAAAAACTTGGGAAAACCCGGCGCGTTGAAACACTCGTCGCGCCAGAAACCGTCGGCCTGTTGATTTCTCAGCAGATAGTCCACGCCGTCCGCTACCTCTGGGCAGTCGTATTCCTTAGCGGCCAGCAATGCCATGACGGCCAAGGCGGTATGAAATGCGGTACTGCATTCGAATTCACCGCGAATCCTGGGGTCGTGATAGCCGATATTGCCCTCGCCCCAGCCGCCATCGGCGCGTTGTTTGGACTTCAACCAAATCGCGGCCCGGCGCACGCTGGTGTCGTCGGCTGCAATGCCGGCCGCGGCAAATCCCAGCAACACCGACCAGGTGCCGTAGATGTAGTTAGTGCCCCAGCGCCCGAACCAGGAACCGTCGGCTTCCTGCTCGGCGCGTAAATACGCGACGCATCTGTCGATAACGGCGCGATGCTGCGGCTGTTGCTCGTCGAGCTTACCTAACAGCATGATGCAACGCGCACTCACATCGGCGGTTGGCGGGTCCAGCAGCGCGCCGTGGTCGGCAAACGGAATTTGATTTAAATAATAATGATCGTTGTCGGCATCGAAAGCGCCATAGCCGCCATTGTGCGACTGCATGCCGGCAATCCAGTTTGCGGCGCGTAGGATATTCTCGGCAAACACCGGTGTATCGGCTTGCAGCATGGCGTAAGCCACCACGGCGGTATCATCGACATCCGGATAATAGCTATTGCCGAATTGAAAAGCCCAACCGCCGCCGGCCAAGTTCGGACGCTGCACGCGCCAGTCACCCGGCTCGTCGCTTAATTGTTTGCTCGCCAGCCAGCGCAAGGCGGATTGGGTGGCTTGTAGACTCTGCGGATCATGCTCTTGGCTATCGGCTTCCTGCAAAGCCAGCACCGCCAAACCGGTATCCCAGATCGGCGACACGCAAGGCTGGCAGTACGCCGTATCATCTTTCACTACCAGCAATTTATCGATGGCCGCCCGGGCGATTTGCCGCTGTGCGTTATCCGGCGGAATGCCCAGATAATCCATCGCTTCATAAGCATTGACCATCGCGGTAAATATTGCCCCCAGCCCGTCGTAGCCATTCAAACGCGCCATGAACCAATCCGTGGCTTTGGCAGTGGCCTTGCGGCGAATATAGCCGGGTAGCAATGGTTCCAACAATCGGCCGAGACGATCCAGCACTAAAATCGCTTTACCCAACGGGGTTTTGACATGGGAAAAATAATGCACTTCTTGATCGGCTGGCGTCAGAAACAATTCGGCGATAGCGATGCTGCGCGGATTGCGGGCTTTGACCTGATAGGTACACAAAATCGACAGCGGCACCATCACAGTCCGCGACCAGTAAGAGACTTTGTCGATATGAAACGGAAACCACTTCGGCAACAGCATGATTTCCACCGGAATAAACGGCACGCCGCGCCAGGGGATTTGTTCGAACATCGCCAGCATGATGCGGGTAAACACATTGGCCTTGGCCGCACCGCCTTGCATTAATATCCATTCGCGGGCTTTGACCATATGCGCCGCGTCCATACTATCGCCGGCCATTTTTAAGGCGTAATAGGTCTTGATGGTGCAGCTAAGGTCGCCTGGGCCGCCTTTATATAACGGGTAACTGCCGTCGGAGCCGACCTGGCTGCGCAGGAAGTTGGCAATTTTGGCTTCCAGCGTGGTGTCAATTTCGGCCATGAAATGCATCATCAGGATGTATTCGGCGGGGATGGTGCAATCGGCTTCCAGCTCGAACACCCAATAACCGGCCGGGTTTTGTAAACCCAGCAAACCAGACTTGGCTAAGGCAATCGCGGCATCCGGATTTGCCGGAGCGGAGGCAGCAACGGTGTGTTCAAAATCCGCACCGGACAGTGACGAGTTTTCTATTAACATGATTTATTCTCTGATTTCACTGAGCAGGCAGGCATTTCACCGGGGATCGCACCGTACATAGCGTAAGGCCGGTCAAAAAAAACCGCCGCAACTGAAGAACGTTGCTGCGGCGAGTCGCACACATGGTCATGGAGGCCCTGTAAAGTGAAGACCGATTGGGGTATAAGCTAAAACCGCCTTCTCCCAAGTCGCAAATAGATAGGGTAATAGTCTGCTCAATTCCGGTCTGTACGTTACCGCACATAAGCCGGTTGGTGCTCGATGCAGAAAAACGCCAACCGCTCTGTTCCCTACCGCACAGAGCGGAATTTTGTTTGCGAATAGACTAAAGGTTTACACTAGCCCCTATGGGCAGGAGCCAACCTATTTTGTCCGATAACCACCAAGGCAGCAGATGACCGATCCAGACACCCCGAAAAACAACCATTTGCTAAATGCCTTACCGGAAGCGGAATACGAGCGGCTATTTCCGCACCTGGAACGTGTGGACATGCCACTTGGCGAAGTGATTTACGAGTCCGGCGGCGAGTTGCGCTACGTTTATTTTCCCGTCACTTCTATTGTGTCCTTGTTGTATGTGATGGAGAACGGCGCATCGGCGGAAATTGCAGTGGTCGGCAAGGACGGTATCATAGGCGTGGCATTGTTCATGGGCGGCGGCAGTATGCCCAACCGCGCGGTGGTGCAAAGCGCCGGTCACGCTTACCGTTTGCGCGGGCAACTGTTAATGCATGAGTTCAACCGTTACGAAGGCATGCTGCACCTGCTGTTGCGTTATACCCAGGCTTTAATCACGCAAATGGCGCAAACCGCCGTATGCAATCGGCATCATTCGGTGGATCAACAACTCTGCCGCTGGTTGTTATTAAGCCTGGACCGGCTGCCCTCCAACGAATTGACCATGACCCAGGAATTGATCGCCAACATGCTCGGCGTGCGCCGCGAAGGCGTTACCGAAGCAGCGGGCAAATTACAACATGCAGGATTGATCCATTACAGCAGAGGCCGAATCACAGTGCTGGACAGACCGGGTTTGGAAGAACGGGTTTGCGAATGCTATCACGTGGTGAAAGCCGAGTCGGATAGACTTCTCCCCCCCCCCGTTGAATTAATTGCGTTATAAGAAGGCAAACAGCCGGCTGCTTGTAGGTGCGAATTTAGTCGCACTACCGGCCTTATAGATCGAATGAATTCGACCCCACCAAGCAAACCTCAAAGTTGGCTCTGCAACAAAGCAGAAAACTCCGTCGCCGCCAACGCCGGACTTTTCAAATAGCCCTGATAAAAATCGCAGCCATGTTCTTGCAGAAAATCCAGCTGTTCCTGCGTTTCAACGCCTTCTGCCAACACTTGCAAACGCAAGGTATGGCCCATGCCGATAATCGCCGAGGCGATTTCTTTGTCGTCTTCCAACTGCGGAATATCGTCGATAAAGGTTTTATCGATTTTAAGAATATCCAACGGAAAATGCTTTAGATAAGCCAGTGACGAATAGCCGGTACCGAAATCGTCGATAGCCAAACGCACGCCCAAGGCCTGTAGCTGACAGAGGACCAATACCACCTCCGTCTCGCGCTCCATCAAGGCACTCTCGGTTAATTCCAACTCTAACAGCTTGGGCGGAAAGCCGGTTTGGCTGAGTATTGCTGCCGTGCTGGCCGCTATATCCCCATGGCGGATTTGATGCGGCGACAGATTGACCGCCAGTTTGATCGGCGGCAAACCGGCATCCAGCCAGCGCCTGCCTTGCCGGCACACCTCGGTTAGCACCCACTCGCCGATCTCGGTTATCAGGCCAATTTCCTCGGCTACCGGAATGAACTGGCTGGGCGGTATCGCACCCTCCTCGGCATTATGCCAACGTAACAAGGCTTCCGCGCCGATGATACGGCCGGTGCTGATTTCGATCTGCGGTTGATAATAAACCTGTAATTCTTGACGCAACAGCGCCCGCCGCAACAAGGACTCCAAATTGATGCGGCGCAAGGCCGCTTGGGTCAGATCTTCGGAGAAGTATTTAAAATTACCGCGCCCTTCCGCTTTGGCGCGATACAAAGCCGCGTCCGCGTGTTGCAAAAGCTCTTCGGAGCTGCTGCCATGTTCGGGCAGCAGGCTGATGCCGATGCTAACGCCGACCCGCACTTCGGAACCGTTGGACAAACGCCACGGTTCGCTGAGCGAGTCGATAATCTCGGCGGCTACCAGCGCGGCATCTTGCGGATGCGTCAAATCTTCCAGCAAGATGGCAAACTCGTCGCCGCCCAAACGGGTCACGGTATCGATGCCGCGCAGCCGACTGGACAATTTGGCTGCCACTTGTTGCAGCAATTCGTCGCCGGCTAAATGGCCAAAACTGTCGTTAACGTCTTTAAACCGGTCCAGATCCAGCATTAACAGCGCCGCCGCTTTCCGCTCGCGGCGCGACAAGCCTATGCAATGTTCCAGACGCGCAAACAATAACAAACGGTTGGGCAAACTGGTCAAGGGATCGTGGTGCGCCAAAAACTCCAGGCGGGCGACTGCATCCTTGAGCTGGGAAATATCGGAAAACACGCCAACATAATGCGTCACCCGATTATTTTCGTCGCGTACCGCACTGATGCTGAGCATTTGCGGATAAATCTCGCCGTCCTTGCGCCGATTCCAGATTTCGCCTTGCCAATAACCGCTGTCGTTAATCTGCCCCCACATATCCAAGTAAAAGGCTTGATTCTGCCGGCCGGATTTCAGGGTTTGCGGCGTTTTCCCCAGCACTTCGTCCACCGCATAGCCGGTTAATTCGCTAAAAGCCCGATTAACCACCAAAATCCGCATGTCGGCATCGGTAACCATCACGCCTTCGCGGGCGGTTTCGAACATGGCGGCTGCCTGACGTAAATATTGGTCGTTTGCTTTTTCTCGGCTAAGGTCGCTGATCACAATCCGAAAAGTGTGCTCGCCATCCACGGCAAGCGCCCGATTCATTTCCAGTCTCACACAGAAATTGCCGCCGTCCGGCTTTATAAAATTGAGCTCACAGCTCTGCGCTTCCCCGCTTTCGGTCAGCGCTTTACGGCTTAAATAATAATTATCCTGATCCTTGAAGGCGATGAAACGGCTTAGGCTTTGGGAAAGTAAGGTTTGGCGCGGCACGTCCAGCAATTGGCTGGCGGTAAGATTGGCTTCCAGGATGCTGTCTTGCGAATTGACGGTCAGATAGCCGACCGGCGCCAAATCGTACAAATCGAAATAGCGAGCCTGCGACGCTTCCAACTCGTCTTGGGTGTGGCGTAAGTTTTCGATGACCGCTTCCAGTTCGATCTGGTGCACCAGCAACTCATGCAGCAGACGCTGTTCGTCGATTGGTGTTTTTTTGTTTTTTAGCGGGCGAGCGGCGAGCTTCTGCTCAGCATAACAGCGTAGGTCGGCAGCATTCATAACGAATTGGACAATTTTGGCATAACCCCAAGTAGCGGATCGACATTAATTTAACCAGCCATTAAATATTAGCATCAATCCAAGTTCCCAATGCCATTAAATTATAAAGCTGTTGCCATGATAAATCAGGAGCTGAGCATGCTTTTGCCGGACAATCTGGTTCTAGCAAAACCAACAGATTCAGTTCTGCTCAACAAACGCGGGAGATTAGTCAGAAGGTGACTCCATATCGCTAAACGCCTGCCATAAAAAAGCCGGTGATCACCGGCTTTGGATATGTACTAAAACATAAAAACTGTTCTTTAAAGGCTAGTGGACTTATTACTGTCCGTTTACCTTTGCCAATTTCATTTCCTCAATGCCTTGTTCAACCTCGGCAATACCTTCTTGCAAGTTACCGGCTTTAGCGGCTTTTATCGCGGCTTTCAGCTTGGCGTTAGCCCTTTGCAGCCGAATGGAGCTACCCTTCTCGTTTTGAACTTTCATCGCCTCCCAGGCGACCGTTGCGCTCTCAATAAAGGCTTTGGTATCGCCGGTTTTGCCGACTTCCAAGGCATTGTTGGATAGAGCGAGCAGATTGGTAAAGCTTTCGTTCAACGGGCTACCGGCGGCATGCGCTGCCATGGAGCCGAAAGATAACAACAATGCCATTAAAATGTGTCTAATTTTCATAAATTTACCCGGTGTATATATTCTATTAAGGTGCACAACAACCGCTATCGCCGGCATCTATAAATGCCGTTCAAGAGCGGGCATCCTGCTCTGAAACCGCGACGACCACACAATTATTAGTAACCCAACCCTTAACTATCGTCGCTCCCGCGCAGGCGGGAACCCAGCGGCCATACTGGCTTCCCGCCTGCGCGGAAATGACTCATCCATGGAATGTGAGGGCCGGGTTAATAAATGTCTACATCCCGGTTGCTGGGTGATTCCACCTAAGCGCTACCAGATTACGGCAACATCTTGTTTAAGTCTGTACGCTAGGTTACATACGGCGACAAGTTCTGCGAATTCCCTGCTTTGCCACCTGCCATCAGCCCGCAGTACGTGCGCTAACATACAGACAAGCGGCATCATAGCCGCTAATCTGCCCTCCCAAACAGCAGGCATAAGGCCTCTGACCAGCACCGGCATCGCGATTTGCACCTGTTCGCATCTGTTATCTGCCCGTCGGGCTTCCTCAATACACCGCCGGAGAACGCCCGTGTCGTTTATCCCCGCCGTTCCAGCGGCAAATCGTCTGCTGGCTACTTTGCCCGAAATGGATCGCCAGCATTTACTTGCCAACTGCGAACCGGTCGATCTGCGTTTTGCGGAAGTACTCTACTTGGCTGGTTCACAGATTCCGCATGTCTATTTTCCAACCGGCAGTTTTATTTCCTTGGTAACGCCGGTCGATGGCGATACCGGTCTGGAAGTGGGTTTAATCGGTAACGAAGGCATTTTGGGTATTACGCTGATATTGGGTGTTGATATCGCACCGTTTCAAGCGCTGGTGCAGGGCGCGGGTTCGGCATTGCGAATAAGTGTGCCTTTATTTTTGCAGGAACTGGAGCGCAGCAGGCCATTGCAGCTGGAGTTGAAACGCTATTTGTATGTATCGATGAGCCAAATGGCGCAAACTGCCGCCTGTAACCGCTTTCATCTGGTGGAGGCACGCTTGGCGCGCTGGCTGCTGATGACCCATGACCGCGCGCATGCCGATACCTTTCATGTGACGCATATCTTCCTGGCTTATATTCTGGGGGTGCGCCGGGTAGGCATTACCAAGGCCGCGCTGTCCTTGCAAGAACAAAAGCTGATTAGTTATCGGCGCGGGGATATTACCGTTCTGGATCGCAGCGGCCTGGAAGCCGCTGCTTGTGAATGTTATCGAACCGAGAGAGAGACTTACGAGCGTATTTTGGGGAGCGTGTGAAGTAGGAATTAGCCGCCGCCGATTTTAACGACGTCGGCTAAGTAATTCTGTCTCGGCTTAACTCAAATCCTGCAAAGATTTCTCGGCAGTCAAATTAGTCCAGCCGATGACGATCCTATAGATCAGCAGCAGCAAGGTTGGGATCAACACGATCAGGCTCAACTGAATATCCAGCATCAACACCAGACCCGATAAGGCAAATCCGGCCAACGTGACCCAGACGGTTTTGATCTGCCAATTAAAATGCGATTCCAACCAGGTACCTTTGACATTGTTGCGATAGAAAAAATTAATCGCTACCCCGATTAGCAAAGGTAATCCCGCAAAGGCAAAGGTCAATACCTGGCATAGGTAAACCGTTGCCGTCAGCTTTTTCAGTGCGGCGAAATCTTCGGTGGGTTTTTCGTTTGTAATTGTCGTGTTCATGAATACTTACCTCTTCTTGAAAAATGATCGGCGGCTCTTTGGGGGCTATCTGTCGCCAAGCAAAACCGCGCTCGGCGGTGCCGAGCAGTACCCAGACTCTAGGCTGATAAAGCACTAGCGTCTGTACGTTATCGAACATTTATGCGGGCATAGGTTCAATGTCCTCATTCTCCGCGCAGGTGGGCGCCCCGATATGACTGTAGATTCAGGCTTTCGCGGGAATGACGGATATGGGCCGGGTGTACGCTAGCGCACAGACCTGAATAACCTCAGCGATTACGCTGCTCTGGCAAGATTCATATAGGACTAAGCGATGGGACGAACTAACTCTGCACTATGCAAGCGAAAGCCGAATGTTGAATTGACCGCACACTTGTTAAGCCGGCCCGCCAATAATGCTGGGTAAGCCGACCGGTTTGATCATCCTGATCGCGGCCGCTGGTTGCACCGTCGGCCCGAACTACCATGCACCAACAGCCAACGCTCCTGGTAGCTGGCAAGCGGAAAAAACTACTAATACGGCGATAACCACCTCTGACCCCAAGCACTTACAAAATTGGTGGCTGCGTTTCAATGACGCGCCGCTGAATGTGTTGATGGCTAAAGCCTTGGCCGGCAATCTGGATATAAAAATTGCCTCTACCCGCATCGACCAGGCCCGTGCCGAGCGGCGGGGTACGCAGGCGGAATTATTCCCGACAGTGAATATTAAAGCCGGTGCCCAACGCCAGGAAAACCCCTTGCCCGGTTTGGCACCGGGTATTCGCTACAACATGCTCGAATTGGGTTTCGATGCCTTGTGGGAAATAGATTTGTTTGGCCGGCAGCAGCGGCGTCTGGAAGCGGCCTCTGCTGAGCTAGACAGTGCCAACGCAGGCTATCAGCAAGCTTTAGTCACACTGAGCGCGGAGCTGGCCCGCAGTTATGTCGAATATCGCAGCGCCCAAAATCAATTACGCATCACCTCTTCAAATCTGCAAACCCAGCAAGCCACCCTGTCCTTAACTGAAAAATTGTTTGATGAAGGTGTGGTAGCTCGTCATGAAGTAGTGCGCTCGCGGGCCTTGACCGAAACCACGATGGCGCAGATCCCTGCTTTGGAAGCCAAACTGACCGGCTTGCTGCGGCAACTGGAACTGTTGGTCGGCCAGCATCCCGGTAGCCTGGCGCTTGAATTAAAAGAGCTTGGCTCGGTACCGCAGACAGCTGGCGCAGAAGTGTTAGCCTCACCGGCAGTAACCCTGCGCAATCGACCGGATATTCACATCGCCGAACGGCAACTGGCTGCCGCCACTGCGCTGCAAGGCTCTGCTGTCGCCGAATTGTTTCCGAAAATTTCCCTGTCCGCATTCGTTGGCCTACGAAACACCGACCTGGAATCCTTGTTCAAATCGGCAGCTTTCTCTTACGGCACCGCCGCCAATCTGCTGCAACCTCTGTTAAATTTTGGTCGTATCCGTGCCGGCATCCAATTAGCCGACGCGCGCCAACAGGAAGCTTATTTATCCTATGAAAAAACTATCCTGGAAGCGTTACGCGAAACCGAGACCGTATTAAGTCGATATCTAAATGAAGAACAGCGCCGCCGGCTGTTGGTCAGTTCCACGCAGGACTTGCGCGAGTCGGTCCGGCTATCGGAATTGCGCTACCAGGAAGGCGTCATCTCGTTTTTGGATGTACTGGATTCGCAACGCAGCCTGTACGCTGCCGAAATCGAATTGGCGCGCTCCGAAGCGGACACTTCCACTCATCTGATTGCGGTCTACAAAGCCCTGGGCGGCGGCCCGGAAAATAGCAGCATGCAGTCGCAGAATTCTGAGGAACCCTAATGGCCAGCGCAAAGGAACCCATCGCACCGGCAACCGCCAGCGAACCAGCTAAAACTTGGCTGCAGCGGCTACGAAAATTCATCGTACCCGGCTTGCTATTGCTGGCTTTGGCAGTGCTGATTTGGTGGTGGTTACGCCCTGCCCCGCTGCCGGAAGCCATCGTCACCGGCAATGGCCGTATCGAAGCCACCGAGATTGACATCGCCACCAAAACCGCTGGACGGATTGTTGAGATTTTGCCTCACGAAGGCGATTTTGTAGCATCTGGCATGGTGCTGGCCAGGATGGATATCCAGGTGTTACAAGCACAGCAAACTGAAGCGCAAGCGCAAGTCCGCCACGCCGAAAGTGCCCGTGTCACCGCCAAAGCAGTGATCGTGCAGCGGCAAAGCGAACACACCGCCGCCCTGGCCGTGGTCGCCCAGCGCCAGGCCGAATTCGATGCTGCCAGCAAACGCTTGCAACGTTCGCAACGCTTGGTCGGTGAAGGTGCCACCCCGCAACAGGAGGTCGATGATGACCGGGCGCGGGTATTGGGGATGCAAGCGGCGATCAATGCCGCGCAAGCGCAGGTCGCGGCGGCAGGTGCCGGTATCGAAGCGGCGAAATCGCAAGCAGTAGCCTCGCAAACTCTCATCGAAGCCGCCCAGGCGACCGTCAGTCGATTGCAAGCCGACATAGAAGACAGCGTTTTAAAAGCCCCGCGCGACGGCCGCATTCAATACCGCGTCGCCGAGCCCGGCGAAGTATTGTCGGCTGGTGGCCGAGTGCTGAACATGGTCGATCTTGCCGACGTATATATGACATTTTTCCTGCCTACCGAGGCGGCCGGCAAAGTGGCATTAGGGAGTGAGATTCGGCTGGTGCTGGATGCGGTGCCGGATTTGGTCATCCCTGCCACGGCCAGCTTCGTGGCTAGCGTGGCTCAGTTCACACCCAAAACCGTGGAAACAGAAACCGAACGCCTGAAGCTGATGTTCCGGGTGCGCGCCAGACTCGATCCTGAACTGTTAAAAAAACATCTCAACCAGGTCAAAACCGGGGTACCTGGCATAGCCTATGTGAAGATAGACTCAAACGTTAAATGGCCGGAAAACCTGGCGATCAAGCTGCCGCAATGAATACGCCAGCCACTGCCCCGGTGGTGCGCATACAAAACCTGAGTTTGCACTATGGCGAGCAGGTGGCACTGGATAATCTGAATTTGGATTTGCCGGCCAATCAAATGCTGGGCTTGATCGGCCCGGATGGCGTCGGCAAATCCAGCCTGATGTCGCTGCTCACCGGCGCGCGGGCCATACAACAAGGTAAGATCGAAGTGTTAGGTGGCGACATGGCTGATGCCGGCCATCGCCGCGCAGTCTGTCCGCGCATCGCTTACATGCCGCAAGGGCTGGGCAAAAATCTTTATCTGACCCTCTCGGTGTTTGAAAACGTCGATTTCTTTGGCCGGCTGTTTGGTCAGCAGCAAGCCGAACGAGAACAACGCATCGCCGAATTACTGAAAAGCACTAACCTAGAGTCCTTCCGCGACCGCCCTGCCGGGCAACTGTCCGGCGGCATGAAACAAAAGCTGGGCTTATGCTGCGCGCTAATCCACGACCCCGATCTGCTGGTGCTGGACGAACCCACCACCGGCGTCGATCCCTTATCCCGCGCCCAGTTCTGGGAGCTGATTGCCCGCCTACGTCAGCGCCGCGCCGGGATGAGCGTGCTGGTTTCGACCGCTTATATGGACGAAGCCGAGCGCTTCGACTGGCTGGTGGCGATGGATGCCGGCAAGATTCTGGCGACCGGCACCGCCGCCGAACTGCGCGAACAAGCAAAAGCCGATAGTCTGGAAGAAGCCTTTATTTTATTACTGCCGGAAGCCAAGCGCCGCGGTCATAAGGCCATCGTGATTCCACCCCGACAAAGCAGTGGTGAGGACATCGCTATTGAAGCCCACGATTTAAGTATGCGCTTTGGCGAATTTCTGGCGGTGGACAACGTCAGCCTGCGCATTGAACGCGGCGAGATTTTCGGCTTTTTGGGTTCCAACGGCTGCGGAAAATCCACCACCATGAAAATGCTCACCGGCTTGTTGCAACCCAGTTCCGGAACGGCCTTATTGTTTGGGCAAGTGGTCGATGCCGGCAATCTAGCCACCCGCAAACGGGTGGGTTATATGTCGCAGGCCTTCTCGTTGTATTCCGAACTGACGGTCAAGCAAAACCTGGAGTTGCACGCCAAGCTGTTTCATCTGCCGGCAGCGAACATCTCTGAACGCGTCGCCGAGATGGCCCAACGCTTCCAGCTTGATGCGGTATTGGACACATTGCCCGACGCGCTGCCGCTGGGTATCCGCCAACGCCTGTCGCTGGCAGTAGCCATGATCCACCGCCCGGACCTGCTGATCCTCGACGAACCTACCTCCGGCGTCGATCCGATCGAACGGGACCGCTTCTGGGAAATGATGATAGAGCTATCCCGCCACGACCAGGTCACCATTTTTATTTCAACCCACTTCATGAACGAAGCTGAACGCTGCGACCGCATTTCGCTGATGCACGCCGGCAAAGTGTTGGCTAGCGATACGCCGGCAGCATTGGTCAAGGATAGCGGCCACGCCAGTTTGGAGGAAGCCTTTATCGGCTATCTGCAGAAAGCCAGCGGTGGCGAGGCAGCGGCAGACACATCCACCGAACCGGCGGTGGTCGTGTCACCGCAAACCCAAGCCGCGCAAGCCGGCGCCGGTTTCAGTTTGACCCGTCTTTACAGTTATACGCTGCGTGAAGCCTTGGAACTGCGCCGCGATCCGATCCGCGCCTCGATTGCTTTGGTCGGTACCTTGTTTTTGATGTTCACCTTCGGCTATGGGATTACCATGGATGTGGAGGATTTACGCTTTGCGGTGCTAGACCGCGACCAAACCACACTCAGCAACAATTACGCGCTGGATTTGGGCGGCTCGCGCTATTTTCTGCCTCGCCCTCCGCTGGCCGATTACGCCGAACTCGATCAGCGCATGCGCAGCGGTGAACTGAGCCTGGCTTTGGAAATTCCGCCCCACTTCGCCCGCGATTTGGAACGCGGCGATCAGGTCAAGATCGGCGCCTGGATCGATGGCGCCATGCCGACCCGTGCCGAGAACGTCATCGGTTACGTGCAAGCCATGCACCAAGGCTGGCTGCTGGAAATGGCCCGCAGCCGCAGTACGACCCAGCTACCCGCTGGCTTGATGAAGATAGAAACCCGCTTTCGCTACAACGCCGACGTCAAAAGCTTGCCGGCCATGGTGCCGGCGGTGATCCCCATTTTATTGATGCTGATTCCTGCCATGCTCAGCGCGCTGAGTGTGGTCCGTGAAAAAGAACTGGGCTCGATATTAAATTTATACGTCACGCCAGTGACTAAATTCGAGTTTTTAGTGGGCAAACAACTGCCTTACATCGCGGTCGGCATGCTGAATTTTCTGCTGCTGTCTATCCTAGCCATCTTCGTATTCGGCGTGCCATTCAAAGGCAATTTTCTAACCTTGACCGTCGCCGCCCTGCTCTATGTCACCGCCTCGACCGGCATCGGCCTGCTGATTTCCACCTTAACCAACAGCCAAATAGCAGCCATCTTCGCCACCTTTCTGACCACCTTCATTCCCTCCACCCGCTTCTCCGGGATGATAGACCCCGTCTCCTCACTGGAAGGCGGTGCCCGACTGATGGGCGAAACCTTCCCCGGCGCCTACTTCCTGACCATATGCCGCGGCACATTCTCCAAGGCCTTAGGCTTTGCCGAACTCGGCCCGTCGCTATGGCCACTGGCTCTGGCGATTCCAATTATCGTCGGCCTGAGTGTACTGCTGTTGAAAAAGCAGGAACGTTGAATGACGTTAAGTCAAGCGGTTTCAATCCCGTTATTCCGCCCCGAGCATCGCAGCTTTTGGCGAACAAGGCCCGCAGGGGAGCGGCAAGGATGCCGCTCGTTTTCGCAGGGCCAGGGATGGCCCTTCGAAAACCCTCGCCAAAAGCAAGACGCGCAGGATAAAGGCGGAATCCGGGTGGCCTTTTCTTTGGATACTTTCT
>NZ_LUUG01000079.1 GCF_001644035.1 Methylomonas methanica
GGCAGCGCGGGTAGAGTCGTAGGATTGGACCGTTTCGGCGAATCGGCCCCGGCAGGTCAACTCTTCAAAGAGTTCGGCTTTACCGTGGACAATGTCGTCGCTAATGTGGAAGCCGTTCTTTAATTTTGTAAACTTAGGTGAGGCTTGGATTAAATGATCGAAGCCTCACGTTTCTAACAGCATAGGTGATAGACGTGAAAAGAAATGAATTAACGAAAGGCGTGATGGCAGCTCTAATGCTGACCAGTTCCTTAGCTATGGCGGGATCGGATTATCCAGCGGCTGATTATCAGCCAAAGGTACTCTATAGCAATCCTGAATACAACGACAGCAAAGCGGCACCAGCTGCTACAGCAGCACCCGCGGCAAAACCAGCTGCGAAAGAAGTTGAAGCAGATCCAGCTTTCCCAGCGACGAATTTCCAACCTAAAGTGTTATACAGCGATGCTGAGTATAAGCATAGCGCGGCAGCACCAAGTGCGGCTAAATCGTCAAGCTCATCTGTCTCCACAACTTCTGTGGAAGCAGCAGTAGATGTTATACAAACAGAAAAAGCTGCGTCTTCCGATTTTTCCTACATCGGCTTGGTTTTGTTGGCAGTAGCCGGATTTTTTATCTACAACAAAAAATCGCCTAAAAGTGTCAAAGCTTCTTCAGCAAGTGATTACCAAGTTGCATCTGGTGCAACAGGTGTGGAAAAGTATCTGGAAAAAATGGGTGCCAATAAAACCGGTGTTGCCAAATACTTGGAAAAACAAGATTCCAATCCTGCTACAGGTGTTGCCAAATACATGGCGAAGCAAATCGTAAGAGACAGGGAAGCGGCCGCTGCGAAAGCGACCGGCGTGGAAAAGTATTTGCGTGATAAAGGTTAATAGCATCTGATTTATGATGCTGATCGCTGGAACTTAAGGGTTAAGCGTTAACTCTCATCCGGTAGATTTAAGTAATCGCCACTTTGTATGTTTTAAAGCGTGCTTTTCGGCTTTGAATATATGCCAAGTGGCGATTCAGTCTTATCAATATATCTAAAAATAGAGTTTCATCACCAGGGACTCTTTTGCAATCAATCTCCTGCAAGAATTGCTGAACATCTTTTACTTGTAAAGCTCGGTTCAAACTAGGGGGAAAAATTAATAACACATCTGAGGATAATCCTATGGCAAAAAATTTACTCGAACAACTCCGCGAAATGACTGTTGTTGTTGCCGATACCGGTGACATTCAAGCGATTGAAACATTTAAACCACGCGATGCGACCACCAATCCATCATTGATTACCGCTGCCGCGCAAATGCCGCAGTATCAAGGTATCGTTGATGATACTTTGAAAGGTGCAAGAGCAACCCTGGGGGCTGGCGCTTCAGCCGCAGATGTTGTTTCTTTGGCCTTTGACCGTTTGGCGGTATCTTTTGGTCTCAAAATATTGGAAATCATCGAAGGCCGTGTATCAACCGAAGTCGATGCGCGCTTGTCTTTCGATACTGAAGGCACCATTGCCAAAGGCCGGGACCTGATTAAACAATACGAAGCCGCCGGCATTTCTAAAGAGCGCGTGCTGATCAAAATTGCTGCAACATGGGAAGGTATCCAAGCTGCTGCTGTATTGGAAAAAGAAGGCATTCACACCAACTTGACGTTGTTGTTTGGTTTGCACCAAGCGATTGCTTGCGCGGAAAACGGTATTACTCTGATTTCTCCGTTCGTTGGTCGTATTCTGGACTGGTACAAAAAAGATACCGGTCGCGACTCTTACGCGCCAACCGAAGACCCAGGCGTATTGTCGGTAACTGAAATCTACAACTACTACAAAAAATTCGGTTATAAAACCGAAGTAATGGGCGCAAGCTTCAGAAACATAGGCGAAATTACCGAACTGGCCGGTAGTGATTTATTGACTATTGCGCCATCTTTGTTGGCTGAACTGCAATCTGTTGAAGGTGACCTGCCGCGTAAACTGGATCCTGCAAATGCTGCAAATGCGACGATTGAAAAAATCACAGTCGATAAAGCTACTTTTGAGCGTATGCACGAAGAAAACCGTATGGCAAAAGAAAAATTGGCGGAAGGTATCGACGGTTTCGCCAAAGCTTTAGAAGCTTTGGAAAAATTGTTGTCAGAGCGTTTGGCTAGTTTGGAAGCTTAAAAAGATAGCTGGCAGCGAGTTGATCTCGTTGCCAGTGTTTCATCACGAATTTCTCGGGTTGCTTAGTTTTTGAGCAATCCGATTCCTAAGCAGGATTTATGGCATGTCTCAGAAAATATTAGATGTTGTTAAGCCCGGTGTCGTAACCGGTGAAGATGTACAAAAAATCTTTGCAATTTGCAAAGAGAACAAATTTGCTTTACCTGCTGTGAACGTGATCAGCACCGATACCATCAACTCGGTATTGGAAGCGGCGGCAAAAGTAAAGTCACCGGTAGTGATTCAGTTCTCCAACGGTGGCGCGGCATTTGTTGCCGGTAAAGGCTTGAAATTGGAAGGACAGGGTTGCTCAATTGTTGGCGCGATTTCCGGTGCTCATCACGTGCATGCTCTGGCTGAACATTACGGCGTACCGGTTATTTTACATACCGACCATGCTGCAAAAAAATTGCTGCCATGGGTTGACGGTATGTTGGATGCGGGCGAAAAACACTTCGCTGCAACCGGTAAGCCATTGTTTAGCTCGCATATGCTGGATCTTTCCGAAGAAAGTCTGCAAGAAAACATCGAAATCTGCGGTAAGTACCTGGAGCGCATGTCCAAAATGGGTATGACTCTGGAAATCGAATTGGGTTGTACCGGTGGCGAGGAAGACGGTGTCGACAACAGCGGTATGGATCATTCTGCGCTGTATACCCAGCCGGAAGATGTTGCTTACGCTTACGAGCAACTGAGCAAAATCAGTCACAGATTCACTATCGCGGCTTCGTTCGGTAACGTTCATGGTGTTTACTCTCCAGGTAACGTTAAATTGACGCCGACAATTTTGGCTAACTCGCAAAAATACGTTTCGGAAAAATTCGGCTTGCCGCAAAACTCATTGAACTTCGTGTTCCATGGCGGTTCAGGCTCTTCTCCAGAAGAGATTAAAGAATCTATCAGCTACGGCGTCGTTAAAATGAACATCGATACCGACACCCAATGGGCTTCCTGGGCTGGTGTGATGGAGTTTTACAAGAAAAACGAAGCTTATTTGCAAGGCCAAATCGGTAACCCGGAAGGTGCCGATAAACCGAACAAAAAATACTATGACCCCCGTGTTTGGCAACGTGCCGGCCAAGTTGGCATGGTGACTCGTTTAGAGCAAGCCTTCCAAGAATTAAACGCCGTCAATTCGCTGTAACATCTTGATAAAGCTGCAAAGGCCGCTAGGTCTTTGCAGTCCTTTCTGTAAAATATTCATAATCTGAGTCAAAAACTTGACTTAAGAGCTACAATTCCTCCAGGTATTTTTTGCATACTTGAACCCCGCTTTTTGCCTAACTGCTTTCCAGTGACGGCTATACTATTATTCTAAAACGACGTTTTTTCTTGTATGATCGAATCCAGCTGTTTTTAGGGCAGTTGTCTGATGGAACTTAAGTATTTTGGCGCATATTGTGCTGTAAAAAATTAAAAGGTGGAACATGGCAGAAGCCCAAGGGAAAGACGAAGGTAAGAAGTCTTCCAAAAAAATGATCGTAATAATTGCTGCGGTTGTGCTGGTTTTGGCGGGTGCGGGAGGTGGGGCGTATTTCTTTCTGAATAAGCCAGCCGACGCTGAGCATAAAGAAGACGGCGATGCCAAGCACGGCAAGGAAGAACATAAGGAGGAAGCTGGGCACGAAGAAGAAGCCGACCACGAAAAAGTCGCTGAGCCAGATGTTTATTATGATTTACCAACACCATTGTTGGTTAATTTTCCGGCTGGTTCTGGCGCAAAAGTGATCAGAATTTCCCTGACAATACTGATGAAAGGCGAGGCTAGTAAGGACGCAATGAAAAAACATGAGCCTATGATACGGAACAACTTATTGATGGCCATCAGTGCGATAGGCGCTGAAAAAGCCAAAACCTTGGAAGGGAAGCAAGAACTAAAAGCCATGATGCAGGCAGAAATTGGCAAGGTCTTAGAAAAAATGGCCGGTAAAAATACCGTTAAAGATGTGTATTTCACTGAATTTGTAATGCAATAAATGTCAACCGCCGATCTCTTATCTCAAGATGAAATCGATGCGCTACTGCATGGCGTGGACGACGGCGACGTCGATACCGGGGTTGATGATGACTACAGTCGAGGCTCGGCTAGAGTCTATGATTTTAATAGTCAGGAACGGATTGTTCGGGGGCGGATGCCCACCTTGGAAATGGTCAACGAGCGCTTTGCTCGCCATTTCCGGATTGCTTTATTTAATTTTTTAAGGCGCGCTGCGGAAATATCTGTTTCCGGGATTCAGGTGCAGAAGTTTTCCGAATTCATTCAAGGCTTATTCGTGCCGACTAATTTGAATGTGATTCGGATGTCGCCTTTACGCGGGCGGGCATTAATTGTGATGGAACCACGTTTGGTTTTTACCGCTGTCGATAACTTTTTCGGCGGCGGGGGGCAGTTTTATAACAAAGTCGAAGGCCGGGAATTTACGCCGACTGAAATGCGCATTATTCGGCTGATTATCGATATGATTTTCAAAGATCTGGCTGAAGCCTGGAAGCCGGTGATGGACATCGACTTTGAATACATCAATTCGGAAGTAAATCCGCAGTTTGCCAACATCGTCAGTCCTTCGGAAATCGTGGTGATTTCCACTATCCATGTGGAACTGGAAGGTGGCGGCGGCGATATCAATATCGCGATGCCTTACTCCATGATCGAGCCGATTAGAGAGCTGCTGGATGCCGTAACCAGCGACCGCGGTGAAGTCGATGGTCGCTGGCAAGACTCGCTACGGAATGAAATTATGCGTAGTGAAGTGATAGTCAACAGTAAACTGATAGAAAAAGAAATGTCTATCAGCGAAGTGATTGAACTAAAAAAAGGCGATGTGATTCCTATAGAAATGCCGGAAACCGTATTACTGGAAGTTGAAGACGTGCCGGTTTTTCGGGGTAAGTTAGGTCTTTCGGATGGTAACTATGCCATCGAAATTATAGAAAAAATGACGCTGGACAACATTTGACAGCAGGGAAGGATAAGCATGAGTGAAAACGACGAAATCGGCGACGACTGGGCCGCCGCTATGAACGAGCAAGCCGATGCTGAAGCTGATTGGGGCGACGCGCTAAAGGAACAAGCGAACGCTGCCAAAAGCGCTCAACAAGGTTTTGCCGCCGCAGAGTTTCCGGAGTTTAGCGAGCAAAAATCAAAAAATAGCGGTCCCAGCAGTGATGAAGTCAAACTGGACGTGATTCTTGATGTGCCGGTGACGGTGTCGCTGGAGATCGGTCGGACCAAAATAAATATCCGAAATTTGTTGCAGCTAAATCAAGGCTCGGTAGTGGAACTGGATCGTTTCGCCGGCGAACCCATGGATGTGCTGGTAAACGGTACTTTGGTCGCTCATGGCGAAGTAGTGGTGGTCAACGACAAGTTTGGTATTCGGCTGACCGACATTATCAGTCCGTCGGAACGGGTCAGAAAGCTCGGCTGATGTCTGTATCTCGTCTGACTACCTTAATTGTTTCGGTATCAATCGCACCTTATGTATGGGCTGACGAAGCAGCTACGCTACCCAGGCAGGCTACAAAATTAGTGTCTTCCGGAGATGTCGCACAATGGCTGCTGGCTTTGATATTGGTATTGGCGGTATTTTTTCTGTCGGTTTGGCTGTTGCGTAAAAGCGGCGGCTTGGCTTTTGTCGGTAAAAGTCAGTTGGCGGTGTTGGCCGGCGTGTCGTTGGGCATGCGCGAGAAATTGGTATTGGTTAAAGTCGGTGAGAAACAACTATTGTTAGGTGTTAGTGGCGGGCGTATCGATAAACTGCTTGAGCTTGAGGGTGATCAACGTTTGTTTATGAATAGCGCAGAGGGTCAGGAAACCAGCGTATTTGCCAAGAAATTGCTGCAAGTCATGCAAGGTAAGCACCATGATTAAGTTGATTTTTTCGTGCCTGATCACCGGGTTACTGTTTCTGCCGGAAACTGTTTACGCCGCGGTAGGCATTGATGCCATTACCGTGACCAGCAATCCTAAAGGCGGCGAAACCTACACGGTCACCATTCAGATTTTAGCGTTGATGACCATGCTGACTTTGTTGCCGGCATTGTTGTTATCGATGACATCCTTCACCCGAATCATGATCGTATTGGGCTTGCTCCGCCAAGCCATAGGTGCCGCGCAAGCGCCAAGCAATCAAGTTTTGCTGGGTTTGTCCCTGTTCTTAACCATTTTTATTATGATGCCGGTCCTGGAAAAGGTTAATGAAGCCGCTGTGCAGCCGTATATGGAAGAGAAAATCGACGCAGTGACCGCTTTGCAAAGAGCCTCTGAGCCCTTCAAACAGTTCATGCTCAAGCAAACCCGCGAGACGGATCTGGATACCTTTGTGCGGATTTCCGGCCGCGAGCAAATCGATAAACCCGAAGATGTGCCGTTTTCCTTGTTGGTGCCGGCTTATGTGACCAGTGAGTTGAAAACCGCGTTTCAGATAGGTTTCCTGATTTTTCTGCCGTTCCTGGTCATCGATCTGGTGGTTGCCAGTGTATTGATGTCCATGGGTATGATGATGTTGTCGCCGATGATCGTTTCGTTGCCGTTTAAGATCATGTTGTTTGTACTGGCGGACGGTTGGACTATGGTGATGGAAATGCTGGCAGCCAGCTTTTACGTATAGGCCAAGTCGATGATGACACCGGAAACCATTTCGGTAATTGCCCAGGACACCGTGTTGATTTCCTTGAAATTAATGGGGCCGATCCTGATTGCATCCTTGGTTGTTGGCTTGCTGGTGTCCATGTTCCAGGCGGCGACCTCGATCCAAGAACAGACTCTGACATTTATCCCCAAACTGGCGACGATTATCGCGGTGTTGATGATAGCCGGCCCCGGCATGTTGCAAATGCTCATCGATTATTTCCAAGATTTGATGCGCGATATTCCTACGCTAATAGGATGAACTTCGGCGAAGACGAGTTACTGAGGTATCTTGCTTCGTTTGTCTGGCCATTCTTTCGTATAAGTTCAATGTTCATCACGGTGCCGGTTTTTAGCGTTAAAGCGGTGCCTGCCAAAGTAAGATTAATCGCCAGCCTATTGATTACTTGGGTAATTATGCCAACGTTGCCGGCGATGCCGGATATTGAAATGTTTGGCTACCAAGGGTTTATGGTGGCGGTACAGCAGGTCGCCTTGGGCCTGACCACAGGGTTTATCTTGCAAATGGTGTTTTCCATTATGTTGTTTGCCGGACAGACTATTGCTTACAGCATGGGTTTGGGCTTTGCATCCATGGTCGATCCGGCAACTGGCGTACAGGTCCCGGTGATTGCCCAGTTATTTGTGATTAGCGGCAGCTTGCTGTTTTTAGCGGTGGACGGGCATTTATTGCTGATCGAAATGTTGGCGCAAAGCTTCCATACTCTGCCGGTAGGCGGTATCGGTATGGATAAGACCGACTTATGGCGGGTAATCAGTTGGAGTAGTCTGATTTTCGCGGATGGTTTACTGCTATCCATGCCGGTGATGGCGACATTGTTATTCGTTAACATCAGTTTCGGTGTTGCGTCAAAAGCGGCGCCGCAGTTACAGATATTCGGTGTCGGCTTTCCGATTACCATCATGCTGGGTATGGGTTTAATCTGGATTGGCCTGCCCACCATGCTGGAAGGCTTTAGCGACATGCTGCACAACGGCTTCGCGCTGGTCGGTGCATTGTTGAGGTTGCAATAAATGGCAGAAGATTCCGGTCAAGATAAAACCGAAGACCCCACCGGTAAGCGACTTACCGATTCGCGTAAAAAAGGTCAGGTCCCCCGTTCCAAGGAGCTCAACACCTTTGTGACCTTAATTACCAGTGCCGCGCTGTTTTTCTATTCCGGTCAAGGCATGTGGCGCAGTATGCTGGAGATGATGAAGCATCCCTTACAGTTGTCGCGGGAGGCTGTGTTCGATCCGGCGACGCCTTTGATTTATCTGAAGGCGGCGTTTGCCGAAGGTTTGTGGGTAATTCTGCCGTTTTTGGTGGTGTTGGTGGTTGCCGATTTGGCGGCAGCGTTGATGTTGGGCGGTTGGAACTTTACCAGTGAAGCCTTCGAGGTGAAGTTTTCCAAGCTGAATCCGCTGACCGGAATCAAAAAAATCATCGGCATTCAAGGTGTGGTCGAACTGATCAAGGCCATTCTAAAAGTTATATTGGTGTCCGTCGTTTCCTGGAATTTGTTCAAGCTGTATTTCGACGATTTCATGGGCTTGAGCCGTTTGCCTATCGATCAGGCTATTCATCATGTCGGCGACATTATTTCCTTCTGTTTAATAATTATGAGTGCCACTTTTTTATTGTTGGTGATGCTGGATGCACCCTATCAATTGTGGAATCACCAGCGCCAGCTGAAAATGACCAAGCAGGAAGTTCGCGATGAAGCCAAGGATCAAGAGGGTAATCCCGAGGTCAAAGGTAAAATCCGTCGGATGCAGATGGAGGCCGCACAACGGCGGATGATGGATGCGGTGCCTAGCGCTGACGTCATTGTCACCAATCCCACCCATTTTGCGGTGGCCTTAAAATACGATCAAACTGGTAATGGCGCGCCCTTGCTGGTTGCCAAAGGTACCGATTTGGTGGCCGCGCAGATTCGGCAGTTGGCAATGGCCTCGCAAGTACCCTTGGTCGCGGCGCCCTCGCTGGCGAGGGCTTTGTATTATTCCACCGATCTGAATCAGGAAATACCGCGTGGCTTATTTTTGGCGGTCGCTCAAGTATTAGCCTATGTTTTTCAATTACGGGCTTCGACGCAATACGGCTGGAACAAACCGGTTCCGCCTAGCGATGTGCAAGTACCCGACGACTTTAAGCAATAGCCCGGTATCGAGCTGAATTATGGATTTTACGAAAATACTCAACGCTCTCAAGGCACTGACTGGTTTGGGCTTGGGTGCGCCACTATTGATTGTGATGTTGCTGGCATTGTTGATTTTGCCGCTGCCGCCGTTTGTACTGGATCTATTCTTTACCTTCAATATCGCGTTCTCGCTGATTATCCTGCTGGTGGTGATTTACACCCTCAAGCCGTTGGAGTTTGCATCATTTCCTACCGTGATCCTGGTGGCAACCCTATTGCGACTGTCCTTGAACGTGGCCTCCACCAGGGTAGTGTTGATTCGCGGGCATGAGGGCGGGGATGCCGCCGGCAAAGTGATCGAGGCCTTCGGTTCATTCGTCATCGGCGGCAACTTTGCGGTGGGTATCGTGGTGTTTGCGATTTTGGTGGTCATCAATTTTATGGTGGTAACCAAAGGTGCCGGCCGCGTGGCGGAAGTGAGCGCCCGTTTTACCCTGGACGCGATGCCGGGCAAACAGATGGCTATCGATGCCGATTTGAATTCCGGGTTGATCAATCAGGATGAGGCTCGGGCTCGCCGTGAGGAAGTGGCCGCCGAAGCGGATTTTTACGGTTCGATGGATGGTGCCAGTAAATTTGTGCGCGGCGACGCGGTAGCCGGCATCATCATTTTGTTCGTGAATATGATAGGCGGCTTGGCGATAGGTGTGGGCCAGCACGGTATGAGCTTTGCCGACGCCGCGAACGTTTACGTGTTGCTGACCATCGGTGACGGTTTAGTGGCACAGATTCCGTCGCTACTATTATCGGTCGCTGCGGCGATGGTGGTCACGCGGGTTAGGGGTAGCAAGCAGGATATCGGCAAGCAACTGAGTTCGCAATTGTTTGAAGATCCGCGCACGCTATTGGTGACTGCTGCGGTAATGGGCATCCTCGGCATTATTCCCGGCATGCCCAACCTAGTGTTCATCTTGCTGGCGTTGACGCTGGTCGGCGGTGCCTATCTTATCGATAGGCGGCGTAAGCTTGAGGAAGAAAAGGCCCTGGAAATGGAGCGTATCGTTTCGCCGCAGCAGCTAGCTAAGACCGAAATCAAGGAATTGGGCTGGGACGATGTGATGCCGGTCGATGCCATTGGTCTGGAAGTAGGGTATCGCTTGATTCCGTTAGTGGATAGAAATCAGGGCGGGCAATTAATGATGCGCATCAAGGGCGTGCGCAAGAAGTTGTCGCAAGAGCTGGGTTTTCTAATTCCGTCGGTGCATATTCGCGATAACCTGGATTTGTCGCCTACCGAATACCGGATTTCCTTGATGGGCGTGAGCGTCGGTGAAGCCAATATCATGCCCGAGAAAGAAATGGCGATTAATCCCGGCCGGGTGTTCGGCACATTGCAAGGCGCGCCGTGCAAGGATCCGGCGTTTGGCTTGGATGCGATCTGGATCGATGCCAATCAAAAAGACCAGGCGCAAACCCTGGGTTACACGGTAGTTGATCCCAGTACCGTGGTCGCCACGCATCTCAGTCATATTCTGCAAAGCAATGCCCACGAATTGTTCGGTTACGAGGAGGCGCAGCAGTTGCTGGATAACTTGTCCAAAGTAGCGCCGAAGCTGGTCGAGGATCTGGTACCGAAAACCTTGCCCTTGGGTATTTTGGTGAAGGTTTTACAAAACCTGCTGCAAGAGCGGGTTTCGATTCGGGATTTACGGACCATCGCCGAAACTTTGGCGGAGTACGGGGTGAAGAGTCAAGATCCGGACATCTTGACCTCGGCGGTGCGGGCAGCCTTGGGGCGCTCAATTGTCCATGAAATCAACGGAGTACAGACGGAAATCCCGGTTATTACACTCGATCCAGGCTTGGAACAGATATTGCATAGGTCATTGCAGACGGCGGGCGAAGGTGGTGCGGGTTTAGAACCGGGCTTGGCCGAGCAGATGCACAAATCCCTGGAGGAAAGTGCGCAAAGGATGGAAATGGAAGGGCAGACCGCAGTGTTGTTGGTGTCTTCTTATATTCGTCCCTGGTTGGCTCGCTTCGTTCGTCATTCGATATCCGGCTTACATGTGCTGGCCTATAATGAAATCCCTCAAGATCGGCAGATCAGGGTGGTTTCCACAGTGGGACAGCGTGGACAATAAAACAGAGGTTGCGCGATGAAAATTAAACGCTTTTTTGCAGCAGACATACGGCAGGCCATGCGCATGGTCAAAGAAGAATTGGGCGCCGATGCAGTGATTATGTCCAACCGTTCGGTGGATGGTGGCGTGGAAATCGTTGCGGCCCGCGACTTTGACGAGCAGGTCATTCATAAAAATCTCAAGCAACGCGAAGACGAAAAATCGCCGCCCAATGAAGTTAAAAAAGTCGATTTGCCTGATCTCGAAGCCGAAAAAAAATCGCTGCATGTTTTAAGTAGCGCCAGAAAACGCGGCGCGGAAGGCAGCATTCCGGAAAATCCGATTCGTCGCAACCTGGATCAATATGTCGGTTATGCCGAAAAACTCCAGGTTGGTCATAACAACGCGCAGAAAATCTCCGAAAAAGTTCGCCAAGTCGAAAAACCGGCTTGGGCGAGTGCCGATCCCAAAATTAAACCGTTGACCGAGCCTAGGCCCGTTCAGTCGCACAATGGCGATAAATTCATCGACGAGATGCGTGCGGAAATGAAAGAACTGCGGACCATGTTGGACAGCAAGCTATCGAATATAGTCATGCAAATGCCACAACACGGGCTACCTTTACACGACGATTTGCGTGATCGGATGTTGGAGTGCGGCTTCTCGAAAAATTTGGCGGGCAAGATAGCCAACCGGTTGGGTAGTCATAAACAATTCGACTTGGCCATCGGCAAAGCCCAGGAAATGTTGGCTAGACTGGTGCCGATAGCCGATGACAACTTGCTGGATCAAGGCGGTATCGCCGCATTGGTTGGCTCGACCGGGGTTGGTAAAACCACGACAGTCGCTAAGTTGGCCGCGCAGTTTATTTTAAAACACGGTTCCCGGCAGATCGCGCTGATTACCACGGACAATTATCGGATAGGTGCTCACGAGCAAATCAATACTTACGGCAGAATCCTGGATGTGCCGGTCAGAGTGGCAGGCGATGCGGAAGAATTGCGCAGGCATATCAATAGTTTTTCCGATAAACGCCTGATTTTGATAGACACCGCCGGCATGAGTCAACGCGACATGCGCTTGGCTGAGCAGTTGAAAACCTTGCAACATGGCGATTTGCCTATACGCTCTTATCTGGTGATGTCCGCAACCACGCAATACAAAGCAATGCTGGAAATTATGGATGCGTTCCGAATACTCGAACCACAAGCGACTATACTAACCAAGTTTGATGAGGCAGTTAGCAAAGGTACCGCGTTGTCGGCGATTATCGAGCGGCGCATGCCATTGTCATTTATCACTGACGGTCAGCAGGTGCCGGAAGATATTTACTTACCCGATGCCGATGCTTTGATTCAGCAGTGTATGGAAAGTGTCGATCAGGACCATGGCTATGGCGACGATGTGAATGTTGAAGACTGGCTGGCGGAAAGCCATGCATAAGTCATTCGATCAGGCAGCTGGAATTAGACAAATGAGATATATGAAACCGGTGCGAGTAATCGCAGTAACAAGTGGCAAGGGCGGGGTTGGTAAAACCAATCTTTCCGTGAATATCGGCGTGGCGCTATCGAAAATGGGTAGGCGGGTGGCGATACTCGACGCCGACATGGGCTTGGCTAATGTCGATATTTTGCTGGGCATGTTTCCCGAATTCAATTTGTCGCACGTATTGAGCGGCGAAAAAAGTTTGAAGGAAATCATGATGACAGGGCCTTCCGGGCTGAAAATCATTCCGGCTTCGTCAGGTATCCAGCGGATGTCCGATTTGTCGAGTATCGAGCAAGCCGGCGTGATACGGGCCTTTAGCGAAATCGACCGAGAGTTGGATGTACTCATAGTCGATACAGCGGCCGGTATTTCGGCAAGTGTGGTGAATTTTGCCCGCGCCTGCCAGGAAATTATTGTGGTGGTGTGTGACGAGCCCACCTCGCTGGCCGACGCCTATGCGTATATCAAATTGTTGAATAGAGATTACGGGCTTAATAGCTTTCACATTATTACGAATATGGTGCAGTCGGCTGAACACGGACAGGCCTTGTTCAATAAGCTGAGTAAAGTGACTGACCGTTATTTGGATGTGGCTTTGCATTTTGTCGGCGCGGTGCCGCAGGACGAATATTTGAAAAAGTCCGTGCAAAAACAAACGCCGGTGGTGGAAGCATTCCCGCAAAGTAAGGCGGCACTGGCCATCAAGAATCTGGCGCGGAAAATCGATAGCTGGCCCATCAAGCCCAAAGCGGGCGGCTACCTGGAGTTTTTTGTCGAACGGATGATCCAGTACAGCGCGAAAGAGGATGTTGCATGAGCGGAGCGGCAATGTATGCTGCCGTGCAGGCTGGAAATGTTGATGCTTTAGTCATTCAACATGCGCCGCTGGTAAAACGCATTGCCTACCACTTGATGGGCCGGTTGCCCGATACGGTGCAGCTTGATGATTTGATTCAATCCGGCATGCTGGGTTTGCTGGAAGCGCTGAAACACTACGACGCCGGTCAGGGTGCCAGCTTCGATACTTACGCCGGCATCCGCATTCGCGGGGCCATGCTGGACGAGTTGCGCCGTTCGGATTGGACGCCGCGTTCGGTGCATAAGAAAGCCCGCATGGTGGCGGAGGCGATACGCGAGGTTGAGAATCAACTGGGACGCGACGCCAAGGACACCGAAGTGGCCGGGCATATGGGCATAGGCCTAAATGAATATCACCATATTTTGCAGGATGCGGTGTCTTGCAAGACCTTTAGCGTCGAAGAATTGGTGCAAGGCGAAGACAGCGTCATTGATGATGTGCACGGCAATCAGCAGCCCGAAGATGTGCTGATCCAACAGAATTTTCAAAAAGCCCTGACCAAGGCCATTTCGGAATTACCGGAACGGGAGCGCTTGGTGATATCGCTGTATTACGACGAAGAGCTGAATTTGCGTGAGATTGGCAAGGTGCTCGATGTCAGCGAATCGCGGGTTAGCCAAATTTGTAGTCAGGCGATGTTGCGCTTACGCGCTAGACTTGCGGATTGGGTGGAAGGGAAAGATAATGAAAAGTGCAGCTAATGTGTGGTTATTGCAGGAATTTTTCGCAATTATCAGTGACAACTTAGCGGTTTCTTAACAATAAAGTAATCTGGGTGGAGATTATCCTTGGATAAAAATATGCGTATTCTGGTTGTCGATGACTTTTCGACAATGCGGAGAATAGTAAAAAACCTGTTGAAAGATCTGGGTTTTACCAACACCGTGGAAGCGGACGACGGGAAAACGGCGCTGCCTATTTTGGAAAAAGGCGGTATTGATTTTTTGATCACCGATTGGAATATGCCCGGGATGACCGGTATAGATTTGTTGAAGGCTGTCAGGTCTACTCCCAGTTTGGCCAATCTGCCGGTGTTGATGGTAACTGCCGAAGCCAAGCGCGAGCAGATCATCATGGCTGCGCAAGCCGGCGTAAACGGGTATGTCATCAAGCCTTTTACTGCTGCTACGCTTAAAGAGAAAATCGAAAAGATTTTTGAACGCATCGACGGCTGAAGCACAGGGAGATAACGATGAATACTGACCTGCTGAGTTTGGCCCGGGATTTGGTTGCAGCATTAGAAAAATGCGATGAAGCGGCTGCCGACGAAATTCTCGATCAAGTAGCCGGCTTAAGAGAAACACAATTGTTTAAAGAAATTGGCCGCCTAACTCGCCAATTGCACGACACCATGGTTAGTTTTTCCGTCGATTCCAAAATAGCCGCAATGGCCGAGCACGATATTCCGGATGCCAAGGAGCGCTTGCATTATGTGATCGCGATGACCGAACAGGCCGCGGATCAGACGCTAACCGCTGTTGAAGAGTTATTACCGGTATCAGATGAATTGAACGGGCAGGTTAACCAATTGTCGGCGCAATGGAATCGCTTTTTGGATCGGGAAATGCCGTTCGAAGAGTTTAAGGCGATGAGTGCCGACCTCAGTCAATATTTTGAGCAGTCGCACGTGTCTCTCGACAAAATCCAGGCGGGTTTAAACGATATTTTGATGGCGCAAGGGTTTCAAGATATTACCGGGCAGATTATCCGCCGGGTTATCGATTTGGTGCAGGATCTCGAAGGCAGCATGGTTAATCTGATCAAAATTTCCAGTCGCAAAATCACGCCAAGCAGCGGGGCGGCGTTACAGCCCGAAGTGCCCGGACCGGTTGTACCCGGAGTAGATGACAGAGCCGGCGATGTCGCCACCAGTCAGGTCGATGTTGATGATTTGCTGTCTAGTCTAGGTTTCTGAGGAAAACAACATGGCGATCGATCTGGACGACGAAATATTGCAGGACTTTCTGGTAGAGGCCGGGGAGATTCTCGATTCACTGGGTGAGCAACTGGTCGAACTGGAGCAATCGCCGGGCGATCTTGATCTCCTCAACTCGATATTTCGCGGGTTCCACACCATAAAGGGCGGTGCCGGTTTTCTGGCTATCAGCGCTTTGGTCGATGTTTGTCATAACGCCGAAGACGTTTTTAACGTGCTCAGGCAGGGTGATCGCCAAGTCACCCCTGATTTGATGGATGTGATTTTGCAAGTAGTGGACATCGTCAACGAGATGTTCGGGCAAGTCCGTTCAGGCAATACGCCAAAATCGGCCGATCAAGGCCTTTTAAAACGCTTGAAAGCCTACGCCGGGCCGGCCGAAGCTACCGCTGCAGAGGTTGCGGTAGAAGCGGTTGTATTGAATGAAACTCCGGAGCCTCATCAATTATCCCCTCAAGAATCCGCAGCTCAAGACTACGATGCGATGCTCGATCCCGAGGAGTTATTGGCTAGCGAATCCTCCGCGGAAGATGCCGACGAAATTACCGAACAGGAATTCGAAGATTTGCTGGATGCTTTGCATGGAAAAGGTGGTTCTCCTACTGTACACATAGAGCCGCAATCGGCAGCCCCGGCGGCGGATGACGAAATTAGTGAAGACGAGTTTGAAAATTTGCTCGACGAGTTGCATGGCAAAGGCAAGTTTTCGGTAAAAGCCGAGGTGCCTGTTCAAGCCAGCGATTCGGGCGATATTACCGACGAGGAGTTCGATAAAGTACTCGATGCTTTACACGGTAAAGGTAAGTTCGATGCTGCCAATTTGGGCAAGATTGATGAGCAAGCTGCGGGTGAAAAAGACACACCAATTAAAAATGTGGCGGCGCCTGTCGAGAAACCGGTCGTGGCAGCTAAACCAGAGCCGGTCGCGAAAACGCCCGCCGATGTGGAACCCGAAAATAACCTCGGCAAAGTAGCGCCGGTAGTAGATTCCGTTTCCGACAAAAGTAAAGCCGCAACGCCGCAAGCCGATACCACGGTCAGGGTAGATACCCAGATTTTGGACGATATTATGAATATGGTCGGCGAGCTGGTTCTGGTGCGCAATCGCTTCCAAACCCTTAAAGCCAATGCCGAAGCCGGTGAACAGTTGTCCAAGGCTATATCCAATCTGGATGTGGTGACCGCCGATTTACAATTGGCAGTGATGAAAACCCGGATGCAGCCCATCAAAAAAGTATTCGGCCGCTTTCCACGCGTGGTGCGTGATTTGGCCCGAAGTCTGAAAAAAGAAATCAGACTGGAGTTGGTGGGTGAAGACACAGATCTCGACAAAAACCTGGTTGAGGCGCTGGCTGATCCTTTGGTGCATTTGGTGAGAAACGCCGTAGATCACGGTATCGAATCGCCGGACGAGCGAGAGGCCAAGGGCAAGCCCAGGGAAGGCGTGGTGATCTTGAAAGCGTCGCAGGAGGGCGATCATATTCAATTGTCCATCAAAGATGATGGTAAGGGTATGAATTCCGATGTATTGCGCGCCAAAGTAGTGGAAAAAGGCTTAATGGATGAAGAAAGCGCCGCGCGTCTCGACGAAAAAGAGTGTTACAACCTGATTTTTCTACCCGGTTTTTCGACCAAAACGGAAATTTCCGACGTGTCCGGCCGCGGTGTCGGTATGGACGTGGTAAAGACCCGTATCGCACAAATGAACGGCGTGGTGGAAATCGATTCGGTAGAAGGCCGAGGCAGCACGATTCTGATCAAGGTACCGTTGACATTGGCGATCATGCCGACCCTTATGGTGAAGCTGCGCGGACAGGCTTTTGCGTTGCCGTTGGCCAGCGTACTGGAAATACTCGATCTGGATTTGAGCAAAACCAATAAAGTAGACGGTCAGCTGGTGGTAATGGTCAGAAACAAGGCCTTACCGCTGTTTTATTTAAGCGAATGGCTGGTGAGAGGGTCTTACTTCACAGGCGAAACGCAGCCGACCAATCACGTGGTGGTGGTGAACGCCGGCGGCAGGCATGTTGGTTTCGTGGTGGATCAATTAATCGGGCAGGAAGAGGTAGTGATTAAAGCCCTTGGTGCCAAGTTACATGGATTGGAAGGGCTGGCGGGAGCAACCATTACCGGTGACGGCAAGATAGCGCTGATACTTGATGTGCCTGGCCTGATGAAGAAGTATGCGATGTGACGCGGCAATATGAGCATTCGGGTGCTGATCGTCGACGACTCCAGTTTTATCTGTAAAAGAATTCGGGAAATTTTAGAAGAGGATCAAGAGTTTAAAGTTATAGGTGTAGCTCATGACGGTCGCGAAGCCGTCGAGCTTGCGGCAAGTCTGCAACCGGATGTTATAACCATGGACGTGGAGATGCCGATCATGGATGGCATCACGGCAGTCAAAAAAATCATGGGCACCCGGCCCTGTCCGATACTCATGTTTTCGGCAATGACGCAAGTCGGCGCTCAAGCAACTCTGGATGCGTTAAATGCCGGCGCTATCGATTTCTTGCCCAAGCAGTTGGAAGACATTGATGCTAATCGTGAAACTGCCCGCTACTTGCTTAGATATCGGGTGAGGATGGTGGCTTCTCAGGCCACTAGAATGTCCTCACGTCCTATGGGGCGCGTTGGCCTAGAAGAACGTGAGAGCTTAACCGCCGAAAAACCCCTAGTTAAACCGATACGGGCTACGTCTACGTGGCCCAAGACGTCATCGAGCGGCAAAATCGAGCTTTTGGTGGTTGCCGCTTCGACCGGCGGGCCGGTAGCCATGCAATATGTGCTTAGCAAAATTCCGGCTGAGTGTCCGATACCCATATTGCTGGTGCAACACATGCCGCCCAATTTCACTAAAAGCTTTGCCGAACGCTTGAATTTGCTTTGCAGCATCAATGTCAGGGAAGCGCGGGATGGCGACGTGTTGCAGCCAGGCACAGCATTATTAGGGCCAGGTGCAATGCAGATGCAAGTTAAGCAAGTAGCCGGTGAACGGCGGATTGCGTTAAGGCCCAAGCAAAGCGGGGAAATTTATAGTCCCAGCGTTGACATTACTTTTGACTCACTTGCCGAAGTGTTTGCCGGACATGTGTTGGCGGTGGTGTTGACCGGCATGGGTGCCGACGGCAAGGCTGGCGCGATGAAGTTAAGGCAGCGCGGCGCGCAAATCTGGGCTCAGGACGAGGCGACAAGCACTATCTACGGCATGCCCAAAGCCATCGCGGAAGCCGGCCTGGCTGATCATATTTATTCTCTGGAAGAGATCGCCAACCAATTTAAAAAATTACATTGATGGATATTCTCAGTATTTTGGGTGTGTTGATAGGTTTTGCCGCGATTATCGGAGGCAATATGCTGGGTGGCGGCGAGCTGGGCGCCCTGGTCAACTATCACGCCTTCATTATTGTGGTGGGCGGCACGCTGGGAGCTACACTGTTGCAATTCCCGCCCAAGGTATTTCTGCGCAGTTTACGAATTTTGAGTTGGATTTTTGTGCCGCAAAATTTGCAGCTTAAAAAGCAAATCGACAAAATCGTACGCTGGAGCTCTTTGGCGCGTAAGGAAGGCTTGCTGGGGCTGGAATCCGTTATCGAAACCGAAAAAGACAGTTTTGCCAAAAAAGGCTTGCAGTTGCTGGTCGATGGCAACGAGCCGGAAGTGATTCGTGATTGCCTTGAGGTTGAACTGACTACAAAGGAGCATTTGGATACCCAGGCGGCCAGGGTTTTCGAGGCTATGGGCGGTTATGCGCCGACTATCGGTATTATCGGCGCGGTGATAGGCTTGATTCATGTGATGCAGAATCTAGCCAAACCGGAGTTGTTGGGTAGCGGCATTGCAACTGCATTCGTGGCGACTATTTATGGGGTCGGCCTGGCCAATCTATTGTTTATTCCTATAGCAAATAAGCTGAAGAGTCTGATTTTCGAGGCATCGCAAGCCAGGGAAATGGTGATAGAAGGTATTTCCTCGATAGCCGAGGGCGAAAATCCTCGTAATATCGAATTGAAATTATCCGGTTTTTTATTGGAAAAATAATGGAGGCCTTATGAGTCGGCGCAGACGCAGGACATTGCAAGAGGCCGATAATCATGATCGCTGGATGGTGTCTTACGCGGATTTTGTGACTTTGCTGTTCGCGTTTTTTGTGGTGATGTATTCGATTTCATCGGTTAATAAAGGTAAATACGAAACATTTTCCGAGTCGCTGGACCAGGCTCTGTTTCACAACGAGAAGATTCAAAAGGAAGCCGAGCCGATTCAGATCGGTGTGATTCCCACCACGATTCAACCCATCGAGCTGCCTAATTTGGCGACGGCCGAAGAACGTGAGCTAAGCGAGGAGATTTTGCAGGAAAAGCAGCGGCTTAGTGAAGTCTCCGAGCAGTTTCAAGGCGCTTTGCAGCCTTATGTCGAAAGCAAGCTCGTCGGTATTAAGAAGCACGATTTCTGGGTGGAATTAGAGATGAATAGCGAATTGCTGTTCGCCAGCGGCAAGGCCGAACTGTCCGCTAAAGCGCTCCCCGTGCTGGCAAAAGTCGCGGAAGTGATACGAGATGTGCCTAATGTGATTAACGTGGAGGGGTACACGGATAACGTGCCGATTTCCACCGGCTTTTACCCGTCCAATTGGGACTTATCCTCGGCCAGGGCGACCAGCGTGGTCAAGGAATTGGTAAAAAACAATATTCCGGCGACACGATTATCGGCGGTGGGCTATGGAGAATTTCATCCGATCGCCGATAACAAAGACGAAGAAGGGCGCTTTAAGAATCGGCGAGTCGTATTAGTGTTGATGTCGCAAGCCTTTGCTCGTTACGGTATGACTGACGACGAACGCGCGAAAGTGCTTAATTTGGCGCCGTCGCAGCCTAGCCCTCCACCTGAAACCGCAGTTGAAAAGGCGCCGGAACTGCCGGCTCAGTTATGAAAATATGGTCAGTTTCCAATCAAAAAGGCGGGGTCGGTAAAACGACTACCGTGGTGACGCTGGGTGGCTTGTTGTCATCCTGGGGGTTTCGGACTTTGCTGGTCGATTTGGACCCGCACGGTTCGCTGACCAGCTATTTCAAGATGAACCCGGACGAGATTGAATTCGGCGTTTACAATCTGTTTCTTGATGCCAGTGAAAAAAAGAAAAACATCGATCCGGCGGTTTATGTCGCCAAGACCGACTTTGACGGTATCGATGTCTTACCCGCATCGACTGCTATAGCCACTTTGGATAGGCAGGTCGCCGCAATCGGCGGCATGGGCTTGGTAGTTGCTACCGCATTAAACAAAGTGGCAGACCAATATGACTATGTGATTATCGATAGCCCGCCGATGTTGGGTGTATTGATGATCAATGCGCTAGCGGCCTGCGATCATTTAATTATTCCGGTTTTAGCCGAATTTCTGGCCTTAAAAGGCCTGGATAGAATGGTTCACACCATAAAAATGGTGTTCCATTCCCGGAAAACGCCGCCTAAATTCACTATCGTGCCGACCATGTTCGACAAACGCACCAAGGCGGCCCGCGACAGTTTAGCGGCGTTACATCAGCAGTACCCGGAGAATGCCTGGAGTTCGGTAGTGCCGGTGGATACCAAAGTCCGGGATGCCAGTCAGGCCGGTATTCCCTTGCCCTTGTATGACAAAAGCGCGCGCGCGGCCGAAGCGTATGCCGAATTGTTGGAACTGTTATTGCTTGATAAGAGTCCAGACAAAAACTTGGCGCCGCATAAATGACTCAGGCAAAACCACCCCCCAGTATTGTTCATCAACAGTTAGCGCTCGATGTTTACTTACAGACGTTGTTGGATGACGTACCCGAAGCAGGGGAAACCGTTAGCGTAAAACCGGCTATAGCGCTGGAAAGACTTGTCGTTGATGTGCCTAGCAAGTTGCCGGATCCTGTTCCGGTCGTGATCAGCAGTCCGAAAGCAACTTCCAAAGCACTGGTTAGGAACCGACAAACCAAGCTTGTAGAGCCGGAAATCCCGGCTAAACTACAGGCACTGTCTATAATGCCGGATTGGTCGCAGTACGAGTTTCAGGCTTTGTTTTTTAAGGTTGATAAGCTGATATTGGCAACGCCGCTGATCGAGTTATCAAGAACAATCAAAATCGACCGCAAACCCACGAAAATTCCAGGACAACCCTCTTGGTTCTTGGGTTTGCTGGATGAGAACGATAGCCGTATCGGCGTGCTTGATACCCGTCAGCTGATTTTCGGCAAAAGCCGAGGCTTGCAAGCGGATAGTGAGGAATATCCGTCCGAGCGCATTTTAATAACCCAGGATAAAAAATGGGGTTTGGTGTGCGATGAAATTCTCTCCATCGGTAAAGTAAAGCCGGATGGGGTCAGATGGCGAACGGCTAGACAAAAAAAACCATGGTTAATCGGCACGGTGATAGACGAGTTGACAGCGATCATCGATGTTAAACAGTTGGTACCGCACAGAAAAAATAGTTAAACAGCATCTGGATACAGCAAAATGAGCGAAGATAAAAAACAAGGCGACCCTATCATGCAGTGGGTGACTTTTTGTCTAGGCGACGAAAAGTACGGCATCAATGTCATGCAAGTGCAAGAAGTGTTGCGTATTACCGAGATTGCCCCGGTGCCCGGCGCGCCTTCCTACGTATTGGGTATCATCAATTTGCGCGGTAACGTGGTGACAGTTATAGATACCCGTAACCGTTTCGGCTTGCCGTCCAAAGACACCGATGATGCGTCGCGGGTGGTGATTATCGAAACCGACCGGCATATCATCGGTATTTTGGTGGATAGCGTCGCTGAAGTGGTGGAAATGCGCGCTTCCGAGATTGAGACCGCGCCGAATGTCGGTAATGAAGAAAGCTCAAAATACATTCAAGGCGTCACCAGTCGCGACAATCATTTGTTAATTCTGGTGGATTTGAATAAGTTTCTTAGCGACGACGAAAAAGCCGAGCTGGATATGTTTTGATTGCCTAAGCCGGCATACGAGGTGCAAGATGGCAGAGATAACACCGATTACGCCTTTTTCTCCTGTACATACAATATACAAGGTTGAGCGGGAAGAGCGTGAAAAACGCCCTCCGCAAAAACAACCGCAGGCCAAACCCGACCCAAACAAAAACGATAAACAGCCTGCTGAGCATGTTGACGAAATAGTGTGATGAGCGAATATTTATTGCTGGGTTTGGCGGGTATAGTCGTATTTGTGCTGGCGATTTTGGTTTGGTTGTTGCGTCAGCAGCAAACACTAAAACAACAATTTCAACTCCTTGAAGAGCGCGTACAGCGTAGCAATGAGGACGTCGCCGGCCTGTGTTCCGCCGCTGTGGCTGTTGATCGGCGGCTGGCTGCTAACGACTCGCGCTTGAACAGCATTGTGGATCAAGTCAATACGCAGCGGCAAACTGTAAATAGTGTAACGCCTGCGGAGCCTATCCCCGCTAGCGGCTATGAAGATGTGATCCAAAAAATCCGCAATGGCGTCGGTATTGAGGAACTGGTCAAGGATTGCGGACTGACCCGCGACGAAGCTGTTTTATTGATGCGCTTACATGGCGGCGGCAAGCGTTCCGGCTTGGCTTAGCCGCAGATCGTTTCCAGATACTGACTCACGCCCTGTTCCGCGCGAATCATCGTTGTATCCGCAACCCGCCGCAATAAACGCTGATAGTTTTCATCGTGTTGGCTTCTATCGTTATGCCGGTGCCAAAGATGTAAAACCGGCACCGCGAAGCGGCCTTCCTTCCGTTTGACGCCTTGGTGAATCAAACGGATCACCAGATCCGAATCTTCATATCCCCAGCCTTCGAAGACTTCGTCAAAACCGTTTGTTGCCAGGAAATTGTCTTTCCAAACTGCCAGATTGCAGGTCATGGCTTTTTGCCAATTCCGCGGATGCCGATAACGCCAGTTGCGCAGCGGCAAATATAGTAAAGGCAAAAAGCGGTTGATGCGGCCTTGCAGCCATTGCCATAAAAAAAAGCTAAACGACTGTTCATGTAGCGGTATTTTTTGCCGCAATACCAGGGATGTGTAACGCTCGCTTAATAACAGCCGGTTGCCCGGAACGAAATAACCGGTTTCGGCCAGCTGCCGATGACGACCAATAAAATCCGGTAGCGCTACGCAATCGCCGTCTATAAACAGCAGATAATCGCCGCGACTGACGGCAACCGCCTTGTTACGGATAGTGCCGGCCCTAAATCCCCGGTCCTCATGCCAAACATGCTGTATCGGAATTTCGCCGGTTTCTATAAAGTCTTTCAGCAATTCCTGGGTTGCGGTGCCGGAGCCGTCGTCGGCGACGATGATTTCAAACCGGCGATCTTGTTGAGCCATCAGCGCGAGTAAGCAGGCGGAAAGCGCTTCCGGCCAGTTATAGGTGGTGACGATGACCGAGATCAAGCCGTTCATTTGCCGGCTGTTTTGCGGCAAAGCTCGCGTAGTTTCAGGTATTTGTAATAACTGCCCTCGGCGTTGGATACGGCAAGCATTAGGCCTTCCGCGCCGTCCAAAACGGCTGCTTGGATGAAGTAAGTGCGGATGAACGTCCACAGGCCTTTGCCAATGGCTTTACCCAAGCTGGCGCGCTTACCGTTATTGAATAGTTTCTCGGCGCCCAGCGAGGAATAAGCGTTGATCTTATGCAGCACTTCAGCGGAGTCGACGAAGGCTTCATGCAAGAGCGGGTTGTTAAGCCGACGGATAGCCCCCTTAACTTCAATCCGCTCATGCACGACTTCGCTGTTGAATTGCCCGGCATCGCGGCGAAACAGTCTTAACACGTAATCAGGCCACCAACCGCCATGTTTGATTTGCGTGCCGCAGTAGCTGGATAAACGGGGGAGTTCGAAGCCCTGCACGTCGTTTTGCTGCATGGCTTGCTGAATTTCGTCTTTTAACGCGAGGCCAATTTCTTCGTCGGCATCGATAGACAGTACCCAGTCGCCGCTAGCTTTATCCAATGCCCGCTGCTTTTGCGGCCCAAATCCGGGCCAGTCGGTTATGAAGACTTTATCGGTAAATTGTTGGCAAATTGCCACGGTCTCGTCGCTACTACCCGAGTCGAGCACGATGATTTCGTCGGCCCAAGCAACCGATGCCAGACAGCGGCCGATATGTTGCGCCTCGTTTTTGGTGATGACAATAACGCTAAGCATCGGATTTTAAATGTAGGGGCTAGGTTGGGTCGCTCAGCAAGGTGCTGAGGATAATATTATGGTCATTTTAGTATGAGTCACAAAATTGAGTCCATGGTTGTGTGGCTAATGATTGAACTACTACTGCCAGCAAAAGTTACCATCAACTCGCCTACCATGCATGGTCATGGTGTAAATGCTCAATTCGCTCTCACGCCAGTGTTTTTCTTGACGGAGGCGGGCCATTTTGTTTAGTTTCCGCTCTAGCCAGCTTTGTTGTAAAAGTCGGTAATTATAGCGATAGCCTAAGCCTTGTTTGTCTGATATGCCGCGTTCTTGTTTCATGGTGGTTTGCGTTACTGAGCCGTAATGATGTAACCAGGACGAGCCGGTAATTGCGCAAGAAATATTGGCTTTTTTGACTTCATGAAAAAATAGCGTGTCTTCATAGCCCAATAACTTGGGAACTGGTTGGAAAAATCCAATTTCCTGCCATACCGAATTATGAATCGCCAAACAAACTGCATGTCGCCCGCCTAGTCGGAGTGCTTGTTGCATTTTAGCCGATGCTTCAATAGCAAAACTATCAAAATCATAATCTAGCGGGCCTTCAATTAGCGAAGGGGAAATAATTTTTAAATTATTTTGTTCTGCCGTGTTAATTAAGTTCTCTAGCCAATTAGCGCTGACTAATACATCGTTATTCATGATAATCGTCCATTCAGCCTGCAACTGTAAAGCGCCCTGGTTCCAAGCAGTACCACACCCTAAATTGGATTTGTTTAAAATCAGTCCGCCCAATGGTAATGCTTTCAGGTAATCGGCTGTATCATCACTTGAGTTATTATCAACTATCACTAGGCGGCCCAGATCAAAGCCGTGCTTAAGCATACTATCTATACATTGACGGGTGTAATTCAGTTGATTATAACAAGCAAAGGTAACGGCATATTTAAGAGGATTCATATGTTTTAGTGAATTAGAAATCGTTAGAGGGTGCATGATTAATGCAGTTTTTCAAGAAAAATCGAGGCAGAATTCATTCATTTAATTGGTGTTAAAATTCGATATAACGAATTAATCAGAGGTTTCTTAAAGGGCTTGTATTGGTTAACAGGTTTAGATAGAGCTGTCGCCTTTAGGGGTTAATGCCGGAATTATTTCCTTGCTTTTGATTATTTGTGAGGCCAGTCCGGCAATGATTAAGCCGTAAAATGTAGTTGTGAATTTCAACGTAAGTACTTCGCTGCTAATGCTACAAAATATAAGGCATGTTATAAAAGCTAAACCCAAATGACTTGCTCGATATGCTTTTAAATCGTGCCTATTTTTCCAGAATAGGGTGGCAGGTATGAGAAATTGGCATAATACTGTTATGCCACCCAATAGGCCTGAGCGTAATAAATTTGCTAGAAATTCGTTATGGGGCCCATTATATAATATAATTTGTCTCGATTCCGGGCTAGAAATATTGGTTATCCAAGGTTCACGGAGATAGTCACCAAAGCCAATATCTCCGAAACCATATATGGGGCTATGTTTGAAAAGCTCCCATGATATTTGCCACATGGTGAGGCGAAAGCCTGTTGAAGTTTCGCGGTTTGATCCGTCCAGCCATGCAGAAAGTTCCTGATAGCCACTGACAAGTCGATCAAGTGATTTGGGATGGAAAAGGCTAATTAGAATAAGTCCGATAAAAAACACGACTGCAAAGATCAGTAATGCACGGATATGAATCATTCGGCCTTTTAACATTATCCAAAGTAGTATTAATGGCGGGAGCGCTAACCAACTACCACGAGTGCCTGATCCAGTAATTAAATAAAGTCCAGCAAGTAATCCTAGTGTCTGAATCACTAAAAGCTTACCTGGAGAAGTTATTGGTGTTTCTATACCGAAAAGGCAAAAAGCTGTTAGGACCAAGGTGTAGGTGCCAAATTGAGTTGGATCTACGGCCACTGTGGCAAATCTTCCTCCCCATTTTTCCAAAATGTCGGGATGTAAGTATATAACGGGTACGGTAAGTAAAAGGGCAACTGGTGCAGTAATACTTATTAATTTTGAAAAATCTATTTTTTTATATGAAAAATAGAGTATTAATAGGGTTGACAAAAACATTCTGGATGGTCCGTCGTATGCTTTTATAACCCAATCTTGACGTAGAGTTTGACTGATGAAAACTGCTGTTAAAGGCAGCGTAAGTGTAAATATGATTGGTAGCATTAAGTCTAGCGTTTTGCCTTTCTTTGCGATGTTATACGCAGATTTTAATTCGATTATGGCGGGTATTGTTAGCAGAAACAGGCTTGCATTTGTGCAGCCGCGGATGGTTAGGAATCCAAGTATGCTGCTAACTAGTAAAATAAATATATAGAAATCTAGCCAGAAATTTTTGGAATTTCCTATTACTCCGAAATGGAAAGAATTCATAATGGTGCCCTGTTTTTCAGAAATGCCTTAATATTTAATAAAAATCTATTATGGATTTTTTTTCTAGTGGCAGGCGGCCTACTTTTTAATGAAGTAGTTGGCGATTTGTTGACGGAATATCTCTGGCTCACGTTTTAAGTATTGGCGATATTTTTCAAAATTTTGATTATGACTTTCAAAATCGCTAAACACATCCTGCGCTAATGCTTTAAAAATGGACGTGAATTCTGGTAAAGAACTGTCTAGCTTATATTTTCTTGGTATTGGTAAGTCTACATCGTTGCCAGCGGAGCCAAGTATGCCAGTGATCAGGCAGCAACCCTGCATGGCCGCTTCTCTGGGCATGCGGTCACGTCCTGGATGATGACCGAAATCAATGTATAATTTTGCTGCACTGAGCTTATCTGTTAGTTGGTCGCGATTTAGTCCGTGCAGTGGTATAAACTTCCATTGTGGGTTGGCTTGAATTAACTTGTCGGTGGTCTTCCTACCTTTGGTAGGGTTGTATAGGATCACGTCCTCTTTATTGCCGATGAAGTTTAGGTTTTTGTCAGTCAAAAAGTCTTCATTAATGGAGTCTATTAATGGGACAGGATCTATTCCGCAACTTTTAAGGTACGCGGTCGCATGTTCAGTTTGCGAAAAATGAACCATATTAGTTAGTGATCGAGCCCCGTTCAGTGGACGCTGTCCTTTAATTACGCGCTTGATGTATCTGATCTTGTCATGTAAGGGCCATATGTGGCGACGCTCAAGAAAGTTTTCTAGTGAAAGCCACCAAATTGCCGGCTGAGCTAACTTCACCTTGCTAGCGAGATATGGGTATACTTCTGGAAATATAATCATATTCCTGGGGACATCCTCATATCGACTAACCGGCGTTAGGTATCTTTTGTAAGCCTGGGGTGTTGTTGTTGCTTCGTTAAATGGTAAGTAGGTAATGAAGGATGGTAGACCGAGTTTATTCATGTGATCAACTAATTGATGAAGCGCTTCCGGCCCGCCAGTAACTGCTCCTGCTGGACACACAACCAATATTTTATTAAAGCGGGACAAGGAATTGTTTTGAGGATAGTTTTGCATTTCAGAGAATCCTAGGCATTATTCGTAATACTTAAAAATTTAGGGATAGCAGTCAATATAGTTACACCAAATTAGACTATCAAAAGATATTTGGCATGGTTTTGTAGGCCAACCCACACGGTATATTTCAAGCTATTTTTGTAGTGTCGCAACAAGAGTTTTTATTGCTTGCCCGGCAGACAACTCGTCAAGGCAATGGCTATGGCTATTTCGGTGTCTATTACAGCCTTCCAACTGGCAGGGGAGGCAATTTTCTTTAGTTTGCCCCTGAATCAGATAAACATTGTTGACTAGTTTAGAGCCTCTTGAGTTGAAGGGGGGGTGGTTGCGCTCATAACCATATGGCCATGGTGCCCATTTAGCAGGATCTGTCGGCCCGAATAAGGCAAAGGTAAGCGAACCCGTCGCCGCCGCCAAGTGGGTGATTCCTGTATCGGGTCCGAGGAAAAAATCCGCTTTGCCGATCAGTTTACTAACTTGTGCCAAGGATAGTTGACCAGCAAGATTGATAACACTTGGTGGCAGGCTTAAATTTTTCAAGGCCTGCAATTCTGAAGCCTGATTACTGCCTGTCAGTACGATTTGATATCCCAGATTGTCCCAAAACTTTATCATCTCTCGCCAGCCTTCAGCATGCCACTGTTTATAGCGCCATTGCGGCATAATATGCAGAACGGCATACGGATTGGTTATGCTGGGTATTGGCGTCGAGCTTTGTGGCGGGGTCAGACGATAGCAAGGTGCTATCCCCAGCATTTCGCAGAAGCGCAGATTTTCCAATACGGCGTGACCGTAATTCGCGCTAAATAGCAGCCAGCGCTTGAGTAGCGCTTTCTTCCACCAAGCCTTAGCGGGATCGTCAGGCACAAAGCCGATGCTGGTCTTGCCGGCTATCGCCGCGCATAGCGTGGGCCGGTCGCCGGCTTGGGTGGAAATGGCTAAATCGTAACGGCGAAACAGGCTAAATAATAATTTGCCGAAGGCCAATCCGCCGAGTTTACCCGTCACGGGCAGCAAGCGATGGATGTCGGGATTGCCTTCCAGCATGCCTGCGTTACTTGCCGGCAATAAAACATCGATTTCCGCATCCGGATAGGCTTGCTTCAGCGAAGAAATTAATGGCGTCACCAGTAGGGTATCGCCCAGATAACGCAGGGTTATCACCAAAATGCGTTTAGGTTGTATATTGAGCGGTTTTTGGTTGGGCATGGAGCGCTGGCTGATCAACATGGCTTTACATTTTAAAGGTAAACAGTATTGAACACGTTAGAAAATTCGCGCAAAACAATGACGGACGGCCAAGTTTACAAGCGTTTGCTGGCGTTTGTGGTGCCGTATTGGCGTTTATTTTTGGTAACTGCCATCGGTTTTGCGATCTATGCCGCGACCGAGCCGGCTGTGGTAATGATCATTCAACGGATCATCGACAGCTTTGGAGCGCCGGGCCGGGCGGATATTCAATACCTGCCGCTGGCCTTCGTGGTGTTGTTTCTGGTGCGGGGTATCGGCTCGTTTTTGGGTAACTATTATCTGGCGCGGATTTCCGGCAATCTGATCCACAAACTGCGTTGCGAGATTTTTAATCAGTACACGCGCTTGTCGGTGCAGTATTTCGATGCGCATAACAGTGGTTACATGATTTCGCGGATTACCAATAATATCGGCGAAGTCACGCGCGCTACATCCGATTCGATACGCTCGTTCGTGCGTGAAGGTTTTACCGCAGTGGGTTTGCTAGGCTATCTGGCTTATACCAATTGGCAGCTATCGCTGGTGTTTTTGGCGATTGCGCCGGTAGTGGCGATCATGGTGCGTTATGTCGGCAAGCGTTTGAAACGATTGAGCCGCAACATGCAGGATACCGTGGGTGATTTGACGCACATCACCTCGGAAATGGTGTCCGGAAACCGTATCGTGAAAAGTTTCAGCGGCGAAAATTACGAACGGCAGCGTTTTAAAACGGCCAGCCTGGATAACCGCACGCAGTATCGCAAGCTGGTTATGACCGTGTCGCTGAACAACCCCTTGATGCAATTGGTCATTTCTTTTGCTTTGGCCGGCATGATGTATCTGGCTCTGATTATGATGAAGTCATCCAGTCCGGGTGAATTTGTCGGCTTTTTTACAGCGGCGTTTCTATTACCCAAACCGATTCGCCAGCTAAGCGATGCGAATTCCGAGATCTTGCGCGGCATTGCGGCGGCCGAGTCTTTATTTGAAGTGTTGGACGAGCCGGCCGAAATCGACGGCGGTGACTATCAGGTTGAGCGCAGTCAAGGGCGCGTCGAATTCAAAAATCTCAGTTTTAGTTATCCCGGCAGCGAAACGCCTGCCCTGAACAATATCAATGTGACTATCGAGCCTGGGCAGACCGTAGCATTGGTGGGCGCGTCGGGCGGTGGCAAAAGCACGATGATCAACCTGTTGCCGCGTTTTTATGAGTACGAGCAAGGCGAGATTCTGATCGATGGGGTGGAGTTAAAACGCTACCGCCTGGATAGTTTGCGCCGGCAGATTGCCTTAGTCACGCAGAACGTCACCTTGTTCAACGCTTCCGTCGCGAATAATATTGCCTATGGCGCGTTACAAGGCGCAGCCAGAGAACAGATAGAACAGGCCGCTATCGATGCCTATGCGATGGACTTTATCAGCAAAATGCCGCAAGGGCTGGAAACTGAAATCGGAGAGAACGGCGTTAAATTGTCCGGCGGCCAGCGCCAACGCTTGGCCTTGGCGCGGGCTTTATTGAAGGATGCGCCGATTTTGATTCTTGACGAGGCCACTTCGGCCTTGGATACAGAATCCGAACGCTACATCCAGGCCGCGCTGAATCGTGTGATGCAAGGTCGCACCACCTTGGTGGTGGCGCATCGCTTGTCCACCATTGAAGGCGCGGACGTGATTTTGGTGATGGATAAAGGCCGGATTGTCGAACAAGGCTCGCATCGCGAACTTTTGGCTCGCGATGGGGCGTATGCCAAATTACATAAAATGCAGTTTCAGGATGTGAGTCAAACCGAAGCAGTGGAGCAATCGGCAAGCCCTGTGTCGCAGGAGTGATGAATCAGTCGGCGGCTCGGATGACCCACCGACTGAGATAGGTGGTTAAAATTGTTTGGAATTTTTGCTGTTGCGGAATATCAACGGCTTTTCCCGGTCGGACAAGGCTAGTTCGCGCGCAGAATTGATTGCAGTGTCGATTCTGTGCCGTTCCGGGGATTTGCTGCACACCGGATCGGTGCTGTACATATCACCGTTAAACAAGAATGCCTGACAGCGGCAGCCGCCGAAGTCTTTGAGTTTCTCGTCGCAGCTGCGGCAAGGTTCCTGCATCCACTCGGTGCCGCGGAAGAAATTGAAGGTTTTCGACTCGTTCCAGATCTCTTCAATGCTGAAATCCTTCACGTTCGGGCAGTCCAGTCCTGGTAGTTCGCGTGCCGAATGGCAAGGCAGCGCGGTGCCGTCGGGGGCGATGGTCAAAAAGGTGGTGCCCCAGCCGTTCATGCAGGCTTTCGGCCGGTCTTCGTAGTAATCCGGCACCACGTAATAAATCTTCATTTTGCCGGCTACTTTTTCCTTGTAAGCCTGAGCAATTTTTTCCGCCTCTTCGAATTGTTCCCTGGTTGGCAGCAAGGCGTCGCGATTCAAATGCGCCCAGCCGTAATATTGGGTGTTGGCCAGTTCCAGATAATCCGCGCCGAGGTTTTCGGCCATCTCCAGTATCTGCGGCATTTGGTGAATGTTTTCGCGGTGGATTACCACGCACAGCACCATCGGATAGCCGTGTTTTTTAATCAGTTTTGCTACGTCCTGCTTGTGTTGGTAGGTGGCGGTGCCGGCGATATGATCGTTCAGTTCCTGAGTGCTGGCCTGGATGCTGATCTGGATATGGTCTAAACCGGCTTGCTTCAATTCGACGATTTTTTCTTCGCTCAAGCCGTAGCCGGAGGTGATCAAGTTGGAGTAATAACCGAGTTCGCGGGCGTAGCCAACCAGTTCAGTCAAATCCTGGCGGGTTAGCGGTTCGCCGCCGGAAAATCCCAGTTGCACCGCGCCCATTTTTCGAGCTTGGCTTAATACGCGTTTCCAATCCTCGGTGCTTAATTCGTTGGGATATTTAGCGTAATCCAGCGGATTGGAGCAATACGGGCATTGCAATGGACATTTGTAGCTCAGCTCGGCCAACAGCCAGCGCGGCGGGGTGATATTAAGCTTGCTTGATCCAGCCATTTTGCAATGCCACGTTCAAAAAGTTAGTGATGTCGTTGGTCAGTCCGGACGTGGCGAATTTTTCTTCCAGTTCGGTGACAATTTGAGCCAGCATCCGGCTACCGTCGCAAAGCTTGAGTATTTCCGCCGAACTTTGGTTCAACTCGACCATGCCTTCGGGATAGAGAATCACGTATTTTTGCTGAGCTTCTTCCCATTGCAGCCGGTGCAACGGCGAGAATTGGATAAGTTGATCGGGGGAGATGGTCATGGGTGTCCGGTGTGTAAGCAATTGCCTGGAGAATCAGGCCGTTTCGATGTCTTCAAAAATTTCCGCCAGCGGCAGGCTGAGGCTTAAGCTGTGCAGTTGGCAATCGACTTCGCCGAGGTAATCGTGTAGTAGCCAATCGTTATCGGGAGTGCGGCTGAAGCATTCCACTCGGCGCGCGTCGATGTCGACGATCAGGTATTCCTTTAAGGATTCTAGTTGCCGGTAGGCGGCGAATTTGCTGCCGCGATCATAAGCGGCGGTCGAGTCTGATAGCACTTCCACGACAAGAGAAGGGTTGGAAATAAATTGCTGGTTGCCCAAGTCGCCAGGATGGCAGGACACCATTACGTCGGGGTAGAAAAAGGCATCAGCAGCGTCGACCCGTAATTTCAGGTCTGCGACATAAGGTCGGCAAGGTGTGCCGCGTAACCGTTGCTTCAAGCCTGCAAAAATATTGCCGGAGACGACCACATGATCCTGCCTCGCTCCAACCATAGCAAACACTTCCCCGGCCACAAACTCATGCTTCTCAACCTGAGCCTCTTCCCAGGCAAGAAAGTCCTCGGCAGTGAAGTGCTGTTGCAATGCCGTTTGCATATTACTGTTCGATATTGAAATACGGCGGCATGTCAGCGACATAAGCCAGATACATCGCATCGGCCATGCTCCACAACACATCCAGTTTAAATTTCAAAATTTGCACCATGCGTTCTTGCTGCTCGCGGGTTTTGTACCAGTCCAACGTCAGTTCCAGGCCGTGTTCCACGTCGCGGCGGGCTTCGGTCAGGCGCTTACGGAAGTAAGTGTAACCCTCTTGTTCGACCCATGGATACACATCGGGCCAGTTATCCAAGCGTTGTTGATGAATTTTCGGGGCGAACAGCTCCGTCAGAGAGGAGCTGGCGGCTTCGTGCCATTCGGCGCGGCGGGCGAAGTTGACATAGGCATCGACTGCAAAACGCACGCCGGGCAGCACGTGTTCCAGCGAAGTGATCTCTTCGCGGGTTAGCCCAACTGCGATGCCCAAACGTATCCAGGCTTCGATGCCGCCTGGGTCGCCAGGGTGGCCGTCGTGGTCGAGAATGCGCTGTACCCATTTGGCGCGAGTTTCGCGGTCCGGACAATTGGCCATGATGTTGGCGTCTTTGATCGGAATCATCACCTGGTAATAAAAGCGATTGGCGACCCAGCCCTGCAATTGCTGTTGGGTCAGCTTGCCTTCATTCATCAGCGTGTGCATCGGATGATGAATGTGGTAGAACTTTTCCATGCCGCGCAGTTTGGCTTCGAATTCTTCGCGGCTCCAGGGTTGATTATCATCAGTCATGTAACACCTTTGTTATAAGTCAATTTCCAGTCCGTCGTAAGCCACTTCGATGCCGCTGGCATCCAGGGTTTTACGCTCCGGCGAATCTTCGTCGAGAATCGGGTTGGTGTTGTTGATATGAATCAAAATTTTCCTGGCCTTGGGTACGCCGTTTAAAACTTCAATCATGCCGCCAGGACCGGATTGCGGCAAGTGGCCGATCTCGCGAGCATGTTTGTGGCTGATGCCGCGCGTGACCATTTCGTCGTCGGTCCAGAAAGTGCCGTCCACCATCAGGCAGTCGACGTTTAACATGGCTTGTAAGACATGCGGCTCGATTTCGCCAAGCCCTGGGGAGTAATATAGTTTTTTGCCTGTGGAAATCTGTTCGACGATCACGCCAATGTTGTCGCCATCGTGCGGGTCGTGGCGGTGCGGCGAATAGGGTGGCGCCTTGCTTTTCAGGGCATGGGCGTAAATGCGGATGTCATCGATGCCGGGAATCTCGAATGGCGTTTCGTCGCAGGCAATCGGATGGTGATTTACCGTGCAATAGTCCTTCAGCATATTGAATAGCGGGAAACCGCTGGTCAAATCCTGCTTGACCATCTCGGTGCAATACACGTTTAACGGTTTGCCTTCGCGTAGCATCAGCATGCCGGTGGTATGGTCGATCTGGCTGTCAATCAACAGAATGGCTTTAATACCGGTGTCGCGGATACCTTCTTTAGGCTGTATGGCCGGAAAGGCTTCTAACTGGGCGCGGATGTCCGGCGAGGTGTTAAACAGTAGCCAGTTGCGGTTATCGGTGCTAATTGCTATCGACGATTGGGTACGGGCTTTGCCGTTGAATTGGCCGTTGCGCAAGCGTCGGCAATTATCGCAGTTGCAGTTCCATTGCGGAAAACCGCCGCCGGCACCGGCGCCGAGAACTCTAATCTTCATGTTCGCTTAAAGGGGTTGGTGAACGAGCGGGGCATGATACGGGATTAAAAAACGCCAGGCAAAAAAAAGGGGCAGGAAAATGCCCCTTTTTTATCGTCGTCCCTAAGGATTAACGGTTGTAGATGTACATGGTAACTTCAAAACCGAAACGCATGTCATTATAAGCTGGTGTTTCCCATTTCATTTATATACCCTCCAGAGGTTTTGTTGTTGTGTGCGATAGCTTGATCGAGAAAGCTGCGCCGAAGTATACGATGAAGTTTTTCTTTGCGCAACAGAGCAATCAAACCGGAACTAACGGTGGTTCGAGCTATATCTCTGCGCTTAAGTTCCCCGCCTTACCAGGCCATTTTTAGCGCAAGCGCCAAAAGCACGATCGCGAAGTAACGTTTCAATTTTTGTGCCGGCAAACGGTGCGCCAATTTGGCGCCCAAGGGTGCGGTGAATACGCTGGTTAGAACGATGCCGGCGAAGGCGGGCAGGTACAGATATCCTAGGCTACCGGCGGGTAATTGACTATCTTGCCAACCCAATACCGCGTAACTGGTTGCAGCCGCCAGGGCAATAGAGATTGCACAGGTACTGGACGTTGCAACTGCGTTTTTCATGATCAGACCGTTGCTCACAAGGTAAGGTACGGTCATGGTGCCGCCGCCGATGCCTAAAATGGCCGACAACACACCGATCAACAGACCCATCGGGTAATCCAGCAGGGATCTGGCGGGGTGGGGTGATGCTTTGATTGACTTGGGTCTCGCCATTTGTACGCTGGTATAAATCAGATAGGCAACAAAAAACCAGCGCAGTAAATCCGCGCTGATATATTCGGCTAACACCGCTCCGCCGCTGGCGCCCAGCAGCATGCTCGGGGCTAAATACCAGGCCCGTCGCCAATCGATGTTTCCCAGTTTGTGGTGTGCTCGCACCGAGGCCGCCGACGTAAAGATCGCAGTTGCCAATGACGTGGCGACGGCTATCAGCATGATTTGCTCCGGATCAAACTGCTGAGCCTGGAATAGCCAGACCAGGACCGGCACGATCAATGCGCCGCCGCCGATGCCGAACAAACCGGCGGAGATGCCGGCGAGAATGCCCAGAAAAAGGCTGGCTAAAAAAATTTCCGTCATGATGATTAATGGCTGGGGAATAAGCAAAGCACTATGATAGCGACTCATTTATACTGTGTCTTTTGATCCATTTAGCAGGCGAGTTGGTAAGGCATGAAAACGTATCTGGTCGGCGGCGCAGTTCGCGACCGTTTGCTGGGTTATCCGGTTAAGGAACGCGACTGGCTAGTGGTCGGTGAGACTGCGGACAGCATGCTGGCCGCCGGTTTTCGGCCGGTTGGCAAAGACTTTCCGGTATTTTTGCATCCGCTCGATCACGAAGAATATGCCTTGGCACGCACCGAACGTAAAACTGCTCCGGGTTACAAGGGATTTGCGGTGCATGCCGCGCCGGATGTGACCCTGGAAGAAGACTTGTTGCGACGGGATTTAACCGTCAACGCGATGGCAATTGATGCCGACGGCGAATTGATCGATCCCTACAACGGGCGGCGGGATTTGGATAGCCGGATTCTGCGGCATGTGTCTGCGGCATTTGTGGAAGACCCGGTGCGGATCTTGCGCGTCGCCCGCTTCGCTGCCCGTTATGTCCATTTGGGCTTTACTGTCGCCGAGGAAACACTGCAATTGATGCGAGAGATGGTCTTCGCTGGCGAAACCGACTTTCTAGTCGCCGAACGGGTGTGGGCGGAATTACATAAAGCTTTATTGGAGCGGACGCCGGCGGCATTTTTTCAGGTATTGAAAGATTGCGGTGCCTTGCAGGTGTTTTTTCCTGAGGTAGACGCCTTGTTCGGCGTGCCGCAACCCGAGAAATATCATCCGGAAATCGATACCGGCGTGCACTCCTTGATGGTGCTGGAACAGGCCGCGCGGCTTTCCGATAAGGCGGAGGTACGCTTGGCGGCTTTGTTGCACGATTTAGGCAAGGCATTGACTCCTAGTCAGCATTGGCCCAGTCATCACGGACACGAGCAAAAAGGTTTGCCGGTGCTTGCCAAACTATGCGAAAGATTGCGGGTGCCGAATAATTTTAAATCGCTGTGCACTCAGGTCATGCAATATCACACCCATTGCCACAGGGCTTTGGAATTGCGCGCGGATACCTTGACCGATATGTTGCAAACCATCGGCGCGTTTAAGCCCGATAGCCGCCTGGATGAATTTTTACAGGCTTGCGAAGCCGACGCGCGTGGGCGGACCGGATTCGAAGACAGGCCTTACCCGCAAGCCGACTACATTCGTTCAGCCGCCAAGGCGGCTGCGGCTGTCGATACCTCGGCGGCTTTGCTGAAAGGCTTGCAAGGCGAACAGATTGGTATTGCCATCCGGAAGTTGCGGGCCCAAGCCATCAACGATTACAAACAAGGTTATCAGAACCTAATAGTAGAATCAGCATGAATGCCATCCTGATCTCCGCCGGCTTATTGATTTGCAGCAATGTCTTCATGACCTTTGCCTGGTACGCACACCTAAAGGAATTGAATAACAAGCCCTGGTTGCTGGCCGCATTCGTCAGTTGGGGCATCGCTCTGTTCGAGTATCTGTTACAAGTGCCTGCTAATCGTATCGGTTACACGCAGTGCAGCGTCGCCCAGCTGAAAATTATGCAGGAAGTGATTGCGCTGAGCGTATTCGTACCCTTCTCGGTGTACTACATGAAAGAGCCGCTGAAACTGGATTATCTATGGGCCGGTTTATGTTTGCTGGGTGCGGTGTTTTTTATGTTCAGAGCCAAATTAAGCTGAAATTGAACGGATTGGAATAATAAAAATGGGTAGACAGCATGCTTAGTTATCGCCACGGGTTTCATGCCGGCAATTTTGCCGATGTGTTAAAGCACAGTCTGCTGACGCTGGCGATCAACGCACTAAAACAGAAAGATAAACCTTTTGTTTACATCGATACCCATGCCGGCGCCGGCAAATATTCTTTTAAATCCGAGTTTGCCCAAAAAACCGGCGAATATCAGCAAGGTATAGCCAAACTGTGGGACAGTCATGATGCGCCTCCCGAATTGAAAGATTATCTGTCCGCGGTGCGCGCGGAAAATACCGGTCGGCAACTGGTGCGCTACCCTGGCTCCCCGCAACTGGTAAAGCGCTTGGTCCGGGCGCAAGACCGATTGCTATTGTCGGAATTGCACAGTAGCGATGTCGAAGCCCTTCAGCAATTATTTGCCGGCGACAAACAGGTTAGTGTCAGCAAAGAAGACGGCTTGCAAACCTTAAGCAAGAAATTGCCGCCTATCCAAAAACGCGGCTTGATATTGATCGACCCCAGTTATGAAATGCGCGACGAATACAAAAAAATCGTAGCGGCTCTCACGACTGCATATAAGCACTTCGCTACCGGCGTATATGCGCTGTGGTATCCGGTCATTGACCGGGCTGCGACCGAAAACTTTATGCGGCAATTGGCGCAAAGCGGCATTCCTCGCCAGTTGCGGATCGAGCATTGTATAGCCGATGACGGGCCGGGTCGCGGCATGACCGGCTCCGGCATGTTGATCATCAATCCGCCGTGGCAGTTGGATAGTCAGGCGGAAGCCCTGTTACCTTGGTTGAACCAAGCCTTGGCGGGCGGCAAGGGGTATTGGAAAGTCGAATGGCAGGTGCCGGAGTCGATAGCGGCGAGTGCGGTAAGGAATTAGCCATGATTAGAAAGAATCTCGACTTGATCATCGTCGGTTTTGTGGTACTTGCTATCGTCATGTACGATGTGACCCTGGAGCTGCTGGGTGAGTTGATGCATCTGGTGTTCGAAGGATTTCATGTTGTCTTCGAGTACGTCGAGTTAGGCATTGAAGAAGCCGTCGAATTGCTGTTTCACCTATTGGATGTTGGTGAAATTATCGAGTATTTATTCGAATCCGACCGCCACGGTAGCCAGGTGGTGACATTCTATATATTGGTCACCATTGCCTGGTTTGGTTTTTATCGACTCTCAAAATTAGTACCCCGGCTTTGGGCATCGTTTAAACAAATGGTGCTGAATACCTGGGTGCGGCGGAAAACCGAATTAGAGTTGTATTGGCTGTCGCTTACGATAAGGGACAAGGTGGCTATTACCGTCACTGCCGTGGCTGTTGCTTATATCGCCTCATTTTTCGTGATGTGATTGTGCGCATCCTTGACGAAACCGTTTTATTTTTAATTTTCTTATGCCATTACTAGAACAAGTTACCCAATCCATTCTTGCCGTCAATGGCTTGCAAACTCAGGATATAGATCGAGTGATGGCCGCGCTGCTCAGCGTGCCGGTCGATGCTGCTGATATTTACTTTCAGTCCAGTCATTTCGAATCCTGGTCCATGGAAGGTGGCATAATCAAGGAAGGCAGTCATTCCATAGAGCACGGTGCCGGTGTGCGCGTCGTCAGCGGCGATAAAACCGGCTTTGCTTACAGTGATCGCATCGAATTGCCGATCCTGCTGGAAGCTGCCAACAACGTGAAAGCGATAGTCAGACAAGGGCAGCAGGCGCAGCGCCAGATCGAAGTCGCCAAGAGCTGGCCGCAGTTGTACCAGCCGCTCAATCCCTTAAAGTCACTGGACGATCAAGCAAAAATCGATTTATTGAAACGCGTCGATAGCGAAACCCGCAAGTTGGACAGTCGTATCGAAGAAGTGATGGTCAGCCTGATTGCGGCTTATGACAGCGTGCTGATCGCCAATCAAGACGGTTCTCTGGTTGCGGATGTGCGGCCCTTGGTGCGGATGAACGTGACGGTGATTATGGTCGAAAACGGTCGGCGTGAGCAGGGGAGCATGGGCGGCGGCGGTCGCAGCGATTACAGCTTTTTTCTGGAAAACGACCGGGCTTTTGAATACGGCCGCGAAGCGGTGCGTCTGGCCCAGGTTAATTTGCAGGCCGAGGAAGCGCCGGCCGGCAATATGACCGTGGTGCTGGGACCGGGCTGGCCGGGGATTTTGCTGCACGAAGCGATCGGTCACGGTTTGGAAGGCGACTTCAATCGCAAGGGTACGTCGGCGTTCAGCGGTCGAGTCGGCGAGCGGGTGGCTTCGGACTTGTGCACCGTGGTCGACGACGGCACCTTGGTTGGACGGCGCGGGTCCTTGAATATCGACGACGAGGGTACGCCCACCGAAAACACCGTGTTGATCGAAAAAGGCATTTTAAAAGGTTACATGCAGGACAAGCTCAATGCCCGTTTGATGGGCGTGAAACCCACCGGTAACGGTCGCCGCGAATCGTACGCACATTTGCCGATGCCGCGTATGACCAATACCTACATGCTGCCTGGCAGCAGCGACCCGGACGAGATTATCCGCTCGGTCAAAAAAGGGTTGTACGCGCGTAACTTCGGCGGCGGACAGGTGGATATTACCTCCGGCAAATTCGTATTTTCCACCAGCGAAGCCTATTTGATCGAAGACGGCAAAATTACCCGCCCCGTGAAAGGCGCAACGCTAATTGGTAATGGTCCTGACGTGTTGACGAAAGTATCGATGGTCGGCAACGACATGGCCCTGGATAGCGGCGTCGGCACCTGCGGCAAGGACGGGCAAAGCGTGCCGGTCGGCGTCGGTCAGCCCACCTTGAAAATCGACGGCTTGACCGTCGGCGGCACCAGCGTTTAATGCCTCGGGCCAACATGCTTCGGCCCACACATGTAATCGAATTCTAAGAGACTTACCGTGCAAAATCAGGAAGAAATTAATCGCTTAAAAGATGTCGTTCAGCAATTATTGGACGAAGCCAAACAACAAGGCGCGAGCGGCGCCGAAGCGGCGTTCAGCGTTGATAACGGTTTGTCCGTGTCGGCACGTCTGGGTGAAGTGGAAACCGTCGAATATCACTGCGACCAAGGTATAGGGGTTACCGTCTATTTCGGCCAGAAAAAGGGCTCGGCAAGTACCAACGACATTTCCACTGACTCATTGAAGGAGACTGTCAAGGCCGCCTGTAGTATCGCCCGTTACGCCAGCGACGATGCGTATTCCGGCTTGCCCGATGCCGAATTATTGGCAACCGAGTTCCCGGATCTGGACTTGAACCATCCCTGGGATATTAACGCCGAACAAGCCATAAGCATCGCCATCGAATGCGAAAATATCGCGCGCGGTTATGATAAGGCGATTAGCAACTCCGAAGGCGCTTCGGTGAATACGCATCAAGGCACGCGGGTGTTCGGTAATTCGCTGGGTTTTTTGCAAGGCTACCAGTCCAGTCGGCATTCTCTGAGCTGTTCGGTGCTGGCCGGCAGCGGCGATGCGATGCAGCGCGATTATTGGTACAGCGTGGCCCGTAATGCGGCCGGCCTGGAATCGGCTAGACAAGTCGGCGAAAAAACCGCGCAACGGACGCTCGCTCGTCTCAATGCCCGCAGTCTGAGTACTCGGCAATGTCCGGTATTATTCGCGTCGGAAATGGCGTCCGGTTTGATCGGGGCGTTGATCGGTGCGATCAGCGGCGGCAGTTTATATCGCAAATCCTCGTTTTTACTGGATACGTTGGATACGCAGATTTTGCCGGATTTTGTGCGGATTCATGAGCAGCCGTTTCTGCGCGGCGCGCTGGGCAGCGCCAGTTACGACTCCGAAGGTGTGGCGACCAGAGCCAGGGATATTGTCAGCGACGGTATTTTAAGATCGTATATTCTCAGCACCTATTCGGCGCGCAAGCTAGGTATGCAAACTACCGGTAACGCAGGCGGTGTGCACAATCTGACCGTTGAACCCGGCAGTAACGATTTTGCCGGCATGCTGAAATTGCTGGACACCGGTTTGCTGGTCACAGAATTGATGGGGCAGGGCGTTAATCGCGTGACTGGCGATTATTCGCGCGGCGCGTCCGGCTTTTGGGTGGAAAACGGCGTGGTCCAGTATCCAGTGCAAGAAATTACCATCGCCGGCAATTTGAAGTCCATGCTGCGCAACATTGTGGCCATCGGTAACGATGTGGATTTACGCGGTAATATTAGAGTCGGTTCTATTTTGCTGGAGCAGATGGCGATTGCGGGTGAGTAAATGCCGCTGTACTGTATGCGTGGACGATAATACAAATCCACCCGCCTGGACTTCGTTAACATCAAAAGTAGGTACTTGACCACACGTTATCTGGGCGCGGTTTTTTACGGATTTGTCAGTAAAACATGGATTAAAGTAGCTTATTAATCCTGTGCTTTTCCTTTGAGACCGTTGCTCTAGTTTAAAGATACTTGATTTAGACTGCTTCAGAGAGTTGGACTTTGAAATAACCACGTTTCTTTGCGTTCAAAACGCTTTTTGAGTTACAAAACTCTATCAGCTTCAAGGTCGGGGTTCTTTGGTATTCGTTCCCTCTCATCTGCTTATCAACAACTTCTGGAGATTCGCGAATCCAGGCCGCATAACCAAAGCGAGCGATCATCTTGCTGCATGAGAGATTTTTTCTGGAACTCTCCAATAATTCCACCAACGCACAAGTCTTCATTAGCCGTGTATGGGTAAGCCATAGTGCTTCAATCGCTATCCGGCATCACAAAGCGTAGCGGGCGAGTCCCGATTCTTGCCCCCGTCACCTCGTCGATGGCGATCGGTTTAATATACTCTCCCGTCTCAACATCCTGGACACGCACCAACGGACCATCGCCGCGATACTGGCTCCCCCAGGCGCCAATCATCATGAGCACCGGCAGAAAGTCGCGGCCGGCGGCTGTCAACACATACTCTTCACGCGGCGGACGCTCCGAATAGAGCCGTTTTTCCAATAATCCTTCCTCCGTTAACGTCGCCAAGCGCCGGGTCAGAATCGTCGGCGCGATGCCAAGACTTTTCCGAAATTGATCGAAACGGGTCAGGCCAATATGGGCGTCCCGCAAAAGCAATAAACTCCAAGTGTCTCCGAGAAAAGCCAAGCAGCGGGCAATCGGACAGGGGTCGGCGCAAATATTTTTATCGTTCATACTTTTTTAGTAGTGACTTACTTTCATTTTGATAGTAACATTGGTTTCAAATTGATAGTAACACTTAGTCGCCAGACTATCCATCCCTGCAAGGAGATTTGATATGAGCAATAAAGACAATACTGTAGCCCTGATCACCGGCGCATCCTCTGGCATTGGGCTGGTAACGGCCAAGGCCCTGCAACAAGCGGGTTACCGCGTATTCGGCACTAGCCGCAAGGCGTCTGCCAGCATAGCAGGCATCACGATGCTGACCTGCGACGTGACCGACGATGCGTCAGTAAAGAATATGGTAGCCGAGGTATTGAAACAGGCGGGCCGCATCGATCTGTTGGTCAACAATGCCGGCATTGGCTTGCTCGGCGGTGCGGAAGAGTCGTCCACCGCCCAGGCCCAAGCCTTGTTCGACGTCAACCTCTTCGGCATTACTCGCGTGACAAATGCGGTGTTGCCGACCATGCGCAACCAAAGGAAAGGCAGAATCGTCAATGTCAGCTCAGTCCTTGGCTTGATCCCATCGCCTTACAACGCCCTCTATGCCGCGACCAAGCATGCGGTTGAGGGCTATTCCGAATCCCTCGACCACGAACTGCGCACATTCGGAATTCGGGTGGTGTTGGTCGAGCCCGGATTTACCCGGACCTCGTTCGAAGAAAGTCTAACGAGACCTGATCAGCCGCTTGGCGTCTATGACTCGGTACGTGCCGGCATGGCAACGCTCATGCGGAATGGCGTGAATGCAGGCGACGCCCCGGAAGTGGTCGCTGATACGGTGTTGAAAGCTGCGACTGCCGCAGTTCCCAGAAGGCGCTATACCGCCGGGAAACAGGCAAGCCAGGTGCGCTTTCTGCGTCGTTTCCTCCCGGAAGCCTTGGTAGACAAGTCCTTACGCAAGTTTAACCAGCTGCCGATAGTCTGAAGAATGGAAGGATAAGGACATGATTCGTTTTTCTAAGAGAACCAAGACGACTGCACATCCAGCGATATCGCGCATCCAGGAAGGAGCGTATTTAAGATGAGTCTTGCGTATAAAACCGGTGCCGGACTCAATGGCCTAGACCAGTTGCGCGCCCTGATGTCCTCTGGGCGGAAGCCGGGAATCCTGGCGTCGCTGGATTTTGAGTTGGTGGAAATCGACCTCGGCAAAGCTGTCGTTGCCGGCAAGCCCGGCGAACATGCTTATAACCCCTTAGGCACCGTTCACGGCGGCTATGCGGCCACGTTGCTGGATTCCGCCTGCGGCTGTGCAGTCCATTCCAGCTTGACCGAGAAACAGGCCTACACAACCTTGGAATTGAAAATTTCCTATCACAAGGCAATGACCAAGAACACGGGGTTAGTCAGAGCGGAAGGCAGTGTTCTATCGCTAGGGAGGCGAGCTGCTTTTGCCGAAGCACGTCTTATCGACGCCGCAGGCCGACTCTATGCCTCGGCGACATCGACGTTATTGATATTCGGGCGGGATTCTAAGTGATGAGATTCTGCGACCGTCTCGTTGGAGGTATGAGTAACGATGTCTATTAACACCGCTAATGCGCGCGAACGAATCTTGCATGCGGCGACTAAGCTCTTCTCCACCCAAGGCATTAGGGCAACCGGCGTCGATAGCATTGTCAAATCGGCGAACACGACCAAGATGAGTTTGTACAAGCATTTCTCCTCCAAGGAGGTGTTGATCGTCGCTTACCTGCAAGACCGCGATGCCGAATTTTGGACTTGGTTTGTCGAGCAAGTCGAGGACAAAGCTCAGTCGCCGAAAGACAGGTTATTGGCAATTTTCGATGTCCACGGCAAATGCTTGGCGAATCCTGATTTTCAAGGTTGCCCCTTTATCAACGCATCCGCGGAATTTCCCGATCAACGTCATGTGGTGCATCAACTGTCCGCCGCGTTTTATCGCAAGTTTCGAAGTTATATGACTGATCTAGCCGGACAAGCCGGTGCGCGTTTTCCGGAACGGCTGGCGGGGCAACTTTGTGCCTTGTTCCAAGGCGCCATCGTATCCGAACAATTGCAGCGCCATTCCGGCGTGGCCGATGACGCCAAGTTGGCCGCCGTTTTACTGATAGCAAACGGCATCGAATGATAATTCCGAATATTACCGAACCTTTTATCGAAGGAGAAAGCAAAATGCTGAGATCCAAAATTCCGCTAATGCCGGCCAGCCGTGACCGGCTGCCATTCCGATTCCCCATCAAAGGCTGGCTGTCGGTCGCGTTGTTGCCGCTGACTATAAGCGTCGGATGCAGCGACCAAAACAATAAAGCGCAAGCGGTTTCCCGGCCGGTGAAAGTGTTTCGAATCCAGGACCATGCCGCAGTTGGCGCTAGAAATTTTGCTGGAGAAGTCAGGGCAAGAATCGAGACGCCCTTATCCTTCCGGGTGGCCGGTAAACTGCTGGAGCGGAAAGTAGACGTTGGCGACCAGGTGCGCAAAGGTCAGCTGCTGGCGATCCTGGACGGCAACGATTACCGCCTCGCCGTGCAGGGCCTTAAGGCTCAGCTGGCTTCCGCGCAGGCCGACAGCAATTTCTTGCGCGACGATCTAGCGAGATACCGCGAACTGCTGGCCCAGCAAGTCATCAGTCCGCCGGAGTTCGAGCGGCATGAAACCACTTATGCCACAGCGCGGGAACGGACGGCGGCGCTGGAAGCGCAATTGGGCCAAGCGCTTAACCAGCTGGCCTATACCGAACTGCGTGCCGACCGGGACGGCGTAGTGACTGCGCTGTCTGTAGAGGCCGGACAAGTGCTGGCGGCCGGACAGACTGTGGTGACGCTGGCCCAGCTCGACGAAAAGGAAGTTCATTTCGAGGTTCCCGAACATCGTCTGGCGGAAATCCAGCGCCAACAAGCCGTTAATGTGTCTTTATGGTTAAACGGCAATTGGTTACTCAAGGCTAAAATTCGCGAGATCGCCTCGGCCGCCGATCCGGCCAGCCGCACCTATCGCGTCAAGGCCACCTTGCTCGAAGGCCTGGACGCCGCACAATTGGGCATGACGGCGACGGTTCATATCGACGCGAACACCGCTTCCCGCATCGCCATCCCGCTTTCAGCCGTCTATACCCCGCAAAACCAGCCCGATCATTCTTCGGTCTGGCTGGTTGACGAGCAGGCCGCCACGGTCAAATCCGTGCCGGTTCGGCTGGGCGAAACGCTGGCAGGCGAACGCATTGCCGTCGATGGCCTCGCCGCCGGCCAATTGCTGGTTAGCGCCGGCGTTCAACGTCTGGCCGAGGGGCAAGCGGTGCGCTTGCCGGAAGAAAATGCATTGGCTAAGCATGGCGCAACAGAGGGCTCACTATGAAAGAGTTCAACCTCAGCGAATGGGTGCTTAAACATCGCTCCTTTACCGGTTTTATGATCGCCTTGGTGGTGCTAGGCGGCCTATTCGCGTATTACCGGCTGGGCCAGCAGGAAGACCCACCGTTTACGTTCCGGGTAATGGTAGTCAAAACCCTCTATCCCGGCGCCACCGCGCTGGAAGTGGAACAGCAGTTGACCGATAGGCTGGAAAAGAAAATCCAGGAGCTGCCTAACCTGGATTATCTGCGCAGTTACTCCAAACCCGGCGAATCGGTGATTTTCGTCACGCCCCGCGAGGATACGCCGCCCAAGGAAATTCCCGGGCTTTGGTATCAAGTGCGCAAGAAAGTCGATGACATCCGCATGACGCTGCCGCCCGGCAGTATCGGGCCGTTTTTCAATGATGAATTCGGCGATACCTACAGCCTGATCTACGCTTTTTCCGGTGAGGGCTTTAGTTATGCCGATCTGAAACAGGCGGCCGACTCAGTCCGCCAACAGCTTTTGAGGGTCAAGGATGTTGAAAAGGTCGAGTTGATCGGCGTGCAGGACGAAAAGCTTTTCGTCGAATTTTCCGACAAGAAGCTGGCCGAATTGGGCCTGGAGGCGGCGGCGGTTGCTCAAACCTTGCAAGCGCAGAATGGCATGACGCCGGCCGGCATGGTATTTTCCGCGCAGCGTAATCTGCCGATACGCCTGACCGGCGCGTTCGACTCGGCGGATAGCGTCGCCAATCTGGCGGTACGCATTGAAAATCGAACATTCAAAGTTGGCGACTTTGCCAAGGTAACGCGCGGCTATGTCGATCCAGCGGAATTCAAAATGCGTTTCAATGGCAAGCAGGCCCTCGGACTCGGTGTGACGATGAACACCAAAGGCAATGTTATCGACCTGGGAAAAGCCTTGGAAGAAACGCTGGCCCGCATCGAAACCGAGTTACCCTTGGGCATGGATATAGAACCGGTCGCCAATCAAGCGCATGTAGTTAAGAATCAGATGGCGGAATTCGGCGGTACCTTCTTCGAAGCCCTGGCTACCGTGTTGGTCGTTAGCTTTTTAAGTCTGGGCTGGCGTACCGGGTCCGTGGTGGCACTGACCGTGCCGCTGGTACTGGCTGCCACCTTGCTGCTCATGTTGTTGTGCGGCATCGATTTGCATCGTATTTCATTGGGCGCATTGATTCTGGCGCTGGGCCTGCTGGTGGACGATGCGATGATTGCGGTCGAAATGATGGCCCGCAAACTGGAGGAAGGTTGGGATCGGATGCGCGCCGCGACCTATGCCTATCGTGCCACGGCCTTTCCGATGCTGACCGGCACCTTGATCACCATCGCCGGGTTCTTGCCGGTGGGTCTGGCCCAATCCTCCGCCGGCGAATATACCGTGGCGATTTTTCAGGTGGTCGGCATTTCCCTGATACTGTCATGGATAGGCGCGGTGGTGTTCACCCCTTATTTGGGATTTTTGATACTCAAGGTGCATACCAAGGACGGGCAAGCGGTTCACGAACTGTTCGATACGCCGTTCTACAACCGGCTGCGCCGCTGGGTGGATGCCTGCGTGGCACACCGCAAGAAAGTCATTATCGCCACGCTGGCCTTGTTCGGCCTCGGTGTGGTGGCTTTAGCCCATGTCCCCGAACAGTTCTTCCCGCTGTCCAACAGGCCGGAAGTCATCATCAATCTGTGGCTGCCGGAGGGCAGTTCCTTTGAGCAAACCGAAGCCGCCGCCAAACGCATGGAGGCGCTATTAGCCAAGGACGAGGACGTGGCACATGTCGCCAGCTATATCGGCAGCGGGACGCCGAGGTTTTTCAAGTTGATCGTGCAGCAATTGGCAAATACCAATCTGGCTGAATTGGTGGTGATGACCAAGGATAATGCGGCCCGCGAACGGGTCATGCAGCGCGTCCGGCAGGCTTTAGCCACGGATTTCCCGGCTATGCGAGGCCGGGTGAAGCGCCTCAATGTCGGGCCGCCAATGGATTATCCCTTGCTGTTCAGAGTGCTCGGCGAAAACCCCAATATCGTGCGCGGCATTGCTGACCGGGTCGCCGAGCTTGTACGTGACCATCCCGGCACCGTGGATGTCAACGACGACTGGCATGAGCGGATACCTTCGTTCCGTTTAGTCTTGGATCAGGACAAGGCCCGCGCCCTCGGCGTTTCGACAGCCAGCCTGTCGCAAGCCTTGCAGGCACATTACACTGGCATACCGGTCGGGCAATTGCGCGAGCAGGATAAATTGATCGACATCGTCTGGCGGGCCAGTCCCGAATTGCGCACCGCCGCCGACGAATTGCCGGATGTTGCTGTTCGCACCGCCAACGGCAAGTCGGTATCGCTGTCGCAGTTCGTCAAGTTCGAAATCGTGTTCGAAGACGGCGTGCGTTGGCGGCGTAACCGCTTCCCGGCCATCTCGGTACGCGCCGATGTGGCCGACGGCAAAATGGCCCCGGACGTGGCGGCGGAAATCATCCCGAAACTTAAACCGATACAGGATAGCTTGCCGGCCGGCTATTTCATCGAAACCGGCGGCGCCAAGGAAGACGCGGTGACCGCGCAGAAGTCGATTCTGATCTGGATTCCGCTGGTGCTGATCGTCACGCTGGTCTTGTTGATGATGCAGTTGCAGAATCTGTCCAGGACTTTCATGGTGTTCAGCACCGCGCCGCTGGGGGTGATCGGTGCCGCCTTCGCCTTGCTCATATTCCGGGCGCCGTTCGGTTTCGTGGCCTTGCTCGGCATCCTGGCACTGTCCGGCATGATCATGCGCAACTCGGTGATTCTGGTGGATCAGATCGAGCAGGATCAAAACGCCGGGCTCGACCTATGGTCGGCCATCGTCGAATCGACGGTGCGGCGCTTCAGGCCGATCATGCTGACTGCTGCGGCGGCCATCCTGGCAATGATCCCCTTGTCGCGCAACGATTTCTTCGGCCCGCAGGCCATCGCCATCATGGGCGGGCTGACGGTGGCGACCGGGCTGACGATCTTTTTCCTGCCGGCGCTGTATGCGGCTTGGTTTAGGGTGGAGAGTGGGCAGTCGGACTCTAATGACGGTAGGTTGGGCTGAATAAAATGAAGCCCAACATTTTGATTTTGTTGGGTTACGCTTCGCTAACCCAACCTACGTTTTTGGCAAATAAGACCTCGGAGTCTTGCAATGAATAATCGATATTTAACAACGCTAGTCCTTCTGTCTCTGGCTTGGTTAAGCGCCTGTACGCCGACGCGCGTCGGCGACCGAATAGCGCTCAATAGCCTGGCAACATGGCAACACGCGGCTAATGCTAAAACCGCCCCAACCACCGAAGCGGTTGACCTTAAGACTTGGTGGCAAGGATTCAACGATCCCTTGCTGAACGAATTGATAGACAAAGCCTTGGCCGCCAACCACGATCTCAAGATCGCTACCGCTCGCGTCCGCGAAGCCAACGCGATGGTCACCGTCGCCGAAGCGGCGCTGTTTCCCAGTCTGGATTTCTCACTTTCTGGTGGCCGGGAAAAACGCATTGACCGTATCGTCGGCGTGCCGAGCGGGCAAGGCATCAAATTGATTACGCCGACGGCCGATGCCGTCAGCGGAGGATTGGCGGCGCGCTGGGAAATCGACTTGTTCGGAAGCCGGCATTTGGAAGCGGAAGCTGCCGCTGCGCAAGCCGAAGGCAGCAAGGAAGGTTTGCACGCGGCGCAAGTCGGTCTGTTGGCCCAGGTGGCGACCAACTATCTGGAGCTGCGCGGCGTGCAGCAGCGCATCAGTATTTTGCAAAGCAATATCGTCTTGCAACGCGAACGGCTGAGGACTTTACAGGTATTTCTTAAAGCCGGGCTGGCTAACGAGGCGGACATTGCCCGTCAGCAAACCTTGCTGCAGGGCACCGAAGCGACTCTGCCCGGACTGACTAACGCCGAGCAAAACTTGATCCATCGTTTGGGCGTGTTATTGGGCGAGCAGCCGGAGAGCCTAGGAAGTCGCTTGGCCGCTGTTGTCCCGTTACCGAAGCAAGCGCCGGCCATGCCAAATCTGCTGCCGGCCGATTTGTTGGCGCAGCGGCCCGATTTGCGCTTGGCGCAAACCGAAGTCAGCGCGGCGGCGGCCAGCCTGGGGTCGGCGCGGGCCGATCTTTATCCCAAGCTGGTGCTGTCGGTCAGTGGTGGTGTTGGTGTACTGGCGGTCGGCGGTTTTCCGAGTCTGGCCGATAGCGTTTATGCGCTGGGCTCGGGCCTTTCGGCGCCGATCTTCAATGCCGGTCGCATCCGCGCGCATATCACCGCCGCCGATGCGCGGCTGGACCAAGTCGCCGCCAATTACGAGAAGACTTTTTTGCTGGCATTAGAAGACGTGGAAAACGCCTTCGTCGCAAACCGTTCCGCCACCGATAGCCTAGGCCAATTGACTGAAGCGGAGGCTTCGGCGGAAAAATCTTACCGACTGGTCGACGCCTTGTATCAGCGCGGTGCAGGCAATTATCTCGCCGTTCTGGATGCTCAACGCAGCAAGCTGGCCGTCAGCGACGAACGTGCCAAAGCCGAAACGGCGCTCAGCGTGGCGATGGTATCGCTTTATCGGGCATTCGGCGGCGGCTGGACGGTTGATTCATCGGTAAACGCCATCGCAAACGCCTCGGCACGCTAATCGGTGCCGGTTTGGGAATGCGGGGTTAGCACTAGGGAAAGCGCAGAAGACAAACAAGGATAAGATGACCCTATCAACAGTTAAGTTTGATAAGGTCGATGGGGCGCCTAAGAAATTAGATGGTGCTTAATATCTCATCAATCAATTCGGGTCCTCGATAGATCAAGCCGCTATAAATCTGTACCAAGCTGGCGCCGGCGGCTATTTTCTCCTGGGCGTCTGCGGCGCTTAATATCCCGCCGGCCGCAATAATCGGCAGTTTGCTGCTCAATTCCGCAGCCAAACCTCTTACTACCCGAGTCGAGCTGTCTTTGACCGGTGCGCCACTCAATCCGCCCGCTTCATTGGCATGGACATGGCCCTGGATTTTATCGCGGGCGATGGTGGTGTTGGTGGCAATCACGCCGTCGATAGCAAATTCCAGCAGCAATGCCGCGATGTGGCTAATTTCCTCATCGCTTAAATCCGGCGCGATTTTCACCGCGATTGGAGTGTATTTGCCATGCGTCATCTGAAGCTTCAGTTGTTCTTCCTTCAAAGCGCTTAACAATTGCCTGATTTCGTCGCCTTGCTGCAATTGGCGTAAGTTCTTGGTGTTGGGCGAAGAAATGTTGATCGTAATATAGCTTGCCGCCGCATAGCTTTTGCGCAGGCCAATCAAATAATCTTCCGTGGCGCTTTCCAGCGGGGTGTCGGCGTTCTTGCCGATATTAATCCCCAAAACGCCGCGATATTGGCATTTACCTACTTGTTCCAGCAAATGATCCACACCCAAGTTGTTAAAACCCATCCGGTTGATGATGGCTTGATGTTCCGGTAGGCGGAACAGGCGCGGTTTGGGGTTGCCGGGTTGTGGGCGAGGGGTGACGGTGCCGATTTCGATAAAGCCAAAACCCAGCTCGGCCAATGCGTCGATATAGTCGCCGTTTTTATCCAGACCGGCCGCCAGTCCTAGCGGGTTTTTAAACTCCAAGCCCATCACCTTGACCGGCTTTTCGCTAACTGTCGGTTTGCTCAAAGCCGATAAGCCGGTTTGCTTGGCCAGCTTCAATAAATCCAGCGTCACATGATGCGCGGTTTCCGGATCCAGGGAAAATAGCAAAGGGCGTAGCAAAGGATAAAAGTTCATGGCGCGGTTGCTCGAGTTAGCGAATAGGGTGTTGGGTCTATTTCGGTGGGACGGTGCAGAATCAGGTCGGCCAGCAACTTGGCGGAAGCCGGCCCCATCACCAAACCATTTCTAAAATGGCCGGCATTGATGCTGAGATTCTCAATCTCGGGATGTCGTCCAATAGTGGGAATGCCTTGCGGACTGCCGGGGCGCAAGCCCGCCCAATGATGGCTAACCGGATAGTTTTTCAAGGTCGGCAGTAATTCGGTGGCAAATAGGTAAAGCTGCTGTTTGGCGTCTTCGGTGGTGATCTTATTAAAGCCGGCCTGTTCCACGGTACTGCCCGCCAGGATTTTCCCGTCTCGGCGCGGGATCAAATATTGATCGCCGTCCAACACCATGTAAGGCAAGGTTGTTGGTGTGGCGTCGAACAGCAGCATTTGGCCTCTGACCGGCTTGATGTGCAGGTCTACCGGCCAATCCGGCAATAAATCCTTCATTAAATTGGTGGTCCAGGCGCCGGCGCTAACGATCAGGTGCTGAACGGTGTATGGACCGTCGTTGGTTTCTATGTTCGTAACGCGATGGTTAGCGATACCGATCTTGCGAACTTCAGTGGTATCCAGAAATTTCACGCCTGCTTGCATTAAGTAAGCATGGAGCGATTTTAATAATCTTGGATTGCGGGCCTGAGCAATTCCCGGTAGCCATAGCGGTTGGTCGAGATTGCTGATAAACGGCTCGGTCAATCTCGGTGCTGCCGGCTGATAGTCGATGCCGTAGTGTTCGCACCACTGTATAGCGTGTTCGTAGTCCGGGTTTTTACAGATCAGCATGCCGCAGTCGTACCATTCCGGATCGATACCGGTAGCGGCGAGCAGTTCCTGGCTTAAGGCAGGGTATTTTTTTAGGCTGTTGACGGCTAATTCGGAGATGGCCGCAGCTTGGCGCCAGGGATAAATCGGCAGCAAAATGCCGCCGCCGGCCCATGAGGATTCCTGGCCCGGTTTGGATTTGTCGAGGATCGTGACGTCGCGGCCGGCAAGGCGCAGTTCTCGAGCGGCTAACAGGCCGCTGATACCGCCGCCGATGATCAGAATATCCAGGTGTGTGGTCATGCGAATGCTGAGGAAAACGGGTGTAAGAAGGCTTTTTTAAGGTAACACGAAGCCGGCTTATTTAGATAGGGTTTGCCGATTGTTGATGGGTGTGTAAAAAAGCAAATGGCTGTTGTTAATTTTTGACAAATATGGATTATAGTTTATAAAGTATTTGTATCTTGTTGATATAAAACAAATTTTTTGAGTAAAAAAAATAGACTTAAAACTTGTAAGGCTAGTGTTTTGCTGCTATTATTGCCCACGTGAAGAAATCCTGTGTTGCTATAAAGCCAATTCAGTCTTAACAATAACTACCCTTGGGGGGAACAACAATGAGTTTTACTAAAACCAAATTAGCGCTGGGCGTTGCCGCAGCGACTTTGACAATGGCTGGAGCATTCATTGCCCCACAAGCCCAAGCTGCTGGTTCCAGTGCAGAGCGCGTAGCTGACGCTGCCGCAAGAAAAACCGAAGCTCTGGAAGCGCAAATGCAACAAATGGCTGAGCAAATGCAAGCCATGCAAGCTGAGTTGAGCCGCGTTAAATCTTCATCTGCTAGCTCCACTGCCGCTAGTGCGAAAGTTCAAGAGCTTGATCAATGGATGGCATCTGTTAAATCAACACCTGCTCAAGCGTCTGCAAAAGACAACTTGGTTGCGGTTCGTGGTGGTTGGACTTCTCTGGATCAAGATCGTGGCGGTTCATTGGCTCAAAAAGGTTCTTTGCTGTCAAACAATAGCAATAATGATGGTTTCTATTTTGGCGGTGCGTTCGACTTCAATGTCAATAATGACTTGTTCGGCTTGATGGATGACACCTCATTTGCTATCGAGCTGGGTATTGAATACGCTCAATACGGCACCGGTCAGAATACATTGACCAACGGTACGCTAACTGCAATAGCTTCTGCGGACGGTGTAACGCCTGTTCAGCTTAATGCAGGTAATGGCACCGCAACTGATGCGCGTCTGAGAATCAATGCTTCGCCAAAAATAAAATTCATGCACGATAGCAAATTGCGTCCATGGATTATCCCAGTTGGTTTGGATATCAACATTTTGGGTGTTCCATCCAACGCGGTTTCCGTGTTGAACGCCGGCATGAACTTCGGCGCCGGTGCGGAGTACGACCTGTATAGAGGCATCGTATTGGGTACTGATGTGCGTTACCACTACGCAACCAGCAGCCTCGACGGTACACCTACCGACGGTTTCAACGCTGGCGGTTATGTAGGTTTCAAATTCTAAGTTTGTAGCTTATTCGGTATGCAAAAGGGAAGGTGTAACAGCCTTCCCTTTTTTTATGGATGAAAAAATAATGAAAACCCTCTATCCGGAAGTTTCCCCGTTCCATACTTTCTTTCTGGAAACAGGCAGCGACCATCGCGTGTATGTCGAGCAATCCGGCAATCCGGCCGGTATTCCGGCGATATTTTTGCATGGCGGCCCGTGCTCCGGTACCAAGCCCGATCATCGGCGGTTTTTCGATCCCGATCGCTACCACATCATCTTGATGGATCAGCGCGGTTGCGGATTATCTGAGCCGTTTGGCGAATTGCAAGGCAATACCACTCAGGATTTGCTGGCGGATATGGAGCGCATCCGCACGCAATTACGTATTGATAGTTGGTTGTTATTCGGCGGTTCCTGGGGAGGTACGTTGGCTTTGCTTTATGCTCAGCAGCATCCGGGTCAGGTGTTGGCGATGATCTTGCGCGGCGTGTTTTTAGCCAGACAGGCCGATATGGAGTGGTTTTTGGGTAACGGCGTCAATAAAATCTATCCCGAGCGTTGGCAGGTCTTATTGGACAATTTGCCCAATTTGCCGGACGCCAATGTCTTGGAGCGATTGGTGGAAGCAATTTTCGGTGCCGATCAGGACGCCGCCAAGCGTGCTGCTCAACAATGGCAGGCCTGGAGCGGACAAGTGGCCTTAGGTAATGATTATTTGGAGAGTATGGAGACGGTTAGCGAGCAGATGTTGCGGCAAGTAAAAATGGAATTGTCTTATGCCATTCATGATTATTTCATCCGCGAAAATCAAATCCTGGAAAACTGTGCGGGGTTGCAGTCGGTACCGACCATCATCATCCATGGCCGAAACGATTTGACCTGTCCTGCGGAAGCAGGCTGGCGCCTGCATCAGGCCTTGCCGCAATCTCGTTACGTCGTATTGCCGAATGCCGGCCACATTGCGCGAGGCGAAGAAATGATCGATGCGTTGGTATCCGCGACCGATGATATGACCAAGCTTTTAGCGTAGACAAGGGTATTATGAAGGACAAAAAACGACTGGTTATTGCAATAACCGGCGCTACCGGGGCGATTTATGGCGTTAGGATGCTGCAAGTGTTGCGGACACGAGACGAGTGGGAAACCCATCTCGTGGTGTCGACAGCTGGTTTCGTTAATCTAAAATACGAATTGGATATGGATCGGACTGCTTTGTATGCGTTGGCGGATGTCACGCACGGCATAAACGATATCGCCTCGTGTATTGCCAGCGGTTCTTTCAAGACCGAGGGTGTGGTTATTGCGCCGTGTTCGATGAAAACGCTGGCGGCAGTGGCGCATGGGTTTGGTGACAACTTGATTTCCCGGGCGGCGGACGTGGCATTGAAAGAGCGCCGTAAAACAGTGTTGGTGCCCCGCGAGACACCGTTAAATTTGGCGCATATCCGCAATATGGCCAGCGTCACGGAAATGGGCGGAATTATCTATCCGCCGATGCCGGCTTTTTACAACAAGACCGATTCCGTGCGGGCGATGGTAGATGAGGGCGTGGGGCGAATCCTGGATATGTTCGGGGTGGATGCGACGGGGCTATTCAAGCCTTGGACCGGTTTGGACGGTTGAGTTTTTACCGATCCGGACTGAATACAGGGTTTTTACTGAGTAAATAGTCGGTCTTCAATTGACAGGGTGCCTTATTCTGATTTAGAGTTGCCGCACTCGCGAAAACTGCCCATCGACAAAGGCTTGCGGCGCTCTCGACTTAAAGACCTGAAAATGGCGTTTTGGTCGGGGGGTGGGTCTTAAAACAATAACTGTAACTATAACAATCGGAGCACATAAATATGGCAAGACCATTAATTCAAATGGCGTTGGATTCACTGGATTTCAACCAAACTGTCGAATTGGCTGATAAAGTAGCGCCTTATGTTGATATTTTTGAAATCGGCACTCCTTGCATTAAATACAACGGTATCAACCTGGTTAAAGAACTGAGACAACGTTACCCAGACAAATTGTTGTTGGTTGACTTGAAAACCATGGACGCTGGCGAATACGAAGCCGGTGCTTTCTATGCTGCTGGCGCGGACATCTGCACAGTATTGGGTGTTTCCGGTTTGGCGACTATCGCCGGCGTTATCAAAGCTGCGAA